>NZ_JAAQRO010000001.1 GCF_012070565.1 Anaerosporobacter faecicola
CGCTTACAAAAGTAGCATCTCACTTACAAAGTAGTGTAAAAGTAGCGTTTCGTTTACAAAAAATGATTCTTGATTATAAACATTGCATTTCGTCTTACAAAGTAGCATCTCATTTTACAAGTCACCGCAATTCATCCCAATAAAATACAAATTGACAAAATAAAGAAAATAATGTAACATAATTATGGGAATTAATACATAAAATACCAAAAAATAACATGAAATGGAGGACGATTTTAACAAAAGAAATAAGATAAATTAAAATATAAAATACGAAAATGATAAAACTGATTAACTAAAATTTATACCTTAGGTTATAGATTTAAGTTATTAATTAGTATATTAATAAGAATGATAATAGGGAGAGAATAATGGAAAAAAAAATTTATGTACGTAAAACAATAGCTATTTTAGTAATTGGAATTTTAATGATATCATCGTTAAACGATTTACACATTCTACATGCTCAAGAATATACTATGAAAATTGATGGGTTTACATATGAATATATAAAAACATCAGATTCGACGTGTAGCATAACCAAAATTATTAATAAATCATTAAATCAAATTTTAACTATTCCTGAGAGAATAAATGGCTATGAAGTAAAAAGTATTGGCTCTTTAATAATCAATACAAATGTATTTGGTAATGATCTAACAAAAGATGGTGACTATAGTAATAATATAACTGAGATTATAATTCCGGAAGGAATGGAGGAAATTGGAGAATATGCTTTTGCTCGTCTATCAAAATTAACTAACATTAAATTTCCAAAAAGTTTACGAGTTTTGCGTCGATTATGTTTTGCGGGAACAGACATAAGTGAACTTACTTTAGATGATAACATATCCACGTTAGAAAAATATTGTTTTGAAAATTGTAAAAATTTAAAAGAAGTTACAATAGGTAGTGGAATAAAAACATTTGATCAGTATTTCTTTTCTGCAGATTCTATAACTAAATTAAATATAAATTGTGAAGTTATTGGTTATGGTGCTATGGCAGATCTTTATGGAAATAGAGGAACTTTGGAAGAAGTTAATTTTGGACCAAATGTTAAAATAATTGAAGACTCTGCATTTTATCAACAAAGTCATTTATCAAAAGTTACATTTGGAGATAGTATAGATGTAATAGGAAAATATGTATTTTATAAAACGAATATAAAGAATGTTACATTGCCAAGTAGTTTGAAATTATTAGGAAGTAATTGTTTAAATGAAGTTTCAAACATTAAAATACTGAGTAAGGATGTAGAAATTTTGCAGGATGATCAGAATACTTTAACTTTAGGAAGTAGCAAGACTGATTCATTTATATATGGATATACGAATTCAACTACTGAAATTTATTGCGAGAATATGAAAAATAAAGGAAACCCAATAAATTTTATAAGTTTAGGAGATGCCAATAATTGTACGTTATCTGCTTATGAACAAATACTTGAACGAGTAAGAGCTATACTGCAAGTAGATACTAATGAAGACATACTAGCAAAAATAGAAGCAAATAAAAAATATGAAGAAGTAGAAATAGAGCTAAAATTAGCTAAAGAAAGAATAAATAAGCTTGAAATAGAATTGGCGAATACGATAAGTGAAATAGAAAAAGTAAGAAATGGTACTGAATCATCAATTGATAAAGAAGAAATTGAAGAGCTTAAGAAAAGACAAATAGATTATAGCAATGAAATAGCACGATTGAATGAACAAGTAACTTCATTAAGCGCTTCAATAGCAGGTAAAGATATCACAATTAGCAACTTAGTTACTGTGCTATCAACACTTAGTAGTAATATAGGTTCAGCTAATGCTATAACATCAAGATACGAACAACAATTAACGCAAATAAGGAATGAATTAGGTTTATCTAATGATGATGACATAATTATTGCAATTAAAAATATAAAAAATAAATTGAGTGATTTAGAATCTAAAAATGAAAAATTATCTTTTGAAAAAGATCAACTTGTTGAACAATTAGAAAAGGAAACTAAGGAAAAAGAGGAATTAGATGCATTTATTAATGAAGTAAAAGAGTTGGTTCAAGAAGATACAAATCAAGATACATTAGATAAAATTAGTGAGAATGTTATATTGCTTGAAGAACAAGAAGAAGAAATGAGCAGACTCAAGAAAAATGAATTATTATTAGAAGAAAAATTAACTGAGACTAATCAGAAGATTGACAAGTTACAATTACAATTAAGTGATTTAGAAAAAGTATATAATGAATCTGGAACAAACGATGAAGAAAAATTACTAGAAAAGGTTGAAAGTTTATCAAACGATATAGAACAACTGACGCTAAATAATGAGAATTTAGTAGAACAGATTAATAATCAACAAATCAAAGTTGATAATATCAATACTGAAAATAAGAAACTAAATACCAATTTATTAGCATTAAATACAGTTTTGAGCAGATTAAATAAGACAAACAGTGAATTGGTAATAGTAAATAATAATTTGCTTGACGAACATGATAAGCTGGTATCTGAAAATCTAATATTGAATGAAGAAAATGAAAAATTATCTAATGAGTATAAAAGTTTAGAAGAACAAATTCAAGAATTAGAGAAGCAAGTTCAGGAATTAGATATAATAAATGAAAATAGTGACAATACTGTTTCGCAGAATTTGGATGAAGAAAAATAATATTATGGTAAAAAACTAGACGGGAGAAGAATTTAATGAAAAATAAATTAAAGATTAAAAAGATTGCTTTATTATTAGTTATAATTTTAGCTATTATGTCTCCAATATATTATGTAGGTGTAAAAGTTGTTAAAGCGGATTCTATTGGAATCAATGGAATTATATATTCATATGTAAAAACTTCAGATACAACTTGTTCTATAATAAAAATAGATAATAAGAACAATAAATCCATTACAATTCCACAAACTATTAATGGCTATAGAGTAGTAAGTATCGGATCATTGATTGAGGGAACAAATATATTTGGTAACACCAGTGAAAAAACAGATAATATAATTGAACATTTATTTTTACCTGAAGGTTTGATAGAAATTGGTAGACAGGCTTTTGCAGGCCTTACCAACTTGGCAGGAGTGAAATTTCCGCAAAGTTTAGAAAGTTTGAGGTATGGCTGCTTTTCGAATAGTGGTTTACATAAAGTTAGTGTTGAAGATAATATTACTACACTTGAAGATAATTGTTTTGTTAATTGTGCTAATTTGAGAGAAGTATATATTGGAAAGGGAATAGACACTTTACAAAGAGGAGTATTTGATACAGAAGGTATTAAAAAAATGTATTTGAATTGTAAAATAATTGGGAAAGATGCAATGTATTCAACGTGTAGTAAATTTAGAACTTTAGAAGAAGTCAGTTTTGGTTCAAATGTTAGAATTATACAAGAGGATGCTTTTGTAAATCAACATCTATTGACTACAATCAATTTTGAGGAAGGTATTGAGGAAATTAAAAAAAATGCGTTTTATCAAACTCATGTAAACAATGTTATAATTCCGAGTACAATGAAGATACTCGAAGAAAATTGTTTTCAAGAGGCTCTGGATGTTGTAAAAATTCTAAGTAAAGATGTGTTGATACAGCAAAATGATTCAAATTACTTAACTCTGGGATATAATTCGAGATCAACTTATGTTTATGGTTATGATAATTCTAGCACTGAGTTGTATTGTAAACAAATGAAAGAAAAAGGTTTCCCAATAAACTTTATAAGTATTGATAATGTAAACAATAGCCATATTTTATATGAATACGAACACCTACTTGATAAATTGCGTACTAGTTTGCAAGCTACAACAAATGAAGACATTATTACTAAAGCAGAAGCGAATGCAAAATTAGAAACATTACAATATGATTTAAGTTTAGCTGAAACTAGAATATCTAATCTGGAGAATGAACTTAATATTGCAATAAATGAACTAGAAGAAGCGCAAAAGGAAGCTAATACATCAAGTAATAAAGCGGAACTCGAGCAACTTAAACTATCACAAAAGGAATATGAAGATAAAATAGAAGAGCTTAACAATAAAGTTAATGAATTGAATGCTAATCTTTCTAGTAAAGATATGACAATTGCTAATTTGGTTAGTGTAATTACTACACTAAGTAATAATATCGGAACTGTAAATACTACAACTTCAAAGTATGAAGAGCAATTTAATACTATAAGAGAAGAATTAGGTATTACAGAGAATGAAAATATTCTTGTAGCAATAAAGTCCTTGAAAGAAAAATTAGCAAGTTTAGAGGATGAAAACAAAAATCTTAGTTTGGATAAAGAAAAATTAAATTTAGTTTTAGCTCAACAAAAAAAAGATAAAGATGATCTGAATTCGTTCTTATTAGAATTAAAAAATCTGGTTCAGGAAGATACGAACGATAACACATTAGAAGAAATTAAACAAACATTATTAAGATTAGAAGAACAAGAAGCAGCAATTGAAGAAATGGAAAAAAATATCACAAATTTAGAAGAAAAATTAAATACTGCTAATTTAAAAATTGAAGAGCTGCAAAGTCTTATCAATAATCTGGAAAAGATAAACAATGACAATAAAAATGAAGAATTACAAGAAAAAGTAGATATATTAACAAGTGAATTGAATCAATTAACTAGTGAGAATCTATCTCTAGGTAGTCAATTAAGTAATCAAGAAATAAAATTAGATTCGATTAAAAAAGAAAATGAGAATTTAAATTTGAGTATTAGTGAAATAAAGACAACACTAACACTTGTTAATAAAGAGAATAGTAATCTTACAAAAGAAAATAATGAACTTGAAGCAAAAAATGAGAGCTTAGTTTTAGAAAATCAACAAATAAAAGAAAGAAACAAAGAATTAGAGCAGGCGATAAACGAGTTGAATATTCGAAAAAAACAGTTGGAGGAACAATTAGAACAAAATAATAAAAATGTAGAAGAGCAAGAAGTGGAATCAAAAGATAACGACCAAAATAATGCAGAGACAGTAACTAATTAAATCACGGGAAAAGTATATTTCAAATGGTACGAATATATAAAAGCAATATATAAATGTAAATGATTAGAATATCTTTATGATGATTTGATGGAATAAATCGATATCATAAAGATATTCTCAATTAAATAGGAGATAGCATGAATAAATTACTAATTATAATAAATAATAAACGATTAGCTTTATTTTTGATTATTTTATTAATGTTACAAAATCTTAATTATGTTAATATTAAAGCAATACAGAATAACATATATTATTCGAGTGATATAAGTTCTGACATACAAGAGGATAACTCAGATTTAGTAATGGATGCAACGAAAGAGAACTTTACTTATCTTGTTGTTGTAGATTATGAGACTGGTAAACTAATTAGTGAAATAGAGTATACAGTTAATGGGAAAACATCAAAATCAGATAATGGAATTATTGGTGTTGATACTATTTCGAATGCTACAATTATTATTAATAAACCCCAATATGAACAAAAAATAATAGAAATTGAAGAAAAAAATAGTTCAATCGAAGTAATATCACTAATAAGTAAAAAAGAAACGTTAAACAAACAATCAATAGTTAATAATAATGAGAAGAAAGAAAAATCTTGTGTAAAAGCATTTGGGATAGCGGAAGATGAAATGGATGAAATGCCAATTGAAATAGGTAATAAAATTGGTTTTAAAATACCGAAAAAGTTACCATTGCTAGGCGGAAGTAAGTTAAGTTTTGATCTCTTTAAGAATAAAAATTTTGCTTTTGCACTTGGCTATGATGAACAAGAAGGTATTATAAAATATTTTGTTGGAACAAAGGAAAATTGTTTGTATGATGGTAAAAAAAAGATAGACAAGAAAAAATGCAAACAGTATAAAAAAGATTATAATCGTCGAGTTTATGATTTTAAAAATAATGCGAATAAACACTTAAAAGATTTCGTTTCAAAGAAAAATCTGGATTTAAAAGAGAGTTTTACTTTTGCCTTTAAAAAAATTGAGTTTTCTGCATATGCATATGGAGAATATTGGGTCAAGAAAGACAAGAAGGATAAAAGTCATGATTTAGGGCTTCAAATACAGTCAATGCTTGAATATAAAGGCAAAGAAAAGGGAAAATGGTTTATGATTGGTTGTGTACCTGCATATATTTGTTTTGGATTTAATGCAAAAGCAAGTCTAAGTTATAATTGTACTGCCAAGACGAAAGGACTAAAGATTAATAAATTTAAGAATGATTTAGAATTAACAATACCTGTTACAGGCAATGCATCAATGGGAGTAGGATTACGTAATATTGTGAGTTGTGGCGTTGAAGGAACATGTGAAATAAAACCTATTTTTGTATTACATGATTATGTTCCAATGACTGCTAAAGTACTGGGAAACTTATATGCGAATGCTTTTGCTGAATTACTTGGAGGAAAAATTGAATCAAAGAAATTTGGCTGGAATAAAGATAATACATTATGGGAAAATGATCAATCAAAAAAAGAAAATGCTAAAAAGAATAATGTTGTTAATAATGATGCTGTTGATGAATATACCATTTTGTCTAGAGACTATAATTACATAAGTAATCAAAAGGATGAGGATCAGATAATCTATCCATTTTCTAAAGTTAAGACACTTACACTTGATGGACAGGAGTATATTTTTTGGTTGGCAGATATTAATGAACGAAGTGCGGCTGATAGAACTGCATTAATGTATGCTAAATTGGAAGATGATGGAACATTTGTGCAACCTCAAATTATTGAAGATGATGGAACTGCAGACTTTAATTATGAAATAGTAAATAATGATGGTAAAATATTTGTTGTATGGCAGGATTATGCATCAAGTATTAATAGTGATACTGATCCTGCTTGCAACCATGTGATTGATAGTGATATTAGTACTGCTATTATTGATCCCAAAACTGATTCAATAGATATTACCACAATTAATGGAGAATATGAAGGCAATTTAGTACCAAGTATAGCTTCTGATTCAGAAAATGGACAAGTATTAGTCACATGGTATTCAACTAATACAAATAATATATATAATGGAGATCAGTCCGAGAGAATCTGTTATTCAATTTATGAGAATAACAGATGGTCTGATGTTAACGTACAATCGTACAATGATGATTTTATCTCTTTGTCAGCAGGTATTATAGATAATAATTTAGGTATTTTATATGAAGAAACGAATGAATTAATGAATATGGATTCGGATGAAGATGTTGATATATATCACAAGTTAATATTCAAACCGATTAATGGGGAAGAACAAATTATTAATGAAAAACATAATGATATAGAAGAACAAAATGAAGAGACAGATTTAACTGGAGAGGATAATGATACAGAACTTGACAGTGATTTGGAGTATTTTCTTTTGAAATGTGATAATGGGACATCTGTATTAGCAAATACAGATGGTGAATTTATTAATTATATAGATGAATTAGAAGTGGAACATTCTGTAAGAGTAGATTATACATTTAATGAAAAGACATCTGTTTTACACAATTTAGGTAATAATAAACAAGTATTGTTTTGGGTTACAAAAAATAGCGACAATAAAACAGAGATATATGGTGCTTTTTGTAATGAAAACAGTGAATGGGGTGAACCGGTATTACTTGAAACTTCAGAAGGGGATATATTAGATCTGACTGCAGTGGATTCTGAAGAGGGAGTTCCTAAATTAGTATATAGCGAAATAGAAAACATGTTTAATGAAGAACAAACTTTATTTTCACAATTAAAGTTAAAAGAGATAGAAGAAACTGTTTCAGCTGAATTACTAGATGCTAATATACACTATTACACTACTGATGATAGTAATCATGCTCCTCTTTCAACAATGATTAAAAATAAAGGGACAACGACAATCGATACAATTATTGTCACTGTGGATGGACCTTCTGGTAATTATACGAAAGTATATGATGAATTGAAATTACTACCAGGTAATGTAATAACATTAGAGGATGAAGAATTTGGATTCGACGAAAAGTTTTATTGTAACAGTGACTATATTGTTTCAATTATAATACCAGGAGATATTTCTGATGCTAATCATTCTAAAACAATTAATGCAGGAGCACCTGATTTAGAACTTAGTATGATGGAGGTAACAGAGAGTGCTAGTGATTCTAATTTACTTTATATTTCAAGCCTAACACAATTTGAGACAAATGCAAAATTAAATATTTCGGTTGTAAAAGACAAAGAAGAAAAATTAATTGAGCAGTATAGTTTGGGCAATTTTACTAAAGATAGTATAAAAGCTGTTTATGTTAATAAAGAAGAAATTTTGAGTGAATATAATTGTGATGAAGTAAAATGTGAAGTTGTAGTAGAAAGCGATTGTGATCTTGATGATAACATATTATGGTTATCTTCTAATGAAAATAAGCAAGATGATGGAGATATGGAAGAGGTTGGTTACGCAATTGAAGGCAATTGTATAGGAGGAGGGTATATTGATGGTATAGAACCAATATTATATAAAACTGGTGATACTATTAATATAGTAGCGGTTCCGGATAGTGGATATGAATTCATTGGTTGGGTAACGGATAATGGAACTATTATAGATGAAACGATAAGTAATACTACATATGTGGTTGCAGATAATAATGCAACAATTACTGCTATATTTATAGAAAGTGACTCTGAAATAATTAATGTAAATTTCAATCCGAATGAAGGAGTAATTAATACGGATACTGTATCTTATATAGTGGGTGAACCATATGGAACGTTACCAAATCCTGAAAGAACGGGTTATGAATTTACTGGTTGGTATACAGAACAGGTAAATGGGGAGTTAGTTGAAGCAACTGATACTGTAACACCAGAATGTAAAGTACTTTATGCTCATTGGGAAAAGAAAAAGGAAAATAGTATTCTTGTTACATTCAATACGCAAGGTGGAAAACTTGAAAATTGTAATAAGGAAATTGAAGCTGGAGAGTATTATGGGACTTTACCAACACCATTAAAGCAGGGATATGTATTCTTGGGCTGGTATACTAATGATATAGGAGGAACGAAAATCAATGAAAATGATATAGTACCTAATGAAGATATAACACTATATGCACAATGGAGTGCTACACGGATAACAGTTAATTTATTAGGTGAGGGCAAGAAAACAGTAGGGTATAATATGCCATATGGTAGTTTGCCAGAACCAAAAAAGTACAATTATAACTTTCAAGGATGGTTTACAACATATACAGGTGGAGTTCAAATAACTGAAGATAGTATATGTACTAGTGAACAAAATCAAGTTTTATATCCACATTGGAAAGGCATTGACAGCAACTTAAAATTCGATGCTTCTGGAGGTAATGTAGATATTGAATCTAAGGTAGTATATTATGGAGAAACATATGGTGATTTACCAATTCCAAGTAGAAAGGGATATGAATTTGTAGGTTGGTATACGCAAAAAAATGGAGGATTATATGTAGATGAAGATGATATAGTTGATTATACTTCTGATTTTGTTATATATGCAAAATGGCGGGCAACTGAAATAGTGATAGAGTTTAATCCAAATGGAGGGAATCTAGCCTTAAGTAATAAATACGTAACATATGAAAATTATTTTGGTGAATTACCGACACCAACACGCGCAGGCTTTACATTTACAGGCTGGTATACAGGTGAGGAGGATGGAGATAAAATTACTGAAAACTCAGTAGTTAATAATACTAAAAAAATTATTCTTTATGCACACTGGGCAAAAAATACAATAGTAATAACTTTTGCACCATGTGGTGGTAAATGTGATGTATCTGAACTTGTTATTGATTCTATAAATAAAAATATAAGTTTTCCAGTACCTATTTTAGATAATTATGTATTTGATGGATGGTATACTCATTATAGTGGTGGAACAAAAGTAACTGAAGGTAATTTAGATGAGTTAACTAGTGATACGATGTTATATGCACATTGGGTAGGTGTTGAGAAAAAAATACTGTTTGATGCAAATGGTGGCACAGTTACAATCTCTTCAAAAAAGAGTATATATGGTGAAAATTATTCGACATTACCAATTCCTGAATATAATGGGTATACATTTGAAGGATGGTTTACTAAAAGAGTTGGAGGTGAAATTGTAACATCAGGAGATACACCATATTTGTTAAGTAACCAAACATTATATGCCCATTGGTTAGTTAATAAACCAATTATGAGTATAAATGCAAATTCTGGTTATATGGAGTATGATAGGAAAACTGTATCCATTGCTAACAAAAAAACGGAGTATGGGAAAAAATGTGGTGAGTTACCCGTTCCTTTTCGAGATGGATATACGTTTGATGGCTGGTATCAATCAAGTAATAATGAATTAATAACTCCCGAAACAATAATAACTTCAGCATATAATTTTAGTATATACGCAAAATGGATTCCTAACAAATATCTTATTCAATTTGATACAAATGGCGGAGAATCAGTACATAATAGTTTATATGTAACATATGATAAAACGTATGGTGAGTTACCGAATCCTGTAAGAAAAAATTATAGTTTTATTGGTTGGATGACTAAACCAGTAAATGGAGATATGGTTAATAGCAACCAGATTGTTAAGATAACAGATACACAAATATTATATGCTCAATGGAAAGGTGTTCAAAAAAAATTAAAATTTGATGCTAATGGTGGTTTTGCTCAAATTTATCTAGAAAAAAAAGGATATGGAAATTATGCTGAATGGGAGACAACAATATACTATAAAGAAAATTATATGTATTTACCAGATGCCTTTAGGCATGGATATAATTTCCTTGGTTGGTATACGAGTCCAGATGGAGGAAAATTAGTTACTAAAGAAAGTATTTTAGAAGAAGCTTCTGATCAAATTCTATATGCGCACTGGGAGAAAAAAAGTTTTTCGTTAAAATTTGATGCAAATGGTGGTGAATCAGATGTGACTTCTAAAGTAATTATTTATAATAACACATATGGATACCTTCCGATTCCTGTTAGAACGGGCTATACTTTTATAGGCTGGTTTACCACTAGGGAAGGGAAAAATGAGATCCAATCTACGAATATTGTAGATGTAACATGTGATGTAACTTTATATGCACAATGGAGAGGAAATACACATAACATTATATTTAATGGAAATGGAGGTAATGTTTCTAGTAGCAGCATAACTGTGACATGTGGTCAAAGCTATGGGCACTTACCAATTGCAGTACGTGATGGATATACAATGGAAGGATGGTATACGAAACCGAATGGTGGGATTAAAGTGGATCTTTATTCTATTGTTAATAGTGATTTTGATCATACATTGTATGCACATTGGAAAGAAGAAGTTTATTATGTAAATTATTTTGCTAATGGTGGGATGTTAAATACAACATATAATTATACAACAGTAGAGAAAGGTAGTAGTTGCTCAGAATTAATAGTGCCTACAAGAGAAGGATTTACATTTGATGGTTGGTATACGAAAAGTATAGATGGATATAAGATATCAACTGTAACGGAACAAATTGATCTGTATGCACATTGGACTCCTAAAAAATACAGTATTTATTTTGATGCTCAGGGAGGATCAAGTTGTAGTAGTATTACAACTACCTATGGAGATAAATATGGTGTATTACCAGTGCCATCAAAAAAGAATTATAGTTTTGATGGTTGGTTTACCTCTAAAAATGGCGGAAAAAGAATATCACAAACAAGTGATGTTAATGTTACAGAAGATACAGTTTTATATGCACATTGGAATAATAATACTTATAAACTTTATTATGATGCAAACGGTGGTAAAGAAATTGAAGTCAATGGTATAGTAACATATGATTGTTTATATGGTACTTTAATTCTACCAGTAAGAAAAGGATATAATTTTATTGGTTGGTATACAAAACCTAATGGAGGTACTTTGGTAGAAGAAAAGGATAAGTTTTTGTTAAATAGCGATCAGACGATATATGCACATTGGGATTTAAAGAAGCCAACTATTACATTCTCAGGAAATGGAGGAACTGTATATGACAATGGAATGATGAAAAGTTATTCACAAAGAAGTGTGTTGTATGGTAAGCAATATGGAGATTTACCTTTAGCAATAAGAGAAGGTTATGAATTTGCAGGTTGGTATTGCAATAGTCTGAAATTAGAGAATTCAATGGTTATGGAATTTGAAAGCGATATTTATGTGTATGCGAAATGGAAGCCTATTAGTAGTACAATAATTTTTCATGCAGTGGGTGGTTCATGCAACGTATCTTCGATGGAAGCAACCTATGATAGTATATATGGAGGATTACCAATACCAAAAAAAGAAGGGTATGAATTTAGTGGCTGGTTTACCCAAGAATATGGTGGTACTATTATTACAAATAATACAGTTGTTAATACAGTGGATACACAGCATTTGTATGCACATTATACAATTAAGAATTATTATCTTACTATCGACGGTAATGGTGGTAAATTTGCTTCAAAAGAAGGAAAGAAAATAGTATACTCATCAACTTGGAATTTTAATGCTTACTATAATGGAACATATGGTAATGGTTATAGTACTGTCAAAATACCATTTATGGATGGATATGATTTTATTGGATATTATACGGAGAAGGAGGGAGGAGTTGAAGTATATCCAACTGAAAACTATAATAAGAAGATAAATAAGTTGTATGCTCATTGGAAACCTAAAAAAACACAAATTATCTTTTGCTTAAATGGGGGAAACGAAATAATAAAGCCATATATGTTATTAAAGGGTGAAAAGTACGGAACGCTTCCAACTCCTACAAGAAAATACTATTCATTTGATGGTTGGTACACGTGGCAAGACAAAGGTGATAAGATAACACCTGATTCGACAGTTAATGCATATAATAGTATGTACTTATACGCCCATTGGAAACCAAAAGAAGTAAGTGTAAGATTAAATCCTACGGGTGGACAAGTTGAAATTAAAGAATTATTGTTGTTATACCATGATTTTTACGGAGCAATACCTAGTCCAGTAAGGGAAGATGCCCAGTTTACGGGATGGATTACGAAAAGAGGAACTGCAGTAACTTCATCAACTGTTATTAATGATGCGATAACACATTCAATTTATGCACAATGGAAATTATCACAATATTATGTTACTTTTGATGGTAATGGAGGTAGAGTGGAAGAATCCAAAAAAGTAATTAATTATGATCGTCCATATGGTCGGCTGCCAAATGCAATGCGTGAGGGATATCATTTTATGGGTTGGTATACAGAAAAAGATGGTGGAGATCTTATTCAAATATATGATTTGGCTAAGGTTAAAGGGAACCATACTCTATATGCACATTGGGAATGAATAGTTACTGAATAAGATAATATGTAAAAGGACTAATATTTATTTTAAGTATTAGTCCTTTTAGTTTATGTTAATATCTTTAAATTAGTATTGACGATATTTCACAGATTACACATTACACTTAAAACGTTTACAAATTTTTAATGAAAAAGAAGAAATAATGGAATATAATGATATAATAAAAATGAATATGAGACGGAGAGGTAGATATATGGAATTTGTAGAACAGAATTGTCCATTTTGCAAAGGGCTACTCCAAGTGCCAAATGATTTGGAAGAATGCGTATGTATGTATTGCGGCAAGAAAATCTATGTTGGGAAGAAAAGCAATACAGTGGAAAACAGTCAGGAATATGAACGGTTATGTGTGGACGTTTGGGAAAATGCATGTAAGATGCTAACGGAACATTTACAATTGATGAAATCATTTAAGGCAAATAAATATGAAGCAGCATTTCAAGATTATCTAACGGTTTGTCTACCTACTTTACAAGAGTTTGATCAAGCGTGTGCAAGAATTCCATATGTTCCTATGGAACAGGTTACACAAGAACAGTTTACTGTTAAATCGGAAGAACGTCTTATTCAGAATTTGGTTGAGCATATATTGAATGGAATAGAAGAGCAGTATAAGATCACAAGACATGCATCCGGAAAAATAACTGGCAGTATGAAAGTGGATGAGATTCGATTTGTATCGGCTCTCTTTTTTGTGCCTATGATTCGTGAAACGAAGTTGGAAACCTGTGAGAAATTGGCGGAGGCATATACGACAGAGTGGGGAAAACGATATCCACACCAAAAGTTCACCAAAGCCGATTACCAGGACATACGAGATGGTTTTAGCAAAAAGAAATTATGCTTTATCACTACAGCAGTATGTGAATCATTTGGGAAACCAGATGATTGTGAAGAGTTACAAGCCTTCCGTAAGTTTCGTGATCAATATCTTCTTGTAGATGAAGAAGGAAAGAAGATGGTGGAGGTGTATTATGCCATAGCACCGACCATTGTTCAGATAATTAATACGTATGAAGAGAGAGATCGAATCTATCACCAAATATGGGAGCAGTACCTTTGCAGTTGTTTTGCGTATATTAAAAATAAGCAATATGAACAATGCAGAAAACAGTACATGGATATGGTGAATACATTGACTAGGACCTTTGTACTGCCAGAAATAGACTCTATTGTAGACAATTGACATGTTTTTGCCAAAAAATTAAGGTAATATTTTTGTATTAACTAATGTTTTGTAGAATGTTAGTCGATAATTTAGATAGCGATATGTATGTTCTTTGTTATTACATGATACCATGGGCTCAAGGTAATTTTCCTTGACCTGACATCATTACATTTCTTTGGATATGTTCTGTAACAAAGCTTACAAAGGATGGTAAGCAATTTTTATAAGATTAAGTATGACAGAGGAGGAATTTGAACATGAAAATGAAAAAAATCTTACGAAAGGTTATAGCGCTGTCACTGGTTTTGATATTCATCGTGTCATTCTTTGGCGATCGGGGTATCAAAATTGACATTGTCAAAGCGGCAAGTACGTATAATCTATATTCCGGATCTTCGACAACGCCAGTAACGGAGCTAACGCTTAATGAAGGTGAGGTTGACCTAAGAATATCTTCTTCTGATAATACTTCTGTAGGTGTTGATTTTACTTGGTCTGTGACACCATCGAATGGTGAAATTGTAGAGATTACGAAACAGGAAATTGCTATTGGTAGTGGTGGAGATACTAGTACTAGTAAACAAATTAAAATTACACCAAAACGACCAGGTCAAGCAACAGTAACCTTATCCTATGCTAATGGTTCGACAGGTGATTCACCAACTAGTTCATTGGCTTGTGAAATTTATGTTGGTTACCAAATTGATACAACAGATAACGCTGCATTTCCAATTAAACAAGGAGATACAAATCGAGTATTGGTCTTAGATACAAAAGCAGGTGCAACCTATGCAAAATCATATCAAACGAAGCCAACAAACACGAATTTAAGCTTTGCATTTACTAATGTAAACTATGATATGACATGGACTACATCAAATTCGCGTGTAGCGGTAGTTGATAAATTGGGTAACATAACTGCGGTGGGAGCAGGGTATTGTACGATTGCAGGTAAAGCTGTTACAAAAGCCAACGCGGGAAGAGTAATAAGCGATTCAATTGATGTATTGGTAATGCCGCATACGTACAGTGCAACTCCTGTTACAGATGCATCTGAGATACTTACGACGTATAATTCTACACATGAATTTAGGCCGTATAAAACTACAGGTGAACAATTTTATGTGAATGCGACAGTAGCTTCTGAGTTAAACTATAAGATCTATCAAAGACGTGGAGATGAGGTAATTGATACAGCAGCATTAGCCTCAATGTCAACAACGGATAAAGTTAAACTTACACCAGATACTGTATCGAATAAAGTTATTGTTAATTCTACTTCTAAAGCCGGACGCTATTATATGAATACATACATCAGCGATGGCGGTACGGATAAGAAAGAGATTATTAACGAAAATTACTTATATAATGCTGGATATCCAAATCATATGTATTTTGATATCCCAATTCACTTTAATAATATTGAAGATACGAGAACAGGAACCATTCGTATGAATGTAAATGATGTATATAGTTTGTTGGATAACTCCAATATTCAAGCATTGAATCACTTTAACATCGATGTTCCAACCGCATATCAGACCTATATCTCTTATACGAATGGGGAATTAACCGCATTAAAAGAAGGTACTGCGGAAGTAAAGATGACATTAAAGTCAGATTATGCTGACTTATATGAAGAAGCAGCAGGAACAAGTTATGTCTTAAAGATAGAGATTGCCGATGGTCTTAAATTGAATGTAACAGAAGCCAACATTCCAGTTGGAGCCAATGTATTACAATTAAAAGTTACCAACAATAACATTGCTGACGTAACTTGGACATCATCAGATAAAACAGTTGTTACAGTTGATGCTGAAGGTAACTTAACTGGTGTGAAAGATGGTGAAGCTGAAGTAATCGCTTCTGCAATTGTTGATGGTGTTGTAAAGAGAGCAATCTGTAAAGTTTATGTATATTCTTCTGCAAATAAGATTTCGATTACCCCATCAGAATTATCTTTATTTGTTGATGATGTGAAGACAGTAAAAGCAGTTTTTGAACCATCTGGTGTTACCAGTGTGGCGTTAAAATGGATCTCCCTAGATGAGAACATTGCAACTGTTCAAGTAGAATCAGGAAGTACAAGAATAGCAAATGTAACTGGTAAAAAAGCAGGTGAAACAATGATCATGGCTGTTAGTACGAACAATATTGTACTAGGTACTTGTAAAGTTACCGTAACAGAATTGATCGATAGTATTACCTTATCCGATACGAATGTAGAAGTACCGTTATCACAAGGAACATACACAATTAAAGCAACAGTTACGCCTTCAACGGCAAGTGTTAAAGATATCGTTTGGGCTTCTAGTGATGAGAAAGTAGCTACGGTAGATGGTGGTAAATTAACCTTAAAATCTGCTGGTAAGACCGTTATTGCGGCTTCTGCACCAGGAACCAATGCACAAACCAAATATTGTACCGTTACAGTAACAGAATCCGTAACGGGATTAAAATTAGCCGCTACGGAAAAGGTTGTTTATATGGGGGAAACAACCACAATTGGATATACGGTATTACCAACAACAGCAGGTAATAAAAAAGTAACGTGGTCTTCTACGAAAACATCTGTTGCTACGGTTAATGCTTCAACAGGTTTGATCACCCCAGTATCAGTTGGTGAAACAACAATCATTGCAAGAACGGTAGAAGGAAACTACATGGGAACTTGTATCGTTTATGTAAAGGAACAGGCAAAAGGTATTACCATCGGATTGCGTGATGTTGTCGTTCAAGTGGGAGAAGATTATCAGATTCCATACAAACTCAATCCAAGCTCCTCAACAGAGGCAAAGATTACATGGACTTCAACGAATACAGCAGTAGCAACTGTATCGGAAAAAGGTGTTGTAAAAGGTGTAACGCAGGGTTCTACAATTGTAATGGCGAAACTCGCGAATGGCGAGATTGCTTACTGTAATGTAGAAGTACAAGAACAAGTTACTGGCTTACAATTAAATTATGATAAAAAGACCATTTACAAAGGAAAAACATTTACATTGAAAGCAACGGTTACACCGAATGGAGCTACCAATGCGAATGTAACATTTGAGTCTTCAAATGAGAAAGTTTGTACGGTTAGTTCTAAAGGAAAAGTAACAGGTAAAAAAGTAGGTACAGCAATCATTACGGTAACGACAAAAGAAAAAGGTTATAAAGCATTTTGTGTTGTAACCGTTAAGCAGAATGTTACAAGTATTAAATTAAATTATACAAGTTATAAATTAGGATATAAAAAATCTGTACAATTAAAAGCAACTGTTACAACAACGGCATCTAATAAGAAATTGAAATGGACTTCTAGTAATCCATCTGTTGCAACTGTTAATTCTTCTGGTAAAGTAACTGCAAAAAAATATGGTACAACAACTATTACAGCTGCAGCACAAGACGGAAGTGGAAAGAAAGCAACTTGTAAGATTCAAGTAGTAAGATTAGTAACAAAGGTAAAATTGAATCGTTACTCCATGACAGTAGTAGCGGGTAGAAAAGCAACGTTGAAAGCAACGGTTACCCCTAAGAACGCAACTTATAAGACTGTAAAATGGTCATCAAGTAATGTTTCTATTGCTACGGTAGATTCCAGAGGAACGGTATACGCATTGCAACCAGGTATCGTTTATATAACAGCGACAGCAAAAGACAGTAGTAAGAAAAAGGCTGTTTGTCGTGTGGAAGTTAAGGAAGCAGTAAGTGCATCTAGCATAACGATCATAACCGATGATGTTGTATTGGCAGTTAATCAATCCAAGGTTATGCCAAAATCCATAACACCACCAACAAGTACCGATAGTGTTACATGGGAATCAGATAATGATTATGTTGCTACCGTGAATAAATTCACAGGTAAAGTAACAGGAAAACATCCTGGTACATGTACAATTACAGCGTATACGACAAGTGGTAAGATGGATACAGCAACCGTTACTGTATTAGGTATCAGTAGAAAAACACTTACCTTGGAACAGTACTCACAACATCAACTGTATTTGGAAAGCGTTTCAACTGGAGTAACATGGGAGTCATCGAATATCCGTGTTGCTACGGTTGATAACAAAGGTAATGTTGTAGCAAGAAAACCAGGTAAGGCAACAATCGTTGCTACTTATCGAGGAACGAAGTTCACTTGTAAAGTAACAGTTAAGAAGATTAAATAATACTAGTAAAACTAGTAAAAAGGTCCGTGTTGTTTGACGTACACGGACCTTTATGTTAATATAATCGTATGATTAGAGCGCAAAATGTTATGACGCTCATGATATGGTGGCTAAGCTACTATATCTTCAGATCGTAGTAATAGAACGATAGGAGTAATCAATTAATTTGGAGGGAATTACATGAATAACAATCAAAACAAAGACAATGATTATGTAATGAATTTCTACACATCAGGAAGTGCAGATGGTGCTAAACAACCATCTACAGAGGGACAAAAGAGTAATTTTAGTATGGATGGTTCAAACTATAATTTGAATGGAAATTCCAACAATAATCAAACATATCAACAAAGTTATACGAGTTATAACAATGGGAATTTTAGCAATGCGAATCCATCTTATGCAGAATATGCAATGCCATATGAAACAACCAATATGGATTCAAAAGTTCAGAATGTAATGGCAAAAACATTTGCATTCATGTTCGCTGTTTTATTAGTTACGGCAATTTCTGCTTATGTAACTGCACATTCATCATTTATCTATGACTTAATTCAATCTAGTGCTTGGTATGCAGTAATTGGATTAGAAATCGTAACCGTTATCTTAGCACAAGTTGCAATGAAGAAAAATAAAGTTGTATTATCTGGAATTATGCTTTTGGCTTATTCAATTGTAAACGGTATTACGTTGTCGATTGTATTTTTAGCATATGATCTTGGTTCTGTTGTTACAATGTTTGTTTTAGCTTCTGTTGTATTTGCTGTATTAGCAATCTTTGGACTTGTAACAAAACGTGATTTAAGTGCATTAGGTAGTGCTGGTATCATGATCTTAACTGGCGTAATCATGTTAGGATTGATTAATATATTTGCAAAAAGTAGTGGATTAAGTTTAGCATTAGCAGCTGTTGGTTTAACTGTTTTCATCGGTTTAACAGCATATGATGTTCAAAAGATTAAAGCTTTAGCAAAGCAGAATACATCAAACTCTACAACTGTATTAGCTATGTTTGGTGCGTTAATGTTATACTTAGACTTGATCAACATCTTCTTATATTTACTTCGTTTATTCGGTAATAGCAACGATTAATCTTGGTACGAAAAGTGCAACAAAAAAAGTGGTATTAATTGGTATTATAGAATAAAGAATGTGAATAGAAATAACTAATATAGAAATAACTAATATAGAAATAACTAATATAGAAATAACTTGATTACAGAATAGAATTTTGAAAAACCTCAATAAAGACATGAGTTCTATATGAACTTTATGACTTTATTGAGGTTTTTTATTCCGCTATTGCATTTGAAATTATCTTATGATAAAATAAAAACAGAACAAATGTTTGCATATAGCAAATCGAAATCGGAGGGAAATCATAATGTTGTTGAATCTGCATGTGAAGAACTTAGCAATTATTGATGAAGTAGAAGTTTATTTCTCAGATAATCTGAATATATTAACAGGAGAAACTGGTGCTGGTAAATCGATCATTATTGGATCTATTAATATTGCGTTGGGAGGAAAAGTTCCTAAAGATATCATTCGTAAGGGTGCAGATTATGCCTTGGTTGAATTGGTATTCCAAGTGGAAGATGAGAACTGCATCGCAGCATTACGTGAACTGGATGTTCCTATGAATGACCATCAGGTGATTATTTCAAGAAAGATTATGAATGGTAGAAGTGTAAGTAAGGTGAACGGAGAAATCGTACCAACCACTATGTTGAAAGATATCTCTTCGCTACTTATTGATATACATGGACAACACGAACATCAATCACTTATACATAAGAGAACACACTTAAACATCTTGGATCGATATGCAAAAGAAGAAATTAAGGATCTGAAACATAAAGTGAATCAGTCCTATCAGATTTATCGTAATGCTTGCAATGAATTAAATGAAGCTTCAGTAGATGAAGATAAGAGAAACAGAGAAATTTCATTTTTGGAATATGAAATTAATGAAATAGAGAATGCAAGACTTGTGGAAGGAGAAGATGAAGAACTTAGCGCAAGATATAAAAAACTTGCCAATGCCAATTCATTAGTAGAAGGATTGTCAGAAGTTTATCACTTAACTGGTGAGGAAGATCATGGCTCCGTATCAGAAGCACTTGGACAAGCTGCTAAGATTTTGTCCAAACTTGAAAGTTACGACGAAGAAGTTTCTCAATTTACGACCTATCTGTCCGATGTAGAAGATATGGTGAGAGAGTTTAATCGCAATATAACAGACTATTTAAGTGGTATGAATGTGGATCGGGAAGAACTGAATTCAACACAGGAACGATTAGATTTTATTCATAATTTAAAATCAAAATATGGGAATACAATTACTGATATTTTGAAATACTATGAAGAAAGTAAAATTCGTTTAGATAAATATCTAGACTACGATAATTATATAAGTCGTTTAAGAAAAAAAGTAGAGATTGAAAGAACAAATCTTGAGGATCTGTCATATCGATTATCTGAAATACGAAAGAGAAATGCAAGTAAGTTAGTAGGGGATATTAAAGAAGCACTAATTGATTTGAATTTTCTAGATGTTCAATTTGATATGATATTTGATACATTATCTGATTTTTCTTACAATGGTATAGATGATGCAGAATTTTTAATCTCAACGAATCCAGGTGAAGATTTAAAACCTTTAGGTAAGATTGCATCGGGTGGAGAATTATCTAGAATTATGTTAGCGATAAAATCAATTTTAGCGAATAATGATGCTATTGAAACTCTGATCTTTGATGAAATTGATGTAGGTGTAAGTGGTAGAACAGCACAAAAAGTTTCGGAAAAATTAGCAGTAATAGCAAAGAATCACCAGATCTTATGTATTACCCATTTACCACAGATTGCATCAATGGCAGATGAGCACTATATCATAGAAAAGAAAGCCAGTGAGAATAGTACTTCTACTATGATCAGAAAGCTTAAGGAAGATGAATCGATACAGGAATTAGCCCGTATGTTAAGTGGTGCGGAATTAACAGATACTGTTTTACAGAATGCAAGAGAGATGAAGGAATTGGCAAGTAACACAAAAAAATACTAGGGTTATTCTTATGAAATCACATATACTAACTTACAAAGAGAATGAAAAGTAGAATTTTGATGACAGCAATGAGAGGTGTGGTTTCATGTCTAAAAGAAAAAGAATATACAGAGGTATACTGATTATTCTAGTATTTTTTGATTTAATGTTCATTTTGGACATGGGAATCAAAGAAATGGCATCCAATATTCCAAGTAATATACGCGTTTTAGTTGGTACAGAGGAAATCTTCGATTTTGGATTACCTGTAGAAGGTGATATTGAAACAAAACAAGTCGGTGTTTTTCATGTTGATCAAAAAGAAAATGTAGATCAAAAGATTCATATTAATCTCAACAAGCCTTTTTCCATACAATCGAACCAAGTTGGTGCATATAAAGTTGAGTTAAAACTTTTTGGTAAGTTTACGTTAAAGCAAATAAACATAGATGTAATAGAAAGTTTGGAGGTTGTTCCATCTGGTATGCCAATTGGGATATATGTGAATACAGATGGAGTGCTTGTACTTGGAACGGGAGAAGTTACAGATTGCAATGGAGGAAAATATGAACCTGCTTGGAATATTTTAAAAAGTGGAGATTATATTGTAGCAATTAATGGACAAAATGTTTCAACGATTAAACAGGTGATAAACTGCGTTGACGAGTCAAAGGGAAGAAGTCTTACCTTTACCGTACGACGGAATGAAGAAGAGATTCAACTCAAGGTTGAACCAGTGAAGAATGCTGAGGGAGAATATAAAATTGGTGTTTGGATCAGGGAGGATACACAAGGAATTGGTACATTAACGTATATAACAACAGATGGTAAGTTTGGAGCGTTGGGACACCCTATAACGGATATGGATACAGGAACGTTACTAGAAATTAAAGAAGGTTCCATATATACAACACAGATTCTTGATATTGTAAAAGGAAAATCAGGTGAACCTGGAGAAATTCTTGGTGTTGTTAATCAAAATACAAACAATCGGATTGGATCGGTATCTACGAACACAAAACAAGGAATATACGGTAGTGTTGATAGGGAGGAAAAAATCCAATCTTGTGGTGAGGTAATGGAGATTGGTCTGAAACAAGATATAAAACTTGGAAAAGCCTATATTCGCTGCATGATTGAAAATGAATTACGTGATTATGAAATCGAGATCGTTAAGATTAATTTGAATCCATCTGCTGAAAACAAAGGGATGGTGATCAAAATCACAGATGAGCGATTATTAGCTTTGACGAATGGAATTATCCAAGGAATGAGCGGAAGCCCAATCATTCAAGATGACAAATTTATTGGAGCAGTCACACATGTGTTTATTCAAGATTCAACAAAAGGTTACGGCACCTTTATAGAAAATATGATAATCAATTCTAAATAGTAGGCAGAATAGAGAAAAAGAATGAGAACTCTTAGAAAAAATGCTTACTGCAAGAAAAAACGGGTTTTTAACAGGAAAGAATAAAAATGACTACCAAGTAAAAGGAAAAAATAGTAAATAATTAATCGACGATAATCTTACTTTTTCATAAATATATCTGTTTTTATTTACCAAGATGCGAATACCATAAGAACGCATCTTGGTTTTTGTTTGATAACTTATCTGTGAAATCTAAAATTTAAAACAATTGAGTCGAATGAGGTCGATAAGAAATGTTTGAAAAAATGTAAAATAATGGATATAATTTTCCTGTGGTTAAAAATAAAACATAATTGAATACCAAATCAAAATGTAAAAAATACCATAATTATTATCAAAAATACCAAAATCTTGATAATGTAACAAATTATTACAGCACATGGAAATATATGTTGACTATTTATTAGGATTTGCGATATACTTTCTATTGTAGCGTATTAATTATGGTTTATTTAAGAAATCGGAATTGCTTTTTTGTAACTTATTCATTTTGGGTTTGATTTGTTACAAACTATCTGATAACTTGATTGGGAATCAATTAGAAATTGGGAGGACAACTATTTATGGGAAAGATTACAGTAGCGATTGTGGATGACAACGAAAGAATTGTTAATTTATTGGAAACAATTTTAAAGGAAGATGACGATGTAGAAGTAGTAGGAAAAGCGGATAATGGGATTGATGCTTTGACTATTATTAAAGAAAAAAATCCAGATGTAGTTTTACTTGATCTTATTATGCCAAAATTGGATGGATTGGGAGTTCTTGAAAAGGTTAAGCATAATGGAGAATTTAAAAAGACACCAGCATTTATCGTTGTTACAGCTATTGGACAGGAAGGCGTTACAGAGAATGCATTTGAATTAGGCGCAAGTTACTATATTATGAAACCTTTTGATAACAATATTATTCTTTCTAGAATAAAACAGATCAAAGGGGAAACAACAAAATTAATTGACAATCATAGAGTAAGTACTTTTGAAAATAAATCAGGATATATGGAAAGAAATCTTGAAACAGATGTAACGAATATTATCCATGAAATTGGAGTTCCTGCACATATTAAAGGATACCAGTATTTGAGAGATGCCATCATGATGTCTGTGAACGACAGTGAGATGCTGAATTCTATTACAAAACTATTATATCCTTCTATTGCAAAACAACATAAAACAACGCCAAGTAGAGTAGAGAGAGCAATCAGACATGCCATTGAAGTAGCTTGGAGCAGAGGAAAGATGGATACGATTGATGATTTGTTTGGTTATACCGTAAGTAATGGAAAAGGTAAACCAACAAATTCTGAATTTGTTGCATTAATTGCTGATAAGATTCGCCTGGAATACAAATTTAGAGCATAATCGTTTAAAAATGTAAACCTATTATGCTCAGATAATAAAACAATTTAATATTCAATTATTACTAATATTTTTCTTTAAAATATCAGCCAAATATTGTATAATGATTTTATGAGCTAGATTGTTTCGTTTGACATAAATGTTAAACAACTATTTTCTCGATGAAAACGAAAGTTGTATCCATTTATTTACGATCAATAGGTTGACATAATAGAATTACGGGAGGAATTAGTATGAAAAGAATATTATTTGTGGCATCAGAATGTGTTCCGTTTATAAAGACTGGTGGGCTAGCCGATGTTGTTGGATCATTACCAAAGTACTATAACAAAGATGAATACGATGTAAGGGTAATGATTCCAAAATATTGTGCTATACCAGATCAATATAAGCAGCAGATGAAGTATAAAACTCATTTTTATCTGAATCTGTCATGGCGATCACAGTATGTTGGTGTACTTGAAATGGATTTAAATGGAGTAACTTTCTATTTCATTGATAATGAATATTATTTTGCTGGTCCTACACCTTATGGTAATATATATGAAGATATTGAAAAATTCGCATTTTTCTCAAAAGCTGCATTATCAGCTTTACCATTGATCGATTTTCGTCCTGATATTATCCATTGCCATGATTGGCAAACAGGGCTGTTACCAGTATATTTGAAAGATACATTCGCTCAGAATCCATTCTTCCAAGGAATAAAATCGATTATGACAATACATAACTTGAAGTTCCAAGGTGTTTGGGATATGAAGACGGTAAAGGATATTTCAGGGCTATCTTCCTATTACTTTGCACCAGATAAGCTAGAAGCATATGGTGATGCAAATTATTTAAAAGGCGGAATCGTTTATACGGATTATGTTACAACAGTAAGTGAATCGTACGCGGAAGAAATTAAGATGCCGTTCTATGGAGAAGGCCTTGATGGTTTGATGCGTGCAAGATCAAATTGTCTATGTGGGATTGTGAATGGTATTGATTATTCGGAATACGATCCTGCTACAGATCCGTATATCTTTAAAAATTATACAAGTAAGAATTTTAGAAAAGAAAAGATTAAAAATAAACGTGGACTTCAAGAAGAATTGGGATTAGAACAAAATGACAAGAAATTCATGATTGGTATCGTATCAAGATTAACGGATCAGAAAGGTCTTGATCTGATTGATTACGTGATCGAAGAAATCTGTAGCGAGGATACACAACTTGTTGTTTTAGGAACTGGTGAAGAAAAATATGAAAATCTGTTCCGTCACTTTGCTTGGAAATACGGAGATCGAGTATCTGCCAATATCTTCTATTCAAATGAGCGCGCACATCGGATTTATGCCGCATGTGATGCTTTCTTAATGCCATCTTTGTTTGAACCATGTGGATTAAGCCAGCTGATGAGTTTACGTTATGGTACCGTACCAATAGTACGTGAAACGGGAGGATTAAAGGATACCGTTGAACCTTATAATGAATACGAAAGTACAGGTACAGGTTTTTCATTCTGTAACTATAATGCTCATGAAATGCTTTCTACGATACGATACGCAAAACATGTTTTCTTTAATAAGAAGAGAGAATGGAACAAGATTATAGATCGTGGAATGGCAGCAGATTTTTCTTGGGCGAATTCAGCTAAGAAGTACGAAGATTTGTATTCAAGATTATAAAATAAATATAATGGAAAGAGACATCTTACCATTAATGATACGACGATTTGCGATACAAAAAGTTCATGTTTTTCATGCTTGCGTGGAAAACATGAACTTTTTTGTATACCCATTAATATTTAACGTATAAATTCCGTGATGTGAAAACACATAACATGAAGTATAAGAGAACTCAATTTAGTTATACTAAGAATAGATATGTAGTATCGTTATTTATTCAATTTATAGATAGGATATATGTAAGTAGTGGTGTTAAGAAAAATCAGTAAAAGGAGAAAATCATCAAATAATGAGTGACTTTTGATAAATTTTGGTTATGTATGCGTTAAGAAAACGTTAAGTATTTATATGTTAGTCAATGGTAACATTGGTCGAAGCATGTAGAAAATTACATTGCATATTCCTACAATTTTATATAATATAAGTATTGAATCGGGGATAATATATGAAGTATTATTACAGAAGATA
The DNA here is from genome assembly GCF_012070565.1 of Anaerosporobacter faecicola. Lineage (GTDB taxonomy): Bacteria > Bacillota > Clostridia > Lachnospirales > Lachnospiraceae > Anaerosporobacter > Anaerosporobacter faecicola. Next base: position 26,641 of record NZ_JAAQRO010000001.1, read on the forward strand.
AGTTAAAAACTTAAGTAGGAGGAAATATAATGACTGTAGAAGTTCTAGGGACAATCTTCACCTTTGTAGGTGGTTTAGGAATGTTCCTCTATGGTATGAATGTAATGGCAGATGGCTTACAGAAATCTGCAGGTGGTAAGATGAAGCAACTATTGGGGATTCTTACACATAATCGTTTACTTGCAGTAGCAGTAGGTGCATTAGTTACAGCTATTATTCAAAGTAGTTCAGCAACCACAGTAATGGTAGTAGGTTTTGTTAATGCGGGAATTGTGAATCTAACACAAGCTGTTGGAGTAATTATGGGTGCCAATGTTGGTACAACAATTACTGGTTGGTTAGTATCCATGAATGAATGGGGAGCAATTTTCAAACCTTCCTTTTTTGCCCCATTGTTAATTGGTATTGGAGCATTTACAATAATGTTCTCTAAAAAGGAAAAGAAAAAAGATGTAGGTGAAATCTTAGTTGGTTTTGGTGTATTATTCATTGGTTTGGATTTTATGTCTGGAGCAATTAAGCCTTATAGTGATTCACCTATTTTCTCTAATGCTTTTTCTGTATTAGGTAAGAATCCAATCTTGGCAATCCTTGCAGGTGCAATTGTTACAGCAATCATTCAAAGTTCATCAGCTTCCGTAGGTATCCTGCAAACATTAGCGATGAATGGAGTTGTTGGTTGGAACTCAGCTGTATTTATTACATTAGGACAAAATATCGGTACGTGTGTTACAGCATTATTATCAAGTGCAGGTGCAAACAAGACAGCCAAAAGAGCAGCAGTTATTCATTTACTATTTAATGTAGTCGGTGCAGTTGTCTTTGGTGTTGCAATGTTCTTGATCTTTACATTTAATCCAAGCTTTGCGCATTCGTCCATCAATAGTGTGGAAATCTCTGTCTTCCATACCATATTTAATATAACGAATACGGTTATTTTATTCCCTTTTGCTAAACTGTTAGTGAAGGTATCTGGTTTGATTGTTGATGATTCTCAACCAGAAAAGAAAGATGAAGATGAAATAACATTAATGCATTTAGATGATCGTATCTTAGAAACACCTTCATTTGCTGTTGAAAATGCAGTAAAAGAATCCATTAATCTTGGAAAGATCACACTAAAAAATACGGAAGATGCGGTACAAGCAATCCTTAAAAATGATGTAGAAAAAGCAAATGAAGTCTTCAAGACGGAAAAACTTATTGATAAATACGAAAAGAAAATTACTGAATATTTAGTTAAAATCAGTAATCTATCGATTAATGAGAAACAACATTTACTGGTTAATGATCTATTCTATACCATTAGTAATATTGAGCGTGTAGGTGATCATGCAGAAAACTTAGCAGAATTAGCTGTATCGAAGATCGAGCACAATATCTGGTTCTCAGATATGGCATACAAAGAGTTAGAAGAAATCTGTAACGCAGCATTACAATCTTTTGAAAATGCAATTTATGCAAGAGAAACAGAGAATCTTGAATTCGTACGTAAAGTAGTAAAATTAGAAGATCAAGTAGATGCTCTTGAAGAAGAGTTAAGAGAACGTCATGTTCAGCGGTTGTCTACAAACCAATGTGATTCAGAAACAGGTGTTATCTTTATTGATGCACTCGTGAATTTGGAAAGAATTTCGGATCATTCATTGAATATTGCCAATTATGTAAGGGATGAATTATAAAAGAGTATTTCTGAAATTTTTCTTTTGTAAAATTTACATTTGGAATTAGAAAATTAATGAATTAACTCTTGAAATTTATGTATAAGTTAGGTACAATATCAGTGGTGCGAAACTTACTGAAGAGTTTGTTAATATAATAACATAGTTTGTTTTATACAAATAGATTTGGTTCGTTAGCTACCACACTGTACAAGGCCGTTAGAAAGTCGATGGATTTCTAGAGATTCATTGGGAAGATTTAATAACTGTCTCAGACAGTATATTATAAAATTTACTTTTTTAGGAGGAATAAGAAATGGCAGTAAAAGTAGCAATCAATGGTTTTGGACGTATCGGACGTCTTGCATTTAGACAAATGTTTGGAGCTGAAGGTTATGAAATCGTTGCAATCAACGACTTAACTAACCCAGCTATGTTAGCACACTTATTAAAATATGATTCATCACAAGGTAGATATGATGGACATACTGTTGAAGCAAAAGAAGCTTCTATCGTAGTTGATGGTAAAGAAATCCAAATCTACGCTAAAGCAAATGCTGCAGAACTTCCTTGGGGAGAAATCGGTGTAGACGTAGTACTTGAATGTACTGGATTCTATGTATCAAAAGAAAAATCTCAAGCACATATCAATGCAGGTGCTAAGAAAGTTGTTATCTCAGCTCCAGCTGGAAATGACCTTCCAACAATCGTTTATAGCGTAAACGAAAATACATTAACAAAAGATGATACAATCATCTCTGCAGCATCTTGTACTACTAACTGCTTAGCTCCTATGGCTAAAACTCTTAACGATTTAGCTCCAATCAAGAGCGGTATCATGTCTACAATCCATGCTTACACTGGTGACCAAATGATCCTTGATGGTCCACACAGAAAAGGTGATTTCAGACGTGCTCGTGCAGGCGCTGTTAATATCGTTCCAAACTCAACTGGTGCAGCTAAAGCAATCGGTTTAGTAATCCCAGAATTAAAAGGCAAATTAATCGGATCTGCACAAAGAGTTCCAGTTCCAACTGGTTCAACAACTATCTTAACTGCAGTTGTAGAAGGAAATGTAACTGTTGATCAAATCAACGCTGCTATGAAAGCTGCTGCTTCTGAATCATTCGGTTACAATGAAGAACAAATCGTTTCTTCTGATATCGTTGGTATTCGTTTTGGATCATTATTCGATGCAACTCAAACAATGGTAACTCCAATGGATAACGGAACTACTCAAGTTCAAGTTGTTTCTTGGTATGATAACGAAAATTCATACACTAGCCAAATGGTTAGAACAATCAAATACTTTGCTGAATTAGCATAGTTTATATCATTTGGGTTAAATTAGATCCTAAAATGGGTCCGGTCAGATAGGTTAGACTTATAGGACCGGACTCATTTTTTGTGTATAGGGAATTGTACCCTAAACTATTGAAACTCATTGATCTGAAAGGAGCACATATATGTTAAATAAGAAATCTGTTGATGATATTAATGTTAAAGGAAAAAGAGTATTAGTTCGTTGTGACTTCAACGTACCTCTAGTAGATGGTAAAATTACAGACGAAAATCGTCTTGTAGCTGCTTTACCTACAATCAAAAAATTAATCAATGATGGTGGTAAAGTAATTCTTTGCTCACATCTTGGAAAACCTAAGGGAGAACCAAAGCCTGAGTTATCTTTAGCTCCAGTAGCAACACGTTTAGCTGATTTATTAGGACAACCTGTTACATTTGCAGCTGATGCAACTGTAGTAGGCGACAATGCAAAAGCAGCTGTTGCAGCTATGAATGATGGAGACGTAGTACTTCTTGAAAATACTCGTTATAGAGCAGAAGAAACAAAGAACGTTGATGAATTCAGCAAAGAATTAGCTTCTTTAGCAGATATATTCGTTAACGATGCATTCGGAACAGCTCATAGAGCACACTGTTCTAATGTTGGTGTTACAAAATATGTTGATACTGCTGTAGTTGGTTACTTAATGCAAAAAGAAATTGATTTCTTAGGAAATGCAGTAAACAACCCAGTTAGACCATTCGTTGCAATCTTAGGTGGATCAAAAGTTTCTAGTAAGATTTCTGTTATCAACAACCTTCTTGACAAAGTTGACACTTTGATCATCGGTGGTGGTATGGCTTATACATTTGAAAAAGCTCTTGGACAAACAGTAGGTGATTCTCTTCTTGAAGAAGATTACATCGAATACGCAAAAGAGATGATGGATAAAGCAAAAGCAAAAGGTGTTAATTTATTAATTCCTGTTGATACTGTTGTTGCTGATCAGTTCTCTAATGATGCAAACATTAAAGTAGCTGAAAAAGGAATCGATGATGGCTGGATGGGTCTTGATATCGGACCTAAAACTCGTGAATTATTTGCTAATTCATTAAAAGATGCGAAGACAGTAGTTTGGAACGGACCAATGGGTTGTTTCGAAATGTCTAACTTCGAAGCTGGTACTGTTGCAGTAGCAAAAGCACTTGCTGATCTTGATGCTACAACAATCATCGGTGGTGGTGATAGCGCATCTGCAGTTAATAATTTAGGATTCGGTGACAAGATGACTCATATCTCTACAGGTGGTGGAGCATCTCTTGAATTCTTAGAAGGTAAAGAATTACCAGGTGTAGCAGCAGCTAACGACAAATAAGAATTCGTTATGTAGCAATCCGTAGGTATAGTAGAAGGCATTATTCGTAATGCCTTCTATCATAGGATAAGTATAGAATACAGACTTTTAAGGAGAATCATATGCGTAAGAAAATTATTGCTGGTAACTGGAAAATGAATAAAACTCCAAGTGAGACAGTTACATTAATCAATGAATTAAAACCATTAGTAGCAAATGATGAAGTAGATGTCGTATTTTGTGTTCCAGCTATTTCATTAACAACTGCAATCGAAGCAGCAAAAGGATCCAATATCCAAATTGGTGCTGAAAATATGTATTTCGAGGAAAGCGGTGCTTTCACTGGTGAAATTGCACCGAATATGTTAACAGATATTGGTGTTAAATATGTTATCATCGGACATTCTGAAAGAAGAGAATACTTCGCAGAAACAGATGAAACCGTTAACAAGAAAGTATTAAAAGCATTTGAACATGGAATTACTCCAATCGTTTGTTGTGGTGAATCTTTAACGCAAAGAGAACAAGGCATCACGATCGACTGGATCCGTCAACAAATCAAGATCGCTTTCTTAAACGTTACTGCAGATCAAGCAAAAACAGCTGTTATTGCATATGAACCAATCTGGGCAATCGGAACTGGTAAAGTTGCTACAACAGAACAAGCACAAGAAGTTTGTGCTGCTATCCGTGTTTGCATTGGCGAAATCTATGATGAAGCTACTGCAGCTGCAATCCGTATTCAATATGGCGGTAGCGTATCAGCGGCTAGTGCTCCTGAATTATTTGCACAAGCAGATATCGACGGTGGATTAGTTGGTGGAGCTAGTTTAAAACCTGATTTCGGAAAGATCGTTAATTACAACAAATAGAGATTTTGTTTGATTGACATGTTCTGATGGAATAGAATATGAGAAGGGACCGTTCATTTAGGAATAATCTAAGTGAATGGTCTTTTTTGCGTAGTTTCCTGTTATGTATTCTATTGAAAAGGATAGAAAGGATACGTATAATAGTTACATATATTGGTATGTTAAATGATATGTTCCTGTTTTCTTGTCATTTCCACGAACAGAAATCAGTACATAAGAAAAGAGGGGAAGAATATGAACTATCTTGGAATCATATTTGTGCTATTACTGGTATTTCTATTTGGATCAATCCTATGGAATCGAAGAAAAATGACGAAAGACCGATTAGAGGAGCTGAAAGAGAAATTTGGAAAGCCAATTGTTTTTGATGAAGAAGAATTAGATGGGATGTCAGAACAGTCACTACGACATGCATCTTTTTACACAAGAATGCATGAAAGTGTGTTAGATGAGACGACGAAAAGCGATATTAATTTCTCTGTTTTGTTTTCAAAGATGAATCAAACCTATTCATCCTTAGGAGAGGAATATCTATATTATGTTCTAAGTAATCCATGTATGGAGTATCAAGTTTTACAGGAACGAGAAAAGGAAATCACATATTTTCAAAAAAATGTAGAGCAGGCTACTCGTATGCAAGTACTCTTTTCAAAAATAGGTAAGAATGCGGAAGTATCACTATTTCAATATCTAGAGTTCAGTAAAACAGTAGATGGAAAGAACCTTAAGAAACACCTCCTTTCTTTGGTTGCTTTCGTAATTACGGGAGTAGTTAGTGTGATTCGACCACAGCTAGGATTAGTACCATTTTTCTTAGTGATCATTGTTAATGTAGTTACGTATTGGAGTAACCGTCAATTTGCTTATGCGATAATGGGCAGTATACGTCAATTGGAAGCAATGATCAATGCTGCAGAAGAATTATCTCGATGGAAGGATCCAGTCCTAACAAAGTATCAAGATCGTTTAAAAAACGCGAAGAGATATAAAAAAGTACTGAAGAACAGTGATATTATATTTACAAGTAAGGCATCATTTACAGCAGATGCGGATGCATTTTTGGATTACTTACGGATGCTATCACATTTTGATTATGTGAAATTAAGTAGAATTTTAGAACGGATACAGAGTGGATATGACGAGTTGTATGAGATTGCAGAAATAGTAGGGAAGATAGAAAGTATGATTGCAATTGCTTCTTATCGGGAGTCGCTACCATACTACGCGATACCTGAATTAATGGAGAGTGGGAAAGATATTGGAGGAAAGCTTAAAATTGTAGATGCCTATCATCCATTGCTTGAGGACCCTGTAACCAATACTCTGGAAACGAGCAGGGGTATCTTGCTAACAGGTTCCAACGCATCTGGAAAATCGACTTTTCTACGTACAATTGCAATTAATGCAATCTTAGCACAAACAATCCATACCTGTTGTGCAAAAGAGTATGCAAGTGGTTTCTATCACATACGTTCTGCTATGTCACTTCGAGATAGTTTGGCGAATGGAGAAAGCTACTTCGTTGTTGAAATTGAGACTATGCGAGAAATCTTAGAGGAGAGCAAACGGTATCCAATTATGTGTTTTGTAGATGAAATTTTACGTGGAACGAATACCATTGAGAGGATTGCAGCAGCAACAGAAATCCTTCGTTATATGAAAGAACAAGGCATATTCTGCTTTGCAGCATCTCATGATATGGAATTGACAAAACTACTGAAAAAGGAATATGATCTATATCATTTCCAAGAATATATGGAGGAAGGAAATGTCACCTTTGATTATATCTTGTACCCGGGACCGGTTACAACAAGAAATGCCATTCGTTTATTAGAAATGAAAGCATATGACAAGAGCATTATTGCTCATGCGATGGCATTGGTGGATTATTTTGAAGTTCATGGAGAATGGCCGTTTGATAATAATTTAACGTGACAATAAATTTGGATTGTGGTAGAATAGGAGATGATTTTGAGTTCTAATCGAATTCGAAGATGAAAATCTCATTTTATATTGCAAGGGTCAAAATCGTTTCACATATACTTGCGCAGAAGTGTTATTTTCACCTTTTGGACTATACATTATTAGAAAAGGAGCAAACGATATGAGTAAAAAACCTACAGTTTTAATGATCTTAGATGGTTATGGATTAAATGACAAAAAAGAAGGCAATGCAATTGCTAACGCAAAAACGCCAGTAATGGATAAATTAATGACAGAGTATCCTTGGGTGAAAGGATATGCAAGTGGTTTAGCAGTTGGTCTTCCAGACGGACAGATGGGTAACTCTGAAGTTGGTCATCTTAACATGGGTGCTGGAAGAATAATTTATCAGGAATTAACAAGAATCACAAAAGAAATCAATGATGGTGATTTCTTTAAGAATGAAGCATTACTTGCTGCAATCGAAAACTGCAAGAAGAACAATTCAGCATTACATTTAATGGGTCTTCTTTCAGATGGTGGTGTTCACAGCCATAATACACATTTATATGGATTATTAGAATTAGCAAAACAAAATGGACTTGAAAACGTTTATGTACATGCATTTTTAGATGGACGTGATACTGCACCAACATCTGGTAAAGGTTTTATTGAAGCATTAGTTGAAAAGATGGAAGAAATCGGAGTAGGAAAAGTAGCTACAGTAAGTGGTCGTTACTATGCAATGGATCGTGATAATAGATGGGATCGTGTTGAAAAGGCATACAATGCTTTAGTTCTTGGTGAAGGACAACATGCTGACTGTCCAATCTGTGCGGTTCAGAATTCTTATGACAAAGGGGAAAATGATGAATTTGTTGTTCCTACTGTTGTTGGAAATGATGACCAAGCGACTGCAACGATCAAAGAAAATGATTCCGTAATCTTCTTTAACTTTAGACCAGACCGTGCAAGAGAGATGACAAGAGCATTCTGTGACGAAGAATTTGATGGATTTGCAAGACAAAAAGGTTTCATGAAATTAACATTCGTATGCTTTACAGAATATGATGTAACGATTCCTAATAAGATTATTGCATTCAAAAAAGTTTCAATCGATAATACATTTGGCCAATTCTTAGCAGAGCACAATATGACACAAGCAAGAATCGCTGAAACAGAAAAATATGCTCATGTTACATTCTTCTTTAATGGTGGAGTAGAAGAACCAAACGAAGGAGAAGATCGTATCCTTGTGAAATCTCCAAAGGTTGCTACTTATGATCTTCAACCAGAGATGAGTGCAAATGAAGTATGTGACAAATTAGTAGATGCAATCAAATCTACAAAATATGATGTGATCATTATTAACTTTGCAAATCCAGATATGGTGGGTCATACTGGTATTGAAGATGCAGCCGTAAAGGCAGTTGAAACAGTTGATGCTTGTATTGGTAGAGCTTACGAAGCATTGTTAAGTGTAGATGGACAAATGTTTATCTGTGCTGACCATGGAAATGCAGAACAATTAGTTGATTATGAAACAGGAGCACCATTTACAGCACATACAACAAATCCAGTACCATTTGTCTTAGTAAATTATAAGGAAGATTACAAATTAGCAGAAGATGGTTGTTTAGCTGATATCGCACCTACATTGATTGAAATGATGGGTATGACAAAACCAGCTGAAATGACAGGAAAATCTTTATTAATTAAGAAATAAACCAAATTCTGTAGGGAACTATAGAAATAAATATTGAAAATCGAATCTTGTTATGATAAAATGAAACTAATTGTTTATCGTTATAGCAAGATATGATCTTTAGGAGGTGTAATCGATGGCAGTATTAAAAACTGTTTTAGTTATTGTATATGCAATTATCTGTATAGCATTAACTATTGTTGTACTTATGCAAGAAGGTAAATCTGCAGGTCTTACTGGTTCAATCAGTGGTATGGCTGATACTTATTGGGGCAAGAATAAAGGTCGTTCCATGGAAGGTGCAATGGAGAAGTCAACACGTATTTTAGCAATCTTATTCATCGTTCTTTCTGTTGTTTTAAACCTAAATCTTAACTGGTAAGTACAGAATACTTGCTTTATTATATGGGCAATAAGTAATAAATTAATCCTTTCTCTTGTAGTGATATGAGAGAAAGGATTTTTTTTCTGACATTTTGATTAATTGTTGGAAAATTAATCAAAATGTAGTATAATATCTATATAATACAAGAATTAATTTGTTATTCTGATTTACAACACATTGAGCAGAAAATGGCTATGTAATATAGACAATTCTGTACAAAGTTTGAGTAAATCAGTTGGATGTGGACAAAATAAAAGTATGTCAGTCAAATACGAATCCAAGATTCGTATGGATATAAAGCAAGCAATTGCTTCAAAGACGGGAGGTTGTTACTATGATGGATCGAACAATATTGGAAGTGAAAAAACAACTTGTCTTAAGTATGATGGAGGATAAGAAGTACAAACCATTACGATTTAAAGAGATTATTGCTGTTATGCAGGTACCAAAGGCAGAAAAACAAGATTTAAAAGAAGTGTTGGATTCTTTAATTCATGATGGAAAGATTATGATTGATTCGAAGACACGCTATAAATTAGCCAATGCAAACCTCAAAGTTGGAACATTTTCAGGAACGCAGAGAGGATATGGGTTTGTTGTAATTGAAGGAGAAAAAGAGGATATTTTCATTCCTGAGAATGCAACAAAAGGCGCTATGAACAAGGACGTTGTTCAAGTCATGATCAGAGAGGAACAGACAGGAAAGCGTAGAGAAGGCGAGATTGTTTCAATTGTTGAACGAGGAAATACGGAAATCGTTGGTACATTCCAAAAGAGTAAGAATTTTGGTTTTGTTGTCCCAGATAATCTTAAATTAGGTAGAGATATCTTCATTCCAAAAGAACATACAAAGGGTGCGGTGACTGGACACAAAGTTGTTGTTAAGATTGTTGATTTTGGTGGTAAAGATAAGAATCCAGAAGGTAGAATCACAGAAATCATTGGGCACATTAATGATCCTGGAGTAGATATCATGTCTATTATCAAATCGAATAACTTACCGATGGAATTCCCGGATCCAGTTATGAAATCCTTAGATACAATTCCTGACGAAGTTGATGGTGCAGATATGGCGGGAAGAATGGATATCCGTGATTTACAAATGGTTACCATTGATGGAGAAGATGCCAAAGACTTAGATGATGCGATTACAATTTCTAAGAATGGTGACAAGTATACACTTGGTGTGCATATCGCTGATGTAACAAACTATGTAAAAGAAGGTTCAGCTCTTGATGTAGAGGCATTAAAGAGAGGAACAAGTGTATATCTTGTTGATCGAGTTATTCCAATGTTACCTCATAAATTATCCAATGGAATCTGTTCACTTAACGCAGGCGTTGATCGTTTGGCATTAAGCTGTTTTATGGACATTGATCAAAAAGGAAATGTTGTAGGACATAAGATTGCGGAAACCCTTGTACGAGTTGATCGTAGAATGAGTTATACAAGCGTAAAGAAGATTCTAGAGGATCATGACGAAGCAGAGATCGAGGAATATAAGGAACTTGTTCCAATGTTTGAGATGATGCAGGAGTTAGCTTTAATTTTACGAGAAAAGAGACACAAACGTGGTTCTATTGATTTTGACTTCCCTGAAAGTAAGATTATCTTAAATGAAAAAGGTAAGCCAATTGATATCAAGGCGTATGAACGAAATACTGCAACGAAAATTATTGAAGATTTCATGTTGATTGCCAATGAGACGATTGCAGAAGATTACTTCTGGCAGGAACTACCATTTGTATATCGTACACATGAAAACCCGGATTCTGAAAAGATTGAGAAACTTGGTATTTTCATTAATAACTTTGGCTATAGTATCAAGATTGGACAGGACGATATTCATCCGAAAGAATTACAGAAGTTATTAGGGAAGATTGAAGGAACACCAGAAGAAGCCTTAATCAGTCGTTTAACTCTTCGTTCCATGAAGCAAGCGAAGTATACCGTAACGAATGATGGACATTTTGGATTATCTACAAAATACTACTGTCATTTTACTTCACCAATTCGTCGTTATCCTGACCTTCAGATTCACCGCATTATTAAGGAGAATCTACGAGGCAAGATGAGTGAGAAGAGAATTACTCATTACGATCGTATCTTGTCAGATGTTGCAAGACAATCCAGTGAAACAGAACGTAGAGCAGATGAAGCAGAACGAGAAGTTGAAAAACTGAAGAAAGTAGAATACATGAAACAGTTTATTGGAGAGCAATTCGAAGGTGTTATCTCTGGTATTACAACTTGGGGCATGTATGTAGAATTACCAAATACCGTAGAAGGAATGATTCGTGTCACAGCAATGAAAGATGATTACTATTACTACGATGAAGAGCATTATATGATGATCGGAGAACATACGAAAAAGATGTATAAACTTGGTCAGAAGGTTACGATAGAAGTAGTAGATTGTGATCGAGAGCTACGAACCATTGACTTCGAATTAGCTGAATCTGAGGAAGAAACAACAATTGAAGATCAAGATAACGAAAAAACGGCTTCTCTTCAACAAACTGAGAATTATGGAAAACATACAGCAAAAGGCGCGACGATGAATCCGGATGTTGATGAACAGGCAATAATGAAGATTGTAAAGGATACGTATTCAGGGAAGTAAATCCTTATAATAAGCTTAAGTAGGAAGAAACAAAACTTGAACGTATTATAAGATTTAAAATGTTATTCAATTACGATATAAATCTAGTAAGTATATACACGGTGTACGTTTATATACTTACTAGGTATGTTGAGACAAGAACAAAATAAGAATGAGATAAAAAGAAATAATATAAAAGAGAAAAAAAGGAATAACGATAAGAAATAAGTTGTTATGAGATAAGAAGAAAAGAAATAAGAAGAAAAAGAAATATGAAAAATCAAGAAAGAGCTTAGGAAGGAAAGGATAAGTAAAAGAAAATGTCAAAGGATAGTATTAAGCAAGTAGCCAATAACAAAAAAGCCTACTTTGACTATTTTATAGAGGAAAAATACGAAGCAGGAGTTGTTCTTCATGGAACAGAAGTAAAATCTCTTCGTATGGGAAAATGTAGTGTGAAGGAATCCTTTATTCGTGTTGAAAATGGGGAATTATACATCTACAATATGCATATTAGTCCATATGAAAAAGGAAATATATTCAACAAAGATCCTCTTCGTGTTCGTAAATTACTTCTACACAAATATGAGATTAACAAGATTGGTGGGCAGATGCAGCAGAAGGGGTACACCTTGGTTCCGCTTAGCGTCTATTTCAAAGGCAGTCTTGTAAAGATGGAGATTGGTTTAGCAAGAGGTAAGAAACTCTATGATAAACGTCAAGACATAGCAAAGAAAGATCAAAGAAGAGAAGCAGAGAAAGACTTTAAGATTAAGAATTTATACTAAACGTCTTTTATATTTGATGAGTTGTCTTTAATGAAATTTGGATAAATTACTATGTATGAGATAAGTCAAGTAATCATTAGTAAAGTCATTATATAGGCTAAGAAAGAGTTGCCATAGGAGGTAGGAATACCTCCTTAAGTGGCAACTTCCTTTTATATACTTGGATTCGAAGAAAGGATAGGTGTTTGCTATGATCGATCCAAAAAACTTCGTTAATATTAATCTACTAAAGAAAGAAACGTTCACCGGAAGTCTAAATGGAATGCGGTATCGTATGAAGAAGGAAGTAACGGAAGGTGATGAACCTGTTACAACATTGGTCACGACGATTTGGCCACAACCATATAATTATGCGAAAACAGAGGAGAAGTTAAAAGAAAGCAAAGAATTTGAATTCTCCCAAGACGGTGTTGCACAGGCAGGTGAATGGTTGAATCAATCTTACATAAATCGAAAAGAATATTGGAAAAGCAGTTGCATGTGGAAAGTACTAAAGGAGTAGTGTGAGGTTTTATGTGGAAAGTACGGAATGAGTAGAGTCAAGGGTTTTATACAGAAAGAGTTGGCTGGAGAAAGGTGAGACTGCGTGGGAACGAATTGAAGTTAAAATGTAAAATTTGTACGGAAATGAGTGGAATGATTATGAGACTATAGGGGAACGTGTTAAGAGAACAAGGCTTTGTATAGAACGAGAAATGAGGCATGTAAAAATTGGTAAAGTTGGTTGAAATTAAACGACAAGTTGAATCGTAAAGACTTGACAAAAAAGCAAGCAACGTATACTATAATAGTAGTACGTCTGTTGTACCATACAGCTGGATCGCTGAAGTCTTATCTTAAGATAATATTTCGGGGTTGTACTGGTTTCGACGGGGGTTTTGAAGTTGAGGAAGCCATTCGTGGACTAGGACCACGTAAAAACTTAGAATTAAATATAAACGCAGACGAAAATTTAGCGTACGCTGCCTAGTGGCAGCTGTCGACCTTAAGCCACTCGCTGCTTAAGGACCCGGCATCAAACTTGCGAGGCACTTTGTCTTCAAAGCTTTGAGAAGATAGAAGAAACATGAAGCTACCGAAACGAATAGCCTGTTAGCCGGCGATTCGCGGAGGGAACAGCAAACTTCGGGTTTGCATAAAAGACTGACTGTAATGGGAGATGCCGCAATGAATGAGCTTTCGGACAGGGGTTCGATTCCCCTCAGCTCCACTCAAAGAGCCTTGATTATTCAAGGTTCTTTTTTATGTGTTGCATTTTGTGTTTCGTCAATTCCTTAAATTTATTTTTTGATACATCGTTATCATCTTCTTCATAAAACATAATGCATGCATTATGTTTTTTATATCAATATCATTGTTTTTTATCCAAGTACTTCTTCAAAGTAATTGTCTATAGTTTTATCAACTTCTTCTCGTTCTTCGGAAAATTTGGGGTAAGTGGAAAAGCTTCGGGATATACGTTCTCCGATGAAGTAATTAGTGTTGAACAAAAGTTTGTTGTAGTAGAGGAATTAAATAAAGAACTTGTGGGGTTTATTTGTGTTCAATTAAAGAAATCTTTTTGCTATGAAGAATATATGGTTGAGATTACAGAAGCATATTAAAAGATGATTATCGTCATAATGGAATTACTAGAAGAATGTGTTCGGTGATTTTAAAACATTGTAACTTAATAATTATATCCAAACTACTAGCTATTAATAATAGTTGGTAGTTTTTTTAGTTTATTTAAATGATAGTTTAGGGAATTAGTAGATTAGGATTAAGCTTATTTAGTACATTGAAAACTGAATATTGATAGTTGGTAAAATATGTAGTATTCTTATTGTAAAGATTATTTATGTACAAAGAGAAAGGTAAATTTGAATTTGTAGTGAAAATCATTTGTGTTTGCTTGTTTGTATCGCTTTGGCGTTATAATAAAAAACTTATGAAAGGTAGGGTTGATATGATAAATAAATCTATTAATATGTGTAGGAGGAATTACTGCTCCTATATCTAAAGGAGAGAATAAATGAACATATTTATTAGAAACGAAGAAGAAAAAGATTACTGTCGAGTAGAAGAAATCACAAAAATAGCTTTCTCTTACCCAGGAAGAATTGAAAGAGGTCAAATAGGATGTCCGTTTGAACACTGGATGGTTCATGAATTACGCAAAAGAGATGGAATATTGTCACTTAGTTTTGTGGCAGAAGTAGACGGTATAATTGTGGGACATATCATTTGCAGCAAAGCAGTAGTCAGAACAGCATGTGAATCTTTACCTGTTTTAAATTTTGGTCCACTAAGCGTATTGCCTGAATATCAGCGAAAAGGTGTCGGTGCATCCTTAATAAATACAATGATTGAAAAGGCAAAACTTTTAGGTTATGGTGCAATTTTATTTTTCGGTAGACCTGAATATTATCCTCAATTTGGATTTGAAGAGGCTGCAATTTTTGGAATATCAGATTGCGATGGATATAATTATCCTGCCTTTATGGGTATGGAATTAATACCACAATATTTGTCAAATGTTTGTGGAGGAAAATATTATGAATCTAATATTTTCAATGATGAATTAAACCGTGAAAAAGTAAAAGCTTTTGATAAAATTTTTACACAAACAAAATGATTGGCAGAATACGAAGAAAGCTAAATTTGAATTTGTAGAGGTGTATTAATGAAGCAACTTATCATAATAATTGGTCCCAATGGTGTTGGGAAAAGTACTACAGCGAAAAAGATAGTAGAACAATGCGAAAAAACTGCTTATGTGGATTCTGATTGGTGTCGCGTCATGAATCCGTTCGCTTTTACAGAAATAACAAAACAAACGATAGTGGAAAATATTTATTGTTTATTACATAATTATCTTTCGTGTAGTGATATAAATACGGTGGTTTTTACATATGGTTGGCACGGTGAGAGAAAGGATATTTATAGAAGAGTAATAGAGAAACTAAGAAATGATTGTATAGAATTCAAAGATACTATCATTATTTTAAAATGTACTAGGGATGAAAATATAAGGCGTGCAATCAAAGACGGTAGGGACGAAATGCGAATTAAAAGAGGAATGGAAATGACATTTTCCTTTTATGATGAGTATAATTATCCATGTATTGATACGACGGATATGACATCTGCACAGGTGGCACTTAAGATAAAAAGTTTGATAAATTCCAGTTTATCGGTGAGTTAAAATCATTGAATACATATACCAAAACTACTAACTATCAATATGAAGTTGGTAGTTTTTTTATCGAGGTAAATTGATACTTAATATTGATAGTTGGTAAAATATATAGTATTCTTATTACAAAGATTTTTTGTAAACAATTGGTAGGAATTATTAAAAGTGAAAGGAGATTAAGTCAATGGAGTATATACTTAAAAACATGAAGAAAATAACAGTAAGAAATCCGCAAGTAGAGGATTCAGAGGCTATTATAAAACTCATGAAACGTGCGGATACAGAAACATTATTCTTAGCAAGAAACCCAGGAGAATTTAGCACTTCTATTGAAAGAGAAGGAGAAATAATAGATAATATTTTAAATGATAATGATATAGAGTGGTTTGTTGTTGAATATGACAATGAAATAATTGGGCAATGTTCAGTTGGCTTAGTCAGAAGAAATACTAGATATCGTCATAGAGCAGAGGTTGCTTTTGTTATATTAAAGGAGTATTGCAATCTTGGAATAGGCGGAAAAATGATGATAGAGTGCATTAAATGGTGTGAACATAAAGGTGTAACTCAAATAGAATTGGATGTCGTAACAAAAAATGAAAGAGCGATTAGAATGTATGAGGGGTTTGGTTTTGAAATTGTAGGGACAATTCCTAAAGCGTTGCATTATTTAGATAATACATATGCAGATGAATATGTAATGGTAAAACAATTGTAATATAAAAATTATTACGTTATTTGAGCATAATTCAAAAGTAACAAATTAAGACTACCAACTATCAGTATTAAGTTGGTAGTTTTTATTATATACAAATATGTGAAAGTTGGTAAGTTAAACCTTGATATTTAGGGAAGGAAAGATATTGAATGAACGGACTTTTTATAAAAGCCGAATGGATTAAAAAAATATTTGATAAAGTTAATCCCAAAACGCTAGAAGTAAGAGGACATAAGACAAACAAGAAGAATTTTATATATTAGAAAGTGGAACTAAAAGAGTAAGAGGTAAAGTTAGAATATTATGTTGCATTCCCATAGACGAGGAAAACTGGGAAAATTAAGACCAAAACATCAAGTAAATATTACTTACGAAGAATTATTGGAAATATATAAAACTCCATATTCTTGGTCACTTTACGACACAGAAGAAATAGAGGACATAATCTATTATCTAACTAAACCTGGGGCGGTAATATGGATTAAAGATGTAGAAACGACAGACGAAATGAGAGACAACGAGTGGAAGCGGACTGGATATAAACTTAACTAAACCTTGCTAATAAAAGTCAAGTACTTTTTTAATTTTTTTATGAAGTAAAGAAGGGTAACTTTAATAGACCTCATTTTTATGAGAAAGAATGTAAATTATATACAAGTGTTATCTGTAGAGTTCCATTACCTTAGCATAATAGATGCGAAGAAATTTATTAACAGCAGCCATTTTAGCAACATTCAAAGGCTTGCCCTCTTCTTCTTTTTTAATCATAAATTGATATACAGGATCATCTTGTGGTTTATGCATCTTCAAACATTGCATTACTTCATAACAGGCTTTTCTAAGAGCAGGAGCTCCACGCTTTGATATATGCCTATTTTGACTTTCGAACTGTCCAGATTGGAATGGTGGAGCATCGTTTCCAGCATATGCATTTAATGCTTTACCACTTTTGAATCTTCGAACATCGCCAATTTCGGCGATGAGTTGTGGAGCAAGACGGTCACCAACGCCATTCATAGCCCTCACTATAGAGTATTCAGGTAAGGTTTGTGCAAGAGATTGCATTTGTAATAGGATTTCATTTGAAGCAGTTTCAGCTTGAATTAAGACATTAAGGCATTGTTGCATAGCTATAGTTGTAAAAGTATCTGTACCACGGGTTGTTACACTATTAGTAGCAAGTTCATAGATTTTAAGAGCTTTCATTTTGTAATTACGACAACCATTTTTGTCAGCTAATCTAGTGTAACTATTGAGGAATTTCTTCTCGCCCATATTCTTTATGGTATCAAAGCTCTGAAACTTGATGATAAAGTTATATAGCATATTGTTTTCTGGCTTAGTTGTCTTGGACATTAAAATGTTTTCAATTCCTGGCATAGTCTCATCAAGCAGATTGCCTAAATATACTCTGTTTTTAACTCTAGTAGATACACGTTGGTTATATTGTCGAGATAGGAATTTTAAATCAAGGTATTTCTGATCTAAAGAAGTGTACGGAACTAAAGCATATGATTTTTCTAACGCATAGGTAGCCATACGCATTGCATCTTTACGATCGGTTTTAACCTTACGTATCTGATTATCCCCATACTTCTTCATCAAGTATGGATTCATAACAGAAACAAAAAGATTAGCATCTAAGAACTTTTTTAGAATAGGGAGATGATAATGTCCGGTTGCTTCCATAACAATTTTAATATCATCGTTAATAGCGTGAAGATTATTGATGAGGTTGTCTAACGAATCATTAGCATGATATACCTCAAATGGTTCGGCAAGTATTTCGCCATCTGAACTAAGGATAGCAACCATACTTTTGGATTTAGAAACATCAACACCAACAGCGATCATGATAGTCCTCCTTTATGTATTATTATGATTGGTTCCAACATCTCATAATCAACTCATGTTCGTTAGTGACACGGGAGCTAAGTCCCAACTTGCTGAATCGAATGTTAGATAATGAGAGCTGGCTGACAAGTTTAGCTACGGGCTTGGTGTCCCAATTAAGAATTACGTCAGCCAATCAACCTCATCATAACAAAAAAATAAGAATAGAGACAATATTCTCTACTCTTATATAGTACGAATTAAGATTTGTTGAACAAAGAACATTGATCGCTTAATATTGATAGTTGGCAAAATATGTAGTATTATTGTTGCAAAGGTTAAAATATTTTGCGAAGGAGCAATCAGCAATGCAACCAACTGAAATCATTAACAAAAATAAACAATACTGGGAGGAGAATGCAGATTTGTGGTTTGGTACTACAGCACTTCCTACATATGGCGTTAAATTTGTTTCTGAAGATGATTTACATTTTTTCAAAGACATTTCTGGGAAAAAGGCATTAGAAATTTGTTGTGGCAGTGGGCATTCCTTAAAATACCTTGCTGATCGAAATGCTGCAGAATTATGGGGAGTTGATTTATCACACAAGCAATTGGAAAATGCCGCTGCTTACTTGCGTGAAAATGGCTATACTGCAAAACTTATATGCTCTCCCATGGAAGCTGATTTGGACATTCCCAAAAACTATTTTGATTACGTCTATTCAATTTATGGGATAGGTTGGACAACTGATTTACAAGGTACATTTAATAAGATTGCCTCTTACTTAAAAAAAGATGGTATCTTTATATTCAGTTGGCATCATACTTTGAATTACTGCGTAGCTTGGTCGTGCAGTCAACGGAAAGAGGAAGTTGAAAATAGTCAATTAGTTTTCAATAAAAGTTATTTTGATGAATCTTATTTTACCATGCCTGTGGATGGAAGTGAGATAGTTTTATGCAATCGAAAAATATCAACCTACATAAATGCCTTGGCAAAGGCTGGATTTATTATAGAGGAAATGGTTGAGCAAAATGACAAGCAAACCATGGAATCTGTCAATGATAACAGTGACAAAACTAAGAAAGCAAAAATGATTCCGATATCCGTGTGTTTTAAGGTAAGAAAGATTTAGGCAATGTGTAGAAGAAATGTTTTACAATTAGGACATACATACTCTTCCGTATTGTAAAAGAAGGTTTATCCTAATAGATACACTAAGTTCGCAATCACAATCGCATGTATGTCTATATGCTCTATTTTATAACTTTATCATTCATATATTTTCTTAAAGTATCTACGTGCATCGGATAGAAACTTACTACATTACTTTCTAACAAAGTTTTTAATTCCAGTAAAGGCATCCACCTGATATTCTTCGTTTCATTACTTTCATTCAATAATTCGCTATCTGCCTGGCAAATAAATATCTGTACCATAATTGAATAGGTACCTTGAATATTCTGGCTGCAGGCATATGGTTCAACTAAAAAAGACACTCATTTTAGCTATATTTTTCATTGTCCATATTGAACGCCTTTTTATAGCCTTTATATATAGACGCTTATACTGATTTTGTTATATTTTTAAAGACACTAAGTCATTGTGCGCTTACAATCCAACGAAAAAGAATACAATTTTTACAACTTGATAACATGTTTATGATATGTCGATTATTTTGTTCCTCTATGATATGAAAAGAACAAAAGAGTATAATAATTTACAAGGAGAATCAATTATGAAAAAAGTAATCGCTATCAGTAGTGCGTGTATATTATTACTTACTGTTTTTTTGACAGGTTGTCAGGTAAGATCGAAGGGGAACATTGCTACTAACTCAAATCAGAATAATGCTTCAATGAATGCAAAAGTATCAGAAAACAACACGAGTGTAGTTTCAAGTACGGCTTCTTCTCCTGATACAAGTGAAGATCTTACAGAATTGGAAGAGTCGCCTACACCTGAGGAAATGTCGTATAAGACCGACGCAAGCAAGCTTATAGAAGTGATAGAAGAGACACATGCTTCTTTTGCTGTTCAAAAAGCTCCAAAGGACTATGCACAAGCGAAAGAAGACTACATAAATGCAATTAATGACAATACTTCTCTAGAAGAGTTTAAACAATTGACTAAGAAATTCTTAGCCGTTTTTCAAGATGGACATACACATATGAGATACTCACAAGAAGGGCCATTTGCCAAATTAAATTGTATGGCAGATGGGAAAAACATTTATCTTCAGAATGAGGAGGGAGAGATAACAACGGCCAGACTCATTAAACTTGGTGGGGTATCAGTTGAAAAAATAGCGCAATTAGTTGACGAGTATTATCCGGCTGAAAATGAATCGGCTCGTAATCTAATTCATAGTTTTCAGATACTGGAACAGCATAATTTAGAACTAGCAGGTTGTGAATTTACGGCTGATGGAATTCTTGCAGAAATAGAGGATAATGGCGTTCGTAGTGTACAGATTATACCATTTGTAAGCTATGAAGAAACGTCTCGATCACAAATTTATCAATATGATGCAGTTCCAATTGAGTCATGCCGAATGGACGATATTTATTATATTGATATGAATAGTTGTATGATTGAAGAGGACTTAATGAAGGAACAACTGAATCAGTTGCATACTGCATTAGAGGACGGAATTACAAAGTATATTATTGATGTACGTAATAATGATGGTGGATATTCGGATAATTGCATTGCAATCCTCAATGAATTAGGCATGTCTATACCAGAATATGGATTCACATTAAGATATTCACCATTAGTCGCTAAAACTAGGCAAATAACGCAAACTACAGGCTTTGATACCTATAGCCGATTGCTTTCATGTGCAAAACCCAATGACGCTATTTCTTTAGTTGTTCTTACCAATGAATATACATTCAGCGCTGCAACCATGCTTGGCGTTTATGTGCAAGATGGTAAGTTAGGAACAGTAATTGGACGAAAAAGTGCCAACGCGCCAAGCTGTTATTCGGATAATGTCATCTATCAGATGGAATACAGCGGTTGCTACGTTCAGATTGCATCCTCTTATCTTCTTCGACCGGATCGAAATGCGAATCAGGATACCCTTGTTCCAGATATTGAGACTGAATTAGGGGAGGACAGTCTTAAAAGAGCGATTGCGTTTCTAAATGGGGAAAATAACAGCGATAAGTAATGTCTACGTGAGAGACTGGCAAATGCCAGTCTTTTTTTATATTAATTATATAAATAAAAAGCTTGCCTTAGAGTAAACTCCAAGTGGTAAGATAATAGAGGGATCAATGTGTGGTGAATGTTACTTTTGTATGTTTTAATGTATTATGTAAGTTTGAGAAAAAGGAATGATGAACGATAAAGTCAAAGAAAAAGGAAAGCATGCGCTAGGCAAAACAACCAAAATTGATGGAAACAGTGCCAGAAAAAATCCACTTAAGATGGATGCGTTTCCTGAGTAAGGATGGTACAATAGAGTTTGTAACAGGTGAAAGAGGGTTACCTTTAATAATTTCCCATTGGAGGATTTACGTGATTAGAAAAGTCTTAGAACAAGTTAAAAATGGTAGTATTACAATTGAAGAAGCAGAAAAATATTTTCAAAAGGAATCGTTTGAAGAAATGGGATACGCGAAACTGGATATGCAACGTAAAGTACGTTCTGGTTTTGCAGAGGTCATCTATTGTAGTGGGAAAGCAGATGAACATTTAAAACATATATTTGCACGACTTTTTGAGGCAGAAGGGGAAGTCTTTGGTACGAGAGCATCAGAACATCAATATGAATTAATTAAGGAAATGTATCCGCAGGTACAATATGATCCAATTTCCCATATCATAAAGATTGAAAAAGAAGGAAAGTCAAGAATTGGACAAATTGCTGTCTGTACCGCAGGAACGGCAGACATTCCAGTAGCCGAAGAAGCCGCGCAGACCGCAGAGTTCTTTGGTAGTAAAGTGGAACGAATCTATGATGTTGGAGTAAGTGGAATTCACCGCCTCTTTTCGCGAATTGATAAGATACAAGAGGCTAATTGTGTAGTTGCAGTGGCAGGAATGGAAGGAGCTCTAGCAAGTGTAATTGGCGGTTTAGTGGATAAACCAGTGATTGCTGTTCCGACATCGGTAGGATATGGAGCGAACTTTCATGGGTTATCTGCCTTATTGACGATGATTAATTCCTGTGCCAATGGAATTGCAGTCGTGAATATAGATAATGGATTTGGCGCTGGATATATGGCGACGCAGATTAATCGATTAGGAGTGAAACAAATTAATGAATAAATTATATTTAGAATGTTTGTCTGGAATTAGCGGTGATATGTTTGTGGCGGCATTATTGGATCTTGGTGCAGACCAGAAGGTATTAGAGCAGGTATTAGCTACGGTTCCAGCGAAGGGATTTCAAACAAAGATTAGTCGTGTGAAAAAAGCGGGTCTTGATGTCTGTGATTTTGACGTTATACTTGAACAACAATATGAGAATCATGATCATGATATGACTTATCTATTTGGTACAAATCAGGAATCAGACCATCACCATATGCACACCGAGCAAGAGAAGTCAGACCATCACCATACCCACATAGAACAAGAAAAGTCAGACCATCACCATACCCACATAGAGCAAGAGATGCCAGACCATCACCATGCCCACAACACAGGACAAGAGATGCTAGACCATCACCATGCCCACACTGATCAAGAGAAGTCAGACCATCGTCATTCCCACGAGCATCGTGGCCTACAAGAGGTTTTTGCAATTATTGAGCAGACATCGATGACAGAGAGAGCAAGAGGGATTGCAAAAAGAATCTTTACCATATTGGGTGAAGCAGAAGCGAAAGCCCATGGTACCACATTGGAACAGGTACATTTTCATGAAGTAGGAGCAATCGATTCAATTGTTGATATTATATCCGCAGCCGTTTGCTTTGATAATCTACAGGTAGAGGAAGTAATCGTTCCTGTTTTATGCGAGGGAACAGGAAGCATTCGTTGTCAACATGGCGTTTTGCCTGTTCCAGTACCGGCGGTCAGTTATATCATTGCATCACACAACCTTCGTCTACATATCACAGAGACGAAAGGGGAATTGGTTACCCCTACTGGTGCAGCAATTCTTGCAGCAATCCATACCATGAGCCAACTACCAGAACAATTTACGATTGAAGGAATCGGTATGGGAGCAGGAAAGAGAGCCTACGAGAATCCAAGCATTTTACGAGCAATGCTTATTAAGGAACAGGAAAAGTATGCGAAGAAGGATACGATTGTAAAATTGGAATCCAATATTGACGACTGTACAGGAGAAAATCTTGGTTATGTGATGGGGCGCTTATTCGAAGCTGGTGCAAGAGATGTGAACTATATGCCGATTTACATGAAAAAAAATCGTCCTGCATACCAGTTAAACGTAATCTGTTCAGAGGATGATGTGGAGCGAATGGAAAAGATCATTTTTGCGGAAACCACAACAATAGGAATACGTCGTGTTCGCATGGAGCGTACCATTTTAGAACGAACCATACAGGAATTTGATACCAACTATGGAACTGTCAAGGTAAAAGTGTGTGAGATGGAGCAACATAAGAGATTGTATCCAGAATACGAAAATGTAGTTACAATCGCTAAGAAATACAAAGAACCTTTTCAGGAGGTTTATCGTAAGATAGAAAGGGAATGTTATGAGCAATTATAGAGATAAAGTGCGTAATTTAGAAAATTACATGGAATCCTTAGCAACGAAGGATAGTATGATTGCATTCTCAGGTGGCGTAGATAGTAGCTTACTTTTGAAAGTTGCCTGCGAACAATCCAAGAAATACAACACAAACGTATACGCAGTTACAATCCATACAAAACTGCACCCAATGAAAGAACTAGCGATTTCTCAGAAGATTGCTTCAGAAGTAGGAGCAATACATAAGGTGCTACATGTAGATGAGCTACAGGAAGCAGGAATTGAAACGAATCCTGTAGATCGCTGCTATCGTTGTAAGAAATACATGTTTACGAAAGTATTGCATTTGGCGGAGGAGTTAGGTGTATCCATCCTTTTGGAGGGGACCAATGCGGATGATACCAAAGAATACCGCCCAGGTATACAAGCAATCAAAGAATTGGGAATAAGTAGTCCGCTGCTACTCCATGATTTTAGTAAACAAGAGGTACGAATGTTGGCAAAGGAATATGGAATCTCCTCAGCAGAAAAGCCATCAACACCATGTCTAGCAACACGTTTTCCTTATGATACCCTTCTATCTTATAAAGAAATGAATTATGTGGAACAGATTGAAGAGTATATACGTTCCTTGGGATTCTATAATGTAAGAGCAAGAATTCACGAGAAATTGGTGCGCATAGAAGTTGATGAGCCGGATATCATGAAACTTGTGGAGAAACGAACGATTATACAAAACTATATAAAACAGTTTGGATATCTATATATCGCCGTTGATTTAGAAGGGTTCCGTTCGGGTAGCCAAGATATTCTTATCAAAGAAAAATTAGTGACTGGGTAGAGGAGTTTTACTCTACCCAGTGTAGATCACGATATTCTTTGGGAGAAAGACCGTATTCCTTCTTAAATGCACGATAGAAGGAGGAATAGTCCTTAAAACCATATGAAGCATAGATGTTACTAATCGATTTACCACTTAAGATTGCAGCCTTACAGGCATGCAGTCTTTTTTTTATGATATATTGATGGAGAGATAATCCATATTCCTTTTTGAATATGTGTGCAACATGGAATTTACTTATGTAGAATGCATTTGCAAGATGTTCAAGGGAGAGGTCTTCTTCCAAATGTTGTAGAATATAATTGCTGATTGCTAGGGTACGATCTTTTTCAACAAAAGAATTGGAACACTGCTTCTTTTCATAGATAACTCGATTCAGATGTAATACGAGCGCGTTGATTTGAAGGGAAATCTGTGCAGTCTTTCCAAAACGATTCCCTTTAACCTCTTCAATTAGGGAAAATACATAGGATTGTATCTGATTCCATTCAATATGATCAAAGGAAAAACGATGCGTATTCCTTGATGATACATATTGCATGAGAAAACCGTAATCCGCGGAAGCTTCCATCAAACGTTTGCAGTAATCCTTACTGATCCAAAGAATAAAGCGACGGTAAGCCGTTGTAGTATCATGGAAATATGGATAATGCGTGGTACCTGGAGGGATAAGCAATACATCACCCGGTTGAATGCGATATACTAGTTCATTCACATGAATTGAAATATTTCCTTCCAAAAAGAAATAAAATTCATAATAATCATGAGTATGGGCAGAAACAGTAATGGTAGGCTGGGTATTATAATAATAAACTTCAAAATCTTTGGAAAGCATATATTGACGAGTAGAAAATGGGCTTTGTAGAGCACGTTTATCCATAATATCACCTCTTTCAATCTACGGAAAGAATCATAATCGTAGTCGATAGCATATCTAGTAGGTAAATCACCTAGCGGATAATTCCCCTAGAATATAATGTGTTCAGTTGTTAGGCTTATCTTAGCATGGCATCGCAAGTTTTGCAATATAGACAACAAGTATTTCAATTTACGCAAGATAGAGAAGCAAGTAAAATAATCATATCGGTAGAAAGAGGGCATTGATAAAAACCTGATAAGTTACATTAACATATAACAATCAAATGACAACACGTAAGAAGTGGGATTCTAGTAGGATTACCAAAAAATTATTAAAATTAAAAGTTAGACAGTTGCAGTAGAAGTTTGGTAAAAGTTATAGTTAATGAATGAAAGTTTAATAAAAAAAGGTAAAATGGAGAAAGGGTAATGATCACCAAATGAAGGTTGCCTAATAATATTCAAAATGGGAAGAGCATATGGAATTCGTAACTGTGTTTGTTATGCAACTAGAATAAGGAACACCAATGGTGGTTTGGGTAAGCATATGGAAATGACATTACGTTGGTACGGAAGCAAATTCGATTCGGTCTCTTTGGAACAGATTCGGCAGATTCCTGGAGTGAATGGGGTTATTACAACACTTTATGACTCCGTTCCAGGGGAAGTATGGAAAACAGAAGATATACGTGCGTTAAAGCAGGAAGTGGAAAAAGCAGGTCTTTACATAGCAGGTATCGAAAGTGTGAATATTCATGAAGCAATTAAGATTGGAAAGGAAGATCGAGAGCAGTACATTGAAAATTACATTACCACTCTAGAACGATTGGGGCAGGCGGATATACATCTTGTATGTTATAATTTTATGCCAGTTTTTGACTGGACAAGAACAGAACTTGCAAGAAAACGACCAGATGGCTCCACGGTATTAGCCTACAATCAAGCAACAGTAGATGCAATCAGACCAGAAGAGATGTTTCAATCCATTCGTTCAGATAGCAATGGTTTCACTATGCCTGGATGGGAACCGGAGCGAATGGCACATGTAAAAGAACTTTTTGAAAAATATCAGGAAGTGGACAATGAAAAACTCTTTAAAAATCTGCAATATTTTCTGGAACGGATCATGCCAACATGTGATAAGTATAATATCAATATGGCAATCCACCCAGATGACCCTGCTTGGAGTGTATTTGGATTACCAAGAATCATCATCAACCAGGAGAATATTTTGCGTATGATGCGGATGGTAGATAATCCACATAATGGTGTAACTTTTTGTTCGGGTTCCTATGGAACCAACTTAGAGAACAATCTACCGGAAATGATTCGTGCCTTAAAGGGAAGAATTCATTTTGCACATGTACGGAATCTCAAATTTAATTCTCCAACTGATTTTGAAGAATCAGCTCATCTATCAAGGGATGGAAGCTTTGATATGTATGAAATTATGAAAGCCTTATACGATATAGGATTTACCGGACCAATTAGACCAGACCACGGGAGAATGATATGGGGAGAAGTAGCGATGCCGGGATATGGTCTTTATGACCGTGCACTAGGTGCTACATATCTGAATGGTCTATGGGAGGCAATCGAGAAGGCATCTTAATGCAATGCTTATATTGCATACGGAAAATATCTTTGCCTATTCATCTGTAATCTTTGAATATGGAAATTAATGAACATGGAGTGGGCGGCTTAGTAGTTGGAGATAGGAGGTATCATATTGAAATTATCGGAAGAAGGTTTGCGAGAGGTAGAACAGTGGAGGAAAGCGGGCTATCAACTTTGGTCATATAATCGGGAACTGGTGAAAAGAAAGACCAAAGAAAATCCATATTGGCTTCATTTTGGAGCAGGTAATCTCTTTCGTGCTTTTCAGGCAAATGTTGTACAGAATCGATTAAATGAAGGTATCTTGGATAGAGGATTGATTGTTGCGGAAGGCTATGATTATGAGATTATAGAAAAGATTTATGAAAAACAAGATAATCTTAGCATTCTTGTAACCTTAAAAAAAGATGGAAGTATGGAAAAGACTGTGATTGGAAGTATAGTAGAGTCATTGGTTTTAAAGGAACACAAGGAATCTGATTGGATACGGTTACAGGAAATCTTCTGTGCACCTGGATTACAGATGGTCAGCTTTACCATAACGGAAAAAGGGTATGCATTAAAAAATGGAGATGGAAATTGGTTTCCATCTGTCAAAGAGGATTTGATGAATGGTCCAAGTAACCCCAAAAGCTATATGGGTAAAATCACAGCATTACTTTACAATCGCTATACTCATGGGGGTTACCCAATTGCCATGGTAAGTATGGATAATTGTTCTCATAATGGTGAAAAGTTATATCAGACAGTTTCAACAATTGCAGTACAATGGAGAGAAAGAGGATTGGTCGAAGAAGGCTTTTGTACATACATATCTGATACAAAACGAGTAGGCTTTCCTTGTACAATGATTGATAAAATTACCCCTCGTCCCAATGATGAGGTGAAGAAACAATTAGAGAAAGACCAGATGGAAGAATTAGAACCAATCGTAACGAAGAAGAATACATACATTGCCCCATATGTCAATGCAGAGGAGTGTCAATATCTTATAATGGAAGATGTATTTCCAAATGGACGTCCGGAAATAGAGGGCGAACATGTGTGGTTTGCTAGACGAGAAGTTGTTGACCGGGTAGAAAAGATGAAGGTATGTACTTGCTTGAATCCATTACATACTGCGTTAGCAATCTTCGGTTGCTTATTGGGGTATACGCGGATTGCAAAAGAGATGGAAGACCCCGTATTGAGAAAACTAGTAGATCAGATTGGTTACCAGGAAGGGTTGCCTGTAGTAATGGATCCGGAAATCCTATCACCAAGACAATTTATTGATGAAGTGATAAAGGTACGGATTCCTAATCCATATTTACCTGATACACCACAGAGGATTGCTACGGATACATCTCAGAAGCTTTCCATAAGATTTGGAGAAACGGTGAAGGCTTATGCAGAATCGGAAACACGAAATGTGGATGAATTGATTGGGATTCCGATTGTGTTTGCTGGGTGGCTACGGTATCTAATGGCTTTGAACGACCATGGAGAACGATTCACGGTAAGTTCAGATCCATTATATAGCGAGTTGAAACCATATCTAGAAAAGATTACGTTAGGGCAAAAAAAAGAGGTTGTTTCTTGTATTCAACCAATTTTAGAAAGGGAAGATATCTTTGGTGTGAACTTGTATACCATTGGATTGGGAAATCGAGTAGAGCGGTTCTTCCTAGAGATGATTGCTGGAACAGGAGCAGTACGTACAACCTTAGAAAACTATTTATTATAGAGATGTATCGATAATGGAAAGCTATAGGGATTGTTTTAGATGACAGTAGGCGGAAATTGAACTATAATGAAATTACCGAATACTGGTAGATTAATAGCTTACATAGCGGAGTTCATGGTATTCGTGAAAATCCATATGTAAGCTTTTTTAAAAAGGAGGAGATAGTGTATGAAGAATAAGACTCTTATCTTTGTTTGTTGCATTCGTATTGGTGATTAGCCCGATCATGTTCCGAGTCACCTTGGGCGCGACAAAACCTGTTCAGGCAGCACAGAAAGTTAATCATCCATTTCCACAGCATGTTACATATGCCAAAGGAACGCTGAAACCAAGTGCTAAACAGTCCCAAAAAGATAAGCTCACAAAAAGTTGGTATGATACGTGGAAGAAGAATTACGTAGTAAAGAATCCGTATTCAACGAAACAGACACAGTATTATGTTTGGACTAGTGGACAAACATACAGTAAAACAAGTAAACAGACCGTACCCATCTGTGTATCAGAAGGACAAGGTTACGGAATGCTGATCATGGTTTACATGGCTGGATATGATAAGAATGCGAAGAAATATTTTGATGGAATGTACCGTTATTACAAAGCAAATACTTGTGAAAGAGGCAAGTATCTTATGTCTTGGCAGCAGGCTGATAATGGCAGTGAAATTGTAGACTGGGGCGGTGGAAGTTCTGCAACAGATGGAGATTTGGATATTGCATATGCATTGCTTCTTGCAGATAAACAATGGGGGAGTAGTGGGAGTATCAACTATAAGAAGGCAGCTACGAATATAATCAAAGATATATTGAAATACGAAGTGAATGCAACTGCATATACCATTCAATTGGGAAACTGGGCAAGTACATTGGATAAGAATAATATCCAATATACGGGACTTCGCTCATCAGATTTGATGCCAGGACATTTTCGAGCATTTGCAGAAGCTACGAATCAATCCAAATGGAATAAGGTTGTGAATAAAAGTTTTACCATTCTGAATCAGTTAACCATAAAATCAACGAGAAAAACAGGATTGGTATCGGACTTCATTGTAAAGGGGAAAAAGAATTATAAACCAGCTAGCGATGGTTTCTTAGAAGGTAGTAAGGACGACAGTTATGGATATAATGCCTGTCGTGTTCCATGGAGAATTGGAGTGGATTATCTTGTAACGAAAACAAGTAAAAGTGAGGATATGCTTACTATGTTGAATGCCTGGATTCGGAAGAAAACAGGAGATCAGCCAGAGAAAATCAGAAGTGGATATACGTTAAAAGGAAAAGCAATGGAGAGTTATTATGATATGAGTTTTGTTGCTCCATTTCTAGTTGCTAGTATGTGTCAGGACAAGAATACCAAAGGAGCACAAGCTTGGGTGGATTCATTGTGGAAAGTTGTTTCCACTAGTAGTACAAATAACTACTACAACGATACTGTTAAGTTAATTTGTATGATTATCGCCAGTGGAAATTACTGGACACCTGATAATATCTAGGTTTTCTTAAAATGCAAACGATTAAGACAAATTGCATAAAATGGTTTGGTGTATAGTAACATAATTAACAAAAAGAACAATAAAGACTATTTTAACTTGCAAACCTTTTGTTAATATGTTACTATACAAACATGATAACTGGAAACGATACCGATAAGGTTACCGAAAACGTTACTGAACAATTATAGGAGAAGGTTAGTTGTCAGAAACGTTGCAGTATCGTTTTTAGTAATCATAAAAAAGAGGGTAAGCAGAAAGGATTTGGTGTTATTATGAAAAAATCAAAGAAGATCGTATCACTATTACTTGCAACGGTTATGGTTGGTAGCTTGTTATCAGGTTGTGGCAAGAAAGACAACAATAACAAGAACACAACAGACACAACAAAAACAGAAGAAACCGCCACTACAGAAACAGAGAGTACAGAAACTACCGATACAGAAAAAACAGAAGAAACAACAGAGAAAGTTGATTCTATCTATTTCTTAAATTTCAAACCTGAAATTGCTGAGATTTATGAAAAAATCGCAAAAGATTATGAAGCAGAAACAGGTATTAAAGTAAAAGTTAATACAGCAGCTTCTGGTACATACGAAACAACATTAAAATCAGAAATCGCAAAGAAAGATGCTCCAACAATATTCCAGATCAATGGACCTGTTGGTTATCAAAACTGGAAAGATTATTGTGCAGATATGAAAGATTCTGAATTATATTCTCATTTAACAGATAAGAGCTTAGCTGTTACTGAGGGTGAAGGCGTTTTTGGTGTTCCATATGCAGTTGAAGGATATGGTATCATTTACAACAATGCAATCATGACAAAATATTTTGCACTTACTGATCGTGCAACAACAGTAGCGTCTATGGATGAAATTAATAATTTCGCAACATTGAAGGCAGTTGTTGAAGATATGCAAGCTAGAAAGAAAGACCTTGGTATTGATGGTGTATTTGCTTCTACATCAATGGCAGCTGGTGAACAATGGAGATGGCAGACTCATTTAGCTAATATGCCATTGTATTACGAATTCAAAGATAATACAGAATTTGATAATACAGTTTTAGCTGGTCTTGCAGCAAATGAAATTGAATTCAAATATGCAGAAAACTTTAAGAATGTATATGATTTATATACGAACAATTCTTGCGTAGAAAAAGGTTTATTAGGTGCAAAATCAGTTAACGATTCTATGGCAGATTTCGCATTAGGAAAATGTGCAATGGTTCAAAATGGTAACTGGGCTTGGAGCCAGATTAGTTCTGTTGATGGTAATACTGTAAACGAAGCAGATATCAAATTCATGCCAATCTACACTGGTGTTACTGGTGAAGAAACACAAGGTTTATGTGTAGGTACAGAAAACTACTTTGCAATCAATAGTCAAGTATCAGAAGCAAAACAAAAAGCTTCTATGGATTTCTTAAACTGGTTATTCACAAGCGATGCTGGTAAAGCATATGTAACAAATGATTTAGGATTCATTGCTCCATTCGATTCTTTTGCTGATAACGAAAAACCAAGTGATCCATTATCAAAAGAAGTATTAGCATGGATGGAAAAAGGTACAACTTCTGTAACTTGGACATTTGCAGCATTCCCAAGTGAAGATTTCAAGAATGCTTTTGGTGATGCATTACTTGAATATGTACAAGGAAGCATGGATTGGGATCAAGTTGTAACAGTTGTAAAAGATTCTTGGAAGTCTGAAAGAGCAAAATAAGTTCAAATTGTAACACTTGATTTTGTTAGATGAATAACAGAGTATAGTAAAACAGCAGGGTGAGTGTGGCGCAATCTTCACTCACCCTTTCTTTATCATTAAATCGACGCATTCCAAATTCACGAACAACAATTCTTCAACACTTAATATAAAAGGACAGGAGAGAGGATTATGCATAAAAATTTGAAAAAGTATTTTCCAATCTTTGCTTTACCTACATTACTCGCATTTACGATCGCATTTATCATTCCGTTTATAATGGGTATTTATCTATCATTTACAGAATTTAGAACTGTAACCGATGCAAAATGGGTAGGTTTTAGCAATTATGTGGAGGCGTTTCAGAATAAAGATTTTCTAAACGCATTAATATTTACATCAGCATTTACTATTGTTTCCGTTATTACAATTAATATATTTTCATTTGCGTTAGCATCCTTGTTAACGAGAGGTAAGAGAGGGACTAACATATTCCGTACGATCTTCTTCATGCCGAACCTAATTGGTGGTATTGTTTTAGGGTACATCTGGCAATTGATCATCAACGGAGTTTTATATAAATTCGGAGTAACCTTAACTTTTGCACCGAAATATGGTTTCTGGGGATTAGTTATCTTAATGAACTGGCAATTAATTGGTTATATGATGATTATCTATATTGCTGGTATTCAAAATATTCCGAAAGATTTAGTGGAAGCAGCTCGAATTGACGGAGCGAATAAGAAGCAAATTTTACGTAATGTAACCATTCCGTTAGTTATGCCTTCTATAACAATCTGTCTATTCCTTACTTTATCAAACTCCTTTAAATTGTTTGATCAGAACTTGGCATTAACAGCAGGCGCTCCTTCTAAGAAAACAGCAATGCTTGCTCTTGATATATATAATACATTCTATGGAAAAGTAGGTTCAGAGGGTGTTGGTCAGGCGAAAGCAGTAATCTTCTTTATTATTGTTGTTGCAATCGCATTGGTTCAATTAAAAGCAACCAGAAATAAGGAGGTTGAAAACTAATGAAAACGAAAAGCAAAGTATCCAATGTTATTATTTTTATCTTCCTAACAATTTTATCGATTGCTTTTTTAGCACCAATCTTTATCGTAATCATTAACTCCTTTAAAGGCAAATTCTTTATTAGTGATGCACCATTTGTATTACCAAATAAGCAAACATTTGTTAATTTTGAGAACTATACCAGTGGTATAGAGAAAACCAATTTCTTACATGCAACTGGCTGGTCGTTGTTTATTACCGTATTCTCTGTTTTGGCTATTGTATTGTTGACAGCTATGACTGCTTGGTATATTACAAGAGTGAAGAGTAAATTCTCTAATATGTTATATTATCTGTTTGTATTTTCGATGATCGTGCCATTTCAAATGGTTATGTTTACAATGACAAAGGTTGCGAATGTTATGAATCTTGATAATCCAGTAGGTATCATTGTAATCTATTTAGGTTTTGGCGCGGGTTTATCAGTATTTATGTTCTGTGGTTTTGTGAAGTCAGTACCAATCGAGATTGAGGAAGCGGCGATGATGGATGGCTGTAATCCTTTAAGAACGTATTTCTTTGTGGTATTACCAATATTGAAACCTATTTCTGTAACGGTAGCTATTTTGAATGTAATGTGGATCTGGAATGATTACCTATTACCATACCTGGTTATTGGTTCTGATTACAAGACGATTCCAATAGCAATCCAGTATCTGAAGGGTGGATATGGTTCCATCGATATGGGTGCTATGATGGCAATGCTCGTTCTTGCAATCATTCCAATCGTTATCTTCTATCTGCTGTGTCAAAAACATATCATTGAAGGAGTTACAAGTGGAGCTGTTAAAGGCTGATTTGTTTGTTGGGGTAAATTACTTTTTACCCCAACATCTTATATAATTAATACATGTAGAATGGGAAGGTGACTTAAAATGAGAGCGAGTGGAATATTATTACCGATAACCTCTTTACCATCTGCATATGGAATCGGAACATTTTCAAAAGAGGCATATGCATTTGTGGATTTTTTGGAGAAGGCAGGACAGAAGTATTGGCAAGTCTTACCTTTTGGCTCTACCGGATATGGAGATTCCCCATATCAATCGTTTTCAACCTTTGCTGGAAATCCGTATTTTGTGGATTTGGAAACATTGATAAGTAAAGGTCTACTAAAAAAAGAAGAGTGTGATGCTGCGGATTTTGGAACATGTCCTCAGCATGTAGAATATGAAAAGATATATTTTTCACGTTTTGATTTATTAAGAAAGGCATATGATCGATTTAAAACATGGAATTTAACAGAATTCTTGGAATTTTGTAAAGAACAAGAGGCTTGGTTGCAGGATTACAGTATGTTTATGGCAATCAAAAATCATTTTAATGATTGTGGCATCGATGAGTGGGAGCATGATATTCGGGTTCGAACACCAGAAGCTCTACTTTATTATGAAAATCTATTAGCAGATGATATTCAATTTTATAAGTTTATACAATTCGAGTTCTTTACGCAGTGGAGTCGCTTAAAGCAATATGCCAATGACAAAGGGATTAAGATTATTGGTGATATTCCAATCTATGTAGCCTATGACAGTGCAGATGCCTGGGCGAATAAAGAATTGTTCCAATTTGATGAACAGGGAAAACCAATAGCAGTAGCAGGTTGCCCACCGGATAGTTTTGCAGCAACAGGACAATTGTGGGGGAATCCACTTTACAATTGGGATTATCATAAACAGACAGGATACCAGTGGTGGATCAAGCGAATTGCCTTTTGCTTTCAATTATATGATGTAGTTCGTGTGGATCATTTTAGAGGATTTGACGAGTATTACTCCATTCCATATGGAGCAAAGGATGCAGTTAATGGGCATTGGGAACAAGGTCCGGGACTTGATATCTTTACTCATATAAAAGAAGCTTTGGGGGATGTCTCCATCATTGCAGAAGATCTTGGATTCTTAACAGACCGATCTAGAAAACTTGTTGCAGATTGTGGGTATCCTGGTATGAAAATCATACAGTTTGCATTTGATTCTAGAGAGGAAAGTGATTACTTACCTCATAATTATAATAAAAATTGTGTTGTATATACGGGAACACATGACAATGATACTGTGGTAGGTTGGTATGAAAATCTATTAGAACAGGATCAAGAGTATGCTAGAGAATATCTGAATGGAATTGCCGTCGATCCAGAACATATTGCTTGGGACTTTATCAAACTCACCTTAGCAAGTGTTGCTGATCTTGCTATCATACCAATGCAGGATTATCTTGGACTTGGCTCAAAAGCTCGAATCAATACGCCTTCAACCTTAGGTGGTAATTGGATTTGGCGTATGGAACAAAATTCGATACAACCAGATTTAGCAGAGAAGATTTATCGTGTAACAAAATTATATGGAAGATTAGGGGATAAATAGTTAGGTTTTCCTGCATATTCTTGCATTATCGACGGAATGTTGCTATAATTTCATTCGTAGGAAAACATAAGTATAAAATATGCAGCAAAGGAAGTATATCATGGGTACGATCACAATAAAAGATGTGGCAAAACTTTGTGGTGTAGGTGTCAGCACGGTATCTAGAGCGATTAACAATCATCCGGATATCAATGATGAGACAAAAACCAAGATCATGAAAGTGATCAAAGAAAATAATTACATACCAAATAATAGTGCACGTAATTTAAAACGTTCTAATTCAAGAATGATCGCTGTGCTGATCAAAGGTATTAGCAATCCGTTCTTTAGTAAGATGATCAAAGTAATTGAAGAGGAGACACAGGAGAAAAAGTATTCTTTTCTCTTACATCGAGTAGAAGATCGAGAAGATGAGATTGATGTTGCATTAGAACTTGTGAAAGAAAAGAAACTACGTGGTATCATTTTCTTGGGTGGATATTTTAATCATTCCGAAGAAAAACTTGCACAATTAGATATTCCTTATGTGCTATGTACAGTTGGCTTGAACACTGGTTGGAAAGAGGGCGTATGTTCATTTGTTGCTGTCGATGACTTTAAGGAAAGTTACAAGATTGTTGACTATTTATGTAAGAATGGACATAAGCGAATTGCAATTATTACGACTTCTATGGATGATACAAGTATTGGTCTGATTCGTTACAATGGATATCTGCAAGCATTAAGGGATAATGGGATTGAGCCAGATCAGAATTTAGTACGTTGTATGAAGTATGATATTGAGACATTTACCATGGACAATGGATATGTGGTAATGAAGGAATTGCTGGATTCAAAAGAAGATTTTACAGCAGTTTTTGCAATATCCGATAGTATTGCGATTGGTGCTTGTAAAGCAGTATTCGATGCAGGTAAGAAGATTCCGGAAGACTATTCAGTAGCAGGTTTTGATGGGTTGGATGTTGCATCGTATTATAATCCAACATTGACGACAATCCGTCAGCCAGTAGAGGAGATTGCACAAGCTGCAGTAACCATTCTTTTTGATGTGATCAAAAAGAAGGCTGAGCATCGTATGTGTGTATTTCCGGGAGAATTGATCGTTGGACAATCGACTAGAAAGATAAATTAAAAGTGGTTTTACATAGAGATATAACGGATTCGATTAACGAATATAAGAATAAAACGGTGGGTGTAAAAGTAGAAAGGAGAAAATTCTCCAATCATTTTTATAACCACCGTTTTTGTTTTTTGTTGCAACAGGCATCATTATGTATTAAAATAATTGGTGTGTCAATTAAACACCAGGAGGAAAAGCATGAGAAAGATTAGTAAATACGTAGCGCTTGTACTTGTTGTAGCCATGGCTTTTGCAGGATGCGCAAAGAAGGATAACAATACGGTAGATAAAAATTCAGAGAATACGACAACACAAACTAGTGAAGATGAAACAGCAGATTCTGCTATGACAGAAATCAAAGGTTCTGGTAGTCAATTTGAAGAACCACAAGAAGGTGATACAGTCGCAGAAATCGTTGTGAAAGATTTTGGCTCAATTAAGGTAAAATTCTTTGCAGATCGAGCACCAAAGGCAGTAGAAAACTTCGTGACACATGCAAAAGAAGGTTATTATGATGGATTAACATTTCATCGAATCATTAACGAATTCATGATTCAAGGTGGAGATCCAATGGGTACTGGTGCTGGTGGTGAGAGTATCTGGGGGAAAAATTTTGAAGATGAATTTTCAGATGATCTTCATCCTTACCGTGGTGCACTTTGCATGGCAAATGCAGGAGCAAACACAAATGGAAGCCAGTTCTTTATCGTTCAAACTCATCCATATGAGCAGGAAGAACTTGAACAGATCTTAACCAGCAATGGATATGAGTTGGGAGCAACACCTCTGGAATCATTTAAAATATTTATGAAAGCAGCATATGATTGTGAATTTAGTGATGAAGTATCCCAATTATATATGGAAAAAGGTGGTACTCCTTGGCTGTTCCAAGCACATACTGTTTTTGGTCAAATTTACGATGAGGCAAGTTATGATACCTTAGATGCCATTGCCAATACAGAAATGAAAGATACCCAAACGGGAATTCCAGCAGAACAAGTGATTATTGAAACAATTAAGATTACAGAGTATAAAAAATAAAATGAGTCGTAAAATGGTATAGCAAAAGAAATGGATTTGCTATACCATTTTTGCTTTTCATTTGTTTTGGTATCAATTATAATACATATATACGTGGTTTAAAATCACTTTCGTAAGAGAGTACAGATCATAGAATCATATTTCCTTGGTTTCTCAGCAATAATAAGGTAAAAGGCTTTTCACATAATAAACATATTTGTATGTTAGTATAAAAGCAAGGATCAAACTTAATTTAAAGAAAAAAGAAAAAAGAAATGAACAAATAAAAAGAATTGTTTTATTGAACAAATACATGTGAAAGGGTAGAGATGGCAATTCCTCAAGGGAGCGTACATTCTATTAGGGTGGTAGAGATGGATAAGTTGAAGATTCTAGTTGTTGATGATGAAAGTAGAATGAGAAAGCTCGTTGGAGACTTCTTAACAAAAAAGGCGTATGAGGTAATTGAGGCAGAGAATGGAGAACAAGCGGTTGATTTGTTTTTTCAAGATAAGAATATTTCTTTAGTCATTCTGGACGTTATGATGCCAAAGATGGATGGCTGGCAGGTTTGTAAAGAAATTAGACAGTACTCCAAGGTTCCTATTATTATGCTGACAGCAAAGAGTGATGAAAAAGATGAACTACTTGGATTCGAATTGGGTGTTGATGAATACATTTCGAAACCGTTTAGTCCCAAGATCCTGGTTGCACGAGTGGAAGCAATATTAAGAAGAGCGAATGTTGTAGAGGACATAATGACGGTAGGTGGAATCACCCTTGATCTGGAAGCTCATCAAGTAAAAATTGACGGGCAACCAATTGATTTAAGCTATAAAGAGTTTGAGCTATTAACCTATTTTGTTAAGAATAAAGGAGTTGCACTTTCTAGAGAAAAGATACTGAATAATGTATGGAACTATGATTACTTTGGCGATGCCCGTACAATTGATACCCACGTAAAGAAATTAAGAAGTAAACTTGGTTCTAAAGGAGATTACATTAAGACGATCTGGGGTATGGGATACAAACTCGAGGTGAGTGAATGAAATATTCAATTCGGTATAAAATCACAGGATTAATTACAATCTTAATTATTGCGGTTGTATTCTTGTGCTGGGTAATGAATAAGGGGTTCTTAGCAGATTATTATCAGTATAGTAAGATCAAGATATTGGGAGATACCTTCACCAGTGTACAAGATATCTACAAAACAGTAGAAATGGAATA
Source organism: Anaerosporobacter faecicola (assembly GCF_012070565.1). Classification (GTDB taxonomy): domain Bacteria; phylum Bacillota; class Clostridia; order Lachnospirales; family Lachnospiraceae; genus Anaerosporobacter; species Anaerosporobacter faecicola. Next base: position 65,673 of record NZ_JAAQRO010000001.1, read on the forward strand.
TGAAAATCAGAAAGATGAGTCAGAAATTTTTGAGAATAAGAATCTTGCTTTGGAACGATTAGGGACGAATGGGAATATCAATGTTTATGTATTTCGTTCCTATTATTATACAGAATATTTTGATATGACCAAAGCCAATCTTACCTTAGATTATCCCGTTAGTCAAAGTGTCATTGATCAGCAAAGAGAACAGCTTTCTGAACGAGTGGGAACCTATCTATTAAATCGAAAAAACAATCGTAGTGTAATGAAAGAACTAAGTACATCAAAGAATTATGGAATCTATAAGATCTATGATGAACGTATGGAATCCTACTATATCGAATTATTCGGTGTATTAGACAATGGGTATATAATTTATCTGCGGTCAAACTTTGAGAGCATGCAGGAAAGTGTGCGAATCGCGAATAAATTCTTGGCATATGTGGGAATCATCGGTACTTTGATGGGGATTATAGTTGCAATGTTTGTAAGTAAAAGCTTCACAAGACCAATTCATCAACTTTCTGGGATAGCAAAGAAAATGGCGAAGTTAGATTTTGATGTTAAGTATACGGTAACAACAAAAGATGAAATTGGAGAACTTGGGACAAGTATTAATACATTATCGGAAAAACTAGAAGAGACGATATCCGAATTAAAGAATGCCAACAATGAATTAAAATCCGATATTCAGAACAAGATACAGATTGATGAGATGCGAAAAGAATTCTTATCCAATGTTACCCATGAGTTAAAGACGCCAATTGCTTTGATTCAAGGGTATGCAGAAGGATTATTGGATAATATCAATGAGGATGAAGAAAGTCGTAACTTCTATTGTGAAGTCATTATTGATGAAGCTTCCAAAATGAACAATATGGTGAAACGTTTGCTTAGTTTGAATCAAATTGAATTTGGTAAGAACCAAGTGAATATTGAACGATTTGATATTGTTGCGTTGATTCATGGTGCTTTGAATTCTACCAATATCTTAATTCAAAAGAAAGAAGCAAAGGTTCAATTCGCATTAACGGAACCAATCGATGTTTGGGCAGACGAATACATGATTGAAGAAGTAGTAACAAACTACATCAGTAATGCTTTGAACCATCTAGATTATGATAAGATTATCGATATTAAGATTGAACAGAAAATAGATTGTGTTCGCGTATCCGTATTCAATACCGGAGATCCTATCCCTAGTGAAGATATTGATAAGATCTGGATTAAATTCTACAAAGTAGATAAAGCAAGAACAAGAGAGTATGGTGGGAATGGAATTGGCTTATCCATTGTAAAGGCTATTATGTCATCTCACAATCGCGCATGTGGTGTAATTAATCATGATAATGGAGTGGAATTCTGGTTTGAATTAGATACAAAGATATAAGGATAAAAGGTAAAAGATAAAATAAAAATATATATAGAAATATAAATAGAAAAAGGCAATCTTTAAAGAACTTGTAGTAAGAATAGAGGGTGATAATTTCTCTACAAGATTGGAAAGATTGTCTTTTGTTCGTCTTGGCATCGTTCATTTATTCAAAAGAAAAAATAGGTAAAACAATGCATTGAAATTTGTCTAATATCTTGTTAATATAGTATTGAGAAATGTATTACTAGAATTTAGAAAGATAAGATGGTAGTTATTATTATTAAAGATAGAGATGGAGGAAACGAGATGAAGAAAAAGTTTATTCTACTTACACTCGTATCGGTTTCAATGCTATTGCTATCTGCTTGTGCAAGTACGAAGACACTCAAGGAAGATAACAATGCGATTATTGCACAATACATAGCAGGTAGTGTGTTAAAGTTTGATACAAATTATGAAGATGGATTGCTGTACGAATACCAACGACCAGTAGCGAGTACGGATTCAAAGAAAGAAGACACCACTACTGTTTCAGAAGAAAACAAAGAGGAACCAAAGAAAGAAGATTCAAAACAAGAAGAAACAAAAGAACCAGTTAAAGAAACCACACCTTCTCCAGAAGCATCAACTGCAGAAGAGGCGGTAACATACTGCAGTTTATCGGATGTTTATCAAAAGAAGGATTTGAAGGTAACATACAAAAATTACAGTACGGAAGCAAGCTATACAGGAAATTATAGTGAAGCAGCATTTAGTGTTGAACCCCAAGCAGGCAATCAATTGCTAATTCTTAACATGTCCTTAAAGAATATGAGTAGCAAGAAGATGAAGATCAGTTTCATTCGTTCCGGAATATCGTATGAATTAAATATTGGTGAAGAGACTTATTATCCAATTTTGACCGTCATATCCAATGATATTCAGTATCTATCAACGACGATCAAAGAAGGAAAAACGAAACAAGCGGTGTTGATTTTTGAAATTCCAAAGAAAACAAAAGTTCAGAATGCAACATTAACAGTAACAAACAAGGAACAAGTAAGTCAGGTAACAATTAAGTAATGGAGTAGGGGAATATAGAAGTTACAAAACTGGTTATAAAGGAGTAAAGTAAAATGAGTTTTATTGAGAAAAAAAGAACAAAGTTTTTAGCATTACCAATCTGTTTTACAACATATACGATTAATGAAGAGAAAATCAACATAAAAAGTGGTTTTTTGAGCATAACAGAAGATGATGCTTATATGTATAAGATCCAAGATGTTCGGTTAAAAAAGAGCTTGCTTGAAAGAATATTTCACATTGGTACTGTAGTTTGTTTTACAGGGGATACGACGCATCCAGAATTGGTTCTTGTTCATATCAAACATGCTGCAGAAATTAAAGATTATATTATGACGGCATCTGAAGAAGCAAGAAGAAAAAGAAGAACGATGCATACACTGGATATTGATGTGGAAGAATTGGATGACGTTGATGATGTATAGGGGGGATTTCCTTTATACGCATTTGAATGGCTATAAATTATCCTAATCGTTCAAATTAAATAAAAAGTATGATAAATATAAAAAACATGTTGACAAAATGAATGATATGATATAAACTAAATAAGCTGAATGAAACAAAAAAATGTTTTATTTTGTTGACAATTTTTTGGTGGTAATGCGTCTTTGGGAAACACCCGTTCTCATCTCGAACACGATGGTTAAGACTTAGACGGCCGATGGTACTATACTGGAGACGGTATGGGAGAGTAGGTGGCTGCCAAATTAAAATGGGCTTATAGCTCAGCTGGTTAGAGCGCACGCCTGATAAGCGTGAGGTCGATGGTTCGAGTCCATTTAAGCCCATCATGATTGGAGAGACTGTTGTGAAAACAACAGTCTTTTTTTGTATAAAAGGAAAGTCCTCCGACTTTCCTTTTATAGAAACCCTCCGGGAGATGCACACTCGCACATAAGGTAGATGTCAACTGAAGTTGACTGTACTCTTTGTAGATATCTGATCCGTTCTTGCTCCATTATAGGAAAGATCTTCTGCCTATAGAAGATCGTATTTGTATTGTTGAGGAAAAGAGTGAATAATCACGTTGGACACAATCCGACAAGAATATACAACAAATTATACAAAAATAGGTCTTTTATACCATGAAAAATATTGGATTTTACAAAAGAATGAAACTATTTACCGATAGATTTTATGTAAAATATCTGATAGGATAGAAATAGAATGTAGATTCATGGAATAGAGTATTACATATGGAGAGAATCCAGGATTGGAGGGCACTATGAAGAAATTAGTTTTACGAAATAACTTAAAAGAGGGCATGATCATTTGCGAAGATGTTTTAACAACATATGGTTCCATCTTAGTTAATAATGGTACTGTTGTTGATGCGCGTGTTATAAAGTTACTAGAAAGTAATAATATCTATGAAGTACGCATACTTGATACTACAAATGAGGATGAAAAATTAAATGGTTTAAATACACATTTAAAAACGATTCGTCAAACAAGACAGTTTAAGGAAATCAATCAAAAATACTCCATATGCTATTCTAACATTCAAGGAAAATTTAATTCTGTTATCGAACGAGATAAAGAAGTTAACAAACGGGAAATTATAACGGATATCAACAACATTTTGAATAAAGCAGATAGTACGAGAGAGTTGTTCGATGCTTTATATGGAATGCAATTGAAGCAGAATCGTATGTATATGCATAGTATCAATACGGCATTGATTTCAAATATATTTGCAAAATGGCTCAAATTATCAGAGGAAGAAGTGAATGATATAACTCTAGCTGGGTTGTTCCATGATGTGGGAATGCTACTAGTATCCGAAGAATTATTGGAGAAAAAGAAAGAAGAATTGACAAAAGAAGAAAAAGAGTTGATTGCAAAACATACAATATATGGATATCGTTACTTGATGAGAAGAGAGTTAAACCGCCAGATCGGTTTAACAGCTTTGACACATCATGAAAAGATGGATGGTACGGGATATCCGCTTCAAGTAATGGGTGGAGCACTTTGTGAGTTTGTTAAGATTGTTTCCATTGCAGATGAGTATGATGAATTAACGCTTACAGAAGATGGAGCAAGAAATCCATTTGCATTAATCAAGGAATTTGAAAAGAATGGTTTATCAAAGTATGATCCGAAATACATTATGGTATTTTTGAATGGTATTATGGATACCTATATGGGAAATGATGTTCTATTAAGCAATGGAAAAGTAGGAACGATTATATTTATTAACAAAGGTGATTTATCAAGACCAACGGTCAAGTGTGGGGATGAGTACATCAATCTTGCAGAAGAGAAGGACATTCAAATCCTCAAATTCGTATAGAATATATACAAGATGCAAATCACGTGGACTAGCACATACAGCGTGTTTTTCACGTAGTAATACATATAACGTAAGATTTATCCTATTGAATGAATCTTACACAGAAAAAGCCTCAAGAATATAGAAAACAGAACCTAGACATCATTTATTTGGTTTTGTTTCTTGTTTTTGAGGATTTTTTTTGTTAAAGTGTCCCTGATTTTGTCGAATTATTTCACTTACATTTCACATGGCATGTTTACTATGATTCAAGGAGCAGAATGAATAAGTAATTGGAAAAAGAAAAATAGTAAGAAAGTGAAATGAGGTCAGAAGATGAAAAAGGGAGAAAACGAGAAACAGAACAATCGAAAATCAAGAGCATGGAAGAGAAACGTGAATATACTAATCGGAGTCTTTGGTTTGGTTCTATTGGCAGGAATCTATGTCTATACGAACAAAGACTTAAAGGATCGAATATATTTGGAATTCAACGTGTCCATTGATCAATTTGGGAGCGGGGACGTTTCAAGAAGGCGATCATTCTTACTTCTATCAATATCTTGTAGATGAAAATGAGAAGACGTATACACTCGTGAAAAAATTCCCGATTTCATATTCTAGTATCGTTAGTTCCGTGCAATATGTAGATGGCAATGTCGTAACAAGTTCGGGTATGTCTCATTGCTATGATGAATATGATGCAGAGGGAAATCTAATCCGTCAATTTAATTATACAGCTGAAAAATATGCTTACCGAGTATATAAGTATGCGTTCCATTCTTTTTGGTTCGAATAAAATATGTACGCAGACAGTTTCCTTCGGATATATAGCAGCCACATACACTATGTAAAGTCTCGATGTGTGAAATTGAATAAATACATGCATAATATGATGCAAGGGTCAAAAGGTCATTTCACTTCGTGCCTGCACGAAAGTGAACATGACATCTTGACCCACAAAACATGAGAAAGTAGCGTTATTACGCGGATTGCGAATGTTTTAGAATTGCGAGAGTTGCAACGCAACGAAGCAATTCGTGCATCATAATATAGAAATATACATTTCTCCTTGTATAATTTGTGTTATAATATAGGACAAAGATGCCAAGGAGGAATGAAAAGATGATATGCTTAAAAAATGGTATTATACATGATGCAATACATGAAAATCCGTATGTATCGGATCTCCTGATTAATGGAGGAAAAATAGTAAAAATAGAAAAAGATATCCTGACTGATTATAGTATGGAAGTCATTGATTTAAGTGGAAAACATATATATCCTGGCTTTATTGATGCACATAGTCATATAGGTACGGATGGCTTTGGTATTGGTTATGAAGGACAAGATTATAATGAAATGAATGATATTGTATCACCACAATTACGTGGGATTGATGCAATTCAACCGATGGATGAGTCATTTGGTATGGCAGCTAGAGCAGGTGTTACTTCCGTAGCTACAGGTCCAGGGAGCGCCAATGTGTTAGGTGGAACATTTGTTGCATTGAAAACAGTTGGAAAACGTGTAGATAAGATGGTAATTAAACCGGATGTTGCGATGAAATGTGCATTTGGTGAGAATCCGAAACGTATCTACCGAGACAAAGGAGATTCTACCCGTATGTCTACTGCTTCAAAACTTCGAGAAATGTTGTTTAAAGCAAGAGAATATCAACAGAAGTTAGATGCAGCAGGAGCAGATGTTTTCAAACGTCCAAGCTTTGATATGAAATTAGAAGCACTTCTTCCTGTCTTAAAAAAAGAAATGCCTTTGAAAGCCCATGCACATCAAGCAAATGATATGTTTACAGCTCTTCGAATTGCGCATGAATTCGATGTCAATATTACATTGGAACATGTGACGGAAGGACATCTAATCGTAGAAGAGTTAGCCCAAGAGAATGTTCCACTTGCAGTAGGTCCATCCTTCGGACATGCAACCAAATTTGAATTGCGGAATAAAACATGGGAAACGCCTGGTATTCTAGCAAATGCAGGTTGTCAAGTATCAATTATAACAGATTCACCAGTTATTCCACAACATTATCTGCCATTATGTGCTGGATTAGCAATAAAATCTGGTATGAAACCATTTGATGCGTTAAAAGCAATCACAATTAATCCTGCGAAACATGTGGGAATCGATAATGTAGTTGGATCGATTGAAGAAGGAAAAGATGCAGACTTAGTAATTACAGATGGTTCGCCATTTGAAGTTTCAACAACAATAGAGAAAGTATTGATCAATGGAAAGGCAGTAGAATAAAGATATGAAAGTAATTATGTATGGAGCACCAATCTGTGGAGAGTGTGTAGCAGCAAAAGAACGTTTACTAGCATGTAATGAAGTGGAACTGGAATATCGTAATATTGTAGAATCAACTACGATTATGAAAGAATTTCTTTCGATTCGTGATCATGATATTTTGTTTCAGGAAATCAAAGAACAAGGAAAGATTGGAATTCCATTCTTCCTATTAGAAGACGGAACGAAGACCTTTACTATAGAGGATTACGTTTCATTGGCTGCACCAAAACCAGTAAAAAGTGCTTGTTCTCTTAACGGAAAGGGAAGCTGCTAAAAAAAATTATTTCTTACCTAGTAGGGGAATAGAAGGTAAACGAAACTTATCAGTCAAAATACTGTTTTGACTGATAAGTTTTTGTTTTCTTACGTAACACGTAAAGTGGGAGAACACAGACAAAGCATTTTGAAAATAATTAAAAAGAGAAAGAATGATACTAAATTTATGGTTGTTTTTGTCTAAATCCATTATTTTATTTGTAATTTTGTCACTATTATATTATAATTATAGTAGTACAAATAAAATGGTAACGTATTAGAAAAATGTAGACATTACATAAATGGAGGATAGATTATGGAGACTGGTATATTATTGGAAAGTGGAACGAATGAACTTGAAATCCTTGAATTTAAGGTTGGTTCAAATTACTATGGTATTAATGTTGCAAAGATTAAAGAAATCTTATCTTATCAGGAACCAACACCAATTCCAAATGCACATCCTTGTGTTGAAGGAATTTTTATGCCACGCGAAGAAATCATATCTATCATTGATTTGGCCAAGAACTTAAATTTGGCACCATCTGTGGATAAATCGAAGGATATGTACATTGTTACAAACTTTAACAAATTAAATATTGCATTTCATGTTCATGGTGTAGTTGGAATTCATCGTGTATCGTGGGCGGACATCATCAAACCGGATGATACGGTTAATTCCGCAGGATCAGGCGTTGCAACAGGAATTATTAAGATTGATAAACGATTAATTGTTATTCTAGATTTTGAAAAAATTGTTTCTGATATTAATCCTGAAACAGGATTGCGTGTTTCTGATATTAAACAACTGGAAGATCGAGAACGCAACAATTCTCCAATTATTATGGCAGAGGATTCAGCTTTGCTAGGTAAATTAATATATGATAGTTTAACAAAAGCAGGCTATACGAATGTAAAACGATTCAAAGATGGTAAAGCAGCGTGGGATCAATTATGTGAGTATAAAAAGAATGGAACAATTGATGAAAATGTACATTGTGTTATTACAGATATTGAGATGCCACAGATGGATGGACATCGTTTAACCAAATTAATTAAGGACGATGATGATTTGAAACGTGTTCCTGTTATTATTTTCTCTTCTTTGATCAATGATGAGATGAGAAGAAAAGGTCAAATGCTTGGAGCAGATGAACAATTGACAAAACCGGAGATTGGTAAGCTTGTTGGAGCAGTGGATCGATTAATCTATTAAGTTGGAGAAAAAGGTGTTGCGATAATTACTTGCATCACCTTTTCTTTATATTGTTATCGAATGCTCTACTTGTGTTAATTAATACATGTACGAAATTACGATGCGATGGTATAATTATATACAATTTTGTCATTGTACACTTGTTGGATAATGCAAATAAGATTTTATAAAAATTAAGCGAGGTTTATATGAGTAACCAAATAGAATTAATAAAAGAAAAGCTACAAGAAGCAGATTACGTACTGGTAGGATGTGGATTTGACCTAGAGAAGAATCTGACTAATTTAGAAGAACAGTACTATGAACCAGTAAGTAAAATGGGAATAACAAGCAAAGAGACTTTAGCAGAAAAAGTACAGGAGAAAGAAGCAGTTGAATGGATCGATGCCATCTTAAAAAGTTGGTATCAGAAAAATCATACATTACCAGTTTACCAACAACTTTATGAAACGATAAAAGAGAAAAATTATTTCATCTTATCCATGAACACATCCCAGTATCTTTTACAGGCAGGTTTCGACGAGAAGAAGATTGTTATGCCATGTGGGAATGAAGGATTGTTTCAATGTTCCAAATCTTGTACACATAAGATCGAAGAAAATGAATCTTATGTAGCAGACTTTGTAAAACGCTTACCAGAGATACTTCCGGAATTACAAATGGGAAGAAGTATTCAGGAATATATGCCATTATGCGAAACATGTAAGGAAAGACTAACTTTCAACGTACGAAGTCAGGTGGAAACATACGTAGAAGAAGGATATCTTCCTCAGTGGCAAGCATATATGCAATGGATAGCAAGAACTCTCAACCGTAAATTGGTTTTATTAGAACTTGACGTAAACTTTACATTACCATCGTTGATTCGGTGGCCTTTTGAGAAAAATGCATACATCAATAATAAAGCATTACTTGTTCGTGTGAATAAGACTTTTCCACAACTGTCAGAAGAAATTCATGGTAAAGGAGTTCCTGTTCCTATGTCTGCAGAAGAATTTCTTGAACTAGTAAATAAGTAACAAAACATGCGAAATTTACTGTTTTATCAACATTTTTCAAAATAATTCTTCTTCGTTTTAGTTGTTAAATATAGACTTATGTGGTAATATAAGAAAGTAAATACTAGTTTGGAGGTGGATAGATGGGCAAATGTAAAGTTTGCGGTGCAGAAATCGCAGATACGGAAGAAATGTGTGAAGATTGTAAAGCACTTGATGACGTGGATTTGATTAAAAGCGATGATGAATTAGAAGAATTACTTAATTCAGTTATGCATTCCCATACTAGTTATCCGAATAATGATAACGAGAGTTATGTATCAGCAGATGATATGATAATTGATCCAATTAATGAGTATAAAGAAGACGGGGATGAGATATCCAGTCAGTTAGATAACATAGCCAATGAACTGCTTGATCAATATACGAAGCAAGATGCAAGTAGCGTTGATCAAACAGGAGTGGGTGAAAGTGCCGTATTTCTTGATTCATTCAATGGGAAGGAAGAAGCAGCATCTTTGGATTCCTTACAACAGGAAGAGGAATCAATGCCTCTAGATGCTTTGACTCAAGAAGAGGAAGAACCATTATCCATAGATTCCTTAACCCAGGAAGGGGAAGAACCATTATCCTTGGATTCCTTATCCCAAGAAGAGGAAGAACCAATGTCTTTGGATTCCTTAATCCAAGAAGAGGAAGAACCAATGTCTTTGGATTCCTTAATCCAGGAAGAGGAAGAACCAATGTCTTTGGATTCTTTAATCCAGGAAGAGGAAGAACCAATGTCTTTGGATTCTTTGACCCAGGAAGAGGAAGAACCAATGTCTTTGGATTCTTTAATCCAGGAAGAGGAAGAACCGATGTCTTTGGATTCGTTGAGTCAGGAAGAGAAAGAACCGATGTCTTTGGATTCGTTGAGTCAGGAAGAGGAAGAGCCGATGTCTTTGGATTCGTTGAGTCAGGAAGAGGAAGAGCCGATGTCTTTGGATTCTTTGAGTCAGGAAGAGGAAGAGCCAATGTCTCTTGATTCTCTTTCAACAGAGCAGGAAGCTTCGATTACGGAGGAAGAAGAACCATTTTCTATTGATTCTTTCCACGAAGAAGAACCAAAACAAGTGGCTGATACTTCACAAACTGCTGTACATACAGGTGATGGTGATAATCCAGCAGATGATTATGGAGTACCAGGATTTCATGATATCTTCAATGGAATTGAGGATATCGACGATACCGATGATCGAGATAATGCAAATGTAGCAGATATATTTGCTGATGTCTTAGGAACAGTATCAAATTATGGCTCAGACGGGGAAGAAGGAGAAAATCCTCCTGATGGTGGATCAGCGAATAAAAAGAAAAAAGCAAGTAAGAAAGCAAAGAAGAATATTGACCCTGTAACAGGTGAGAAAAAAGGATTCTTCAAGAGTTTATTTGAAAATATAGATGATGAAGAAACAGAAAAAGAGTTTCAAAAAGAAAAAGAATTACAAGAAGCAAAGGTAGCAAAGAAAGCTGCGAAGAAAGAACAAAAAGCTGCAGCAGCGGTGACAAAGAAAGCTGCAAAAGCGGAAGCAAAGAAGACGAAAGATGCAGCAAAAGCAGCAAAAAAAGCTGAAAAAGAAAAATTAGCGGAAGAAGAAGAGAGCGATCACAGTAAGATCAATAAGAAAGGTGCAGCAGTTGTGTTAGTTGCATTTGCACTCGTTGGTGTGTTTGTTGTATTTGGTACGAAGACATTTTCTTATTCTGCAAGCATTCGTCAAGCAGAAGATTTCTTTGCAAGGAAAAAGTATACGAAAGCTTATGATAAGATTAGCGGAGTGGATGTAAAGAAATCCGACCAGGAACTTGCTGATAAGATTAAGACAGTAATGTATGTAAATAAGGAGTTTGATTCCTATAATAATTATTATGCAATCCAATATTATGCGGAAGCTCTGAACTCATTATTGAATGGTTTAATTAAGTATGATGTATATCTAGAACAAGCAAGTGAATTAGGTGTAAAATCGGATTTACAATATGTAAAATCACAGATTATCCAGGAATTAGATGAGAAGTTTTCTCTTGATGAAGAAGAAGCGAAGAAGATTGCTGATATTGAAGATCAAGCAGAATATAGCGATAAGGTGATTGCAATTGCTGAAAAGCTAGTTGCGGACAAGAAGAAATAATGGTATGATATGCTAAGGGTGGCAAGATGAACGAGAAATTCCATTCGTCTTGCCACATTTGTCTACCTGGACAATTTAATGCGCTACCACAAAGAAGTAAGAGAGGAGACATGTCATGATTGCAATTATAGATTATGATGCGGGTAATTTAAAAAGTGTTGAGAAAGCTTTGCTATACATAGGGGAAGATGCCAAGATTACAAGAGATCGTGAAGAGATTCTTCATGCAGATAAAGTAATCCTACCTGGTGTTGGAGCATTTGGAGATGCTATGGAAAAACTGCATCGGTACCAATTGGTTGATACAATTAAGGAGGTTGTCGCTAGAAAAATTCCGCTTTTAGGAATATGTTTGGGATTACAACTCCTTTTTGAAGAAAGTGATGAAACGAAAGGGGTACCGGGGTTATCCATTTTAGAAGGTAAAATCATACGAATTCCTGACAAAGAAGGGTTGAAAATACCACATATCGGTTGGAATTCCTTACACTTTACGAAAGAATCCAAGTTACTAAAAGGATTGGATCCAGAATCTTATGTTTATTTTGTTCATTCTTATTATCTTAAAGCAAAGAATGTAGAAGAAGTTGCAGCGACAACCCAATATAGCACGGCATTAGATGTAGCTGTTGAAAAGGATAATATATTTGCATGCCAGTTCCACCCAGAGAAAAGTGGAGAGGTTGGTCTAAAAATACTGAAGAATTTTGCTGAGATTGGAAGGGAGTAGCCATGTTTACAAAAAGAATCATTCCTTGTTTGGATGTACATAATGGAAGAGTTGTAAAAGGGATTAATTTTGTGAATCTACGAGATGCTGGTGATCCAGTTGAAGTTGGTTATGCATATGGAAAAGCAGGAGCAGATGAGCTGGTTTTTCTTGATATAACGGCGTCAAGTGATGCAAGAACAATTAAGATTGATATGGTACGCCGAGTAGCAGAGACTGTGTTCATACCATTTACAGTTGGTGGAGGAATTCGTACAGTAGATGATTTTAAAGGTATTCTTCGTGAAGGCGCTGATAAAGTTGCAGTGAATTCAGCGGCAATTCAAAATCCTACCTTAATTTCAGAAGCTGCGTTGAAGTTCGGCAGCCAGTGCGTAGTTGTAGCCATTGATGCAAAGAGACGTGCAGATGGGAGTGGCTGGAATATCTATAAGAATGGCGGTCGTGTGGATATGGGAATTGATGCTGTGGAGTGGGCAATGAAAGCAAATGCTCTTGGAGCAGGAGAAATCCTATTGACAAGTATGGATTGTGATGGAACAAAGAATGGATATGATATTGAACTGACAAAGATGGTTTCTGAGAATGTATCTATTCCTGTTATCGCATCAGGAGGAGCAGGAACGAAGGAACATTTTTATGATGCTTTAACAGAAGGAAAAGCAGATGCAGCATTAGCAGCATCCTTATTCCACTATAAAGAACTAGAGATCAATGAGGTGAAACAGTATTTGCGTGATCGATCTGTAAGTGTTCGACTTTAAGTAGGAAGGAATGGAGGATCAATCTATATCAAATGATATGGTTATTTGACAAGCGATTCATGGGATGCTAATATGAATAGAGTTATTCATGGATACATAAAGATCAAGAATGGTACCCTAAAGGAGAATAGTTATGTCGATGATTACAAATGATTGGTTGAATCCATTAAACAATGAATTTCATAAATCGTATTATAAAGAGCTCTATCAATTTGTAAGAGAAGAATATATGACACATGTTATTTACCCACCTGCTGAAGATATATTTAATGCATTTCATTTTACACCACTTAGTAAAGTGAAAGTACTGTTGCTAGGACAAGATCCATATCATAACGTGAATCAAGCACATGGTCTTTCCTTCTCCGTTTTGCCAGAACAAAAAGAGATTCCACCTTCTTTACAGAATATATATAAAGAGATGCAGGATGATTGTGGGTGCTATATACCCAATAATGGTTATCTGAAAAAATGGGCGGATCAAGGAGTTTTATTGCTTAATACGGTACTTACCGTTCGTGCCCATCAAGCGAATTCTCATCAGGGAAGGGGCTGGGAGCAATTTACGGATGCTGTAATACAGGCAGTGAATGCACAGGATAGACCAATCGTGTATTTCTTATGGGGACGACCAGCGCAGTCGAAAAAGAAGATGTTAACGAATCCAAAACACTTGATTCTTGAAGCACCTCATCCAAGTCCATTGTCAGCATACCGAGGATTCTTTGGAAGCAAGCCATTTTCACAAGCCAATGCGTTCTTACAAGCAAACGGGATAGAACCGATAGATTGGCAGATTGAAAATATATAGGTTTAAACTCTCTGGGGGATTCGCACTGGCACATAAGGGTGATGTCAGCTAAAGCTGACTGTGCTCGGCGCGGAGTCAAAGTGTATTTGGAAGTTGTTATTAATGAGAGCGTGTCGAAGCACACTTTGTTATAAATAGAAGAGAATAGGGAAGCAGAAGAATAAAGAGAAATCTCCGATTACCACCGTAAACGAATGAAAAAAACGGTGGTGATCGGAGATTCTTTTTAGTTGTTTAGATTTTTATTTGCAGTTGAAAGCATTAATTTAATACGATTTAACTGATTTACTTCGCTGGCGCCTGGATCATAGTCAACAGCTACGATGTTGGAATCAGGGAAATTCTGTCGAAGAACTTTAATAACACCTTTTCCAACTACGTGATTTGGTAAGCAGGCAAATGGCTGCGTACAAACGATATTCTTTACATCAGAATGAATCAATTCGATCATTTCACCAGTTAAGAACCAACCTTCACCAGTTTGGTTACCAGTAGATACGTATTGCTCTGCAAGAGCAGCAATTTCCTGAATTGATTTTGGAGGTTCAAAACGTTTGCTTTCTCGCAATAGCTTTTTCATTTCGGTACGATAGCGTTCAATAAACCATATACCTAGGTTGTTCATATATGCTTCCTTCTTTGGTCTTCCTAGATAGCGAGACTTGTAATTCGCATTGTAGGAACAATAGAGGAAGAAATCAAGTAAATCGGGCATAACAGCCTCTGCACCTTCTGCTTCTAATAGTTCAACAAGATAATTATTAGCAGCAGGTAAGAATTTAACAAGGATTTCCCCAACAATACCAACTCTAGGCTTTTGAATATCTAATAATGGTAACTCATCAAAATCATGAATGATTCCACGTAAGTTTTTCTTGTATTCACTCTGTTTACCATTCTGAACGGATATAATACAACGTTCTTTCCACTTTTGGTATAGAGCATTTGCAGAACCTGCTTCTGCTTCATAAGGTCTAGTTTTGTAGAGTACTCGCATAAGGACATCTCCATATACAAGTGCCTGTAGTGCGCGGTTTACAGCAGCAGGCGTGAACTTGAATCCTGGATTCTTTTCAAGACCTACGGTATTGATGGAAACAACAGGGATATGTTCCATACCAGCTTTACGAAGCGCTCTACGTATGAAACTGATATAGTTCGTAGCACGACAACCACCACCAGTTTGCGTGATTACGACACCAACTTTATTCAAATCATATTTGCCAGATAGAAGAGCTTCCATAATTTGCCCAACTACCATTAAGGAAGGGTAACAAGCATCGTTATTAACGTACTTCAGACCTACATCAACGGCTGTTTTGTTGTCATTATCCAAAACAACAGCATTATAGCCAACGGAACGTAGGGCAGCCTGAACAAAATCAAAATGAATTGGTGACATCTGTGGGCAAAGTAAGGTGTATTCCTGTCTCATCTGCTCTGTAAATAGGACACGTTCATACGCAGTAGAGGTTTCTTTGATTTCTATATGTTTCTTCTCACGGTCACGAACAGCAGACAGAAGGGAACGAATACGTATTCTTGCTGCACCTAAATTGTTGACTTCGTCAATCTTAAGAACGGTATAGATTTTACCAGCGTCCATAAGAATATCGCTAACCTGATCCGTGGTAACGGCATCAAGTCCACAACCGAAAGAGTTTAGTTGTATTAATTCCAGATTTGGCATTGTTTTAACGTATGAAGCAGCAGCATATAATCTGGAGTGATACATCCATTGATCCATTACGATCAGTGGTCGATCGACTTTACCTAGATGGCTGACACTATCTTCAGTAAGTACAGCAACACCATAAGAGGTAATTAATTCTGGAATACCATGATTGATCTCGGGATCGATATGGTAAGGACGTCCCGCAAGTACAATTCCTTTGCGACCTGTTTCTTTAAGGTAAGCAATGGTTTCCTCCCCTTTTTTCTCGATATCTTTCTTTGCTTGAATCAACTCAGTCCAAGCAAGATGTGCAGCAGCTTTAATTTCAGCAGCTGGAATTTGATTGCTTTCAACGAATACTTCTACCAAGCGTTTGGTTAAGACTTCTTCGTTTGTAAATGCAAGGAATGGATTCTGATATTGAATGGTGTTTCCAGCTAATTCATCCACATTGTTCTTAATGTTTTCTCCATAAGAGGTAACAATTGGACAATTGAAATGGTTATTTGCACCTGGAATTTCATCTCGTTCATAAAATACACATGGATAGAAGATATAGTCAATTCCTTGTTTGATCAACCACATAACATGACCATGGGCTAATTTGGCAGGATAACATTCCGATTCACTAGGAATGGATTCGATGCCAAGTTCATAGATCTTACGGTTGGATTCGGGTGATAGGATCACACGATATCCAAGTTCGGTAAAGAATGTAAACCAGAATGGATAATTCTCGTACTGGTTCAGAACTCGTGGAATACCAACGGTTCCACGGTATGCTTTATCTTGTTCCAAAGGAGAATATTGAAACATTCTCTTTAATTTATACTCAAATAGATTTGGAATATTATCTTTATTCTTTGCTTTACCAATTCCACGTTCACAACGATTTCCTGAAATAAATTGTCTACCGCCAGAGAAACGATTGATTGTTAATAAACAGCTATTTGTACAACCTTTACAACGTGCCATAGAAGTTTCAAATTTCAGTTCATTGATTTTTTCAATAGTAAGCATGGTAGATTCGATACCAGGGGTATAGTGTTCCCTTGCAACAAGAGCTGCACCAAAAGCTCCCATGATACCGGCAATATCAGGGCGAACGGCATCTCGTCCTAAGATATTCTCAAAGCTTCGTAAAACAGCATCATTGTAGAAGGTACCACCTTGAACAACAACATTTTCACCAAGATCTTTTGGGTCCGCTAATTTGATTACTTTATAAATGGCATTCTTTATTACCGAATAAGCTAAACCAGCAGAGATGTCATCAACACCGGCACCTTCTTTTTGTGCCTGTTTTACTTTGGAATTCATGAAAACAGTACATCTAGAACCAAGATCAATTGGGTGTTTCGCGAATAAAGCAACTTTTGCAAAATCTGCTACTTCATAATTCAATGATTTTGCAAATGTTTCAATAAATGAGCCACAACCAGAAGAACAAGCTTCATTAAGTTGAACACTGTCAACGGTACCATTCTTGATCTTAATGCATTTCATATCTTGACCACCGATATCGATGATACAGTCTACGGTTGGTTCGAAGAATGCTGCAGCATAGTAATGGGAAACCGTTTCTACTTCACCTTCATCAAGTAACAAAGCAGCTTTGATCAGCGCTTCCCCGTAACCTGTAGAGCAGGAACGTACGATCTTAGCACTATCAGGTAAGATGCTGTAGATTTCTTTTATGGCTTTAATTGTAGTTTTAAGTGGACTACCGTTATTGTTACTATAGAAGGAGTAAAGAAGAGATCCATCTTCGCCAACTAAAGCCACTTTGGTAGTGGTTGAACCAGCATCAATACCAAGGAAGCAATCTCCTTCGTAAGTTGCAAGATCGGCTTTCATAACCGTATGTTTTGCATGTCTTGTTGTAAAAGCATCGTAATCTTCTTTAGAAGCAAAGAGGGGATCCATACGAGATACTTCAAATTCCATTTGAATCTTAGAAGATAATTTCTGTAACATGTCTTCCATTGTAGTCATGCCTTCGAATTTGCTACTTAATGCAGAACCAATAGCAGCAAATAAATGAGAATTATCTGGAGCAATGGTTGTCTCAGGTGTGAGATGCAAGGTACGAATGAAAGCTTTTTTTAATTCGGTTAAGAAATGAAGCGGTCCACCAAGAAATGCTACATTTCCACGAATCGGTTTACCACAAGCTAGTCCGCTGATTGTTTGATTGACAACAGCTTGGAAGATAGAAGCAGATAAATCTTCTTTCGTTGCGCCTTCATTGATCAAAGGCTGGATGTCAGATTTTGCGAATACGCCACAACGTGCTGCAATTGGATAGATTGCTTTGTAATTTTTAGCATATTCATTCAGACCGGGAGCATCTGTTTTCAAAAGAGTGGCCATCTGATCGATAAAGGATCCGGTACCACCTGCACAGATTCCATTCATTCTTTGATCAATTCCATTGGTGAAATATATAATCTTGGCATCTTCTCCGCCAAGCTCAATGGCAACATCAGTTTGTGGAGCATAATTTTGTAGAGCGGTTGATACAGCTACAACCTCCTGAATAAATGGAACATCAAGATGCTTAGACAAGGTAAGTCCACCGGACCCTGTGATAACGGGAGCGATGGAGCAGTTGCCAACTTTTTCATATGCTTTTTGTAAAAGAGTATGTAAAGTCTCTTGGATATTTGCATAATGTCGTTCATAATCGGAAAATAAAATCGTATGTTGATCGTCAAGTACTGCAATTTTAACAGTAGTTGATCCGATATCAATACCTAATGTATACGTTAAATTGTTCATTGTAACCAGCTTGCGCTGTCCCTCCTTAATATGTTCATACTACGAATCATCAATCGATCAACTTCACTGGGAAGTTATAAGAAACCTTATGGTTTAGAAAGTTAGATGTCATGTACGAATGTCATATAAGCATACAGCCTCTTAAGTAGGAGACTTTCTAGACCTATATGACGAAAATTCAAATAATCATGACTATTATACGACAAACTATGAAAATCTTCAACTTATTTCGTTTATAACAGTACTGTGATAAAGAGAGTATATAAATGGTTTGTCGTCCTGTGGGACAAAGATAGGAATGGAAACGATGAAAAAAAGACACATTCTGTTATGATTACGAATATATTAATAAGGTAGAAATAGTTTGAACATATATAATAGGAAAGGATAGAATGTATGAAGAACTTTGATAATTGTAATGGGATTGTACATGTAATCAAGAAAGGGGACTCGTTGTATACCATTAGTAAAAAATACAATGTTCCATTGGCTTCTATTATGCGTGCAAATCCGTATGCTGATGTATACAATCTTCAGATTGGTGATGAAATCTGTGTTCCTGTAACGAATATGGGCGGAATCGGCAATATAGGGACGGGAAATCGACCTGTAACACCAATGATTCCTAATGATACTGTCATGCACATGATTACGTATATCATTAAGGATGCAGAATCGTTGAAGGATATACTGGACAAATTCGATATGACGCTTGAAGATTTTATGGAAAACAATAACGCAGCTATGCTCCTCTTAAAACCAGGTATGACAATCAATATTCCTGATCGTCGTTCAAGAGAAGAAGAAGAGTAGGTGTAACAGAGTAAACGATAATGCAATACATTATTTTTTTATAAGCTGGTGAGATATTATACACTCACCAGCTTATTTTCTATAAAAGGCAAGTCCTCCGACATTCCTTTTATAGAAACCCTACGGGGTATGCGCACTCGCACATGATGTAGAAGTCAGCTGAAGCGTACGAAGTACACTTTGTTCCAGTAATTGAAAAAAAAGCATCACATAAAAAATTAGAACCGAAAAATTAGATATGTTTTACATAGAATATAATGGTAAATAATTTGTGCCTAAATAGTTTGACAAAAGGTAGTATTACACCATATAATGTATGAGGATTTAGATATAGATGAATTGAAAAACTGTTATGAGACATAAGAAAGGATGTGGGTTAGATGGAAGCTGGACCGAGTAGTTATCGGCGAATGACAGATTGCATTCGTTGTATTAAAGGACCTCAAAACAAAATAAAAACCACATATTTCTTAGGATACATAGATAACAGTTTCTAATTACAGGCAAATTGTAAGCTGTCGTCTGTGTTCTTAAGAATGTAGAACGGAGCGTACAATGATAGAAATATATAAGACATACGAAGATGGATTTCGGCAAATTAATGAATTTGAGGAAGGTTGCTGGATCCCATTGACGAATCCAACGGCAACGGAATTACTACGGGTATCCGAATATTATGATGTAGATATTAACGATCTACGTGCTCCTTTGGACGAAGAGGAGCGTTCTAGAATAGAGGTAGAAGACAAGTATACCTTAATCTTAGTTGATATTCCAACATTGGAGGAAAGAAACAACAAGGATCGTTATGTTACCATTCCTTTGGCAATCATCTTAGCAGAGGGAGCAATTATCACAATATGTTTGGAAGAAACTCCAATTCTGAGAGGATTCATTGATGGAAGAGTACGAGATTTTTTCACATTTAAGAAAACGAGATTTATCTTACAGATTCTTTATAAGAATGCAAGTGCATATCTGCAACATCTTCGCGTCATTGATCGAAAGAGTGAAGAAGTAGAGAAAAAATTACATGTATCTACAAAAAATAGAGAATTAATTGAACTACTGGAATTAGAAAAAAGCCTTGTTTACTTTACAACATCATTACGTGCAAACGAAGTTGTATTGGAGAAATTACTGAAGACAGAGAATATTAAGCAATATCCGGAAGATACAGATTTACTAGAGGATGTTATTATCGAAAATAAACAGGCGATAGAGATGGCAAATATCTATAGTGGAATCTTAAGTGGGACGATGGATGCATTTGCATCTGTTATCTCCAACAACTTGAATATTGTAATGAAGTTTCTTGCAACAGTAACCATTGTCTTATCCATACCGACAATGATTGCAAGCTTTTTTGGAATGAATTTTGTGAATATTCCAGGTGGAACAGCAAAATATGGTTTTTATATCGTAACGGCAGGCGCATTTGCTTTAACTGCTTTGGTTGCATTTGTATTAGCAAAGAAGGACTTATTCTAAGTGATGAAAGTAGAGTTGTCATATGGAATTGGATATGACAACTTTTTTTCTATAATAGGGTTTGGGTGTCAAAAGCCCTTATTTACTTTGAGGTCCGTCAATTTGCACTTTTAAGTTTGTCTAACATGTAATACAGGACATAGTTCACTCGCAACACGCTCTCGCTTGGATGAAGTTCGTAGTGGTACATAAGGCTCTAAAGTACAGAGCCAAAGTACCAACGACTTCATACAGTCGCTCATCAAACTATGTCCTGTATTACATGAGATTAGCTACTGTTTGTGCAAATTAACGAAAGAAAGTTTGACTAAGGGCTTTTGACACCCGAACCATAATAGGAAAGTCCTCCGACTTTCCTATTATAGAACCCTCCGGGGCAGGCGCACTCGCACAAGAGGTAGATGTCAGCTAAAGCTGACTGTGCTCGGCGAACAACGTGTACTTTGAAGCTGTTATAAGCGCGAGAGTGTACGAAAAAATAAAAGAATTCTCAAAAATCTGTGAAAATTTTAAATTATATTGACTTAAATAGGAAACTTCGTTATGCTAGTCCTAAGTTGTACAAATCAGTTAATTTAAATAAAGAGGTGTGTTAGAGATGAAATTCATAAATAAGTTAGAAAGAAAATTTGGTCGATACGCAATACAAGATCTAATGAAATACATTATCGTGCTGTATGTATTAGGTGCATTTTTATACTTGATCAACCCTTATTTCTATAATGCGTATCTAAGTTTAGATGTGGGAAAAGTATTAAAAGGACAGGTATGGAGATTAGTTACCTTTATTATTTATCCTGCTGATATGACTGGAAGCTTTGGAATCTTCTTCTTTGCAATCGAGATGTACTTATATTATATGATCGGTCGTAATTTGGAAAATGCCTGGGGTGCTTTTCGTTTTAATCTGTATTATATATCTGGTATTTTATTTAATGTAGTTGCTGCTTTTATTTTGTATTTTATCTTAGGTGTTGCTTACCCAATGGGACTTACCTATATTAATCGTTCCATGTTCTTTGCCTTTGCAGCAATTTATCCAAATATACAGTTCTTACTGTTTTTTGTCTTACCGGTTAAGGTAAAACACTTGGCATATATCTATGCAGCAATTATTGGCTATGATATTATTCGCTACATTCGTTATGCATTTGCAACCCCATTGGTTTACCTTAGAAATGCATACTTGGCAATGGCAGTTGCAATCATTGTTGCTTTATTGAACTTTATTATTTTCTTTTTTACAACAAGAAATTATAAGAGAATCTCACCAGCGGCACAAAGACGCCGTAAAGCATATCATAAGCAAGTGAATCGTTCTAAAACGATTACAAGACATAAATGCGCAGTCTGTGGCAGAACAGAGGAAGATGATGAAAATCTGGAATTCCGTTTCTGTTCCAAATGTGATGGAAATTATGAATACTGTATGGAACATCTCTTTACCCATACACATGTGAAAAAGTAACACGTATAGGAATGGAAAACAGATTTCAAACAAGAGAGAAGATGAATAAATAACTAATATTGTAAGAACCTAGGTACATGAACATGTTTCGTGTGCGTAGTGATTATATATGTAATTAGAATAGGATGGTAAAAAGAATGAACAAAAAAACAAAAATAATATGTACGATGGGACCTAACATGGACAATATTGAGAACATTCGCGCACTCGCAATGAATGGTATGGATATTGCAAGATTGAATTTCTCACATGGTGATTATGAAGAACATTTAAACAGAATCAACATGATCAAACAAGTTAGGGAAGAATTAGGATTACCAATCGCAATATTATTAGACACGAAAGGTCCTGAAATTAGAACTGGTCTTTTATGTAATGACGAAAAAGTTCAATTAGAAGAAGGACAAGATTTCGTCTTAACCACAGAAGAAATTATTGGTGATGTAAACCGCGTGTCTGTTACGTATGATCAACTTCCAGAAGATGTGAAAGAGGGAGATACCATTCTTATTGATGATGGTTTAATTGGTCTTTCTGTTGAAAAAGTGGCAGAAAAAGAAGTTATGTGTAAAGTAATTAACGGTGGTTTATTAGGTAGCCGTAAGGGTGTTAATATTCCAGGCGTAAGTGTTAAATTACCAGGAATTACACAAAAAGACCGTGAAGATATCATTTTTGCAATTAATCATGGTTTAGATTTTATTGCTGCATCCTTTGTTCGTAATGCAGATGCAATCCGCGAAATTCGTAAGGTATTAGCAGATTCGAATTCCGATATGGCGATCATTTCTAAAATTGAAAATGAAGAAGGAATTCAAAATATTGATGAGATTATTGAAGTTTCAGATGGTATCATGGTTGCAAGAGGAGATCTTGGTGTAGAAATTCCTGCAGCAGAAGTTCCATTTATTCAAAAAATGATTATTCAAAAGTGTAATGATGCATATGTTCCAGTTATTACAGCAACACAAATGTTAGATTCCATGATCCGTAATCCAAGACCTACGAGAGCAGAAGTAACGGATGTTGCGAACGCAATCTACGATGGAACTGATGCGATCATGTTATCTGGTGAAACAGCAATGGGTAAATACCCTGTTGAAGCATTAAAAACAATGGTTAGCATCGCAGTGGAAACAGAATCACATCTTGATTACGATGGAATCTTAGAGATGAACAGTCTTCATAGAAGTAAGAGCGTTTCAAGCGGAATCTGTTACTCAGCCGTAGCAACTGCAAGTAGCTTAAATGCAAAAGTAATAGCAGCATCTAGTTTCTCAGGCTATACAGCACGTTTAGTTTCCAAATTTAAACCAAAATCATTTGTTGTTGGTCTTTCACCATTAGAAAGAACATTAAGAAAAATGCAATTATACTGGGGAGTTCTTCCTGTTAAGATTAACGAAGTAAATTCCACAGACAATTTATTAGAAGAAGCAGTTGCTGACGTAAAAGAACGTGGATTTGTTGAAAAAGATGATGTTATGATCTTAACAGCTGGCGTTCCTGCAGGAAAAACTGGCGTTACGAACATGATTAAAGCTGTGATTATTGAAGATTAATTTTATAAAATCATCATATTGTACAATTTTATAAAAAATTAATAGTGGGCTGTCGAGTCAAAAATATGGAAATAATACCATTATTGGCTCGGCAGCCTATTGTAAATCGACATAAAATATGTGATAATTACTAAAAATTTATAAATTAATAAAAAAGTTATATGAAAAGGTAGCGTAGGGAGCATTTTGTTGATATAATAGAAGATAGTGATTTAATAAACATATGGAAATCACAATGAGGTCCTATTGTTAACGAAGTCCGTGACGAAATGTCGCAATCAATTTACTTAGCTGGCAGTATAAAATTACAAGGTGAGGTTTTGAAATATGAGTTTAAATGTACATCAATTACTAAAAAACATCAGAGATAATAAAGATAGTGAAGTGTATTTACCACAATACATGAATCAATCTTTATCAGCTTATTATAAATATTCTTTGGTAGATTTAACGATGAAATATGTTATGCTCTATGAAGTAATTTCTGAGAAGCATAACAAACAGACGGAACAAGTAAAGGATGTTTTGGAACAAGTTAATCAGTTAGTAAAAGATACTATGTTGTGTGTATTTGATGAAAGTACACGAGAAGCAAAAGTTGAAGAGATCGATAGCGTACGTAAAGAAATTATGTCTCGTATGAAATCGATTACTGCATATGCGGATATTATGCAATTATATGAATATGTATTAAATCGAATTGAAGATAAATTCGTTGATGAAGTAGAAGAGTTTAATACAGAAACATTTGTACAAGAAATCATCAGTTATATCTTCGCAAATAATGACAACGTAGTGATCAATACAAAAGTGCAAGAGATTATTGGACAGCTACCAGTAAGAATGACAAAATCAAAATATTTTGAATTGCTTGCAAATAGCATTTCCATTTACAAAGGAAATGAACGTAGTGCAGTGGATGGATATCTATATATGATTAAGTCTGCAGCTACATTGGAACGTCCAAAAGAGATGAAAAAGCAATTTCCTGATTTCTATAAAGCAATTACGACGATTGAATCTGCAGATTTCAAGAACTTAACAAAACCAGAATTCTACCGCTTGAATGGAATGGTTCAGGATCGTGCATTAGAGTTAGTTGATATCTCTGATTTGTACATGCAGTTACAAGAAATCGTAAACTGTTTATATGCATACAACATAGCAGTAGGTTACCAGAATGCAGATTTGAAAGAGGAAGCATTATGTAAAGAGTTGATCGGTTATGTAAACGAACAATTCTTAAACGGTGCACAAAATGAATTATCAAATGAGCAAATGGATAAGTTAACAAAATTAGAAGGTACAATGGAATCTTCTATGCATGAGATTAATATGCTTGAAGGCGGTTATGAGGATGTTATGACAATGTATGGTAAGAAATTAAAAGGCCTGATGCTTGATGCGCAAGCTGCATGTGTTACAACATGTATGAAGTTACTTGGCAACAGCTTGTTCATCGACTTGAATGCAAAGGTATCAACAAAAGTTGCTGATGACGCATATATTGAAAAAGTTACATCAACGATAATTAAGAACTTAACAAAGATGTTCGATAAAGTACCACAATCTGTTGTACGTGCAGTTATGGCAAGCTCTCTGAATAAGATGCCAGTATTCTTTAACAACTCAGATGAGATTGTAGAATATGTCACAAATTCAATGAATCAATGTAAAGATGTTGCTGAAAAGAATGCATGCTATAGTATCATAAAGGATATTATGGAGGAAGTATAGAATCAAACATGGCTGGAAAGGATACTGTCGCCTTGGTATGGAAATACCTTGTTCGGCAGTATCCTTGTTATACATAAATTTTGATTATTTTATTGGGATTTATAAACAGGTTCAATAGGTGCAGTCTATAACGTAAAAAGTATTGGTGATAATACGAAAACACATCATGTGTATGATGGGAGTATTGGGTCTGATCATTCAATTGAATAATTAGGAAAATACAAGTGTATACTTATAGATACTATTGTTGAATGGATGGGGGGATTGGAGTGATTACATGGTATGATTCGCTTTATATGGATGATCATATCCGTCAAAGAGCAACTCACGTGACACAGGCAATTGAGGATCATAAGAGATTACTTGGTGTATATTGTATTGCACTCGCCTCAAATGAAAAGAATTTATTTGATATTATTAATGTAAATGAATTGCTTTTTCAACATTATAGAAGAAATCAGATCTATATCATTGGTCTTGCACAAGGAAAAGAAAGTGCAAAAAAACTGGTAGCACGTATTATTGAAGATGTTTACAGGGAAACGAAGGATTTTAAAGCAAGAGAATATTTTGCAGAAGGTGGTAGGTGAAAGGACTAATGTTTCATGTCATACTCGTCATTTTAAAAGTCATAGGAATCATTTTAGGTGGACTCCTCGCTTTATTTCTCCTTCTACTTGGAATCGTCCTTTTTGTTCCTGTACGATATCGTATTCGTGCCACTAAATATGAAACAATACAAGTAAAGGCAAAAGCAAGTTGGCTTTGCCATATTATTGATGTGCGGTTCCGTTTTTATCAGGAAGAGGAAACATATTCGTATTGTATACGAATATTTGGGTATCCTTTTATCGATAGTAATCGACCACCAAGGGAAAGAAAAGAAAAGAAACCTCGAAGAACAAGGGAAGAAAAAAGAGCAGAAAAGAAAGAACGCAAGAATGCGTTGGATCAAAAGGTCATTAAGAAAGAAAAAGTTAGGGTCGATACAACAAGTAGTTCAAACACCAAGGAAATAGAAACGCAAAAACAAGTAGTTGTATTAAAGACGACCGAAGAAGCAAGAGGAAATACAGATACACAAGAAGTTAAAACAGAACTTATTAGGAATGAAACGGAATCAATCAAGTCTGTAAACAGAAACGAAGATTCCGAATTAATTGAATCTGAAAAAAATGTAGGTATTGTAAATGCAACAAAAGATATCGAGGAAACGGAGTCAGAAGTAATAAGAACAGAGATTACAACGTCATTGAAAGAAGTAGTTGAAGATGATATAGAAAAAGAATCAATTGTTCGTAAGATTTTGAAACCATTTCGTGTGTTCTACCAAAAAGTTGCTGCAATTCCAAGAAAGATAAAAGAAAGCATACAACGTCTTCGAAGAACGCTTCGAGCCATCAAAGATAAAGTACATCATGTGAAAGAGATGATTGCTTTGGTGAGAGCATTTTTCGATGACGAAGAGAATAGAAAAGGATTGAAATGTGTGTTTCACAGTTTGAAAAAGACGTTGAAACATATGTTGCCATATCGAATCAAAGGTATTTTACGTATTGGTTTAGAAGATCCGTGTGATACTGGTATGTTGTTAGGTGGTTTATCTATATTTTATCCACTGTATGAGAATAAGATAGAAATCATACCAGATTTTCAGGAAGAAGTGTTAGAAGGTAAAGTAGATGCTAAGGGGCGTATCCGAGCATGTACCTTATTTATTATAGGAATTAAACTTTTATTAGATGATAACTTTAAAAAATTGCTTAAGAATGCGAAAGAGTTAAAGGAGGAATTTTAATGGCTGACAATAGTTTTGGATCTACAGTTGAAGCATTATTCAAAGGAATGGATAGTTTCCTTACTACAAAAACAGTAGTGGGTGAAGCTGTTAAAGTGGAAGATGGAACGATCATTTTACCATTAGTTGATGTGAGTTTTGGTGTTGCTGCTGGAGCATTTTCTCAAGAAGACAAGAAGAAAAACAATGGCGGCGGAGGTATGGGAGGTAAGATTACTCCAAGTTCTGTTTTAGTTGTACAGAATGGTTCAGCAAGACTTGTTAATGTGAAAAATCAAGACAGTGTAACGAAGATTCTTGATATGGTTCCAGACTTTGTAAATCGTTTCACATCTGGAAAAGCAAAGCAAGATGGAACGGAACAAGCAGCTACTGACGAGAATACAACTGAGGCAGAATAAGGTCACTTGTTGCGACGTAAACAGGTATAGAATAAGCTCGAAAAATAGGTAAATAATAAATAGTACTTGCAAATATCTATGGTATGTGATAAAATATCTTTTGTTTGTAGGTCGTGTGACAAGATAATTGAAAATCAATGAAGTAAATTACCTTAAGGAGGTGCGTGACGTGGCTAAATGTGCTATTTGCCAAAAAGGTGCTCATTTTGGAAACAATGTGAGTCATTCACATAGAAGAAGCAACAAAATGTGGAAAACTAACGTGAAATCTGTTAAAGTTAATGTTAACGGTGCTGCTAAGAAGATGTATGTTTGTACTTCTTGCTTAAAATCTGGTTTAGTTGAACGTGCTTAATTTTTTATGATACGTGATAAAAAGGCTGTCTTATGTGCTATGAGAGTAGACTAAGACAGTTCTTTTTATTTTATCCATAAATAAAATCCTATGCAGAGCGAACGAAAATCGTTTTTATTCCAAACTATGCTTTATGGTAGGGAAGGCTTTGTTAATTACAGAATAAATTATATCCAAGGATTAGACATAATACGATTATTCCAATGGCAAGTAAGCCGTTTGTAATAAATAACATGAGTGTCATACCTATAGCAATCCAAAAAAGGATAAACCCAAACATTCTTTTCAAAAGAAATCACCTGTTTTTCGGTAGTCTATTACCGAATATGTTTTTACTAATATATTCAAAAGCTTGCGTATTATGAGAAAAAATAGTATAGTAACGTAGATCTTTTGTTATGAAATAGGAATTGAATGGATTGAACATCATAATACCTGAGGTTCTTCGTCTCAAAAAATGGTAATTCATGTATATAAACACTTAGAAATGTGGATATAATTGATATATAGGCTTTATTTTTTATTTAACTGTTTCCTTTTTATTAAAAAGAGGGTATAATATTCGAGTAAGAAAATGTGGATGAATTCCTATTGCTTGTATAATCGTGCCAGCGTTGTACGGGTATTGTATGGGAAGTGTTCATAGAATTAGGAATTGGAGGGTTAACTATGAAAGGACATATGAATACGCAGATGGGTGAAATCATGATTGATAACGAAGTAATTTCCAAGTATGCTGGTTCTGCCGCTGTAGAGTGTTTTGGTATTGTTGGAATGGCTTCTGTTAATGTCAAAGATGGTTTGGTTCGTCTACTGAAAAGAGATAGTCTTAGTCATGGCGTGAATGTCGTAATAGAAGACAATAATCTAACAATCGATATGCATATCATTGTTGCTTATGGAGTAAGCATTTCAGCAGTTACGGATAACTTGATCAGTAACGTTAAATATAAAGTAGAAGAATTTACAGGCATGAAAGTTGAGAAGATTAATGTATTTGTCGAAGGCGTACGTGTGCTCGACTAGTTAATTATAATAGACTTTTCTATGGTTTATTGCTAATTTAAGGAGGAACAAGCAAGTGGTTATGAATACATTAGATGCGGTTACACTTCAAAAGCTTTTCTTAGCTGGAGCAAAACGCATTGAAGCAAAGAAAGAATATATTAATGAATTGAACGTATTTCCTGTTCCAGATGGAGATACGGGTACCAATATGTCACTGACGATCATGGCAGCAGCTCGTGAAGTAAGTGCGATTGAAAATCCTACGATCCCAGTGTTAGCGAAAGCAATCTCGAGTGGTTCTTTACGTGGAGCTAGAGGTAATTCAGGAGTTATTCTTTCACAATTATTCCGTGGCTTTACGAAAGAAATTCAAGAACATGATGCAATTACAGTTGAGATTATGGCAAGTGCTTTTCAAAAAGCGGTTGAAACTGCATATAAAGCAGTTATGAAACCAAAAGAAGGAACAATATTAACAGTTGCCAGAGGTGGAGCAGAAAAAGCAGCTGAATTGGTTGGTAAGACAGATGATCTTGTAGCATTTGCTGAAGAAGTAATTGCACATATGGATACTGTTTTAGCACAGACGCCAGAGATGTTGCCTGTATTAAAAGAAGCAGGAGTTGTAGATTCCGGTGGACAGGGATTATTGGAAGTTTTGAAGGGTGCTTTTGATGCAATGCTTGGTAAAGAAGTTGATATTCGCATTGAAACGAAGAAAGCTCTTGGAAAAACGGAAGAAATTAATTCCACAGAACCAGTAGATATTAAATTCGGTTATTGTACAGAATTTATTATTATGTTAGAAAAAGAATATACGATGCAAACAGAGAACGAATTCAAATCTTATTTGGAATCGCTCGGTGATTCTATTGTAGTCGTATCAGACGATGATATCGTTAAGGTACACGTACATACGAATGACCCTGGACTTGCAATCCAGAAAGCATTAACGTATGGTTCCTTAACTAGTATGAAGATTGACAATATGCGAGAAGAGCATAATGAAAAACTAATAAAAGAAGCAGAAAAAGTAAAAGCAGCCACAGTGGAAAAGAAAAAAGATGAACCAATGAAAGATGTTGGTTTCATATCCGTATCCATTGGAGAAGGTGTGAATGAGATCTTCAAAGGACTTGGTGTTGATTATCTAATTGAAGGTGGACAGACAATGAATCCTAGTACAGAAGACATGTTGAATGCCATCGAACAAGTCAATGCAAAGACGATCTTCATTTTACCAAATAACAAAAACATTATTCTTGCTGCACAACAAGCAAAAGATTTAACAGAGGACAAAGAGATTATTGTAATCCCAACGAAGACAATTCCTCAGGGAATTACTGCGGTTATCAACTTTGTATATGATAAAACACCAGAAGAGAATGCACAAAGAATGATCGAAGAGATGGAACGTGTAAAATCTGGTCAAGTAACGTATGCAGTACGTGATACAACAATTGATGGAAAAGAGATTCATCAAGGAGATATCATGGGAATTGGTGATACAGCTATCTTAACAGTTGGTACTGCAATTAACAGTACTACGGTAGATCTGGTAAAATGCCTTGTTGATGATGAATCAGAATTGATCAGCTTATATTATGGTCAGGAAGTATCAGAAGAAGATGCCAATGTGGTAGCCGATGCAATCATGGAACAATATCCAGATGTTGATGTTGAAGTACACAGTGGTGGTCAACCAATTTACTATTATGTATTGTCTGTAGAGTAAGAGAATGCGAGAACGAAATAAAAACCGTAAGGTGATCATAGGATAAATAAAAAAGAGCATGATATAGATTTCCTTCTATGTAATGCTCTTTTTTGCGTGTGCTCTTAATACTTTTGATACATTTGCTCCTCTACTACAAAGGGAGAGTGCGTGTGTTTTCTTTGAAAAAGAAAAATCGAACACATATTCTTGTTAATCGAAATCTTCTATGTTACAATGAAGCTAATGGTGAATAGAAAATAAGATAAGATTTATAAAAGTAATCTAAGAAATGAAAAATCAAGAAGTGAGTAAATAAGAAATGAATGAAACGTAAGAAACGAAAAACAAAGAAACGAAACATCATAGAAATGAAGGAAGATAAAGAAATCAAGAAATCGAAAAGAATAAAGGAATGATAAAGCCAATAGCAGAAAGGGTGCAGAAAGCAATGTTACAAACCGACGCAATTAGTGTTGTAAAAGGAATCGGGGAAAAAACAGAAAAAGGATTGAATAAGCTGGGAATTGTAACGGTACAGGATATGTTAGAATATTACCCCAAAGCCTATGATATATACGGGAAACTTATGAATATTGATGAAATAGTGGAAGGAGAAATGGCTCTTTTCGTCGGCTATCTTTACATGAATGTAGAGACAAAACGAGTTCGACATCTGACGATTGCTTCCTGCCGTGTAAAAGATGCAACAGGTAGTATTGGACTAACTTGGTTTAATATGCCTTATATCAAGAATACCTTAAAAAGTGGTAGTTATTATATATTTCGGGGGAAGGCGCAACGTAAGAATGGCGTACTTGTAATTGAGCAGCCAAAGATTTTAACGAAAGAAGAGTACTATAACAAAAAGGATGTACTGCAACCGATTTATCCGTTGACCAATGGAATCACCAATCATTTGTTAAGTAAAACGGTACAGACAATCTTAGAAGAAGTGGATTTAACAGGAGATTTCTTGCCTTCTGCCATCCGTTCGGAGCATGGACTTGCTGATTATCGATTTGCAGTAAAACAGATTCATTTTCCAAAAGATAAAGAGAACATGATCAAAGCACGAAGACG
Organism: Anaerosporobacter faecicola; assembly: GCF_012070565.1. Lineage (GTDB taxonomy): Bacteria > Bacillota > Clostridia > Lachnospirales > Lachnospiraceae > Anaerosporobacter > Anaerosporobacter faecicola. The sequence continues at coordinate 97,514 of NZ_JAAQRO010000001.1, forward strand.
TATTGTATTTAACGAGTTTTTTATGTTTACGTTAGCATTAACCTATATGAAAGAAGAAAAGAATAAGAGACTTAAGCGTGTGCCATATGAAACGGTAAAACAAACGGACCAATTATTGAATAGTCTGCCCTATGAACTTACGAATGCCCAGAAACGTGCTTGGGAGGAAATCAAACGAGATATGTGTACGGGATTAGTAATGAACCGCTTGGTACAAGGGGATGTTGGCTCAGGTAAAACGGTACTTGCAGCTTTGGCACTTGCTTTAAATGCAGAGAATGGGTATCAAGGTACCCTAATGGTTCCGACGGAAGTATTAGCGAAACAACATATGGAGTCCTTAAGCGAGCTCTATGCACCATTTGGAATAGGCTGTATTCTTCTTACTGGTTCTATGACAGCAAAAGAAAAGAGAATTGCTTACGAGAAGATTCAAAGGAATGAAGTATCTGTGATTATAGGTACGCATGCACTCATACAAGAAAGTGTCACTTACGGAAATCTTGGATTGGTGATCACGGATGAACAGCATCGTTTTGGTGTAAAGCAAAGAGAAGTGCTTTCTCAAAAAGGAGAGAATCCGCATGTGTTGGTTATGAGTGCTACACCAATACCTAGAACCCTTGCGATTATACTGTATGGGGATCTAGATATTTCCGTTGTGGATGAATTACCAGCAAACCGTTTACCAATTAAGAACTGCGTCGTTAATACAGAATATCGTACAACCGCATATCATTTTATTGAAAAACAAGTGCAGGAAGGTAGACAAGCATATGTAATCTGTCCTATGGTGGAAGAAAGTGAGACGATGGAGGCGGAGAATGTAATAGCATATACCCAGAAGATACAGGAGGCTTTACCACCATGTATTCGGGTGGAATATCTTCATGGAAAGATGAAAGCAAAAGAGAAGAATGAGATTATGGAACAGTTTGCTCGGAATGAGATTCATGTATTAGTCTCTACGACAGTAATTGAGGTTGGAGTTAACGTACCGAATGCAACGGTAATGATGATTGAAAATGCAGAACGCTTTGGGCTTGCACAGCTACATCAATTACGTGGGCGGGTAGGGCGTGGAAAATACCAGTCCTATTGCATCTTAGTAAGCGGCTCAAGAAGTAAGGAAACAAAGAAGCGATTGGAGATCCTAAATACTTCGAATGATGGTTTTTATATTGCAGGAGAAGATTTGAAACTGAGAGGTCCAGGGGATCTTTTTGGAATCAGGCAAAGTGGTGAAATGGAATTTAAACTAGCAGATATCTATAATGATGCTACCGTATTAAAAGAAGCCAATGAAACTGCAAAAAATATGACGATTAAAGAGATTCAACAGTTGTGTAGTAAGAATGAACGATTCCGTAAACAATTGGAGAATTATTTGGGAACAATTTTGTAAACGTCATTGTTATTAATGTTTGAATGTGATTATTTGAATATGGATTATGAATACCCAGGTAGAGAAAACGCAAAGTTTTCGCTACCTGGGTATTTTTGCGTATGTGAATCGTACATGGAAGGCAGAATGTAATGCAATAATGGGTATTAATAAGATCTAATCAGTACAAAAAAAACAAGAAATCGTGCGAGCGGATAAAACAATATGGTTGTTAATATGACGGCGAGAGAGAAAAAACGTTGCAATATGACACAAAAATAGCAAAAATAACATGGAAAAAATTTACAGAATAATTTGAAATGACGGGTATGAGATGTTATAATAGACAAAACAAAGGAAATATATGGAAATTAATCATGCTTTTAGGAGTATATGATTGTATTTGAGATTGTAGAGAGGTATGGTATGGAATTCTATAGTAAGAAACGAAAACGATTGGGAGATTTATTAATTGCAAGTGATTGTATAACCCAAGCGCAGTTAGAAGAAGCTTTGACGAAACAAAAAGAGACGCATAAAAAACTAGGGGAAACGTTAATTGAACTCGGGTTAATATCAGAAGCAGATATTGTAGAGGCATTACATACACAATTGGGACTTGATGTTGTAAAACTTGGTCGTGTTCGAATTGAAGAAGCAATCATTCATCTAGCAAATGAAAATATTTTAAGAAAATACCAGATGATGCCGTTTGCGTTTAAGGAGGACAATCCTAACGTACTTCGAGTCGCTATGGCTGATCCACTGGATATTGTTGCAGTAGATGATTTGGCAATCGTGACCAATTATCAAATCGAAGTAGTTGTATCTACACCGACAGAAATCATTTCAACTATTGAAAAATATTATGGAAATGCAGAAGCAATGGCAGTTGCGGAACGTTACAGCAAAGAAAGAGAAACACTTTATCAATCTCAGGAGGAGAAGGAAGAAGAAACAAACGATGTCCTGAACGCTCCAATTGTATTATTGGTGAAGAAGATCATTGAACAAGCAGTGAGACAGCGTGCAAGTGATATTCATATTGAACCATTAAAAGAATGCATACGTGTACGCTACCGTATTGATGGTGTATTGACCGAGGTCATGAAGTATGATTTGTCCTTGCTGTCGGCATTAGTTGCGCGCATTAAAGTAATTGGAGAAATGGATATCTCAGAAAAGAGAAAGCCACAAGATGGGCGAATTACAAGCATAATTGATAAGAAAGAATATGATATACGAGTTTCTGTATTGCCTACGGTATATGGAGAAAAGATTGTTATGAGAATCACAGCAAAAGATGGGTTAACAAAGAGTAAGATTGAGTTGGGATTTTCCTCAGAGGAAATGGACAAGTTCAATCGAATCCTATCCAATCCATATGGAATCATATTAGTTACAGGTCCAACAGGAAGTGGAAAATCTACAACACTGTATACCGCTTTGAGTGAATTGAATCAGGAGGATGTCAATATCATTACGGTAGAAGACCCTGTAGAAGCAAACATAGATGGTGTGAATCAGGTTCAAGTCAATACAAAAGCGGAGCTTACATTTGCAACTGCCTTGCGTTCCATATTGCGTCAAGACCCGGATATTATCATGATTGGTGAAATGAGAGATAGTGAAACAGCACAAATTGCGGTTAAAGCTTCCATAACAGGTCATCTTGTCGTGAGTACCCTACATACCAATGATTCAGCAGGTAGTATTATTCGATTAATTGATATGGGGATTGAACCTTATCTTATTGCAGATTCTGTTGTTGGGGTAATTGCACAACGCTTGGTACGAAGATTGTGTCCATATTGTAAGAAGGAAAAGATAGCGGATGCAGTAGAACAGCGTGTGTTGGGAACAAAAGAAGAAGTTACAATCTATGATCCTTGTGGATGCCATATGTGTAATGACACAGGATATCTTGGGCGAATCGGTGTTTATGAGATTATGCCCATCACCCCCTCGATTAAAGAGAGCATAAGTCAAAAGGCAAGTTTGGAAGCGATAAAGAAAACTGCAGAAAAGGAAGGGTTGGTTACCTTATATCAAGCAGGCGTTTTGCATGTACTGAATGGAATAACTTCAGTCTCCGAATTAATGAAGATTATAGCAAAAGTGTAATACGTTGACAAGGAAAGGGGTGGTGAATAATTATGACAATTGATCATTTGTTAACTCGTGCAAAAGAGTTAGGAGCATCGGACTTACATATTACCGTTGGTATATCCCCGAAATGTCGTGTGAATGGTAGATTATATGATTTGGAATTACCCAAACTGGTACCTACGGACACCGATGCCATTGTGAAACCAATGTTAAATACTCGTTTGGAAGAACGGTTAGCAGAGTATGGAGAAGTAGATTTCTCTTATTCCATACCTAATCTAGGAAGATATCGTGTAAATGTATTTAAACAACGTGGATCCTATGCGGCGGTTTTACGATTGGTAGGGACAAAGGTTCCTACACCGGAATCTTTAGGAATACCAGAATCCGTTATTGATCTTGCGCAGAAGAAACGAGGATTGATTCTAGTTACAGGTCCAACTGGAAGTGGAAAATCAACCTCTTTGGCCGCATTAATTGATCTGATCAATAGTAATTATAGTCAACATATCATCACCTTGGAAGATCCCATTGAGTATCTCCATTCACATAAAAAATCCATCGTAAACCAGAGAGAGGTAGGACTGGATACGAATAATTATGCCAATGCACTACGAGCTGCATTACGAGAGGACCCCGATGTGATTCTTGTAGGAGAGATGAGAGATTTGGATACCATTTCTATAGCAATTACTGCTGCGGAGACAGGCCATTTGGTTTTCTCAACCTTACATACCATAGGAGCTGCTAGTACGATTGATCGTGTGATTGATGTATTTCCGTCTTCTCAGCAGCAACAGATTCGAATTCAGCTTGCAACAGTTTTGGAATCGGTGATCTCTCAGCAGCTGATACCAAAAGAAAATGGAAAAGGGCGAGTGGCGGCATTTGAAGTGATGCATGCCACCAGTGCCATTAAGAATCTGATACGGGAAGCAAAAACGTACCAGATTAATTCTGTAATACAGACGAATAAGAAAATGGGAATGCAGACAATGGATGATCATTTATTTGATTTGTGTACGAATCGGGAGATTAGTATAGATGATGCATTGCTGTTTGCACAGGATCGTGCAGCTTTAGAGAGGAGGTTGTTCTAATGGCTAGTTTTTCATATGTTGTCATTGATAAGAAAGGGAAAGAGTCAAAGGGTGCAATGGAAGCAATCAATGAGGAAAAAGTAAATCGTTCTCTTCGCGCAGCAGGTTATATTCCAATATCGATTGTACCACAGAACGTCTTTACGAAAGATATTAATGTGAGTATTGGAAATCCTATTAAAGCGAGAGATTTAAGTGCATTCTGCAGACAGTTTTGTAGCATTTTGTCTGCTGGGGTATCAATTACAACTTCTTTGCATATGTTAGAAGAGCAAACAGAAAAAAAAGTGATGAAACAAGCGATAACATCCGTACGTGAGAATGTAGAAAGAGGGGAGACGTTAGCAGATGCCATGCGTAGGCAAGGGAAGGTCTTTCCACCGATCTTGATCAATATGGTTGAAGCGGGAGAAACTTCAGGAAGTTTAGAAGGTTCTCTAGAAAGAAGTGCGATTCACTTTGAAAAAGAAGCAAAATTGAAGGCATTGATGAAGAAGGCAATGATCTATCCAACCGTTGTTGCTTGTGTTGCTGTTCTTGTTATTATCATCATGTTATCTTATGTCATACCAAAATTTCTTACCATGTTCTCTCAGATGAATGTAGAGATGCCATTGCCAACAAGGATGGTAATCGCAATGAGTGAATTTATGCAACATAAATGGTATGTAGTAATCCTGGTAGTTACAGTAGTAATTCTAGCTATAAAAGGATTTCAGACATTACCAAACGGAGAACGTCTATTTGCACATATGGCACTACGAATACCATTGTTTGGAAAACTAAAGAAAAAGAATGCCTGTGCTCGTTTGGCAAGAACATTGAGTACATTAACTCGTTCTGGTATTTCTCTGATTGATGCTGTGGAAATTACAGCACGAACAATGGAAAATGTAGAATTGAAACAAATCTTACTGAATGCAAAGGAAGAAGTGGCAAGAGGAATTCCATTATCCCTGCCATTGAAAGAATCGGGGATTTTTCCACCAATGATCTATCAGATGATCAGTATCGGGGAAGAAACTGGTAATCTAGAAGATATGTTGGATTGTGTTGCAGATTATTTTGAAGAAGAAGTGGAGATGGGAACAGAATCACTGACTACCATATTGGAACCATTGATCATTGTATTCTTAGCTTTGATCGTCGGATTCTTAGTCATCTCTATTATGTTGCCAATGGTTACTGTATATAAAGGTATTGATAGTATGTAACGATACTGAGCTGAGCAATTCTGAAACTAGTAATGTTTGTATTAGGTAACATGGTTATTACCATGTTTTTGTTACAGATATGCCGCAAAAAGAAACAAGCAGAGTTATCTCACTCAACTTTGAACCGATATGCAACAATCTAAATGAAATACGTCAGGGGAGTTCATTAATGGGGGAATTAATGAACAGCAACTGCTAAGAAGATTATGAGAAATCAAGAACATTACATATGCTTGATTTGTGTAATTGGATAGTTGCAATAGAAAACATAAATCAATGTTTAGAAATTTGAAAAGGAGAGAGGTTAATGAGAACAAAAAAAATGGAAATGAGAAAGCAAATGGTAGAAGAAAAGAAAGAGAGGAACACAGGATTTTCATTGGTGGAATTAATTGTAGTAATCGCAATTATGGCGATCCTAGCAATCGTTATTGCACCACAGGTAATGAAATACATTGGAAAGTCAAGAACTTCGGTAGATGCAGCAAATATGAATCTGTACAAGACAGCTGCTACGACTGCGTTAGCGGATGAGACTGTATATGAAGAGATGGCAACACAATCAGCGAATGTTGTTATTAATATTGTTAAGAATGCAAGTGGTGTTGGTGAAATATCGACCGCAAACACAATCCCTAATTTTAAAACTGAGTTTTTAGAAATCTTAAATAATTCTCTTCCACTGCCAAAAGAACCAGGTAAAGCTCAATTCAAGGTCACGATTGAAATTGACGCAGCAAATGATAAGGTGGGAAAAATAACTGTCGAATCTGTTGCGGCGACACCATCTACACCATAAAAAACAAAAAAGGAGGCTCTCAATGAATCAAATTATATATCCCATCGTTTTTCTGTATGGAATTGTCATTGGGAGCTTTCTCAATGTATGTATCTATCGAATACCGAAAGGCGAAGATGTTATAAGAACACGTTCCCATTGTATGAATTGTGGACATTGGTTGCGATGGTATGAGTTGCTTCCTGTTGTCAGCTATTTATTCCAAAGGGGACGATGCCGAAATTGTGGGGAAAAATTGTCCTTGCAGTATCCAATGGTGGAACTGCTTAATGGAATTCTTTATGTATGGATCATATGGGAAAAGGGAATTACACCGGAAGGAATCCTACTATGTATCTTGAGTTCTACGTTACTTGTAATAAGTGTTATTGATTTGAAAACGTTTACTATACCACTGGGATTAAACGTTATGGTATTTTTCTTGGGACTAGTTCGTGCAGGAATGGAGCTTGAACGAGCCACTACACATTTGATTGGTATGGTAGTCGTAAGCGGTTTTTTATGGCTGCTGTATTGGTTAACAAAAGGAAAAGGAATTGGGGATGGCGATATCAAGTTGATGATTGGTGCAGGTACATACTTAGGAGTTACAAATAGTATATTCGCCTTGTGGCTGGCATGTTTCTTAGGCTCAATCCTTCATGGAATACGTATGAAGTTATTTAAAGCTTCGCATCAATTGGCATTTGGACCGTATCTTTCTGTTGGAATTATAATTGCGGCGTTGTATGGGCAAAAACTAATCCAGTGGTATCTACAATGGATGTTTCCATAATGTGCAGTATGCAAGTAGGAAAAAGAAGGATATCCGATAAAATGTGGCTTATACGAAACTAAAGGGGAAGAGAGATTACGAAACTAGGATTAGAAGGAGGGAAAGCTTATGGCAATTAAGAAAGTGTTGAGCATAGAGATTGGTATTACATTTACCAGAGTATGTGAAATGGATTATCATAGCAAATCACCTAAGGTATACCGAAGTATCACCTTTGCAACTCCAGAGAATACGGTGGAAGACGGGTTTATACGGAATAAAGAGCAGTTTGTGCAATGTTTGCGTGAAGAACTAGAGAAGGAAAATATTCATGAAAAACATGTTGTATTTACAGTATCTTCTACAAAGATCACCAGTCGTGAAGTTACAATACCTTATGTAAAAGAAAATCGGATTCAGTCTGTTGTACAAGCCAATATCACGGAGTATTTTCCGATGAATCTTGAAGATTACATGGTTACATATCAAATTTTAGAAAAGAAGAACACGCAACCAGAACGTAACATACGTTTGTTGGTTATGGCAGCACCTAATAATCTCATCAAGAATTATTACAATGTAGCAGAATTATTGGGATTAACTATAGTAGCACTTGATTATATTGGCAATAGTACATTTCAGATTGTAAAGAAACAAACTGCAGCAGGGGTACAGATGGTACTTCATATGAATGAGCAGAGTTCCATCATCTATATATTAGAAGATAGTATATTACTCTTACAAAGAACGATACCATATGGAATTGAGAATTTGTTGGAACTTATTGTGGAAAACACATGTTTCTCGGCTACTACAATAGCAGAAGCACTACATCTGCTGCAAAAAGAACATGTATTGAATGGCAAATTAAATCAGGAGATTGATCTTTCGGAGACAGCAGCGACGTATGTTGGTTCGGAAGAATTATATAGGAAACAGATGCAGGAATTACATGCAAAAGAGGAAGCAACAAATGCCTTGGGATATTTAATTAATAATGTAATACGTGTACAGGAATACTGTCTGGCAAAATTCAAAGAAAAACGCATACATACCATTTACATTACAGGAATTGGATCTGGCGTGCGAGGAATGCACAAATTAATTAGCAATGAAACAGGAATTGATGTAAAGAGAATCGACCGCCTCATCGGTGTTAATTTTCTAGAAGGCAAGATGGTGGAAGAAGGAATGTATCTATCCAGTATTGGAGCGGCAATGAGTCCACTAGATTTTGTACCGAAGGATGTACAAGCTGAAAAAGATCGAAAAAGCCTTCAAAATAGTATTGCCTTTGTAGTTTTGATTGGACTAATTTCCATTATATTTGTGGGAAGCAGTTTTATTAACTATTTGCATTCAAAGACTACGTTAGAAGAATTGCAGGAACAGATTATAAAGCTATCAGAAATTGAGAAATTAAACGCCAAATATATGACGGCAATGCAACAGACACAAGCATTAGAGGAATTATATCAAAAACTGCCTACTAAGAATAAGAATCTTGTGAGTGTAATTGAACAATTGGAGATGTGCTTACCCAAACATGTTGTGATAACGGCACTGACATCTTCGGATGAAGGATTGGGCCTTGGGGTAACCGCCAGTAAAAAAGAAGAAATTGCAAAATTGCTGATTGATCTACAAAAGTTTGAAGAGATTGATTCTGTCTTAGTTGGGACCATACTAGAAGAAGAAAAAGAAAACGGATTAAAGACATTAACAACAACCCTTACCTGTACCTATTCCAATGATCTGCTGGAACAATAACAGACATTTTTAAGGAGGTTGACAATGAATAAAAAGATGCAAATAGAATTATCCGTAAAGGAAAAGAAATTAATGGTCATTTTACTTGCACTACTTTTTCTGTTTTTTGCGTATCAATTCGGTTATTTGGAGTTTATGGAACGGGCAGAGAAGAATAATAAGGAGAGTAACCGTCTTGAGGAAGAAGTAGAAGCATTAGAATTGATGAATATCAATAAAAAGGTTTATACCGATGGGATTACAGAATGTGAAGAGAGCATGAAGAAAATTCGAGGCATGTTCCTAAACCAGGAAACACCAGAAGATATCATTATGTTCTTAAGAGGGATGGAAGAAAAAACAAACATTCAGATCAACGAGATTACCTTGTATGAGAAAACAATGATTACGAATTTATCTGTTCAGACATCTGGTACACAAACGGTAAACCAAGAAGAGGAAAATGAATTCGATGAGATACAGAAAGAGAATACAGTACAAAGTATAAGCACAGATGGAAATGCATTTATAGAAAGTGGATATGAATATGTTGTTGATATTAAAATTAAATGCAAATATGAGGAATTAAAAGCGATGATTGCATATATTAATAAGTACCCATCTATGCGAACAATTGATTGCCTTTCCGTTGTTTTTGATGCAGGGACAGGAAAACTTATGGGAGAATTGTCAATTAAGATCTATACATTACTGGATGGCACGTATGAATATGTTGAACCAATAACAGGAGTTGTAGCAGAAGAAACGGATAATATATTTGATACCATTCAATAAATGTGGAGGGAGATCTATGTGCAGAGAGAACGATGTCAATGAGGGCTTTACATTCGTTGAACTGCTTGTTTGTATCGCCATACTTGCCATTATATCCATGCCTTTGCTTAATGGTTTTTTAGTTGCGGGCAGAACGAATGAAAAGGCAAGAAACCTGCAGCGAGCCACAACTTTGGCACAGAATCTTATGGAAACCATAAAGGGGCAATCTTTTACTTCTTTTCGAGGTCTTCTTCAAACAGAAGATTATGTAGGATTACAGCTGACTGAACCCTACGACATGGATGATAGCTATATAACAGCTTTACAGGAAGACCCTAGTGCAGGTACGTATTCTTATTGTATTCATAAGATCAAAGAAGGAACGAAATGGTATGATGCTTTTATCACACTGGATACGACCTTATATCGATCCGTTGGAGCAGCTGTGCAAAATACATACCAATATCCAAGGATCACAAACCTAACGGGAAGTAAAGTGGCTGTTGTGGATCAGCCTGGGGCATCTAGTAGTTGGAATTCTTATATTGATGGAGAGGGAAATACAATTTATGCAAAAGACGTGACGTCTTCAATGGACCAGACGATCGCTTCGTATTTTTATATGATGCATATGTCTTATCTGGATTATCTTAGTATGCAGGATCCAGAAGTACCGTTACCAACAAAATATCCATATTCCTATGAACAGATTAAACAGTTTATGAAGAAAGAAATCATAGTTGTTGCAGAAAATGGCTGCTATCCAGATGGAAGCAGAAACAATACGGTAGTTTCACTGGTTGGTAAAGTGGTATATTCCATTCCAGGTATTTATGAAGTCACAGGTGATACCATGGGGTTGTCTTCGGAATACCAGATTTTATCAAAATCATTTGAAACAACCGATGGAACAAACCCTTTGGAAAAAATCTATGTATTTTATGAGAAAGGAGATACCTTGTCAGAGTCAATTGTACTGCAGAACAATACGACAAATGACACAGCTCTTTATCTAATTGGCCAAGATGCAGGGACGATCTCTGTTAAATGTACAGATACGGCGAATACATGGAAAATCATATCGAATCGCACGATTGTGTTTCAAGAAGGAAGTAAAACGGTATCCTCAGAATTGGTAGAAAAAGATACAGCAATGAATCGATTGTTTGAAGCAAAGATTGAAATCTACGAATCATCTGCTGTACTACGTGGTGGCAAAAAATGTGTAGAGTTGTTGTCGTCAAAGGAGGAGTAAGGATGAAAGAAAAAGAGAAAGGTTCTGCATTGGTTTTGATTCTGCTTGCACTGCTCTTGATCACAACATTAAGTATGGTGGTTCTATCCATGAGTATGGTGAATCTTGATATGAAACAAGTAGATCAGAAAGCAAAGAAAAACTTTTACTCAGCAGAAACTGCTTTGGACGAGATAAAAACTGGATTAGAAGAGCTAGTTACGACTGAGATTAAGGAAGCCTATACGCAAGTTTTAGAGAATTATAGTAAGATACACCCTTCACAACGGGAAGCGAAATTCAAAGAGTATTTACGAGAAAATCTGTATATTCAGTTAGCAGACATAGCAAATCCGACATTAACAAGTGAAAAACTGCGAAATATATTAGATGGTTATGTAAGAAAAACTCCTAAATACTCAGATGCCACGAAGGTTGGAGTGTGTATCAACGAGACAGGAGCAGTACAGCCGAGCTTACTCTTAACGCAGACAGAGGCATTGATATCAAATGTCTATGTACGTTATCAAGAGAAGGATTATGAGACGATAATACAGACGGATATAAAAATTGACTATCCGACCACTGTCTTATTTGATCAATCGGATCCGTCAAAAGAAACATTCGCGGTTGCTAGTTATGCATTGGTTGCAGATCAGCAATTGCAGATTGCAGATTCATATGGAACGACAATGTCGAATATTGTTGGAAATATATATGCAGGGGAACATGGAATCATTATGGCTAATCCAGGTACACTGGTATCTATGGCAGCACAGGAGATTGTTACGAGAGGGGATCTTTGTGTAAAAGATAAGGCTAGGTTATATATTAGTGGGAATGCAACAAACCGGATCTGGGCAAATAATTTACGATGCGAGTTAAGCAATGGAGTGGAAGCAACGCAGGATACAATTATGGACATTCACGGCAATTGTATTATTAGGAATGACTTGGTTTTAGATGGAAATCGGAGTCAGGTAACCATCAATGGAACATACATGGGATACCAGAGAAACCAACTTACCGAAGGAAAGAGTGGTAGTGCGATTATAGTAAATGGTAAGAATTCCGTACTAAATCTAGAGCAAGTATCTTCATTGGTAGTTGCAGGAAATGCAGCCATACAAATTCCTACATATGATTCCTTTGGTTTGTTTGAAAAGGATTCCTATATCATGACAGGTGACTCCATTTCGATGAAGGGAAATCAGATTGCCTATTTGGTGCCGAGTACTTGTATCAGTGTTGGACATAATCCTGTCTTATGGGAGGAGTATAGCCAAGGTGTATCGGTTGATTTAGAAAAGGAAACAACACTAGCACTTGATGAGTATGTTGATATGACAGAAGATGGACAGCAGGGATACCGAACGATCTTCTATCGAATGCCAGGAGGAGTGAATGTTGTCTATTATTATTTAGAGTTTACGGATGGGAAGAAAGCACAAAAGTATCTTGCAGAATATAGCAAACAGAATCCAGACCAGATTGATCAGTTGAAACTGGCATTTCCTGTGAGACGCATGGATTTTCTCTATGGAGTAACCCAAAGTGCAGGAATCGCAACACGGTTACAAGAAGAGGATGCAAGTCTAGAATTATTAGAAGCAACGAGAACCTCCGCTTATTTTGGGGAAATCGAAGAAAAAAAGAAGAAAGAGTATTATTGGATGACAAGAAGATTATCAATAGATGAGGAAGAATGTTCTTATTTAGATGTGGATTCCTTGGCAAAAAGTTTTGTAAATATGGATAAGATTAAGGAAGTGACCAGTGGTGTGATCGGTAGGTTTGCCTATCAATCCAATGCAAATGATACGTACGATATTCACATTCTATATAATGGACAGGGAAAATATGCGAGTCTCACAGAGGGAGAAGAGGCAGGAATGGAATATGTCGTACAAACACCCATGAATGGATTGCTAGTAGCTACAGGAGATGTGCGGGTGAATGCGAATTTTACTGGATTAATCATTGCTGGGGGAACCATCACGATTGCATCGAATGCAAGTGTTTATGCAGATGCCACTATTGTGAACGCCATATGGAATCGTGGAGAGGATGAAATTAACCAGTATTTTTATGACGTGAAGGAGAACGTAATTAGCGGTGGTTCAATTTTGGGAGGACAATCGCAAATACTAGATTTGTCTAATCTGATATCGTATCAGAATTGGCACAAGAATTAATGGAGGCTGCTATGGAGAAAAAGAGGAGAGAGAATAGGAATTTCATAGGAAAACAGACAGGGAGTAACAATCACGGCTTTAGTTTGGTTGAAATCCTTGTGACGATCATGATTCTTGGGCTTCTTGTATCCGTAACGATATTCCATATTACAACAACGCAGTTTGCAAATGTGGAAAAATGCAGCCAAAAGATTGAAAAGAGATTAAACCAGTTGCGTTTGTCAGTCATGAGCAGTAAGGAACAGAACTATCTGATTGTATACCAGGCAGCAGATTTGAATTATTATGTGGCATTGAGTGAACAAGAAGATGCAATATGTGTAGCAGAAGATGGAGATCAGATTGGAAACTCCAGTCTTCGTATTCGAGGAAAAGATGGTGCTACTATTGTAGAAGTAAGTTATGAGCAGGCTAAACAGATTGTATTATCTTTTCAAAAAAGTTCAGGTGCCTTTCTTTCGGTAGCAGGTAAATTCTATGATTCCATTGATATAGTAAATGGAGATGCAATCTACCGAATCTATCTGGTAAAGGAAACTGGAAAACACTATGCAAAACAGGTGAACAGTTAGGAGGCGGGAAAATACAGGTGATGAAGAAAGAGGAAGCAGAAAAAGAAAAAGGTTTTAGTTTGGTAGAAGTGCTGGCTGCCGTTCTTATACTGTCATTTATTCTATTTGCAGTCTGTGTTTTTCTTATGACAAGTACCAATCTATATAAGGAGAACAGTAGAGAAGTAGATCTTCAACAAGAAGCACAAACGACGTTGAATCAACTATATGATTTAATCTTGCCAATGAATGACCTTAAAGTGTGTCATCTGAATCGAGGCTTGGACACAGAAATGGCAGTGATTTTTGGGCATGCTATGGATGAGAGCAATACAAAGAAAAATTACATTATTTTATATAGAAAAGAAAAGCAAAAGATATATTTGCTTAAAAAAGCAGAAGAATATACATTTGGTGGGACAGAAAGTGACTTCAATGCACTTTGTGGAGAGGTTACGGAAGAAGCCAATCTGCTAGCACAATATGTAACAGATTGCGTTATTGATGATTCTGAACTGGCAGTAAAGCAAATCCTAACCGTAACAATGCAATTTACCATTCGAGATGATTCCTACGAGATAATGAAGCAAATGAAATTAAGAAACAAACAGATTTGATGGATAGTAGGAGGCTGACAATGGAGAGGAAGAATAATAGAAAAATTGATAAAAAAATATGTAGGAATCTCCTGCTCATGATCCTGGTTGTGTTTATGATAAGCAGCAGTATATATTCGGGGGTCCATATGGTAATGGCAGCAAAATACAGACAGGATAGCAATAAAGGGAGTGCAGGAACATATGATGCAAAGGTTCCTAGTGATACAAAGGAGAAAGATGCAGACTGTTTTACCATATTAGAGATTGTTCCCTATGAGGGTATGGGTGAGATTGGATATATGGTAGGGGGCTGTGAGCCTATTGATCTGACAAAACTAAAAACAAGAGAATATGATGGATTTACAAGTTTCTTGGGAAAAATGCTTTTAGTAAGGGATACTTACATAGAAAAAGCGACATTGACAAAAGAAGAACAAGAAATGTATGCAGATTGGAAGAAAGTATATGTAGCCAAACAGGAAAAAGGGACCTTTCATCAAGTAACACCAAATACTGGAGAATATAGCTTTAAGACAGTTGTAGAATATGTTGTTGATGAGAAAAAGCAAGGTGCATATACCGCATCTCTCAATCAATTGAATTTCTCAAAGCAGATCAATGGAATTAGGCAAAAGGAGAACAATGTAAATGCTTGGTTTTATCCCGATTCCAAGAAAGAATCGTATACACCTTTCTCTCAGGAAAAATATACGGTATGCAATGCCAGCAAAAATGAAGAGGGAAAGGGAGATTATGAATACGATCGACTAGCGGATGAATTCGTATTATGCAAAGGGAAAGGTACCTATGATGTGTTATTTATGCCCTATACAGGACAAAGAGATCAGAAAATCTATTACATGGAGAAAAATTACGAAATAGTAAATAATCATACAGGTTCCTACACAGGGGAGATTGTCTACAAAAATGCCCTAGATATAGATCGAGACGGTATTGCAGATGGTCAGTATAACAAGGTGAGCAGAGAACGTTATGAATTCGTAGGGGAAGGAATGGGAGAGTATCTCTTTAAAAAGGGTGAAGGAGAGATATCCTATCCAATCTATGAAAAATGCTATTATCGTTCGGGTGTAGAATATATCAACACGGAATGGTTTAAACAATATGCAATGGGGTTATCTGTAGATGAATGGGACGAATGCAAGATCGAGGTAATCACTTGCACACCAGAAAAAGTGAACGATGATCTTACCCTAATAGAGAAAGCGGATATGGTATTTCTTTCGCCGACACAGCAGAATTTGGCTTATGTTGGACTTTGGGAGTTCTTTGGAAAAGAGAAGGAGTTGCTTGGCATAACCGATGAAAATCGTTATACTGTCAGTGATTTGTCAGAGAATGGGTTACCTGCCAATCTGGCAGGACTGCGAAAAGGAAGGAAACTACCTACATTTATCGGTAATGACCTCAATTGGGAAGCGACAATGGCAATTTTCCAAAGAGTAGGAGTTAAACAGGATTTGCCTCTTGTAATCAACTGTCTCGTATATGAGAATAACCAGCAAGAGTTAAATGGATATAACAATTCTACTAGAAATAATATTGCGAAGCTGTATCTCATGCTACGTCAGTGGAATCCACAAATCTTCTATGAGGAATTTTTTGAAACGAATCAGATTCTGAAAGCAACTTTTCAGGGAATCACAACGGGAGACTATATAAAAAAATCAGAAAATGCTCGATATATCTGGCATAGCCAGACTTTTTTACCAACAGTGCCGAATGGGGTTCAGGATCCATATGCCTATTATGTAAGTATGGGGATAGAGAATCCCTATATGGTAGGAAATGAAAGCGTGGTAGGCAACGTATTTACGTTCCATGGAGACTGTATTATCGACGCGAATTTTATAGTGGATAAATACGGACCAGATGAATGGTTTTATGAAACAAAAGAATTCATCTATCAAGAAGAGAACGAAAAAGAAGGGAGCCCAGAGGAAGTTACCAATGTAAGGCTTTCAACAGCGGATATTTTCTACTATCTGCTACATTATAAGAAGGTTAGTTTAGAGAAGAATAAACTGGTAATACTGGATTTGGAGCCTTGTAATGATTTCACATTAACGGAAACGGATGTGAGAAATATGGTGAAAGGATTCACAGGAACCATTACCATCGTACCGATGACGACAGCTGAATTCAATGGAAAGATTGAAGATTTAAATAAGGAATATGACATGATCTATATGGGGTTAAATACCGGAATGCTTAATCGGAACGCCAAGGGTATAACAAAATATAATGATAGCAACCTCAATGGGAAGATCTATCTTCATGTAGGAGATCGAATCTATGGTGGAAATGCCTTGTCAGGGTTAGTGCAAGGGGTCAATACCTATCGTTATAGTGGCAATGATATTACGGCAATTAAGAAAAAGGAATTAGAGGAATTTATCAAAGCAGGGTATCCAATCGTTATGGAAAAAGAGCTGTATGAAAGGAATGCAGAGCAGGTCGATCCTTATAGTAATATCTACGCATTTTCAGAGAGTTGTAAGGAACAGAAAAATCGGATCAATCTATATAGCTTGCAGAATGCACAGACAAAATCGAAAGCGTGTAGCCAGCTTAAGAAATATCTTGCCATTGAAAAACCACAGCTGGAATTTGATTCCATGCCAGTGATGTATGATGGAAATCATCCGGATGTTCTAATGACGGAAAAACGATTAAGTTATGTGTTCACCATACAAGATTTGAAAGCAGAAGAGATGGAGAAATTAACGTATACCGTGAAATTATACGTGGATGGGAATGCCGATGGAAAATATGCTGAAAATGAATTGTTGGCGACAAAAACCGGTATTAAAGCGGGAAGCTCGATAGAACTTATGAAAACCTTACCGAATTCTTATGTTGGAATCGTTCCATGGAAACTATTGGTTTATCGAACGGATAATCCGTACATTCGTACCAATCAGATTGGGTATTATGGAATAAGACGAAGCAGCACAGAGAAAAAATTACTACGGATTCTTCAAGTTACCTCCACCAAATACTCTCGTTACAATTGGACGGGTTCAACCATGAATCTACAGAATGAATTAGCGAGTAAAAACACTTTGTTTCATAAATATGCCAGTAATCTCAATGATTTTGTGTTAGATATTACTACGATCGATGTGAAGCAATTTGAAAATTGGTATAAAGGTTCCGCCTATGGTGTGTCCAATGCTTATGTAGCGGATGATCCAAATTCCATTGATCGATTTGCTAATTATGATATGCTAATCTTTGGATTCGGGGATAGTTATACGGATATATCCAATGCCAATGGAGCTTTGGATAATGTGTTTGCATTTATTGAAAGTGGAAAAAGTGTTTTATTTACCCATGATACAACATCGGTTGTTAATCGGTTAAGTAACTCGGATACCCATACCGCTGGTGTAATGAACTGGGGATATAATATGAATCAGTATTTACGAGATCGTATTGGAATGAATCGCTTTGGTGTAGCGACTAAGGGACAGGAGAGCCAAGGGAATAATACGGAGGGTAAAGATATAGCATACAGTCCAAAAGGTTCCATCTATAAGGAAATCCAAGGATATTCCTATGGAGCAATGATTAACTTTGGTGTAGTGGCAGGGGATCGATATTCGTCCATTCCTACGAATCAACTTGGACCTTTTCGCACCTTTTTATTGAGTGATTCGAGGTATTTGGATTTCCCTAGCACAGACTCCTTTGAAACCTATTATGTGACCAATGAGAATAAAGGGCAGATTACAGAATATCCATATAAGATTCCAACTTCAGGAAAGATGCAAATTGCTCAAACCCATGCACAATATTATGAACTAGATTTGGAAGATCCAGAAATCGTGGTGTGGTATTGCCTATCGAATCAGATGGAAAACAAACTGTACAGTTCATCACCAAATGACGTAAGGAATAATTACTATATATATAATAAAGGAAATATAACGTATACAGGAGCTGGGCATGAGTATTTTGGAAATAAAGAGAATGAAGTAAAACTTTTTATCAATACAATGGTTGCAGCTTATCGTGCTTCCTTAGCAGAACCAGAGATTACCGTAACCAATGGTGTAGAGGGTCAGGATGGAAAAAGCTTTGTGTATGTTGATTTGGATGTACGAGATAACATGCTTCCATCTAATGAAAGCGATGAAGTGAAAGTCGCATTTACCGTGAAAGACGACAGCATCATCTCAGATTCTGCGAAGATAACGATCTATGATGAGAATGGTGAAGTAATGAATCTGGCAATCTATGATGAGTATAATCAGGTAATACTGGATTCCAAAGTCTACACGTATAGTAAGAATACCCAGGGGGAACTATATGAGTATTATATCTTGTATCCAAGAGAAAAATTAGATGGAAAAGAATCGATAAATCTTATGATCATGGCAGACAATACCAAAATAAAAGCAAGGAAGACAGTGACCTTATTGCGTAGAAATCTGTTTGATTTGAATTAAGACTATTGTTAGTTCTGACAAGATGTAGTAGAATAAGGATGATTCATGGTAACAAGCCATCTACATACAGTAAGAAGGAAGTGGCAGAATGCAGGCCTATTCAAATCGATCCTTGTTTGAGATCGCAAGAGAGAATTTTAAAACATTACAAAAACATTGTAAAGATTTGTTGACTGAAGGATACTGGGAAAAGCCAGAAGAAGTACTAAAGCAATCCGTGTATGATGTTTTAGACATTTATGTGCAAGCAGTATTGATCCAGTATGCGGTGTTCAGCAAACACTTTATGAGAGAAGATATTGAATTTATACTTTCTACGGTAGAAAAGAACCATTTTGAGTTAGACCCAGAGAGATGTATTGATGATACCGTGGTGGCGCAAGTAGAACGAATGCTTGCGTCACCACCTATTTTGTTGCAATTATGTGATCTGCGTGATCAGGAAAAAGGAACTAGAAGTGCTGAAACATTTTTTGAAACAATGATCAATATTGTATTAGCTATGGCATATCTGAATAGCTCGAAGGACCAGTATGTCATAAAGTTTATACAAGAATATTATAATAAGATCCATGTATTCATCAGTAATCGGCTAAATCATGATTATGTACTAGATGAAAAGTATGTATTTCGTAAGATATGTAGTGAGATGTTTCGTACTGGTGTGCATATAGAAAGTATGAAAACATCCCATCAGGAGACCATTGTAAATGGTTTGTATGCAAATGTAAGTGAAAAAGATAAGGAACAATCCATAGAAGAAAACAATCAGCAAGATATAAAAGAGTACGAGCAAGAATCGAAACAACAGATCGAAACAATTGAAGAAAATGAGGAATTCACAGGAAATGCTGAAGAGAAGAAAACGGAAGAATCCATTCAGCAAGCAATAGATGAGCAAAAGGAAGCAAAGAAGAAGGAACGCTTAGAGGAACTTTTGGAGGAATTAAGAGATTTAGTTGGACTTGAGAGTGTAAAAGAGGAAGTGAATTCCTTGATTAATCTAATCAAAGTTCGAAAGATGCGTGAGCGCTTTCAGATGCCTGTCATGGATATGTCCTATCATATGGTATTCACCGGAAATCCAGGAACGGGTAAGACCACGGTAGCCCGTATTATAGCGGAAATCTACAAGGAACTTGGGTTGTTATCCAAGGGAAATCTTATAGAAACAGACCGTGCGGGATTAGTTGCAGGCTATGTTGGACAAACTGCCATTAAAGTAACAGAAGTAGTTGAGAAAGCACTTGGTGGCGTTCTCTTTATTGATGAAGCATATTCGTTGACCAATAACACATGTGGGAATGATTTTGGGAATGAAGCAATTGATACATTAGTTAAATTGATGGAAGACCATCGAGATGACCTGGTTGTTATTGTAGCTGGATATAAGAAAGAGATGGAAACATTCTTAAAAGCCAATACAGGATTGATCTCCCGATTCAACAAGTTTATTGAATTCAAGGATTATTCGGTGGAGGAACTACTTGCTATTCTTAATGGGATGGCAAAAAAATCATCCATGGAATTGGAAGAAGATGCACAACACTATATTAAGAAACAATTGTCGAAAATGACGAAAGCGGCAAGAAATCGATTTGGTAACGCAAGAGGAATTCGAAACGTATTCGAAAAGATCTTGACAAGTCAGGCAAATCGACTTGTCACATATGAAAAACCTACGCTAGAGCTTTTGACACAGATTGTATATGAAGACGTGGTAGAGGCAATTTGACAAACGATTTAGCGGTTGAACATTATAAGTAGTTATGATTTGTTAAGAGGGTTCGGGTGTCAAAAGCCCTTAGTAAAACTTGCTTTCGTTAATTTGCACAAACATTTGCTAATCTCATGTAATACAGGACATAGTTTGATGAGCAACTGTATGAAGTCGTTGGTACTTTGGCTCTGTACTTTAGAGCCTTATGTACCACTACGAACTTCATCCAAGCGAGAGCGTGTTGCGAATGAACTATGTCCTGTATTACATGTTAGACAAACTTAAATTGTGCAAATTGACGGACCTCAAAGTAAATAAGGGCTTTTGACACCCAAACCTTAAGAGGTATGAACGGAATGAAAAGTTATGGCTGATAAGAAATGAATGAGAAGAAATGAAGAATCATACAATATTACTAGAACGTAGTTTTAGGAGTAGAGAGTATGAAGATAAGATGGAAACCATTATTGATCAGTTTGGCAATTCCACAGATTGTTGGAGCAGTAACAGGATTGGTAACCAGTAATAGCAGGGAGATTTATCAGAATCTGAATAAACCAGATTTAGCGGTTCCAGGATATGTTTTCCCTATTATTTGGCCAATTCTGTTTCTTTTTATGGGGATTGCTTCCTACCTGATCTACTGTTCAGACTCCAAAGAAAGAGAAAAGGCTTTGCGCTTATATGGTATTAATCTGCTCTTAGTATTTGTATGGTCCGTAGTTTTCTTTACTTTTCAGGCTTATGCGGCAGCATTTCTTGTGATTGTAGCATTTTGGGGTGTCGTCTTTACAATGATAACAATGTTTACCCAAATTTCGAAGGTGGCAGGCTGGATTTTATTACCATATTTTATCTGGATTACATATGCGGGTTACTTAAACCTACAAGTGGTACTACTGAATTAATATGACTGGATTGTATTACAATTGAATGGAATGGAAGTGTATCGTACACATTTTGGCAGAATGACAGGTTAGTAAGGCGTTAGAGTTGCGTTTCCATCTTCAAATTTCGTATATTTGAAGAAAAAAGAAGCATATTTTATATATACGATTGATACAATTAAGTAAGAAACAATGCGGGAGTTTGCTTTGCGTAGAAAAATAGCTTCTATATTAATATGTACGATTGCATTGGCGGTTATCGCTATGTTGTATTATCCTCTCGTTCATGATCAGGTCAAGGAATGGCCCCAATATAAAATTCCGATCCTTTCACAAAATTACTCCAAAAATTGTAATGAAACGCTTCGTAATGAAAGTAGTTGCATTGGAGAGCGTCGAGTAGAAGAGGTTACGATTGTAACGAAACCGATTACGAAAGAAAATGGAAATTTGCAGTTAAATGCAAGAGCAGCATGTCTGATGGATGCATCCAATATGCGTATTCTGTATGGAAAAGAAGCAGATCAAGAGATGCCTATGGCAAGTACTACGAAGATTATGACTTTAATCGTTACCTTAGAGAATGCGAATTTGGATGATGTTGTAAAGGTGTCGAAAAATGCTGCAAAACAGCCTGATGTGCAATTGAATATGCAAACAGGTGATGAATATAAATTGGGGGATCTGTTGTATTCCTTGATGTTAGAATCCCATAATGATACAGCTGTAGCAATAGCAGAACATGTTGGGGGGACGGTAGAAGGATTTGCGCAAATGATGAATAAGAAAGCGCAGGAACTTGGCTGTACCCATACAAACTTTGTGACACCAAATGGATTGGATTCAATGACCGAAGAACACTATACGACAGCAAGAGAATTAGGGAAAATTGCAAGCTATGCCATTCAAAATCAGCAATTTCGAGAAATTGTAAATACCCCAAACTGGACTTTTAAAGAATTAACAAAAGGTACGTCCTATTCTGTCAGCAATAAGGACCGTTTCCTATATATTTATGATGGAGCGATTGGAATAAAGACAGGATTTACGAACAAAGCGGGATATTGTTTCGTCGGAGCGGTAGAAAAGGGAGAGAAGACTTTAGTTTCGGTGGTTTTAGCAAGTGGTTGGCCACCAAATAAGAATTATAAGTGGAAGGATACCACAAGTCTGATGGATTATGGTATGAATAATTATCAATTGGAAGAAATCTTTGATGATACAAAACTCTATGAACCTGTTTATGTAAAAAGGGGAAAAGAAAGCTACGTTGATTTGTATTGTGAAGGAACATTACAATTACTAAAGAGTAAAAGTGAGGAAGTAAAGGTAATCTATGAAATTGAAAAAGAAGTAAAGGCACCTGTCGTGGCCAATCAAGAAGTAGGTGTCGCAAAATACTATCTTGAGGATGAATACCTAGCATCTTTTCCTATTCGAACAACGTACGGAGTGGAAGCAATTGATCTAAACTTTACTTGGAATCAAATACTGGAATTGTGGTTAGGAGTAGCAGAGTAGATGAGCATGATTTTATAGCGGACCAGTAGTCTAATATAGGTAAAGAGAGTGAAAAGACAATTAATATCTGTTGTAACAAGAGCGAACACAATGTGTTCGTTACTTGGCTTCTATCAGATTTTAATTGTCTTTTTTGCATATAAGGAAGAGAAAGGAATCTGGTAATGAACCTGACGTACTGATATATTCCTATCGTAATTGGTACCATGCTTATATTCGAAATTTTGACACAATTCGACGAGAACATTATGTACCAATTGGCAGCCTGAAATTAGAAAATATGGGAAAAACAAAAAGCAATGTTTAGATAGGCTTTAAATAAGATGAAATATAGTATTGAAGGATACAGTTGTTGTAGGAGAAAAGTTGGATTGCATTTCTATAACAATAATATATTATGGTAAAAGATGCTAAAATAGTAGTAATTGAATTAAAATATAAGGTATTTTTTAACACTACTTGAATATAATACAAAATTATTGTAGAATGATTGTAGAAATGCGATGGAAGGAGAGTGAATTATGAAATTTCGTCGAAAAAATAAGGAAAGGTCACTTGATGATCGTACATATAAAGAAAAGAATCGACGAACCTATTACAGAGATTCCATTGCTTTATTTTTTAGAAAAATATTTCGTAAATTCATGGCTTATCGAGTAATCGGTATTTGTTTTGGTATGCTTGCACTTTTGTTTGCAATTTCTGTTTTCTTTAGTAAAGCAGGAGAATTTGTTGTAACCGTAGATAAGGATATGGCCGATACGGGATTTGTTATTTCGGAAGAGAAAACCTTTAAAAACGCGAAGATAAAGTTATTTAGCAAAGCATTAGAAGGGGCAAATAACATTAATATCTTGGATCTACCAGAGAATATCAATCAGATTGATGGTTCACATAATGGAGATAATTATATTGCCTATACATATTACATACAGAATGCAGGACAAAAGGATACAGATTATACATATGAGTTAGATATAACCTCTTCTTCTTTAGGATTAGAGAATGCTGCTTGGATCATGGTTTTCCAGAATGGGAAAGAAACGGTTTATGCTAAGGAGGGTGCGGACGGGAATCCGGAATGTCAATATAGTTATGAACCATTTGCAATTGCAAAAACAGCAAAAGATGAAAAACAGGTTATTTCCTTAACAGAAGAAGAAACAGGCTATTTGACAGAAGAAGAAAAGGAACGGATTGGCTTATTACGAGTAGATGGATTATATGAATTTCGAACAATACCTTTTACGAATGATAATGTTGTGTGTCTTGAAACGAGAAAGGGCATGAAACCTGGTGAAATTGATAAATACACCGTGGTTGTTTGGCTAGAGGGAGAAGATCCTGAATGTGTTGATGACATACTAGGTGGTCATATATCAATGAAAATGCAATTTAAATTGGTAGAAGAAAAGAAATAATAAAACGAATTATTCACGGTTCTGTCACGAAAAAAATATTATGATAAGATAAGGGGACTCATGTCAGGAAGGAAGGTTAATTTATGAAGAATAAGAATACGTCTTCAGTAAAGACGAGATTGTTATATTCATTAGCAATGCTAGCGGTATCTGCAGTTGTATTGACCACAGCATCTTATGCGTGGTTTTCCATTAGTAATCAGCCAAAAGTTGAAGACATTACGTTAACAGCGGGAACATTTGGAGGATTAACAATCAGTAAAACAAATACGGGGACTTTTGGTAATACAGTCAATTTATCCACAGACATTGGCAATAACACCGTACTTCGTCCAATTACCACTCCAAACGGGAAAGATTTTTATAAACCAGTGTATGGAACGTCAGGGAAAGTAACAGGAGTGGAAAATAGTAAAGTAAGTGATTTAACTACAATTTCTAATAAAACACAGGCAGATGGAGGCTATATTGCCAGCTCAACTTTTTATCTCAAAGCGACAGGCGGTTCTAGAAGCAGTGTTAAGGTTCAACTTGCAGCAGGAACAAAGGTAGCCAATAAAGATTCCGGACAAGCAGCATATGCTGCTCGAATTGCATTTGTGTTAGACAATGGAACTTGTGTTGTGTTCGAACCAAATGCAGATGGTAGTGCAACAGGTGCAAGTACAGATCAATATGCAATGGCTAGCAGTTTAACAACGATTAAACAATCAACAAATGGGAAATTCAAAGCTACAAGTGGAGCTACGTATTCCTCAGATGTGTCCGCTGATTTATTTGAAATTCCTGTGGACACGGCAACAAAAGTTACAGTTTACATATGGATTGAAGGATCAGACAAAGATTGTGTCAATGAGATTGCTTCAAAAGTTTTGACCACTTCCCTACAATTTACGTCAACCGATTTACAGTAGGGGCCTAAGATGAAAAAACATAAAAAATTAGTAAGGATGGGAAAGAATATAATCATAACACTATTAATGATTCTTTCCTTTATCTGTTGCTATTTTGCCATATCTTCAAAGAGACAGAATGGAATTCCTAAATTGGGTGATTATATACCAATTGCAATTCAATCCAATTCCATGAAAGGTGTCTTTGGCAAGGGAGACTTAATTTTATCAAAAAGTTATACACAAGGACATTCTCTTCAGATAGGAGACATCATTACATATTATACGATCATTAATGGAAAACGAGTAGTGAATACACACACCATCATCGCATTTCAAGAATCAGAGACAGGACAACGTATGATTGAAACAAAAGGTGTGAACAATCTTGCTGCGGACGAAAGACTTGTACAAGAATCAGAGATTATTGGAATTTATGCATTTCATATTCCGTTATTAGGACAAGTAATCAGTTTTATGCAAACAAGATTTGGATTCTTTGTGTGTATCCTTTTCCCATTGGCAGTAGCATTTTTAGTACAATTGCTCTATACCATTGTCCAGTATGCCATATTAAGAAAAGATATAGCGGTACAGAATATGAAAGCGGAGTATGACCAAGAGATTCGTGATCTGAAGTTACAGATGAGACATATGGAAAAAAGGCACATGGACAAACAAAAAAGAGATTAGAGAAAAGCGATAACAAGGAAGTTACAAAATACAGCGAAGGAAAGTGGGTAAGTACGTGGAAGCTTTTTTTAGATTTTTTTATGACATCATTAGTTCAATAGGAGATAACTTATATAATGTGATAAAAGCCATTATCAAAGGCGTCATTGGAATATTTGATTTTTCATATTATAAAGGGCTTTTAGAATCATATCAGCCAAATTTTGGAGTAGGTGGTTGGATCTTTGCTATCTTAGCATTCCTTCTTCTTGCGATTCTTGTGTTTTTTGTTGTATTTCTGTTACTTAAAGCAGGAAAGCGTATTGCAACTTTTCGATTACCACTTAAAGAAAATGAGCGAATGAAAGATGAACTCTTGCGATTAAACCAAGAAATGTTAAAACTGAATTATGAAAAAGACAAGATCTTAGCAATGAAAGTCTCTAGTATGGGAATGAATGTACAGAAAGAACTTCTTACAACTGACCAGGATATTGATATGGCAGCTGCACAAGATGGCATTGCTTCAACAAATTCTGTGAATCTAGAAAAAACAAGATTTACACGTCTTACAGAAGTGGATCAGTATTATTTGACCCAGTATCAACCACCTGTTTATGATGATGACATCAACCTAGAGGACATTTGTAAGCAGTTTCGTAATTATGCTGCTTCTCAGCTAAATCTATATTATGATCTGTCGGATATCAAATACTTTATCGCTTCTTTTGGAGCAACTAGGACAATTATATTACAAGGTATCTCTGGTACTGGTAAAACTTCGTTGCCTTATGCATTTGGTAAGTTTATTGATAACTCATCTGCTATCTGTGCGGTTCAACCTTCTTGGAGAGACCGGACAGAATTATTTGGGTACTTCAATGAGTTTACGAAGAAATACAATGAAACAGACTTTTTAAAAGCGCTATATGAAGCTAATTTTTATCAAGATATGCGACTAATCGTTTTGGATGAAATGAATATTGCCAGAGTTGAATACTACTTTGCAGAGATGTTATCTGTGCTAGAAATGCCGAGACTGGATGAACAGAAGGTTAATATTGTTCCTTCTATGTGGGATAATGATCCGCAAAAGATAGTAGATGGAAAGATTGCAATCATGCCAAATATTTGGTTCGTTGGTACGATCAATAACGATGATTCGACATTTGCTGTTTCAGATAAAGTGTACGACCGTGCAATACCAATTGATTTGGATAAGAAAGCATTGCCATTTGATGCACCTCAAACAGATGTATTGCATGTTACCTATGAACATATTGCTGCTATGTTTGATGATGCGAAGAAGAAGTACCCAGTAAGTCAGGATCTGATTGATAAACTAAACTTGATGGATCAATATGTAATCAAACATTTTCGTTTGGCATTTGGTAACCGTATTATGAAACAGTTATTGGACTTTGTACCTTGCTATATAGCATGTGGTGGCGAAGAACTTGATGGTATTGATTTTATGATAGCGAAAAAGATTTTAAGAAAGTTTGAGTCCTTAAATCTGGGCTTTGTTAGAGATGAAGTCGATGGTTTGGTTCGTTTCTTGGATAGTACATTTGGAGAGAATACGATGCCAATATGCAAAGAATATTTATTGCGATTAAAGAAATTATCGTAAATTTGAGAGGGTTTGCTGAAGATGGATAAAGATATTGATCAGTCATACAGTGTATATACGAATGCGATTAAGAGAGATTTAGAAAAAGATGCATTTTATCAATACTTTCATAATTTGATCGAATGTGGTAGCAAATATTACAAATTCTCTAATAAAAAATTATTTAAATATGTAGATAGTGTTTGGGTTGATGAGATTGAACAAGCAATTGAGCACTTAGAAGCTTCGATTGAAAACCCAAGAAAATTTATTGAAGAAGATCGTCAGATCGTGAATGTAGCATTAGCAAAGAGTATTACACCGGAGTCCATTCAACATCTAACTATGCATGGTGATATGGTAGATGCAGTGAGAGAAGATGGAACGGTCATACCAAATCGAATATTAAACATTTTTAAAGAAGAAAGTCTTAATACATATGAAAATCGTTTTATTGCAACATTGTTGCAGGAATTACTCTCCTTTGTGAATCGACGGGTTGACGTGATTTTTGAAAATACGAAGGATGAGTTAGGTGGCGTTTTGGATATTGAAACTACCATTGATAATTACAAAGAAATTATCAATTATAAGATGCAAATTCGTATTGAGGAAAAGCAGACAACAGTAGAGAATGATCGACAGAACAAGGATATCTTTGGACGAATTGCTAGAATCCATCGAAGAGTCAATGATATGGCAAATAGTAATTTCTACGCTGCGATGCGTCAGTATCCAACCGTAAAACACCCCGTAGTAAAAACGAACGCAATTGCAAAAAATCCACACTATAAAGCTTGCTATGCCTTGTGGAATTTTTTGCATACCTATGATAGAGTCGGTTACAAAGTACGTGTTTTTGAACAGGATCCCATTATAACAAGGAATTTCGAACGAGACGTTAATAATGATATATTCCTTGAATATCTTGTTCTGAAAAAGTTTATGGAAGATAGTGATTTTACCAATATTCACGTGCCAAAACAGGAACCGGATCGTAATCCCAAATTTATAAGGCAATTGATGGAGGAAATCCTTGATTACTATGGAAATATGTCTGATGCAGAGGTGAAGAAGCGTGTTATGAAGGAGTTGTCCAATGCGCAGCTAGACCGAAGAGCTGCTATTCGAAAAGAAGAGTGGGCAAGAAAGAACGAGACCTCAACAAGACGAGGTAGATAGAAAGGGTGTATAGAATGAGAAAGACACTATCGGCAGCAAGAGATTTCTTGTTTTTACTTGTGATCGTGATCTGCTGTCTTTGTGTCATTCAGATTTCAAATAAACAAGCACCATCCCTTTTTGGCTATCGTGTATTGCGTGTAATTAGTATTAGTATGCGCCCAACAATCGGAAAAGGGGATTGTATATTGATAAAAAATGTGGATCACGAACAGCTGAAGGTAGGGGATATTATTACTTTTTATTCGGATAATCCACAAATACAAGGGTATTTCAATACCCATCGAATTCATGAGATTCGATATGATGAGAAACTACAAGAGGTTGTGTACATTACCAAGGGAGATAATAATACCAATTCTGATAGCTGGGAAGTAAGAAAAGATCAAATCGTTGGTAAATATATAAAAACCGTTATTGGAGGTAGAATCCTGAGCAAAGGAATTAGTTTTCTTATGAAACGATGGAACTACTTTTTGTTTATTATCGTTCCTTTGCTTGGCTGTGTAATCTCCTGCATCGTACAATTAATAATGGAGTTTAGAAGAACTTTTATAGAAAATCAATTACAAGGAAAGGGTGACAGAGATGAAGAAATACATAAATCGTAAAACGATTTTATTATCAACAACATTAGCAGTATTAGTTCTTACCCTGATTACAGTAACTGTTGCCTGGTTTGAAAGTTCCGTATTCGTTCAATCGGACGAAAGTACGATGAATACCGCTTCTTGGGATTTTAAAGTTTCTTTGACAGCAGGTGGAGAACCAGTTAAGAATACGGATAAGATTAATCTGAATGTTGGGACGTTCACAAACGTGGCAACGGGAAAATTGGCACCAGGTACGTCTGGACACTTTTCTTTGTTCATTACATCCAATTCTGACGTTACGACGGGATATCAGATTGGAATTGACAAATCCTTACTTACCCTGATCATACCAGCAGGAGAAGGTCACGATACCGATATGGATTACTCGGATTTGCTAAAAAAACATTTTCAATTTTATACAACAAATGAGCTAGGTGAAAAAACGTATATCACGGAAGCCGTATTGGCAGAAGGAAATTTGGAAATAGGAGTAGAGAAAGAAGTCGTACTCTATTGGGAATGGCCATATGAAGCAGATGTATCTGAACTGGGTACACAAGAAGAAAAAGATGCTGCAATCAAACAATATGATGAAGAAGATACCTTCATTGGCGAGAATAAACAGTATATTGCAGGTGGTATTACTGTGAATGTGAAAGGCGTTCAGGCTGAACCAATAACACCATAATTATAAAAAGGAAGTACGGATAGAAATCGTAGAGATACGATTGATACAACCAGTAAATGGAAAGTCGAAGACTAACGGTATAGGTAAGGAAGGGGATGAGACGATGAAGAATGAACAAAGTAAAAAACAAACAAGTCATAAGAAAAAAATCATTGTCTCTCTTAGCTTTGTAATTCTTATTGGAGCGGCAATTTTTGTTGGAGCAAAATATATCAAAGATGTAGTAATTGGTACCCAAATGGATACCACCAATATAGCAGCTTATCATCTGAATCTAACAACACAGCAAGTAACAGAAATACCAATGGAAAATCTAAATCCAGGAATGAAGGTAAGTATTCCTTTTACTGTAAGCAATGGAAGTGGAGCGGGTGACCTTGCAAAACGTTCGGAAGTTGATCTTGCGTATCAGCTGTGTGTAATCACAACAAATCATCTTCCTCTTACATATTCGATTAAGGACAAAGATGGAAATCAAGTTTCATCACCAATAAAGGAAAATGCAGTACGTGTATACTCCAATCTTGGAACCAAATGGATTTTTCAAAAAGATGCGTCAGGACATAATTTCTTGTTTCCGAAAGGTGATTTAGTTGAAGAGAACTATACCATTGAAATTGAATGGCCATTATCAGAAAATGCATTTAAATATACCAAAGAAGTAGATCAGATATTTATTGCAGTAGAAGCAGTACAGGCACAACCACAATAAGGGACGGTGAAGAATATGAAAAAGACCAAAGGAAAAAGAATGGCATTACTTTTGGCAACGGTGATTCTTTCATGTACGGTAATCGTGCCTGTTGTGGCAAAATATCGCGCAACAGATAAAAAGAGAGAAATTGCGTATGCGAATAGTTTTTATTTTGAAAGTGATTACTTAAGTGAATTGAATGCAGATGGGGTAACGGGTGGTGCTGAGTATGTGATCCAGGGTTGGGATGGTGTCACTACTTGTGATTTTGCATTTCAGATACGAAATTATGAAAATCCAATGCTTTATAATAATGCAACACAGAATATCTCCTATGAGGTT
This sequence comes from Anaerosporobacter faecicola, assembly GCF_012070565.1. Taxonomy (GTDB): domain Bacteria; phylum Bacillota; class Clostridia; order Lachnospirales; family Lachnospiraceae; genus Anaerosporobacter; species Anaerosporobacter faecicola. Next base: position 128,679 of record NZ_JAAQRO010000001.1, read on the forward strand.
TCCTCTTCAACCACATATGGAGACTATATAGAATATACCATTGAAAAGGTAGTGAATCATGAAGCGTCGCCACTGTTAGAAGGTACGTTGAATGGAGGAGCTGCCTGTGCGGATATATTTAAGATTACAGTGAAACCCAAGGCTGGAGTAACAATAAACAATGATGTGTCTATCAAGATTACAGCAAAAACGAAAGAGGGTTCTCCTTATATTAAAAATATAGGTACTACGCTAATCTTAAAAAGAGCGGAGTCAAGTAATTTTATATCCGATAAGGGATTTGAAAATCCGAAAAGTGAAAGCTGTGCATTAAAATATGTCTTACATACAACGAGTGGAGTAATGGATAATGGGCATACCAGTATAACCAATGCTGCAAAACTATTACATATTACATGGAATAATGCTTTAGTATCCATTGATGAGTATAACCCTTTGTTATTAGCTGTGAAAGAAGCAGATTTGACTAGAGAGGAAGCGAATAAGCGGTTTTACTATACGGATGGTGGAGCGACTGGTCATTTGATTATTGAAGTATTGCCGTATACGGCAGTTAACATTATATTCTATAAAGATACAATGGTGGAGTCGGATTGGATGTCAGGTGGTGCATACCTTTGGGATACCAACGAAGAAAGCATTGTCAATACAGTTGAAGTACAACCGTAACGTCTTGCCGGACTTAGGTGTAAGGAGGCTAATCATGAAGAATAAGAAAGTAATATGGAAAAAGTTTGTTGCCATCCTTCTTGTTGTTACAATGGTAGGTCCGAATCTACCATGGGGGATATCAAAAATATTTGCGGATGATGTTATTATTCCTTTTTCTGGAGGAGGAACTGGTACACAAAGCGATCCTTATATATTAAAAAATGCAGAGGATTTCATCTTGTTACAGGAAGAAATAGAGAAGTGTGCAGTAATGAAAGCTTTTACTGGTGTTTATTTTCGTGTGGATTCTTATACAGCGCCGGAAGATGCTTCTGGACAGGCTATTATAGCTTCCGGTAGTTCCATTGGTACAGGTGAATCCATTGATGGAGACATCGTATCGGGTTCTTCTATTGAAAATAATAAAGAAATTGGAATCGTAAATGTACTCAATTTAGAAGAGCCAGGAGATAGCGGTATTGGAGAAGGTGAGGAAGAGGAAGATGACTATAATCAAATTCCTGACATTGACCTCACTGAGCCAATTGTAGTGGGTGAAGAGTCGAAAACTTTTACAGGTATAGGATCTTCGGAGCACTATTTTTGTGGAACATTCCAAGGTGGTGGTACTCGAATTAAGATCAATACACCACTATTTAATTACGTAGGTGATCATGCGGATATATCAAAACTTACTATATTAGGTGATGTTACTGACCAATACCAAGCATCTCATTCAATTGGAGGACTTGCCTTAGCCGTTATTACGGATACAGCAGGTGGAGATGTAAGTTTTAAAGATATCTTGGTAAACGCCAATGTTACAGGCGGCAATATTGCAACAGGTGGATTAATTGGAACTTGCCAAATAAAAAAGCAGATGACCTTAACACTAACGAATATTAAAGTTACTGGTACCATAAGCAATCAAACGAATTCCACACGAGGAATCGGTGGTTTGATTGGTTATGTGGAAAATCAGGAAAGTACGAAGACAGCCATTGTTGATGTACTTATAGATGGTACAACAACCGTTCAAGGTAATTACATCAATAACCGCACAAATACGGGACTAGGATGTTTGATTGGAGAGCTGAGTGATCGAATTCGAGTGGCCATTGATGGAACAATCGATTTAAGTAAAGTTAATGAAGTAAGTGGTAAAGTAGAGAAATCGGGCTATGCATTTGGTGTTACAAACCATGCTTTTATTTATCGTAAAGAAAACGCACAGATACTCCTTCCATCTACCTATATTCTAGATAAAGTAGGAGAAGTGGGAAATGGAGGAACGGTTTATATTAATCCAATCGTTGATCCTACAGCAGAAAATTATATACCAATTTTAGGAACTGGGACAGTTGATGATCCTTATCAATTAAAGAGCAGCAATGACTTTATGGTGATGGCAATTGCATTGAATACGAAATTGTTTTTTGCTGGTCAGTGTTTTGACTTGACGCAAAAGCCAAGTAAGATGACAGATTATGCATATCTTTTGCAAGCAAATTACAAAGTTATGAATGATGTGGATTTGTCCAATACAGGAATCCTTCGTTTGAATCTACCTTATTATGATTCACAATTTTTAGATGCCTTTTCTGGGTCATTCTATGGAATGGTAGATCCTTCTACAGGAGTAGCACCAACCATCACTTTGAATATGAATACGATGCAGGCTGACGTTGCTTTATTCGCACAAGTCTGTGCACCATCTACGGCAAATGACGGAGATACAGGTGTAGCATCGTTTCATGACCTTTTATTTACAGGTTCTATAACAGGAGGAACCAAAGTTGCTACCTTATTCTCCAGAGGCTTTATTGGTGATAAAGTGAATGGGAAAGTCGTAGTGCAGAATATTACGAGTGCAGTTAATATCACTTCTTCATTAGATGGAACAGCCAATACGAATGCAACAGATCCTATACTAGAAGCTGGCAATGCTTGTGGAGGAATTGCTGGTTATAACTCAACTTATTATTGTAAAACGAAAAAGTGTGAATTCATCTACGATAATGTAACCTATAGTGGAACAATGAATGGATTAGAAGGTTTTTTTGGTGGACTGTTGGGTTATTATGGAACAAATAATAGTAACGATGTAAATCAAACAAACAACTTAACCATTCAAGATTATACATTTTCGGGAGAGATCAGTACTAGAATGACTTTAGCAAGTCAAACTTCAAAGAGCTCAGGAATGGTTTCTTATATTGGTGTACCGTTTAAAAAAACAGTGACGACTAATGGAATCTCTCATTATGTGTACTATAATAAAACAAATGTTTCTTGTAAGAACATTACGATAAAAGATGCCCTCATTATGAATCCGTCAGGTGATGTGTATATTACGGGTGGATTCTTAGGGTATCAGTGGAACCAGGTAGATGCCACAGTTGAAAATCTAACAGTTGATAACAGTACGATTAATACCACTGGATATGTGGGTGGATTATGGTATGGAGTTACAGGTAAGCTGGCTTTAGAGAAAGTACAGTTTAATAAATTCCTTATATATCAGAATAATGCCGATAGAAATTTAGATGCGGGGATGATACGAAATGCATATGAACTGATCATGACGATTAAAGGATATAGAGCAGTAGACAGTGCCATGATTTACGGCAGTGCTAATTTCGATGATATTGCAGCTGTTGTCACAGATGGTCGTACCACAAGTAACAACATGACTTATTATAATGGAGCAGACCGCACGTGTTCCGGATTAATCAGTTTGGAAGATGATCCAGACTGGAACCAGTATTATCGAATCAATGAGGATGCAGAAAAAGGATATTGTGTTTATTCACACCAGATGGGACTGTATACGGATCAAGCGAAATACCTAAGTCATACGAAGAAGGAGGCTCGAGCTCCTCGTACGAGAATATACTATAATCTATTCAAGGACTGGGATACAAACAAAATTACAGGTACAGGAACAAAGCAAGATCCCTTTGTCATAGATACAGAAGAAAAGATGATGATCCTAGCTTCTTTTAATACCATCCATTATAAACAAAGATTTGAGTTATTATCCTACTTTGCTGATTATACATCAATCCATATCAACACGGCGGCTACGGCAGATAGACAAACAAAGGATGCAGCCTATGTTAGCGCCATTCGTTTGGGGTATTTTATCATAACAGCTGATTTAGATTTGAGTACATATAGCTATTATCCTATGAATATTGAGGGGGGTAGTTACTATGGTTTCGATTTAATGCAATTTTGTACCAAAGAAGGAATAACAAATCCAACAAAGGAACAGAAAGAAACCTATATAAAAACTGCAGTAGCACAATTAGCTGCAAAGACAGAAGTAGCCAGTGATGGAAAAGACTATCGAAATTATAAACCAACGATTAAACTTGATGCGAGTCCGCTGATCAATCATGCGACTGTGATTGATGATAGTAAGAAAAATGGAATTTCGACGCCGAATAGTAGATTCTCCTATCATTATTACATGCAATCTGCTTTGTTTACAAACGTTGTAAGCTATAATGGAACTAACGTTGAGTTTAATAATTTGCAGTTGGAAGGAAATATTAGCGGTTCTTATGAGCAGGATTATTCAAGAGATGTATGGGGAATCGGTGGCGCTTTAATTACAAAAACACCATATTATGGGGCAGATGAGCCAATAGTTGGACAAAATTACGGAATTAACCGTGCCAATGTATCCATTCGCAATATTGACATTGGTGATTTAAAAGTTACAAGCTATGGTGCTTCAGATGGTTCTAGTGTCTATGGTTCTGGTTTATTGGTTTCCGATATTTTTCAAAGTACAGTCGAGTTTGATGGAATTCGCTTATTGGAAGGAAGCAACGCATATGCAGAAGCTTTGATTGGTGCAGTTGGAGGAGAAGGTACAACAGTAGCTTTTAAACATATTAAATTAGGACAGGGAAGCAATAATAAAGTGATGAACTTCCGCTATGCCAGCTTGATTTTTAACTATAGCCAAGGTACTGCTGTCTATAATTATGATGGACAGGACCTGATGGACAAAGACTATACACCAAATGATGAATACCCTTATGCATATAAGAAGCTCCCAGTCATTGTTAACCCAATGAGTGCAGATATCATCGAAGGAAATGGAACAAAGAATAATCCATTCATTATAGATAGTGCGGAACAGTTGCTAACCTTGTCTACTTTCCTCTATACGGATGGTGCCTTACCAGTAAAACAGACGGATCCTTTATATGAACCAACCGATCCGAATTGGTATGTAGGAGATTACGTGAATAATGCGACTGCCACGAATATGTTGAACAATTCGAATATTCTGGATTACCTTCGAACGGCATACTACAAATTAGAGAATGACATTAATTTCAATGCTGTCCAGGATGCTTTCAAATCTTCTGCGTGGGACTTTTCGGGGATTGGTTCTGAAAGTCAGCCATTTGCTGGAGTTTTTGATGGAAATAATCATACCATAATCTTAAGTCAGAAAGGACTTGTAACGAAACCAGAGAGTGAAGAAATTGAAAACACGGTAACGGATTATAGCACCTATGGTTTATTTGCATATATTAAAGGAGCAACGATAAAGAATATTATATTTGCTGATTTAGATCACGAAGGATACACGAAATGGTACAAGAAAGGAATGGTGTCTGGATCAGGTGGTAGTGTTGCAGCTTGTGTAATAGGTGGGGATAATGTTATTGAGAATATTGTACTGAATAACAGCATCTATATAAGAAAAGATGGTGCCAATAAAGTGGGGGGATTGATAGGTGAACTTCGAGGTGGAACAGTATTATTACGTAGAATGACAGAACAACAACCATCTCCATTTAAGAACTTACATTTATATAATGTGAATTCTGGTAAAGCGTCTGGGGCATATACAGGTAGTGTAGTTGGTAGTGTTTTTAATGGGTGTATTATTTATGATGGTTATGAGGATACTACAGTAGCTGCCATACCAAAAACGGCAACCGTATTTACTAATAGTTTTTATACGAATTTGATGCCATGTAAATATTCCGGTATTGTAAACAAGGCATATCTTGATCTTGCAGACCCAATTGCTGTTAGCTATGATTCTAGCAATGGATATCATATTGCTATAGAAGACAACCGACAGTTATTGATTGCAGCGCTTACTTTGAATTCAGGCTCTTTTTCTATTGTTGCTCGTGAGGAGAAAAATTGTTATTATGACAGCTTTGCACGCACTAAAAAAATGGATTCGGATGATGATTCCTTCCGTGCACCAACACTCTATCGTTACTTTGCAGTGGATGGAACAAAATTGATCGAAGCGGAGGCATATAAGAAAACTCAAACAAGTGCGGGAGACAGTTATCTGAATGCGGTAGACAATACGTATCTCCATGAGGTGGGACGAAGAACAACGTATGAACTAACTGCGGCAGAAGGGTATGAATATGATATGACAGCGAGTTCCATTGATACTGTTTTTCGCGGTTTGGGTGGAATGACAAACGTGGACAATCCGAATGCATATATGTTGGATAATCTAAGTGTACCTACATTTCGTGCGAATTTTGATGGAAAAGAGCATACCGTAAAATTGGCGATTGATAATACGTATAATTCACAGACTGTTGGATTTTTCAATGACCTATATGTAAAAGCAAGCTCAATTACAAGTTTTACACCATTTACGATTGCGAACCTCACATTAACAGGAAGTGTAAAGAATACTACAAGTCGAGGTGGTATGGTTGCAGGTGCCATATATGGTAAGTATTCCTTTGAAAATGTAATCGCAGAAGATTTTCAAGTTACAAGTACTAGTTATGCAGGTGGACTGATTGGAAAACAAACTTCAACGTCGAAATATACAGATATATCCTTTACAAATTGTCAAGTAAGAGCAAGTTCGCCAGGAGCAAGTACGATTAAAGGTTCAACGTATGTTGGTGGAGTGATTGGATATACATCGAATGGCAGATTTATATTGGATACGATTACTGTAGATGGTTTGGTGATTGCAGCAAATAGTACATCTAATTCCGTTTATATGGGTGGTTTAGTTGGTGGTTATATAAGCTCCCAAGGGTATGTTATCGAAAGAAAATTCACCAATATACAAATCAAAGATACAACGGTTAAAGCGAATGCTCTTAATATCGGAGGGGTTTTTGGATATGTAGCAGGTTCTGGAACAGAAGAAACATACATCAATGGATTGTTTATGAAAGATAATATCGTATCGAGAACACGAAATTATGCAAAGACAGTTGGTTATTATACTGCAAGTAGTGATATGTACTTTATTAAGCCAGAAATCACAGGAGATGGGATGGAAACATTAGCAGATAGTAATCGAGAAGATAACGCAAAAAACGGTCATGTCTATCTGATTTATCTAAATCCATTTGATGATTTGGAGAAAGCAGAAACGCTATATGGTATCGACCGAGATAGTACAGCATATGGAGAACTAATTGCAACGGATATCTTCAATGGAGATGAAGATATAGAAGGCAATACACTTGTAAAATACAGTGCCGAAAGTGGTATGATCCAGAATGTTGTGGATAATGTATTGAAGACATTAACCAACAACAGTGCAACACTAGATAGTGGAATTGTTGATCATATGACCATCGATACAGTTAAAATGAAGGTAACCGATTGTGTGGCAGAGGAAGTACCAGATGAAACAGCTAGTATCAAGATGGAAACGGTTGCAGGAAAACCAACTTTTATTGTTAACAACTATGATACAAAAGATGCTGCGAATAAGAATGGTACGTATACGACTCTACGGTTTACCTACACCTTTGGAGATTATGTTGAGAAGATCGATATTCCTGTGTATGTAGATAATATGATTGATACAGATATGTACACCAAGATTATGATCGGTAAGATTAGTAATCCTGAGGATTTTAAGACGAGTACACAGGCAAATATAACGGTTACGAATAACAGTTCCTATACGATTTACAGTGAATTTGTTTATGGAAATCTTCGATTATCCTATGATGTAAGTGATATGGTTGTTGATAAAGTATTTACCTTCACCGATAATGTTGCATTTTCGAAGGGATCAAAGTTGACTTTGATCGATCTTACTATTGATGGAAAGCCAAAAGTATATTACTATACGGTTACTACGAAGAATATGATGAATATTACTTTGGAATCATTTAAAGATGTTAACGGAAATCCATATGTAAGTCGAGATATTACAAAAGAATCGGAGTTAGCAACGAAAGCGAATTATATAACAATGACGAATAAGCGGAAACGAAGAGTTGGTGTGGAACGGTATCTGTTACAAGTGGATAACTCTGCCGTTGATGTTAACACGGCCAATACAGCAGATACGAAATTCCATCCAAGAATTGAGTGTAATGTTGAAAAGAATGAAGACCTTGCAGCATTGTTTATTCGAGAGCGCTTTGCCGTTGAATTAACGAATATTGAAGGTCGGTATATTCGATTCAAGAAAGATAGCATGTCCACAGAAGGTTCAATTAGTAGAAATGTTATGTTATCCTTAAATGCTACTTTTATCAATGAAGCAAATGAAACGTATCGAGACCGTGCAATGGCTACCGACAGTGTGAATAAGGGAAAATACTTAGATATGGCAATTTATCTGCTGGACCAAGATGGAAACAAAATCTTGTTTCCAGTTGGAACAATGGTTCGAATGGGTTCTTCCCAAGAATTTCATGCCATAAGTAATACATCTGTTGTTTACTACTATAAGGAAAGTGGAACAGAGTATGCCCTACAGAATTCGCCAATTGATGATGTGGTTGATCTGAATTTGGAATTTAATTTCTTGACTGCGAAGATGGAGACCCTTCCACCTGGTAATTATCGTATTGGTGTTGATCTTGTTCGTACGAGTGATAAAGCTTATCCATTCGGCGGAGAAACACTTGATAGTATGACCAGTCAATTAATCAAAGTAACAGAAGCAGCGGAATACGGCTTAGCAATGGAAGTTAAGGATTATAAAGAACTAGCGGTAAATAAAGCGGAGTCTACATTGGACAGTTATCCTATGAACTTCACATTACATCTAAGCACGAATCTATCAAAAGAACAGCTTGGCTTATTGTCCAATTCTGATTTAAAACTTGCATATACGATTGAGAAAAAAGATGCAATTACAGGACTCTATAAAGCTGCAGAGGTAGATGCACCAAAACCAGTGATTACGATGAATGTTAATGGGACAGGGGAAAGCAATTTAGAAGGCTATACTGCAGAATTTTATATGAATAAAGAGAATTTTATTGATTCTGTAGCGGCAGAAAATTATATTACCCGTGATATAACCATTCATATTCCAAAAGAAGTGGAAGCAGCGAATTATCGAATTGAGGTTGAACTGATTGTAGAAGGAAATGTTGTGGCAAGTGATTATGTGATTGCCAATATAGCTGATATTCAATAATAAAAGAGTAAAATCCGAAACAAAGAGAATCTGCATAGAATTCCTTTGCTTCGGATTTTGTTCCTTACACTATTCATTATTTGTGCTCTGTGTCAAGTGTCGGGGTGAGGTGCAATGCATACCAACACGGACAAAGGGCTATTTTTATTTCATGCTAATCATTTTCGAATATTGTGTCGATATTGTTTATGAGTTAGTGTAACTGTCATGGATAAATAGCTGGAAGATAACTTTCTCAAGAGGTGGAAATATTGAAGATTAGAGTGAGAACAGAAAAACTAAAGAATGGAATGATTATTGCAGATGAAGTTTACTCCATCATCGGGTCCTTGATCATACCTGCTAATACAAAAGTAACAAAGAAAGTTATCGATCTATTAAACTTTCATCGAATTCCAATTGTAGCGGTTGTACAGGAAGTGCAAAAGAATGTTCCAGTAAAGGAAGAAAAGACACATTTAGAAAAGGTTCGAGAAAGCAAGGAATTCAAAGCATTTGAGACGAATTTTAACCAGGTAACATCCGATCTTGAAGGTAAAATCAATGAAATTGTTTATTTAGATAAGGAAGTTAATATTGAAGAACTGTGGAATAATCTGAATACCTTGATCAATCATACGGATAATAGCATTGCATGCTATGATCTACTACGAAGTATGAAACATACTTCTGATTTTACGTATATACATTCTGTTAATGTCGCGTTGATTAGTAATATGATTGCAAAATGGTTGAAGTTAAGTCAAAAAGATATCGAATTGATCAGTGTTGCTGGTCTGTTACATGATATTGGGAAGACGCTTTTACCAAAGGAGATCATAGAAAAACAGGAATTGATCAATTCGACAGAAATCATGGAATATAAACGGCATTGTACCCTTGGCTATAATATATTGAAAGAGAAAGATATTGAAAGAAAGATCCAATTGGTGGCATTAACCCATCATGAACGTTGTGATGGCTCTGGATATCCCTTGCGTTTACGTTCGCAAGACATCTGTTCCTATGCGAAGATCATTGCAATTGCAGATACTTACGATGAATTTACGGCAATCCATGTGAATCGTAAAACCGTAAGTCCATTTCGTGTCATTGAAATGTTTGAAACAGAAGGGCTACATCAATTTGATACCAGTATCATGTTAACATTTTTGTCATCAATTCTTGATACGTATGTACATTCTGATGTATTATTAAGCAATGGACAAAAAGGAAAGATTATCTTTGTTAATAAAGCAGCACCTTCAAGACCAGTTGTTAAAGTTGGAAATCAATTTATTGATTTGTTGATCAATAGTAATATATCAGTGGAACGAATCATCTAAATAATCCACAAGAAAGAAGTACTGTACAAGTAGAAAAACTCTGTGTCAATCATGGAAGGAACGAGGTCAGTTGTACTCGTATACCAACATGTGACACAGAGCTTTTTATTGGCTTTTTATTGGATATCTGTACTAGAAGGAAGAAGAGAATCTTCTAAATCGTCTTCTGGTAATATATCTTTCAGTAAAGGATAATATTCATTTGGATAATAGTTGGAATTCACGACGATCTTATTTAGACGGTCAAAATCTCGAACTGCCATAGGCTGTGCGAAGAAATATCCTTGGGCTAAATCACAGCCAATTTCAGTAAGAAAGTTGGCTTGTTCATTGGTTTCAACACCTTCTGCAACTACCGTAAGATTGAGCTCTTTTGCCATTGCATTCAAGTAACGGATAATCGTTAATCCATCTTCGGTAGAAGTGTTCTGCATAAGGAATTTACGGTCGAGTTTCATAACTTGAATAGGCAGATCCTTTAATAAATTCAAAGGAGAATGGTAACTACCAAAGTTATCAATACATAATATAAATCCTTCGGAACGAAGTGTTTTGATCGTTTTGATAATATCAAGTGTAAGATCTGCAAAAGCACGTTCGGGTAATTCTAACTCAATCATATTTTTGGGTATCTTATATTTTTCTATGTAACTATTCAATACATCAACGAATTTGGGTTGATCAAAATGAATAGGGGATACATTAATAGAGATAGGTACAGGCTGGATCTTGTTGTCAATCCAGTGACGTATTGTCTTACATGCATTTTCCCAAATATAATAGTCTAGTTTAATAATGAAGTTATTACTTTCAAATAATGGTATGAATTGATATGGTGACAGTAACCCTTTCGTCGGATGATTCCAACGAACCAAGGCTTCTGCGGCCACAATTCGATAGATATGAAGATCAATCTCTGGTTGCAGATACATGAGGAATTGGTGGTGTTCCAACGCATAATTCATCTCTTTTGCCATCTGTGTATCTTCTAGAAATCGCGCATTCAGTTCATCTGTGAAGAAAGCATAACGATCTGGTTGATTGGGCTCTATCGTACGTTTTGCAAGGTCAGCAAGATTGGTCATCTCGGTGATCTTTTTCGTTCGATCTTTAACGAGATAGATTCCGTAGGATACGTATAGCTTAAATCGTCTGGAATAATTATTCAGATTTGCTGAGATTGCTGATAACTGATCTAAGATATCTTTTTGGTTTGCGTAACGAAGTAGAAGACCAAAATTATCATTATTCAATCGGGCATAGATTTGCTTTCCATAAAGAAGAGATTGCATGGCTTGTGCTATATACACTAATACTTTGTCACTTTCTTCTAAACCATAAAGAAGATCAATCTTGCTTAAATTATCAACTTCAAAAACCACGACAGCAAAGTTTTCAGTGGGATAAGATAGAAGAGCCTCTTCCGCTTTCTTAACAAAACAATTCAGATTATAGATACCTGTTACATGATCGTGATAAGCAATATTCTCTAATTCCATACTCTTTTCTTGGTATTTGTGGATCTCGCCAAGTAATTCTTCTTTGATTAGGGAGATTTCTCGTGTCTGTTGATCATCTTTTTTTTGATTGGCAAAATGCCGGTCAATAATATGTACGACTGTGATTAATATAAATGCAATGACCGCAATAATATATGGCATAATTCCCTCCTCCTCATATGTTCATCGCCTTAGAAGACTACATATATTGTAATACAGAATGGGATTTATTACAACGAATTTTGAAAGGGTAAAAGGAAAGAAAAAGTCAATTCATTAAAATATAATATAATCTATAAAAAATAGCGCGTTTTGTGAACAATTTGTTAATCTCTATTGATAATTTTGGTAAACTGGTATAGAATTATAATCGGCAGAAAATTGGTTTTACTTTTTAATATAATACAAAATGGAGGGCTGAAAATGAGTACTACAGCACAATTGTCAGCAAGAGAAAGAATTTTATCTTTGCTAGACGACAATAGTTTTGTTGAAGTTGGTGCAATGGTAACAAAGAGAAGCACAGACTTTAACATGCAGCAAAAAGAGATACCTGCAGATGGCGTAATTACTGGTTATGGAGTAATTGACTGTAATTTAGTATATGTATATAGCCAAGATGCAGCAGCATTAGGTGGTTCCGTAGGTGAGATGCATGCGAAGAAGATTGCTCACATCTATGATATGGCTATGAAAGTTGGCGCACCAGTAATCGGACTTATTGACTGCGCTGGTTTAAGATTACAAGAAGCAACAGATGCTTTGCATGGTTTTGGTGAATTATATCTGAAACAAACATTAGCTTCTGGTGTTATTCCTCAAATTACTGCAGTTTTTGGTACATGTGGTGGTGGAGTTGCTGTTTCTTCCAATTTAAGTGACTTTACTTTCATGACAGAGAAAGATGCAAAATTATTTGTTAATGCACCAAATACATTAGACGGTAATTATACATCAAAATGTGATACAAGCTCATCAAAATTCCAAGCAGAAGCTGGTGTAGCTGATGTGGTTTGTGAAGATGATGCAGCTGTATTAGCAAGCATTCGTGAATTAGTAAGCATTTTACCAGGTAATAATGAAGATAATGATTCTTATGATGAATGCAATGATGACTTAAATCGTTTGGTACCTTCTTTAGGTACATCTCTAAAAGATTCTGCTGTTGCGTTAAGAGAAATCTCTGACGACAACTTCTTCTATGAAGTAAAATCTGCATATGCAAAAGACATGGTAACTGGTTTCATTCGCTTAAATGGAATGACAATTGGTGCTGTTGCAAACCGTGCAGAAGTACTTGATGAAGAATTCAAAGTAACAGAAAAATTCGATGGTACATTATCTACAGCTGGTTGTGAAAAAGCCACAAGCTTTGTTAACTTCTGTGATGCATTTAATATTCCAGTATTAACATTAACTAGCGTGAAAGGATACAAAGCTACAGTTGAAGAAGAGAAGACAATTGCGAAAGCTGCAGCAAAATTAACATATGCATTTGCGAATGCAACAGTACCAAAAGTAAATGTAATCGTTGGAGAAGCATATGGTAGTGCTTACGTAACGATGAACTCAAAACATATCGGAGCAGATATGGTTTTTGCTTATGAAGATGCAACAATCGGAATGATGGATGCAAAATCTGCAGCACAGATCATGTATGCAGAAGAAATCAAAGCTGCTAGTGATGCAACAGCAATGATCAATGAAAAAGCAAACGAATATGCAAGTCTTCAATCAAGCGTAGAAGCAGCTGCTAAGAGAGGTTATGTAGATAATGTTATCGCAGCAGACGCTACCAGAAAGCAACTTGTTTATGCATATGAAATGCTATTTACGAAGAGAGAGAGCCGTCCAAGTAAAAAGCATGGCACGGTTTAATATGAGGTGATGCATATTATGAAAAAGAAACTAGTGCTATTATTATGTCTGATTTTATGCATGTTTACATTTGCAGCATGTTCATCAGATAAAAGTAAGCCTGCAACATTTGAATATGATGAGGCAACCGTAACGGAAACAGCAACACAATGGATGGATTCTTGGAACCAGATGGATTTTTCTACTTATGACGATGATACGTTAGCTGATTTAGTATCATCAGGTCAGATGGACGAAGCAACAAAATCTACGTTTGCTTCTTGGAGACAGACACAATCTGATATTGGTGCTTTTGTAGAAGTTAAGAAAACAAAGATTGAAGAAGATGGAGATACAATCTATGTTGTATTCACTACTTCTTATGATGGAACAAAGAATGAAGTGCTTTTCAAAGTACCTTTTGACGCAACATTAAACGTGGATTCCAATGCAATTACAGTTGAAGAACAAGAAACAATTTGGGATAAACTAGAATTTGCGTTAGTGAATACCATATTAGGTATGGGTACCGTATTCGTTGTCTTGATCTTTATCTCATTCTTGATCGCTTTATTTAAGTTCATTCCTATGATTCAAGCAAAGATGGCAAAGAAACAAGAAATCGAAATGAATGTAGTTGAATCTATTGATAATACAGTATCGCAAATTGCTGAACAGGAAGAAGAAGAATTAGTAGATGATAGTGAATTAGTAGCCGTTATTACTGCTGCAATCATGGCATCTATGGGTGATGAAGCACCAGCCGATGGTTTGGTAGTTCGTTCAATTAAAAGAGCAAAAACGAATAAATGGCAGAAAGCTTAAGTTTAGGAGGAATAATTCAATGAAAAATTATACAATTACTGTAAATGGTAACGTTTATGAAGTATCCGTAGAAGAAGGTGTTTCTGGAGCAACTCCAGTAGCTTCAGCACCAGTAGCAAAAGCAGCACCAGTAGCAAAAGCAGCTCCAGCACCAAAAGCAGCAGCAGGTGCACAAGGTAGTGTTAAAGTAAATGCTCCAATGCCAGGAAAGATTCTTGCAGTGAAAGCAAATGCAGGCGCAGCTGTTAAAAAAGGTGATGTATTATTAGTTCTTGAAGCAATGAAGATGGAAAATGAAATTGTTGCTCCTCAAGATGGTACAGTAGCTAGCATTAATGTAGCAGTTGGTAACTCAGTAGAAGCTGGGGACGTATTAGCTACATTAAACTAGGATTTGCATGTGTCATGTAAATTCCCACAAAGTAAATTGGGAGGTAAGAACTAAATGAGCGACATTTTAACAATGTTGAAGAACTTGGCTGGTCAATCCGCATTTGCTTCTTTAACAATCGGAAATTATATAATGGTCGCGGTTGCATGCTTTTTCCTATACTTAGCGATAAAGAAACAGTATGAACCACTACTATTAACACCAATCGCATTTGGTATGTTGTTAGTAAACTTGTATCCACCAATTATTCAAGAAGGCGGATTGTTACATTATTTTTATTTACTTGATGAATGGAGTATCTTACCATCATTAATCTTCTTAGGTGTTGGTGCGATGACAGACTTTGGTCCATTGATTGCCAATCCAAAGAGTTTCTTGCTTGGTGCCGCAGCACAGTTTGGTATCTTCTCTGCGTATCTTTTTGCAATCCTTATGGGATTCAACGGAAAAGCAGCAGCAGCTATTTCAATTATCGGTGGTGCAGATGGTCCAACTTCAATCTTCTTAGCTGGTAAATTAGGACAAACGACATTAATGGGACCGATCGCAGTAGCAGCATATTCTTATATGTCATTGGTACCTATTATTCAACCACCGATCATGAAACTATTAACATCGAAAAAAGAACGTGCTATTAAGATGGAACAATTAAGACCAGTATCTAAATTAGAGAAAATCTTATTCCCTGTTATCGTTACGATCGTTGTTGCATTGATTCTTCCTACTGTAACTCCACTTGTTGGTATGCTTATGTTAGGTAACTTATTCAGAGAATCTGGTGTTGTAAAACAACTTGTTGATACAGCTTCCAATGCATTAATGTACATAGTTGTAATCTTACTTGGTACTTCTGTAGGTGCAACTACAAGTGCAGAAGCATTCTTGAACTGGAATACAATCAAGATTGTAGCACTTGGTTTGATTGCATTTGCAATTGGTACAGCAGCAGGTGTTTTATTCGGTAAATTAATGTGCAAATTAACTGGTGGTAAAGTTAATCCATTGATTGGTTCCGCAGGTGTATCTGCAGTACCAATGGCAGCCAGAGTTTCACAAAAAGTTGGTGCAGAAGAAGATCCTACAAACTTCTTACTAATGCATGCTATGGGACCTAATGTTGCTGGTGTAATTGGTACAGCAGTAGCTGCTGGTACTTTCATGGCTATATTTGGTGTGAAATAAACGAAGCATCAATCATATGATAGAAAGGTCAAACGGTCATTTCACATTGTGCTAGCACAAAAGTGAATATGACGTGTTGACCGACCAAACATGAGCGAGTAGCGCAAATGCGCGGATTGCGAATTATAAGATTAAGACGAATCAAGATTTTAAGTAGGAGTATGTACTGCTTAGAATGAAAGAAATTTACAGGAGGTAGTAAAATGTCAGAACAAGCGAAGAGACCGGTAAAGATTACCGAGACCATATTACGTGATGCACATCAATCTTTGATTGCCACTAGAATGACAACGGAACAAATGCTTCCAATCATTGATAAGATGGATAAGGTTGGTTACCATTCAGTAGAGTGTTGGGGTGGTGCAACTTTTGATGCATCCCTTCGTTTCTTAAAAGAAGATCCATGGGAAAGACTTAGAAAATTAAGAGCAGGATTTAAGAATACAAAACTACAAATGTTATTCAGAGGACAGAATATCTTAGGATATCGTCATTATGCTGATGATGTAGTTGAATATTTCGTTCAAAAATCAATTGCTAATGGTATTGATATCATTCGTATCTTTGACTGCTTGAATGATATTCGTAACTTAGAAACTGCAGTTAAAGCAGCAAATAAAGAAAAAGGACACGCACAGATTGCTCTTTCTTATACATTAGGTGATGCTTATACATTAGACTATTGGACAGATATGGCAAAACGTATTGAAGATATGGGTGCAGATTCTTTATGTATCAAAGATATGGCTGGTTTATTAGTACCTTATAAAGCTACTGAATTAGTAGAAACTTTAAAAGCTGCTACAAAACTTCCAATCCAACTTCATACACACTATACTTCAGGTGTTGCTTCTATGACTTACATGAAAGCAGTAGAAGCTGGTTGTGATATCATTGATACTGCTATGTCTCCATTCGCAATGGGAACAAGCCAACCTGCAACAGAAGTTATGGCTGAAACATTCAAGGGAACAGCTTATGATCCAGGATTTGACCAAAATCTATTAGCTGAAATTGCTGATTACTTCAGACCAATGAGAGATGACTGCTTAGCTAGTGGATTATTAAATCCAAAGGTTATGGGTGTTAATATCAAGACTCTTATGTATCAAGTACCGGGTGGTATGTTATCAAACTTAGTTTCTCAATTAAAAGATGCGCATCAAGAAGATAAATACTATCAAGTATTAGAGGAAGTTCCTCGTGTACGTAAAGATTTTGGTGAACCACCTCTAGTAACACCTTCAAGCCAGATCGTTGGTACACAAGCTGTATTAAACGTATTATCTGGAGAACGTTACAAGATGATCACAAAAGAATCAAAAGCACTTCTTCGTGGAGAATATGGTCAAACAGTAAAACCATTTAACGCTGAAGTACAAAAGAAAGCAATCGGCGATGAAAAAGCAATCACTTGCCGTCCAGCTGACTTGATCAAACCAGAACTTAAGACAATTGAAGCAGAGATGGCTCAATGGAAAGAACAAGACGAAGATGTATTAACATATGCATTGTTCCCACAAGTAGCAACTGAATTCTTCAAATATCGTCAAGCTCAAAAAACAAAGGTAGATTTAACTGCTGCAGATTCAGCAAGTAAAGCTTACCCAGTTTAATAATAAGAAAAAGGTGCTGTTGCATGTATTTGCAATAACACCTTTTTTGTTGTTGTATAGCAGCAAAATAAACCACCGGCTCTTGATAACCATTCCAGAACCAAGATAATTTCTAGCCATACTGAATCGAGCAGCAGTCAACCCTAATGGAATTAAGATTTTGCCATTCACGAGAAAAGGAACAAGTACTCGAAGGTTCAACTGAAAATGAAATAAGTACTTGACAGATGATTACTTCGAGAGTAGAATTAAAATAGTTCGAAAGAAGAAGTAATAAAATAGCAGGTAAGGGAGATTATGATATGCCCCCTGTCAAGTAGACAGGTTAAATATCTAAAATGAGTGTTTACTGAATGACCATACTTCGTATGAGGTATGGTCATTTTTTATGCACACCATTTTTCTTTGTATTTTTTGATTCGTT
>NZ_JAAQRO010000010.1 GCF_012070565.1 Anaerosporobacter faecicola
GATAACTTTCCATCAAAATATTCTTTGCATGCTGCTAGCCTTATTTCTGTCGTATATTTGGACATAAAAATTTCCCCCTAAGTAGATTTGGTTATTTACCTTGTCTACTTAAGGGGAATCATATCATTTGATCCTGCGCTTTCTTTATAGACTTAAGATTATACTCTCTTAAGGTATTCTCCTGTACGTGTATCGATGCTAATTTTATCTCCTTGGTTAACGAATAAAGGAACATAGATTGTAGCACCTGTTTCAACTGTAGCTGGTTTTGTAGCACCTGTTGCAGTATCACCTTTTACACCTGGTTCTGTTTCTGTGATTTCAAGTTCAACAAATAGAGGTGGTTCAATAGCGAATACATCTCCATTATGTGAACACATCTTAACCATATCGTTTTCTTTAACGAATTTCAATGAGTCACCTACTTGATCTTCATTCATTCCGATTTGGTCGAATGTTTCTACATCCATGAAGTGATATAAATCACCATCTGAATATAAGTATTGCATATCTTTTCTTTCAATGTGAGCTTGTGGACATTTTTCAGTTGGTCTGAATGTTCTTTCCACAACACCACCATTTTTAATATTTTTTAACTTTGTTCTAACGAACGCTGCACCTTTACCAGGTTTAACATGTTGAAATTCAATTACTTGATAAATTCCATTATCTAATTCGATAGTCAAGCCGTTTCTAAAATCGCCTGCTGATACCATTATAGTATTCCTCCTTAATGTGTCCTGATCTTAATTCTATTGCGTGATATGGCTTATTCTCAATTCCATACTAGGACAATAGATAATACGTGATAACCCATATTATCAACTCATTTAAGTTTATAATATTATTCGCTATTTTTCAACTGTTTTTTTTAAGTATTACATATTTTTGGTTCCTTTACAAAAAGTTGCAAGGATCAAATACTGCTGATAACACTTACATTATTATAATTCAATTAATTGTTTTTCAGAATGGGTGAAATTCTCAAAGCCATTTTCTGTAACAACTACCAAGTCTTCTATACGAACACCACCAAAATCTTTGATATAGATACCTGGTTCAACTGTTTCTGTAACACCAGCTAAGATTGCATTGTTTTCTCCAGCGGAGAATCTAGGCTCTTCATGAATGAATAAGCCAACACTATGACCAAGTCCGTGACCAAAACAACCTTTGTATTTGGTTGAATCAATTAAATCTCTTGCTACTTTATCAACATCTTTTCCAATTACACCTGCACGAATGACTTCCATTGCAGCTAATTGCGCCTTTAATACCGTATTGTATACTTCTTTTTGTTCTGGTGAAGCTTTTCCAACAACGATCGTTCTTGTCATATCAGAACAATATCCTTGATACAGACATCCGAAGTCCATTGTTACGAAATCGCCTAATTCAATCTTCTTGTTTGATGGAGTCGCATGTGGCATTGAAGAATTCACACCTGATGCAACGATGGAATCAAAGCTTAATCCTTCTGCTCCATTGGTCTTCATGAAAAATTCCAGATAAGCAGCCACTTCTAATTCTGTCATTCCTGGCTTAATTACTTCAAGTATCTTCGTAAAGGCGATATCTCCAATGTGTTCTGCCATTTTTATCTTCTCTAATTCATCTGCAGTCTTAACGATTCTCAATTTGGTTAAGGCATCTTTTACTGGAACCATTTCTTCTTTATGAAGTTTTTCATTCAATGAACTATAATTTGCATAAAGTAAATGATCATCTTCAAAGCCTAGTCGTTTCGTTTGATCAGCGTCAAGTAAATCATTAATTGCAGCTGTATAACCACCTTTACCGATCTCAATTACTTCAAAACCTTGGCTTTGGTTATTTGCTTGAATGGTATAACGGAAATCGGTTAAGATGACACTGCGATTTCTTGATACATATAAATATCCTGTTGCACCAGTAAATCCACTGATATAACGCATATTATAGCCATCAGATACTAATACTGCATCTAAGTTTAATTCATCTAAAACTTTGATAACTCTTTCTTTCATATTCATTAGTATTTCCTCCAATATATAAAAATATAATACCTATTTCTGTTTACTAATCATTGATTTGATTGCTTCTAATGCATAGAGATAACCATCTAATCCCAAACCAACGATCTGACCTGTACAGGCTGGTGCGGTTACTGAAACATGTCGAAAATCTTCTCTTTTGTGCACGTTTGAGATATGTACCTCAATCTTAGGCATTTCTACCGATGCTAGTGCATCACAGATTGCATAACTATAATGAGTATAAGCACCTGGGTTAATGATAATGCCATCCATCTCTTCAAAATATGCTTTTTGAATTCGATCGATGATTTCTCCTTCCCCATTGCTTTGAAATGTTTCAATTTCAATGCCCTCTTCTTTTGCTTTTTGTTCAAGATTTTTTAATAGTTTTGCAAATCCTTCATCCCCATAGATTCCCTTTTCACGAATGCCAAGGAAATTAATATTTGGTCCATTAATTATCAGTATTCTCATCGGAGTGCCATCGTCCTTTCCAAATTCGTTAACGTTTTTTTGACAAATGTTTTCTATAATAGTGCAACACAATACGCTCAAGATAACGTTTGAGCACAATTTGGATTTCTTCTTTTGGATCGATCGGTTTTGCGAGATATGAGGTCATACCAGCACGTTTTGCTCCATATACATCAGTAAATAACTGATCACCAACAAATACAGAATTCTTTGGCGTCGTTCCCATGAGTTCCATCGCCTTATAATAATTCTTTGTACTAGGTTTGTGCGCATTATAGATATAATTAGCTTGAATATCTTTATTAAATCTTTCTACTCGCTCTTTTTGATTATTTGAGATCAGACATACAGAAAAACCAATTTCACGAAGCTTCTCAAACAGATCTTTTGCACGTTGGCTGGCGTCCGCCCCATGTTCTACCAATGTATTATCGATATCAAATAGGATTCCTCTATATCCCATATCATATAATGTTTTATAATCGATTGAATACGCACTATCCACATATTCATCAGGATAAAATTTCTCTAGCATTGAAAACTCCTATCTATTGTAGAAATAAAGCAACTTTTTCCCGTTGCCAAAGGTATTATACAAGCTATTCTCTATTATAGCAACATATTTGTATGAACTCAAGGCAGAAGGTTGTATTTTATCATAAATTTCTTCATATCTTCCGTTAATTGTTCCAAACAGGCTAATGCTTTTTCTGGGTGACTGCTTTCCATAATCATGGTTTCTATTTGTTTGATCTTTTCTGGTAGACGTTCGCATTTGTCTAAGGCAATGGATAACATACGTTTTTCCCCCGGATGAAGGACTTCATTTGCTGCAAATACAAGATCAAAGTACGAAGCCACATATTCTGTTATCCGATGATTAACACTAATATAATCTTTTCTTTTATATGCTTTCTTTATCTGTTCATCAAAAGAAGGAATGTAGCCGGTTAATAATTCATAATTTTTTCGAATGATTGCCTCCTTAAGTTTTCTAGGATAAGGGACACGATATTTCTCTACTAATTTTGAATAACATTTCTCTTTTTCATAAAGTATCTTACTGGTTAATAAATTATTCCACATACAAGTAGTATAACCATTATTCGCATTTCCATAAATCACGGTTTGTATTAATTGTCGATCAAAAGAAGCATAGTCCCGATATATGATTTCCATAACGGTCCCCGTCTTCAATCTGCAATCATCTTCTTCTTCCCAATATGTATTTCCCAATTCTATATAATTACAATAGTTTTCTAAAATCTTCTTCCGCTCCTCTTTTGGAATTGGTTCTTGACAATAAATATAAATATCATAATCCGAATCTTTGTCACTCAATCCTGATGCACGTGAACCTCCTAACGTTATTGCCATAACTTGTTCAAGCTTTGCTAATTCCATCATACATTTTTGAATAATTTCCATAGTCATTCATCCTTTCTCCCCAAACTTATACTTCTGTTGTTACGGTTTTGTGAATACAATGATATCATACCGGTTATTAGTAGTCTATTATGTACTACATATAAGAACAGTATACTATTTCCTAATGGTTCTGTCAATTTTACGTATTGGGCATTTCATCCTTCTCATTTCATCGTTCCCATTTCTTTTTCTGTTCTTTTCCTCGTATACTGTCATATATCGAATCCACTCAACAATATACTAAACTATAATGGAACGAGTTAAAGGATGGTGCTAAATTGACAACTTCTCCTGTTATTGGCGTTTTAGCCAATATAACATTTGCTGATCATATGGGGACCGATCACATGTATGTAAATGATGAATACGTTTTGGCATTGGAAAAGGTTCACGCTACACCAATTATCATACCACCGATTATGCATTATGACCTATTAGATACGTATATTAACTTATGTGATGGTTTTCTCTTGAGTGGGGGGATTGATATCAATCCTATTTATTTTAATCAAGAGCCTTCCAAACGTCTAGGTACGGTTAATAACAAATTAGACGCTTTTCAGATAGCACTTGTGAAGAAGATACTACGTACCAAAAAACCATTTCTAGGCATTTGTAGAGGCATTCAGCTGGTCAATATCTGTTTAGGTGGCACGATTTATCAAGATTTGGATGACGTAGATACACCAACAATTCTTCATATGCAAAAAGCGGAACGATATCGTGGCATCCATAAAGTTACACTTACTACAGGTTCAAAGTTGCATTCGCTTTTTGGCGATGTGATTTTTGTAAACAGCTACCATCATCAAGCAGTTGCTATTCCTGGTAGACAACTGAATGTTGTTGGTGTCACCTCGGATCATATCATTGAGGCTATAGAATTACAGGACCATCCTTATGGAATTGCTGTACAATGGCATCCTGAGATGATGTTCGCACGAACCGATGAGATGCGAGAACTTTTCGAGTCATTTGTAAATGCATGTCATTCTAGATAAGTACAATTAAGTATAGCCCGTAGAAATTGTATCTAAATTTCCTCGGGCTACTTTTTCATTTTCATTATTTACTTTTCCATCATAACTAAGTGTGCTATAGCAATGTCACCACTATCCTCTGTACTGTAACCAAGCGTCATTGCGATGGTATTCACATATCCCATATCCATCTGTAACACCTCTGCTATCTCTGCTACAGTTTTTCCAGTAGGAAGGAGTTCTCTTACACGTTTTACATCTTCAATCGTCTGTAAAAGTTCCTTATTCTCTTTATCAATTCCTTGTACATCTTCTATTGTAGGTTCTTCATCACCTAAATCATACTCTTCTAGCGACTTGATCTTCTTCTCAGGGCCTTCTTCATAAAAGCCAGACATATATTCCCAATCCAAGGTTTCATCAAGATTATTATTATCGCTCATGTTAACACCTCTTTCCTTATTCTTTCTTTTATGATCAGAGCAATCCTTGTAAATCAGACGCTCCTAGTTTGTGAAGCTTAATGTAATAATTATTCTTTCTCGCTAAGGATATAATAAATATTCATGCAAACATGAGTATTATCACCTTTTAACCCTTGTATCATAAAATAAATATGGGAAAAATGCAAGAAAAAAAGAGAAAATCTTGCGATTTTCTCTTTTCTTCCGACTTACCTACTCAGTTAATTTTGGTTTTACTACTTCTTCAAAAAACGTGTTCACTGTCTTTTTGGTCACACTGTATATATGCTCTTCTTCGTTAATCTTTACGGACACCCCATTTTGACAATTTCCTAGGCAAAACACCGCTTTCAGTTCTACTTTATTACCAAGATTATTATCTTCCACTAATTCCTGGAGTTTATCAATCACATCATACGAACCTTTTAAGTGACACGCACTCCCAATACAAACACTAATTAACATAAGCAACAGCCTCCTCAACTCTGGTTACCCCTTATACACCTGTAACCGATCACTCATTATCAGTACGATATTCCACATGCAGTAATTCATGTGTACGATGCTTTAACATTCCGTCATATAAAGCCATCATTAGTGGATTTTCTTCACTTCTCTTGATTTGAGATACTTTATCTGTTTTATAGATTCCTTTTGCACGTTCCTTCTTCTCTGGTTGATGAGAGAATGGTTGACCAGCACCGCTGATACAGCCTCCAGGACATGCCATAACTTCTACAAAATCAAAGTGTTCTTCTCCACTTTCCATCTTTTGAATGAGTTTTTCTGCATTGCCAAGACCACTGACAATACCGATTTTTAATGATGTATCTCCAATTGGTAATTCGCAGACTTTCACACCTTCTAAACCACGAACACCAAGGAATTCAATTTCCTTCAAAACTTGCTGACTCTTATCTTCAACAACTCGACGGATAACAGCTTCTGTAACACCACCTGTTACACCAAAGATTACGCCTGCTCCTGAATATAAGGAGAATGGCATATCTGTTGCTTCTGGTTCCAATTCTGTAAACTGGATACCGATTTCCTTAATCATCTTAACAAGTTCTGTAGTTGTGATGACATAATCTACATCTGGTACTTCATTTCTTACGAATTCTTCTCTTGCTGCTTCTGCTTTTTTCGCTGTACAAGGCATAACAGCCACAGAAATGGTTGTTTTATGATCCATTATATCTCTGGATTTAAAATGTTCCTTGATTACGGTACCGAACATCTCCATAGGTGACTTACAAGTAGAGACGTATTTGTTCAACTCTGGGTGTTTCGTCTGGACATAACGTACCCAAGCTGGACAACAGGAGGTAAAGAGTGGATATGTATTATCACCTGATTCCAATTTTTTCAAGAACTCTTTTGACTCTTCCATAACCGTTAAATCTGCACTGACAGAAGTATCATAGATTTCATCAAAACCTAAACGTCTTAATGCTGCTACAATCTTGCCCATAACATTCTCACCAGCAGCTATGCCAAACTCTTCTCCAAGAGCAACTCGTACCGCTGGAGCTACTTGTACAACAACACGTTTGGAATCATCGTATAAAGCTTTCCATACATCCTTTAAACTACTCTTAACAATAATTGCACCTGTTGGACAGACTGCCGCACATTGACCACAGTTTACACAATTGGTATCTGCTAAATCTCTACCAAAAGCAGGGGATACAACCATCTTTGCTCCACGATGTGCAAAATCAATTGCTCCTACATTCTGCACTTCATTACACATTCTTACACAGTCACCACATAGGATACATTTGCTTGGATCACGAACAATTGCTTTTGAAGAAGTATCCAATTCTACTTCCTCTACTGTATTCTTAAAACGAATATCTTTTAATCCAAAACGATGTGCCAACTCCTGCAAACGACATTTTCCATTTTTCTCACAAACGGTACAATCTCTGCAATGTGCTGCTAATAATAATTCCAGGATCATCTTTCTGTGCTGATGCAACTTTGGTGTATTAGTTTTGACCACCATCTTATCCTTTGGTGGAGTGGAACAAGAAGCAATAATACCGCCGCGTTCATCCTCCACAACGCACATTCTACATGCCCCATAAATGGATAAATCCGAATAGTAACAGAATGTAGGTAAGTCGATTCCAGCTTTACGTACTAAGGCTAAAATGTTCTTCTCGTTGTCGAATTCAACTCTGTTACCATCTATAATCATATACTTTGACATTGTATTCTCTCCTTTCGCACCCTATACTTCTTTAACAGCATGGAAATTACAGCCATCTCTACAAGCACCACACTTAATACATTTGGTCTGGTCAATCTTGAATGGACTCTTAATTTCACCAGATATTGCTCCAACAGGGCACATTCTTGCACATTTGCTACAACCCTTACATAATTCAGGGTCGATTTGAAGAGAAATCAATGCTTTACATTGTCCAGCTGGACATTTCTTATCCACAACATGGGCAATATATTCATCTCTAAAGTATTTTAATGTACTGACAACTGGAGATGCAGCTGTCTTACCAAGTCCACACAATGCTGTAGCAGAAATTGTTTGCGCCAGTTCTTCCAACATATCAATATGTTCTAAGGTACCTCTTCCTTCGACGATATCCGTCAACAGTTCTAACATACGTTTTGTACCTTCTCTACAAGGAACACATTTACCACAAGATTCATTCTGCGTAAAATTCATAAAGAAACGAGCAACTTCAACCATACAGCTCTTGTCGTTCATAACAACAAGTCCACCACTACCGATCATAGCTCCCACTTTCTTAAGAGAGTCGAAATCCAGATTCATATCTAGATGGTCTTCCGTTGCATTGATACATAAACATCCACCTGATGGTCCACCAATTTGAACAGCTTTGAAATTACCGCCCTTAACGCCACCACCAATATCGAAGATTACTTCTCGTAATGTCGTTCCCATTGGAACTTCAATTAAACCGGTATTCTGTACATTACCAGTTAATGCAAATGCTTTCGTTCCATGGTTATTCTCTGGTCCCATTGTTGCATACCATTTTGCTCCCTTATTAATAATTGGAGGAACATTACAATATGTCTCAACATTGTTAAGAACAGTTGGTTTTTCAAATAATCCTTTCTCAACTGTACGAGGTGGTTTTACTCTTGGCATACCACGATTACCTTCAATTGAAGCTGTTAAAGCACTACCTTCCCCACAAACAAAGGCTCCTGCTCCTTGGCTGATACGAAGATCAAAATCAAAACCTGAACCTAAGATATTCTCGCCTAATAAACCGTATTCTTCCGCTTGCTCAATGGCTCTTTGCAATCTTGCTACAGCCAATGGATACTCTGCACGAACATAGATATAACCATGGGTTGCTTTCGTTGCCACACCGGCAATAATCATTCCTTCAATTACACGATGTGGATCCCCTTCCATCATGCTTCGATCCATGAATGCACCTGGGTCTCCTTCATCACCATTACATACAACATATTTTGTTGGTTCTGTCTGACGTAATACTTGTGCCCATTTTCTTCCTGTTGGGAATCCACCGCCCCCTCTACCACGTAAAGAGGATTCTGTGATTTCATCCACGATTTCTTCGGAAGTCATATCGAATAATGCTTTTGCTAAAGCAGAATATCCACCAACAGCTATGTACTCTTTAATTGATTCCGCATTAATGTGTCCACAATGTTCCAATGCAACACGGGTTTGTTGCTTATAAAATGGGATTTCTTCTTGTTTTTGATATGCGTTTCCATCTTTGTCTTTGTATACAAGACGATCGATTACTTCGTCTGCAAGAATACTCTTCTCTAAGATTTCTTCGCAGTCATCTACTTTAACCTTGATATAGAGCCAACCCATTGGTTCAATTCTAAGAAGTGGTCCCATCTCGCAAAAACCATGACAACCACTCTTTTTCAGTCCAATAGATGGTTCATGTGGTTCTTTTTCCAATCGAACTGAACATTTCAAGCCTTTCGCTTCGATCAATTCCTGCATTCTGGCATATATCTCCAGAGAACCACCAGCAACGCAACCGGTACCAGCACAAATCAAGATTTGTTTATATTGGCTATTTAATGCCTGTTTGTATTCCTGGCGTCTTGCTTCCAATTCTTCTCGCGTACTAATTTTCATTTGCGGCTTCCTCCTTCAACTGCTTGATCAAATCTGCTGCTTTTTTTGTTGTCATTGCCGCATGTACGACGTCATTCACGGTACATACAGGTGCTAGTCCACACGCTCCTAGACAAGAAACGGTTTCTACTGTGAACAGCATATCGTCTGTCGTTGGTTTCTTTTCACTAACACCTAATTGTTTACGAAACTCCTCTAAAATTGGTATAGATCCTCGAACGTGACATGCTGTTCCATCACAGCATTTAATAACGTATTTACCTTTAGGTTCCAATGAGAAATTCTCATAAAATGTTGCTACCCCATAAACTTTCGCTTCACTAAGCTTTAAACCTTTGGCTATGTAGCATAATGCATCTTCAGGTAAGTATCTATATTCTTTTTGTACTTCCTGTAAAATAGCAATTACTGCTGTCTGCTGATACTCGTGAGACTGCATGATTGCATCCATTTTGTTCATTTCGTCTTGCGTTAACATGGTAAGCCCCTTTCTCATGTCTTTGATATTTTTTTATCATTTATATGTTATCACTATACAATTTATTAATCAAGATATTTCGTTGGTTTTATTGTACATATTTTGTCGTTTTATCATATCATTGATAGACAGATTTACCACTCCCCATTCCATATATTGTTTTTATCGTTCATATTATATATGCAATTAGCATTATTAACACAGATGTTTATTTTATCATAACTGTCCACGTATCAGTATTTACTAGGATTACATTATAACTTATGACAACCAAACTGCTTTTTCAATTTTTCACAAATAAAAGAAAACTAAATATTTCTAATCTTAATTCTTTTATGGAATATATTTCGCAAATTGTCAAACAAATAAATTTTTCATAAATTTATTTGATAATAAAAAAAATCCTGTACAAGTCATGCGTTCATTCTCTTTCATTCGAATCTGCATACTTGTATAGGACTATATTCCTTGTTTATTTTATAACAAGCTTTACTTTCATTCTTTGATCGATAACCAAAACGGTTATAAAGTATTTTAGGTGCTATACATCCAACTGTAATTGTACCTCTTCTTCCGCTTCCTGCTTGAAGTCTTCTACTACTTCTGGATTAATCACAGGTAGATCTTCCAATGATGTAATACCAAAGCTTCTTAGGAACTCTTCTGTTGTACCTACTAAAATTGGACGTCCTGGAGCATCTAATCGACCAACTTCACAAACCAAATTATATTCGATCAACTTATTAATTGCATGATCTGTCTTTACTCCACGAATCTGCTCAATCTCTAATTTCGTAATCGGCTGTTTATAGGCAATAATCGATAAGGTTTCCAATAGTACATCCGTTAATACATGTTTTTTCGGAATATGCGTCAACTTGATAATCGTTTCGTACGTAGAAACCTTCGTACACATCTGAAAGGAATTATCCAGTTCAATAATCTGAATTCCCCGGTCTTCTGCATCGTATTTGTCCATCATATTGCGGATAACCTTACGAACGGTTGCTTCATCATGACCGACTGCTACTGCAATTCGATCAAGTTCTACTGCTTCTCCCATTGTAAATAAAATTGCTTCAATCGTCGCTTCTAATTTACTTATCTCCATCTTCCTTACTCTCCAACTTCGTTTCCATATTCTGCGAACCAGTGTATTCAATCTCGATGTCTTCAAATACATCTTCCTGAAAGATATGAATTTTCCCCACTTTCATTAATTCCAATATACCAAGGAAGGTAACGATTATCTCCATCTTCGACTGGGCATGTTCTAACATTTTACGAAAACTAAATTTTTTATGTTCTTTTGCATACCGTTCGATATCAACCATCTTGTCACCAAGCGTAATTTCTTCTTTCTCTATCTTTCCGAAATTACTTCGAATCGGGTCAATCTTCTCTTCTTGTCTACGTAAGACAGAATCAAAGATCTCATGCAGTTTTGCGAGGGTTAAGTCTCCCAGTATATCTTCTATACGGACCTCTTCTTTGTATGACGCTATTTCTTTTGGAATCGTCGCATCCTTAAATAAGACTTTTTCTGCATCTACCTGCTTGTCCTTAAGTTCAACGGAGATATAACGAAACATCTTATATTCCAACAGCCGTTCAACAAGTTCTTGTCTTGGATCAATCTCTTCTTCATCTTCATTCTTTTCTTTTGGTAAAAGCATCTTTGCCTTAATATTCACTAAGGTGGCAGCCATTACTAGAAATTCACTCATTACATCCAGGTCTTTTGTCTCCATTGCCTGAATATACTCCATATATTGCCTTGTAATCTCTACGATTGGTATATCGTATATATTAACCTTATTCTTGTCAATCAAATGAAGAAGTAAATCAAGTGGACCTTCGAATGCTTCTAACTTAACGGGTATCCCCATGTTTACACCATCTTTCTTATGTTTTCCTGCAAAGCCTTTCCTATATTTTCTTTGCCTCCACAATACCCATATTCACTCTATATAATAACAAGCAGCGTTTCCATTACCAAACTGCTGATTGTGGAAATTACACCTACCAACACAGTAAATAAAAGAATCATCTTTATATAATGGTCATTCTTAATGATTGAAAAGTATTTACTTGGCGAATATCCCGCAATTAAAAGACCAATATCAAAAGTAGACACTGGAATCAGATTAACCAAAAGCATATTCATACTGATATATGCCATAAAATAAAAAAAGTAAAATGGGATTACGATCGTACATACCTCATGTACACTTGTTAATTGGTTTACATCAACATTAACATTGGTATATCGTAGGCGCAAAATAAAAAGATTTAAGACCACAAGAAATAGTAACGTAGCAAATCCACTTATACCCGCAATTTTATTGGTTTTCCGATCTTTCATTCGATACATATAAGGTTTGGAAAAGCCCGAATACGTTGTCATACATAGCAACAATCCAATGGGATCAATGTATTTCCACAGTTTCCCGATTTCTTTTCGAGTACGTCTTATCCTTTGTTGATAACCTGGTTGTTCTCTCCATTCTGGGCAGCTTCTTACGTAATATATGATTGATTTGGGTAATTCATGTAAGATCATGACCACAATCCCCGCAATCATTGCTGCTCCTACACTAAGTAACGCCTCTCTCATCGCAACCTCCAAGTTGTTATTTTAGTTACACATTATCCATTATAGTAAGAGAACGTGGTTTACGCAATATCCTAATTCTCTTTTTTCCACGTAAATACCATCATCTCTGGGCGATTAAAGATTCTCACCTTAAGTGTATGCACCCCTAGTCCTCTCGATAAAAGCATTGTTGCATGATCCTGTTCAAAACGACCACTATCAAATTTGGGGAACAGAATATACTGGGGAGATATAACGCCACCCAAGAAAGGCAATCGCATGATTCCTCCATGAACATGACCAGACAAAACCAAATCCGCTCCCCATTTTGCATATTCTTCAAAGTACATTGGATTGTGTGCAAGCAATACTGTATAGGTATCTGGATCACACGTTCCAATGCACTCTTTTATATACTCCTGTGTCATCTTTGGTCGGCTTAATTTATTATAATACTCCAACCCAATCTCCAATCCCGTCACTACGATGGAATCATTCTTTCTTTTCAACTCAACCGAATCATTATGCACAAAATGTATCCCATACGCCTTCAATATGTCATGATATTCTTTATAGATGGAATCTTTTGTTTCCTCCATCTCTGCCAACTTTTGCTCATGATTGCCATTCACGTAATAGATGGCATATTCTTCACTTAACGATTCTAAAAAATTTAATGTATCATAGAAATCTGCCTTTTTATGACCAATAAGCATGTCACCTGCTACCATTATATAGTCCGGATGTTCCTGTTCTATTCTACGAATTAGATTTTCATTGTTCTTGCCAAAGGTATTATTATGCAGATCCGTTAAGAATATAACTTTCACATGATCAAAAGCCTCTGGTATCTTATCCGAGTGAATCACATATTTTGAGACAGTCAAATGATGATTTTCTCTATGCATTAGGAATACAAATAGGATTAATAAACAACCAATTCCAATACCCAATTCTACCATTGCAAAACCTCCCTACTATTACACATTTGACTCCTAATGCTACATTATATCATGTTATCACTTACTTGATAAGAAAAACTTCTGAAGAACCTTAGTAAAATAGTCTTTAAATTTTGCTTCTTTCACCTGTTTAGCGGCTACGATCTCAACCGAACCAATCTTCTTATCTCCATATCGATATGTGATTTCACCAATTGTGCATCCTTCTTCAATTGGCGCTTTTACTTCCTCCGCAAGTGTAACTTCTCGCTTAATCTCATCAGGATTCGTATTCGTCAAACACAAATAATGAAATTCTCCATTTACTTTCCCTTCCACCGTTTCTTCTAATCCTCTTTTAACAGGAACAGCTGGTAGTACAAGATCTTTGTGATTATCTACATACAAACTACAATTTGCAAATCCATAATCCAATAATTTCCCCGCCTCAACAAACCGTTGTAATGGGTTTGGATTGCCCATAACGACTGCAATCATATCCATACCATTTCGATTTGCAGATGCAGATAAACAATACTTCGCTTTACCTGTAGAACCCGTTTTTAGACCTGTAATTCCTTTATATGTACGCACTAATTTATTTGTATTAGTAAGTCCGAATTCACTTGACCCTTTTTTAGTTACGTGGGTAATCGTATCCATCCATATTGTTGAATATTTACTAATCTCTGGGTGTTTGATAATCAATTCTCTAGACATTAAAGCAACATCGAGTGCACTGGAGTAATGTCCATCTACGTCCAAACCACAGCAGTTCACAAATTTCGTATGCTTCATACCCAGCTCTTCTGCTTTTTGATTCATTCTATTTACGAACTCTTCCTCTGAACCTGCCACATGCTCTGCCATAGCAACACATGCATCATTGGCACTTGCAATACTGATACATTTGATCATATCATTCACCGTCTGTGTTTCAAAAGGTTCTAGATAAACCTGTGATCCTCCCATAGAGGCTGCATGTTCACTAACACTAACGGGATCTTCTAATTTGATCTTACCAGAATCAATTGCTTCAAATATTAAAATCAGTGTCATGATCTTTGTTATGCTTGCCGGTTCAACTTCTTTATCCATTTCTTTTGCATATAAGATGGCTCCGGTTGAAGCTTCCATAAGTACGCAACTAGATGATTCTAATTCAAAGCCAACATTTAACTGCATGTTCTCTTGTGTAACTGCTTCTTTTTGTGTATCTGTCTTGTCGCTTTGCTCATTTTGTTCATTTTCTTGTTCGTTTTTCTGATTTTGTTCCGTTTTCTTTTCCTTTTTTTCTGTATTTTCTTGTGTATTTACTTGTGTATTTTCTTGTGATAATAAAGTGTTTCCAAAACTTGTTTGCTGCAATGGTATGCTTTTTGCAAATACCGTATTAGTAGCTACCATTATAAAGAAAACTAGGAACGATATCCATTGATACGCTTTCTTCTTACTCATTTTTCCCTCTTCTACGATTTGTAGGTATTACTATATTTTAATCAGCTTATCTTAGAAATATGACTAATTAGGAGATAACTTTTACCCTACATACAAGTTTCTTTCCATAAATGTTTGCAATAATATTGACACGCCCCTTTTTTTTCGCTACTAATTTTCCATTCTTACTTACTGAAACTATACTCGTATTGTCTGAACTCCAACGAGCCTTATGAAATAAGCCATCTCCGTATATTCTTAATTGAAACGATTCTCCCTCTTCCATCGTAAGTTTTTTCTTTGAAAGGGCAATCACTCGAACTTTACAGCGAAATGTTTTCTTTCCCACCTTGGCGGTAATATAAGCAATGCCCGTTTTCTTGGCAAATACTTTCCCATTCAGATTTACATAAGCAACCTTAAAATCACTAGTATGATAAGAGACTCTCTTATTGATTGCATACACCCTTAAGCGGTCCGTTTCTCCACTTTCAAGTACAAGATTCTCCTTATTCAAATGCATAGAAAATGGTAAACGAGGCATTATCATATAATAAAGTGAGGTTTTTTTATATAGAAAATTTCCAACAACCAACAAAACGAGTAAACCGATTATCACTTTTAATCCATTTCTCATACCTTTTTCCCGTCTTTCCTATTTTTTAGATTTTTACTGATACGTTTTGCACAGTATTTTGATTAATTATGCGAAACCCTTGACATTAATTTCTATTCCTTTTAAAATGAAATTTGACTTTCCTATATATGATGCATACGTTTGTCAGGCGATAGCCTAGTAGAGTAATATACTACTGGTTCATGCATCATATAGGTATCCAAAATACATTAGAAAAGGTGGAAATTATGCAGATTATTATTCAACTATTCCTTCTTGTACTGGGATTTCTCCTCTTAATCAAAGGTGCAGACAAGTTTGTAGAAGGATCTTCTAAAATTGCAGACAAATTTCATATTCCCCAATTAGTTATTGGACTAACCATTGTTGCATTCGGAACAAGTGCTCCTGAGGCTGCGGTTAGTATTACTGCTGCACTTAACAAAAACGCTGATATTGCTATCAGCAATGTATTAGGTAGTAATATCTTTAACATTTTAGTCATTATCGGAATAACAAGTATTATACTTCCTCTCACCATTCAAAAGTCCACATTGAAATTCGAGCTTCCTTATGTCATTCTAACAACTTTGGTTCTTTTACTTCTTGGTTTAGATGGAACATTAGGTATTGTTGACGGTATTATTCTCTGGGTTATGTTTATTATCTTCTTTATTTATTTAATCCGTTTATCTAAATCCGGATCTGCTCAAATGGATGATGTCCCAGAAGCTAGTGCAAATGATAAGATTCCTATCCTTTTGTTGATTACAGTTCTTGGAATGGCTGCAATCATCATTGGTAGTGATATAACAGTTGATAGTGCTACAAAAATTGCTGAAATATTGGGTATGAGTCCTCGTTTCATCGGATTAACGATCGTTGCTTTTGGAACGTCCCTTCCAGAATTGATTACTTCAATCACTGCTGCGAAGAAAGGCAAGGATGATATCGCAGTTGGTAATATTGTGGGAAGTAATTTATTTAACATTTTATTTGTATTATCAACTACTGCTTTAATCACTCCTGTACCTTTTGCCAAGAGCTTCATTATTGATGCGATCGTTGCAATATTTGCCGCGGTATTATTATTACTCTGTGTTATTCGAGATCGAAAAGTTGGCAAAAATGGTGGAATTATAATGATTATAAGTTATGTCGCATATTTTGCTTATCTTGTATTTTTAAAATAAGTAATTTTATTAACCAATTCATAAGTTAATATACGGAAACAAACAAAACAATTTTCAATGAATGGCATGTCAAAGGCGGAAATCTTCTCTTCTTTCTTTGGCAACGTTCTTGAAAATTTTTTTGTATAATAATACTATTTATAGATTATGTTATAAATTGTAATTGGGGATAAAATCCATCTTTATATGTATATATTTTCTATATTTTATAATCTGTTACCATTTTATCATTTCAATTCTTATCTATTTTTTGTATAATAGAATGAATCAAAACTACAAAATCAACTACAAAGGTCCTTACCTTAGCAATACCGATTATTCTTATAAAATATATGGGAGTAAGGAGGAAGCATATGAAGATCGTTACCTATCATAACGGACAGAGTTTTTTAGCTATTCATAAAGATCTACTAATTGCCAACGAATCCATTACACAACTTATAATCTTTCAATCTTTAAATAAAAATAATCACTCTGCAAATACGGATTGTCTATTTGGTTCTATACAGCAAGCACAAAAACCTGTTTTGCTTTTTTCTAATGTCTTACCATACAGTCTTCAATTATTTTCACCAGAAGGTGAATCTCCCCAACTCTATAAAGCAATTCATTTACTTGTTACTTATCTAACGAAACACAAGATTCCGATTTACGGAATCAATGCAACTGCAAAAATTAGTCATGTTTTTCTGAAAAGTTATTGCCTGTTGAATCCTACCTTTACATTTAAAGAATATTTTCGTAGTAATATCTTAGAACTGAAATATTTACAATTAACCACGATCAAGCCTGGAATATTTCGTCTTGCTACAAGCAATGACATTGAACTCATTACTTATTGGAATGTACTGTTTGCAAGAGAAACACTTGGGCTTCATTTTGAATATGATCGTCTTTTCTCATCCATAGAGGAACAAATCAAGCTAGGTCAATACTTTTTATTTCTTAATGAGCAACAACAGCCTGTTTCTATGGCATGTTTGACCAGAAAACTTATTCATGGATATTCCATTAGCTATGTTTATACTTCCCTTCCTTATCGAGGAAAGGGTTATGCCACTACAATCATTTATCATCTAAGTAATACAATCTTACAAAATGGTAATCATTATTGTACTTTATTTGTAAATCAAAAAAACCCTATTGCAAATAGGGTTTATGAAAAGGTTGGTTATTCTTACGTTGTTGAAAATATCGAATATCGACACGATTAATTATTGGGTTCATTCGGCTGATTCGGCTCATGTTCGGTGTTGTTTTCATTCTTTACATTCGTAGACTGGGAGGTATTCGGTGTATTAGCTTCATTCGTAGCATTACTTGCATTGGACGCATTTGGTTCATTTACTGTATTTGCACGGTTCGTATCATTCGGTTCATTCACAGCATTGGGATTATTTGCCGCATTAGGATTATTTACAGTATTCGATTCATTTGGTTTATTTGGTGAATTGGGTGTTTCTTTCTCATTCTCACCGTTGGGCGTATTTCCTTCATTTGGTGTGTTGGAATCTGTATTTTCCACCTCCAATGAAGTATTTTCTTCAGATTGCTCACTTTGCTGTCCTACCGTTGTTACTCCTTCATCCGTCTGTACCCCTACGTCTGTTTCCTTATCTTGCGTTGCTTGTTCAATCGCTTCTGCTTGATTATCATTTGAACTCTTTCCTTTTCCATTACTCTGGCAACCAGTTAAGAGAAGCATTGCTGCCAAGCACAATGTAATCTTCCTTCTATTCTTCTTATTCATAATAATTTCTATCCTTCCTATCTAATCAGATGAACCTCTATGGTAAATAATTTGACTTATGATGAAAAACCGTATACAATAGACTTCGACGTATTAACGCATTATTATACGCAATTATTGTAAATTATACATAATATATTACCAACTAACATACTCTTATATATTCAATTGAGAATAGTTTCTAATATTTTATCATATTTTTTATGTATTTTAAATAGCAAAGGAGAATCAGTATGAGTTTCAAACTAGTAAAAGAAGTAATGACACCACAACAGTTAAAAGAAGCTTTACCTATGCCTGCTGAGCACGCCAAATGGAAAGCCAATCGAGATGCGATGATCAAAAAAGTCTTCACAGGTGAATCAGATAAATTCCTTGTAATCATTGGACCTTGTTCCGCTGATAAAGAAGATTCTGTTTGTGAATACATCAATCGTTTAGCAAAAGTTCAAGATAAAGTTGCCGATAAACTAATCATAATTCCTCGCATCTATACCAACAAACCTCGTACTACTGGTGAAGGATATAAGGGTATCGTACATCAACCAAATCCTGAAAAAGAACCTGATCTTCAAGAAGGATTGCTTGCAATGAGAAAAATGCATCTTCGTTCTTTAGCTGAGACTGGATTTGCTGCAGCTGATGAAATGCTGTATCCAGAGAATTGGCCATATGTAGATGATCTTTTATCTTATGTAGCAGTTGGTGCTCGTTCTGTAGAAGATCAACAACATCGACTTACAATTAGCGGTATGGATGTTCCAGCAGGTATGAAAAATCCAACCAGTGGTGACTTATCTGTTATGTTAAACTCTGTTGTTGCTGCGCAAGGAAGCCACACCTTCTTATATCGTGCATATGAAGTTGAAACTACAGGTAATCCTCTTGCCCATACGATTTTACGTGGAGCTGTTAATAAACATGGCCAATCCATACCTAATTATCATTACGAAGATTTGATTCGTCTTGTTGAAATGTATGCGGAACGTGATCTTGTTAACCAAGCCACCATCGTAGATGCTAACCATGCAAATTCTAATAAACAATATGACCAACAGCCAAGAATCATCAAAGAGATTCTTCATAGTCGTAACGTATCCAAAGAAATTGAACAATTAGTAAAAGGTGTTATGATTGAAAGCTACTTAGAACCAGGAAGTCAAAAGATATCTGAACACATTTATGGAAAATCCATCACGGATCCTTGCTTAGGTTGGGATGAAACGGAAAAATTGCTCTATACAATCGCAGAACAGGTGTAAACCGAACCAAAAAACTCTTCTACCCATTTGTTTCAGCTCTGTATCTTAATATACTGAAAGAAATGGACCGAAGAGTTTTCTTTTTCTTTATTCTTTGGCAAACCTTTTGTAATGATTAATGCCCAATAATCCAATTAGCCGCACCTTTAACAATCGCACTATTAATATAAGTTTCTATCAAGCAACCAATTCCTAGAAAAACCAGTAATAAAGCCAATATTGGAATATACTCTTTCAATAAACTACGTCTTGCATGAGGGGAAAGCTTTCCATTAAAATATAAATTCTCACACAATTCGTATCCTTTTTTCACCATGAGAATGTAAACAGGAATGTACAGTATACATTGCGGAAAAATATAAGCAAAATACAAAGTAATCCCTTTGAATCCATAACATAAAATAGAACTCGATAAGGCAAATCCAATACTAATCCCTTTGTACACGATCAGACAGGATAATACTGGTATTCCAAATACCATACAACAGCAGATCCATACAACGCAAAACTCTTTCAAGCGATTCGTAATAATATATTTCATCAAACTTCCATAATCAATATGGATAGCCTTTATATTCGAGCCAAAATATCGATTCAGTATCTCCAAATCATTCAAATAAAATCGTTGCAACAGATTTGCTCCAATTGTACCAAGCACAATTCCCAGTAACAAAAGGATTGCTGCAAGACGATAAATACCCAATCGTTTTGTTATCATATTCATAGTACTCTTCATACAGTTTTCCTCCCTTACAAAATTGTACTAGTTATACTATGATATGTTTTTACAATCGAAAAAATGATACTTTAATAAATTGTTATTGTAATACATAATACAATTAATGTGGTATGAGATTCAACGTATGATGCGATTAAAGTGATAAATTGAACTATATGATACAATTCGATACATAATGTGATTCAACGGTTGTGAATCCTGATGTGATTCGATGCATAACATGAGCCAACGGCTGTGAGCCAGCTTTACAGATTCCTTTTTGCTTTATATGACATGATCGCTGCTATTGTCTTGGCATCTTCTATTGTTCCTTGAAAAATCATTTCCACAAGTTCATCCAAGCTATGTCTTTCAATACTCACAAATTCGTCCTCATCTAGATGCTGTTTCGATGGGATCAACTCTGTTGTATAATAGATACCAATCTTTTCATTACAGAATGCAACCGTCGTATATAGATCAATCAAATGCTCTGCATGTTCTGTTCGATACCCCGTCTCCTCTTCTAATTCCCTCATAGCACATGTTTTCATATCTTCATCTGGATTTTTACCACCTGCAGGGATTTCAAGCGTATATCGATCAATCGCATTTCGATATTGCCGTACCATTAATATATTACCATCTGCATCAACTGGAACAATTGCAGCTGCCCCCTTATGCTTTATAAAATCCCATTGTGCTGT
Source organism: Anaerosporobacter faecicola (assembly GCF_012070565.1). Taxonomy (GTDB): domain Bacteria; phylum Bacillota; class Clostridia; order Lachnospirales; family Lachnospiraceae; genus Anaerosporobacter; species Anaerosporobacter faecicola. The sequence goes on from NZ_JAAQRO010000010.1 coordinate 21,189, forward strand.
ATGATTATTTGGTAAATGCATTGTATCAGAGTACACTTCAACAATCTGTCCTTTATGAATTAATTCTCGTTTCACTCTTTTATATTGTCCCATATCTATTACCTCCATAATTATTAATCCAATACAGTGTACTACGTTAGAAAAGAAAAGTCTATATTTACACCCAAAGCAGGGAATAAATATAGACTTTATATTATATATAATAACAAACTTATGCTAAATCATGAATGAACTGTTCAATACGATCTAAGCCTTTTGTGATTTGTTCCAATGAAATTGCATAGGATAATCGGATATGATCCTCAAATCCAAAATCTCTACATGGAATTACAGCTACATTATAATCTTCAATGAGGATTGCTGCTAGTTTTTCAACAGTTTCAACTTGTGTTCCTTTATAGGATTTATTCAACAATTCACTGATATCAACGAAACAATAAAATGCACCGGTAGGTTCTACCGCATCAATTAATGGCATTTTGCTTAATCTCTCATACATGTATTGTCTACGTTTATTGAATTCATTCTTCATAACATCTACTGTATCTTGTGGCCCTAATAATGCTTCTACTGTTGCTTTTTGGGCAATGGAATTCGGATTAGAAGTTTGATGACTTTGTACACTTCCCATTAATTTTGCTATTTCAACTGATGATCCCGTATATCCAATTCTCCAACCTGTCATTGCATAACTCTTAGCCACACCACTACATGTTATTGTTCTCTTATAAATCTCTTCTCCTAAAGAACCAATACTTACATGTTCGGATTCACCATAAATCAAGTTTTCATACATCTCATCTGCAACTACATAGATATCTTTCTTAATCACAACATCTGCAATCGCTTTTAACTCTTCTCTGGAATAAACCATACCTGTAGGGTTATTTGGAGTATTTAAAATAACTGCTTTGGTCTTATCCGTTATTGCTTCTTCCAATTGTTCTGCTGTTAATTTATAATTTTGTGATTTATCACAACGTACTAGAACAGGAACACCACCTGCTAATTTAACGATTTCTGGATAGCTTAACCAAAATGGTGCTGGAATGATTACTTCATCATCTGGATTAAGGATGGCAGTAAATATATTCGTTAACGAATGTTTTCCTCCATTGCTAATTACAATCTGATTTGGTTGATATGTTAAATGATTAAAGCTCTCAAATTTCTTACAAATAGCTTTTTTCAATTCCTCAATTCCTGAAGCTGGTGTATATTTTGTAAAGCCATCATTAATAGCCTTAATGGCTGCATTATTTATATTCTCAGGAGTATTAAAATCAGGTTCTCCTGCGCCAAATCCTACCACATCAATTCCTTGTGCTTTTAATTCTTTTGCTTTTGCTGTAATAGCTAATGTTGATGAAGGTTTTACAGCTTGTGCCTTCTTGGATAATGTTAAAGCCATATCGTATACCAACCCTTTCCGATGAATTACAATGAAACAAAATGTGATTCGCTTCATTATGTACGCTAGTATGCGTAAATTTTTCTCATTTCTTTGCTTATCCTATTGTAATATAGAACTCTTAATAATGCAAGTTTTTATTTCATAAAATTCTTATTAATTAAACTTATTAATCTTATAACTTGTGTGAAATAAGGCTTTCATAACTTATTATTATCGTAGCTATAATTTATTTTGCAAGTTTAATATTATTATATTGCAAATTTCTAAAATGTTTCTTGTATTTTTTATTATTAAGAAATACTCTTTATTCAATCACTCTTCTTTTTAATTTTCTGCAAAAAAAAAGATATAGTAGAATTAAATCTACTATATCTTTAATATCATTACTATAACTATTTTGCGTAATCAACTACTCTTGATTCACGAATTACATTAACCTTAATTTGTCCAGGATACTCTAGTTCTGACTCAATTTGTTTTGATAAGTCACGAGCAAGCAATACCATATCAGCATCACTGATTGTTTCAGGAACTACCATAACACGTACTTCCCTACCTGCTTGAATTGCAAAAGACTTATCCACTCCCTTAAAGCTATTCGTAATATCTTCTAATTGTTTTAGTCTGTTAGTATAAGTTTCTAAAGTTTCTCGTCTAGCACCAGGTCTAGCAGCAGAAATTGTATCTGCAGCTTGTACGATACAAGCAATCAATGTTTCTGGTTCTACATCACCATGATGTGATTCCACGGCATTGATTACAATAGGGGATTCTTTGTATTTTCTACATAAATCAACACCTATCTGGATATGTGAGCCTTCCATTTCGTGGTCAACTGATTTACCTATGTCATGTAACAAACCTGCTCTCTTAGCCATCTTGATATCAACACCAATCTCAGCAGCTAAAAGTCCAGACAAATGTGCAACTTCGATTGAATGCTTTAATGCATTCTGTCCATAACTTGTTCTAAACTTCATCTTTCCAAGTAAACGAACGAGTTCTGGGTGAATTCCATGAACACCAACTTCTAATGTTGCTGCTTCACCTTCTTCACGAATCATGACTTCAACTTCTTTTTGTGCTTTTTCAACCATCTCTTCAATTCGAGCTGGATGAATTCTTCCATCAACGATCAATTTCTCCAACGCGATTCGAGCTACTTCTCTACGAATTGGATCAAATCCAGATAAAATAACCGCTTCCGGTGTATCATCAATAATTAGATCAACACCTGTCATCGTTTCTAAGGTACGTATATTACGTCCTTCACGACCAATAATTCTACCTTTCATCTCATCATTAGGAAGTTGAACAACAGAAATTGTACTTTCTGCTACATGGTCAGCAGCACACTTTTGGATTGCGGTAACAACATAATCTTTTGCTTTCTTCTCCGCTTCCTCTTTTGCCTTGCTTTCCAATTCCTTAACTAACAATGCTGTTTCATGTTTTACTTCATCTTCAACAGTTTTTAAAAGATAATCTTTTGCTTGTTCGGAGGTCAGTCCAGAAATCTTCTCTAACTCCTGTAATCTTCTGTCATGAAGTTCTTCAACTTCTGCACGAATCTTATCAAGCTCATTCTCTTTTACAGAAAGTTTGGATTCTTTCTTTTCTAGTGCTTCAGTTTTTCTATCTAAAGTCTCTTCTTTAGTTAGAACACGCTTTTCATAACGTTGTAATTCTGCTCTTCGTTCCTTAGTTTCCTTTTCAAGCTCATTCTTAGTCTTTAATGACTCTTCCTTTGCTTCAAGTAGGGCTTCTCGTTTCTTAGTTTCAGCTGTTTTCAAAGCTTCATCTATGATTTCTCTTGCTTTATCTTCTGCATTGCCAACTTTTTCTTCATAAACTTTTTTTCTATAAGAAATTGCAGCAATCCATACAAGAGGAGCGACGATTACCAAGGTAATAACAATAGCAAGTATTATTTTTACTATATCTGGCACAGGAGCACCTCCTTATTCAATTTTCATTGTACGTTAATACAACACTTAAATTTTATACTGTTTTAGAATAGATGTCAAGTATCGTTCTAACAATTTTATGCAAAATGTCTAATTTTCGAGAAATATTAGTTTTTTTTTCATTTTATTAACGATTATGTAAACTATTTTTTACCATTGCGTTTTATCACATAATACGAATATTCCAATATTATTTATATGAAATCTGCTATTTTTTTAATCTTCTTTTATCGTTTAAAGACCCGGTTAGAATCAACGTTCTACCAGGTCTTTTTAACACCTTAACGATATAGCATTCTTATCCCCATGATATATATTCTCTAATTTCGCTTGATGAAAAACCCTTCCGAAACAAATATGCTGCTACTTTTTGTTTTTCCGTATCTGTAAGTTCTTCCAACCGTTCTAAAGAACCAATCTTCTTAACAATAGCGCGTATAATTGCATTTTCCTCATTGTCATATTCTTCTTCGAATGCAAGTTCTATTCGTTCTTTGCTTACACCTTTTTGATTTAAGGTATACATAATCTGCTTTTTACTTTGAGAGTCTTTCTTAAAACGAATATAATTTCTTGCATAGCGTGAATCATCAATATAACCATAACCAATTACATAATCCAATGCTTCATTAATTGCTCTGGGTGGATAATATAGCTTTGCTAATTTGTCACGTAATCCTTTTTCTGAATAATCCATTGATTTAAGTAACTGCATTGCTTTTAATTTCGCACGTCTTAAAACAACATCATGATAGATTTCTTCAACCTTCTCTATCGTAATCTCCATCTCTTCTTCCAAACGGTATCTTCGGATATCTGTGACATACAAAAGAAGTACAAACTCACCATCTACATAAATACGATCTCGTTTCTGGTCAATTCGTTCAATCTGTGTCAGTAACATTCTTACTCTTCATCCATATCTTCGTCAAATTCTTCTGTAGCGGCTTCTTCCGTAGCAGTAATAGCTCCATCAAGATTATACTTATCACGAACCTTTTGCTCTACTTCCGCAAAGATATCTGGGTTCTCTCTAAGATAAATCTTTGCATTCTCACGCCCCTGTCCAATCTTTGCATCATTATATGCATACCATGCACCACTCTTAACAATAATTCCTTCATTCGCTGCAAGGTCAAGTACATCACCTTCACGAGAGATTCCCTGTCCAAACATAATATCAAATTCAGCTTCACGGAATGGAGGCGCAATCTTGTTCTTGACAACTTTAATTCTTGTACGGTTACCAATCATCTCTCCACCTTGTTTCAGAGCTTCAATTCTACGAACATCCATACGAATAGAAGAATAGAATTTTAGTGCTCGACCACCTGTTGTTGTTTCTGGATTTCCAAACATTACACCAACTTTTTCACGTAACTGGTTGATAAAGATTACAATACATTTTGATTTGCTGATGACTGCTGTTAATTTACGTAATGCTTGTGACATTAATCTTGCTTGTAAACCTACATGGCTATCTCCCATGTCACCATCAATTTCTGCCTTTGGAACCAATGCTGCAACGGAATCGACGATTACAATATCAACAGCACCCGAACGAACCATGGTTTCTGTAATCTCTAATGCTTGTTCTCCATTATCTGGTTGAGAAATATATAAGTTATCAATATCAACACCTATATTCTTTGCATACACTGGATCTAATGCATGTTCTGCATCAATGAATCCTGCAATTCCACCTCTTTTTTGAACTTCAGCTACCATGTGAAGGGCAACTGTCGTTTTACCACTTGATTCCGGTCCATATACTTCAATAATTCTTCCCTTTGGAACTCCACCTAGTCCAAGTGCAATATCAAGGCTTAATGAACCAGTAGGAACTGTTTCAATGTTCATGTGTGCACTTGTATCTCCAAGTTTCATAACCGAACCTTTTCCATATTGTTTTTCAATCTGAGCCAGTGCAGACTCCAATGCTTTTAATTTATTTTCATCTTTCATTACATTCTCTCCTTTATGTAGCGAACTAATGTTCTTTTACTATCATTATAGTACCGTATTTTACTTCCTCTGTCAACTGTTATATCGATTCCTTTTTTTTGTATCTTACAATTTTTTTACCAGTATACGCATTTTTTCTTCAACATTATACCCCTACACTTACCCGCTTCCTCCTCTCCTTTCTTTTCATATTATTTTCCCTTAAAGTACTTTCAAAGAATAAACTTCTATAGTCTGCTGTACCTGGACATAAAATCAAATCAATTTATTCCATAGAAAATTCCAAAATTAATAAAACACCTTCACATAATCATAATTACTGTATTACATGTTCCTCGTAAAGATCATTGTAACAGAACGATAACAAATTAATTGGGGATACTTTTTGATCATAGAATTATAGAAATATAAAATATAAGACCTAGAAATATAGACTATTTGCTTTAATGTGCCGAATGATAATTGGGTTATAAAATGTTGAATATGGAACATATTATAGCATATCTGCAACTTCATGTAAACCATATATTTACATATTGATTTTTATTCTAAAGTTTTTCATTAATTTATGTTATAATTCAAACTTTTCACAATTCTTTCTTTAAAATATGTTGCACGATTTTACAAAACCCAGTAGAATAAGTACAATTGCTAGTTATTATCAATACAAAGGAGGCACTTTATGAAACAAAATACTGCTTTTTCCAAAGCAACCTATTCTAAAGTAACAAAATTTTGGCTCGTACTTTACATTCTTATCAATTTCGTCTGGGGTATCCTACCTTTTTACACCAAAACGGTTGTTATTCCATTTATTGCTTTAGCACTGATTAATATATACGGGATTACACTTGTAATAAAAATGAAAAAGCAAGGTGTATACATTCTTACCAGTGCAGAAATCGTTCTTGTTGCTTATTGCTTGATTCGACATCACAGTATGTATTATTTTTTGGGAAATTTCCTTCTAATCTGTATCACCTGGTTCTTAATCCGTTCCAAATGGACAGATCTTGAATAAGTATAGACACAAAACAGCCTTATGTAGTTATTAATCTACATAAGGCTGTTTTATTTACGCGAGCAACGAGCCAAAGTCCAAGTTTACTTGAGACCTTGGCGACTGCCGCGATAACTTGATAAACTCGCAAAGCGTGTTTATCATAGTATTAATTATATAAACTCTTTGGTTGTACAATTTTCGGATTGTATCCATGATTCTTCAACGCACGTACGATCTTCTCTTTGTGATCATGTCCATATGCTTCCATGGTAATCTCCAATTCAACTGCACTATTACGGTTAATGCTTACAAATTGATTATGTTCCAACTTGATCACATTGCCTTGTTCCTGGGCAATTACTGTAGCAACATTAACAAGTTCTCCTGGACGATCAGGTAACTGAACTGTTACTGTAAATACTCTTTCTCTTTGTATCAAGCCATGTTGTACAATAGAAGAAACAGTAATTACGTCCATATTTCCTCCACTAAGAATGGATACCACTTTCTTATTCTTACAATCAAGGTGTTTTAATGCCGCCACAGTTAATAAGCCAGAATTTTCAACAACCATCTTATGATTTTCAATCATATCTAAGAAAGCTACAATCAGTTCGTGATCATCGATTGTAATAATATCATCGATATTTTTTTGTATGTATGGGAAAATCTTCGTTCCTGGTGTCTTTACTGCAGTTCCATCTGCAATCGTTTCAACACCTGGTAATGTAACGACATGACCTGCTTTAATGGATTCCTGCATACAGTTAGCACCTGCTGGTTCAACACCGATTACTTTAATATTGGGATTTAATAATTTTGCTAACGTGGAGACACCTGCCGCTAATCCACCACCACCAATTGGTACTAAGATAACATCTACTGTAGGTAAATCTTTAAAGATTTCCATCGCAATAGAGCCTTGCCCCGTTGCTACTACTTCATCATCAAAAGGATGGATGAATGTATATCCATTTTCTTTTGCTAATTTACAAGCATGTTGATATGCATCATCATATACATCTCCATGTAATACTACTTCTGCACCATAACTCTTTGTACGGTTTACTTTGATCAATGGTGTTGTAGTAGGCATAACGATCGTTGCTTTTGCATTATATATTTTCGCAGCATAAGCAACCCCTTGCGCATGATTTCCAGCTGATGCTGTAATTAAGCCTTTTTCACGATCTTCCTTTGATAATGTACTAATCTTATAGTAAGCACCTCTTACCTTGTAAGCACCTGTGAATTGCATATTCTCTGGTTTTAGATATACTTTATTTCCAGTTGTTTCTGTAAAGTAATCACTATAGATTAACTTTGTACGATTTATTACTTTTTTGACCGCTTCGGTCGCTTCTTCAAATTTGTCCAATGTCATCATAGTCTTATCTCCTTTGTCTATTCAAATTAGCTAGGCTTCAATTCATCACGCTAAAGTCTTACTTCATTCATGATAACACGAATTTATTATCTGTCAAGTTCTTTGTCTTCCACGAAATGAACCACATGCCGGAAATAGCCATTCTTTTTTGTGCGAAATATCTGAATTATAACAGCGATCTATTGTAAATAATGAAATATTTCCCGTCTATTATAACTAAATGAATATTTTATTATTCCTTTTTTGTATACTTAATTATAGCGTAATTAAAGTTATATGTATTATTTTTCTTTCTTTGTTTCAGTATTTTAAGCGTTGAATTTAACGATCCGTATAATGACTCACTTCTTAATAACTTACGTGTTCCTCACACATTTGAAACAATGTCCAGAATAGATTGAAAAAAATCCGCTTCCCTTCTGGGGTTCCAATGACCTAAAAACAGCGGTAAAACAGTTAACCCATTCTACATGTAGCGTTTTTATGTGGTCGTACTCCAGCGGGAAGCGACTCCGTTTATATTGCGTTTGTATGCCATGCAAAACTAGGCAATTTACATTTTTCTATAGTGCTATTCAACTTATTGTTCCACTTCGTTATTATTTGTAAATAACGCATTTACAAATTCATCTGCATTGAATTTCTGTAAATCGTCTATTTTCTCTCCAATACCGATGTATTTAACAGGAATTCCAAGTTCCGATTGTATTGCGATGGCGATTCCTCCCTTTGCTGTTCCATCTAGCTTGGTAAGGATAATTCCATTGATCTCTGCAACTTCACTAAATTGTTTTGCTTGTGCAAGTGCATTCTGACCAGTTGTTCCATCAAGAACAACTAAAGTTTCTTTATGTGCTTCCGGATATTCGCGGTCGATTACACGACTAATCTTACGCAATTCTTCCATTAAGTTCTTTTTATTATGAAGGCGTCCTGCGGTATCACACAATAAAACATCTACATCTCTTGCTTTTGCAGCGGTAACTGCATCGTATACAACAGCTGCAGGGTCAGATCCCTCTTGTTGTGAGATAATTTCAACATTGGCACGATTTGCCCAAGCGGTAAGTTGTTCGATTGCTGCTGCACGGAACGTATCTGCTGCAGCAACCATTACTTTCTTTCCATTGTCTTTCAGCTGACCAGCTAACTTCCCAACTGATGTTGTTTTTCCAACACCATTTACCCCAATCATTAAGATGATTGATTTTTGATTTTCAAATTCGTAAGCAGTTTCATCAACTGACATCTGTTCTTTAATACTATCAATCAATAATTGTTTACATTGACTAGGTTCTTTAATCTTCTGCTCTTTTACCTTTTCTTGAAGATTTTCTATAATTGCAGTCGTTGTATTGATCCCCAAGTCCGCCATAATCAGAATCTCTTCTAGCTCTTCATAAAAATCTTCGTCGATGCTGGAAAATCCTTTGAATATATTATCGATTCCTGTAATAATAGTATTTCTTGTTTTTGTAAGCCCTGATACTAACCGGCTAAAAAAGCCTTTCTTTTCTCCCATATGATCACCTCTATTATTTTTTGTAGTCCTTATGCCTTTTTATCTTCTAATTCATCTTCAATTAAGCTTACTGATACTAATGTAGAAACGCCTTTCTCCTGCATGGTAACACCATATAGGGTATCCACGCTTTCCATTGTACCACGTCTATGGGTAATTACGATGAATTGCGTATGTTTTGTTAATTTATGAAGATAATTTGCAAACCGCTTAACATTTGCATCATCTAGGGCAGCTTCAATCTCATCAAGTAAGCAAAATGGTGAAGGTTTCAAGTTCTGAATAGCGAATAATAATGAAATTGCAGTAAGCGCTTTTTCACCACCTGATAACTGCATCATATTCTGTAATTTCTTTCCTGGTGGCTGAGCGATGATTCGAATTCCTGCTTCTAGGATATCTTCACCCTCCATCAATTCTAATGTCCCTTTACCACCACCAAATAATTCTTTAAATACAAGATCAAATTGGCTTTTAATCTCACCAAATTTTTCATTAAACTGCTTACGCATCTCGATATCTAATTCCTCAATGATCTTCTTTAATGCTTCTTCTGCTTCAATCAAATCATCATGCTGGGTCTTCAACAGTTCATATCGATCTAGTAAGTTTTTATAATCTTCTATGGCATTGACATTTACATCACCTAACGCTTTAATCTGCTGTTTTAGACTTTGTATCATTTTCTTCATCTGAGGAATATTGTCATAAGCTTCATTTTTCTTTTCAAGTGCTAAACTATAGGTTAACTCATATTCCTGCCACATATACGTAACTTGGGCATCGAGTTGTTCCATCAATTTATCTTTTTGCCCACTTAATCGGAAGTTTTCCTTGTCTAATTCATTTACCATATTCGACAATTCTTCTCTACGAGCAAGAAATGCTTTATGATCTTTCGAAAGTTTTTCTTTCTTGATCACCATTTCTTCCAATTCATGGGATAATATAGCAATCCGCTTTTCATCTGCTTCTAACTGTTCCTTCGTATGATTCGTCATGCTGACCTTTGCCTGCATCGTATCTTTTGCTTGTAGAAGCTTACTCTTTGTATCGCTTAGTTCTTCCTCGAATCTAGAAACTTCTTCTTTAACACGCTTTATGTTTTCCACTACATAGGCATTCTGTTGTTCTAATGTAGAACAGTCTAATTTCATGGAAGCAATCTTATCCGTACATGTTTTTTCTGCAGCTTTTTTCTCTTCTAATTGCTTTGTAAATGCTGCAATTGACTCTTCCGCATTTTGATTCTTATTTACGGTATTCTGTTGTTGCTCTTGTAATTGTTGTATAACGTTTTTTAACTCAATCGCTTGCAAATCAATTGAAGTACTTTCTTTCTTTATCTCATCATAAGACGTACGAATCTCTGCTTTCTTGGATTCCATTTGCTGCATCTGCATCTTTACTGTATTTTGTTCTATCGAATACTCTTGCAGTTTCGTCTTATTGGTTTCGTATTGCCTACGATTTGCTTCTCTATCATTCTTGCATTGTTCCACAAATGCAGTATTTTCTTTCATTTGATTCGCAAATGCGGTAACTTTGCTCTCAATCTCTTCAATTTCTCTTCTTCGGCTTAACAGATTACTACTATTCTTGTAAGCACCACCAGACATCGATCCGCCTGGACTTAGTAATTCTCCTTCAACGGTAACAATTCGTAAGGAATAATTGTACCGTTTGGATATCGTAATGGCATGATCAATAGTATCCACAACTACGATTCTTCCCAATAGATAATCTACTAATCCCTTATACTTCTCATCATGATCAACTAAAGAATTCGCTAGACCAATTACTCCTGTTTCATTCAAAACATTACTGTCTTTAAAACCACCTCGTGCGCTTATTGAGGTAAGTGGTAAAAATGTAGCTCTACCAAATTTATTCTTCTTTAAGAATTCGATCATGCTTTTTGCTGTTGATTCATTGTCTGTAACAATATTCTGTATACTTCCACCTAACGCAATTTCAACAGCTGTCTCATATTCTTTCTTTACCTTGATAATATCAGCAACAACACCCTCTATACCTGGATTCTGCTGTTTCTGTTCCATGATTTTACGAATACTGTTTCCATATCCCTCATAACGTTCGGTCATGTTTTTCAAAGAATCCATACGAGATTTTTCTTGATGATATTTTTGTTGAAGTACACGAAATGCATCTTCTTTTTCTTTAATATTATTCTGTAATTCCTGCAGTTTATTCTCAACTTGAATATTTTGTTCCCGAATCTCCTGCATAGAAGCCGTGATGGTCTGTAAAGACTCCTGTTTTTGATTCCATTCTTGCTGCAAAACAGCTTCATCACTTTTATTTTTCAATAGCCGTTGATTTAAACTGGCTTTTTGAATACTACTTTGTTCTACAATTGTTTCATACTTCTGGATTTCTGCCTTGCGGTTTGCATTTTCATCCAGATTTTTATAAATCTCTGAATTACATGCTTCAATGGTTCTTGTTATCTCCTCCATTTCAGACAGAATTCCTTTTAATTCTTCATTTGTCTCATTTTGTACATCATCAAAAGAATCGATTTTCTCATCCAATTTACTTTTCTGTTGATAATATTGGTTTAATTGCTCTTTTTTTAATTGTACTTCTTTGCTGATTGAATCAATCCGTTCCTGATAGTGGGTCCGATTCTGCTCCGATGCTGCAATCTGCTCACGAAATACTTTTATGTCGCCTTCTAATTTCTCTTTATGTAGACGATAATTATTTAAGTCAATTTTCTTTTCTTCTAATGCTGTATCAAATTCTTCGATTTGAGACTCTAATTTCTCATATTCTTCTTTTGTTTGATCAAAAGATTCTTTTGATTGTTTAAGGTTTCCCTGGGCAATCTGTAATTTATCTTCAATACTTTTTTGTTCTTCAAGAATTCGTTCATATTCCACTAAGAACATATTAACATCTAATTCTTTTAATTCTTCTTTGAATTTTAAATATTCTTTTGCAACGCCAGCTTGTTTCTCTAAAGGTTCTACCTGTTTCTCAATCTCCGCGAGAATATCATTAATACGGCATAAATTCTGTTTTTCTTCCTCGAGATTCTTTTCAGCAGTTGCTTTTCTTTTTTTGAATTTAACGATACCAGCTGCTTCATCGAATAATTCTCTACGATCTTCTGGTTTTCCACTTAAGATCTTATCAATCTGGCCCTGCCCGATAATCGAATAGCCTTCTTTACCAATACCCGTATCTAAGAACAGTTCCTGTACATCTTTAAGACGACAATTGGTACCATTGATCATATACTCACTTTCGCCAGAACGATATACACGTCTAGCCACCTTTACTTCATCAAAATCAATGGCTAGTTGATGATCCGAATTATCTAATGTAATGGCAACATATGCAAACCCCAAAGGTTTTCTTGTTTGTGTACCCGAAAAGATGATATCTTCCATCTTGGCTCCACGTAATTGCTTTGCACTTTGTTCACCAAGTACCCATCGTACTGCATCTGCAACGTTACTTTTTCCACTACCATTCGGTCCAACGATACCAGTTATCCCACCTTTAAACTCAAATATTAATTTATTCGCAAAAGATTTAAATCCTTGTATCTCTAAACTTTTTAAATACATGTTATCGCTCCACCACCTGTGTTTGTCGTATCTATTTCTTTTTTCTTAATGCTAATATAGAACGGTATGCTGCCTGTTGTTCAGCTGCTTTTTTCGTTCTTCCAATTCCCATTTCTAACTCCTCAGAACCAATCATCGCTTTTACCGTAAAACGTTTGTTATGATCAGGCCCTTCCTCTGCGACTAATTCGTATGATAATGGATCTTTGTACTCACTTTGAACAATTTCCTGTAAGATAGTCTTGCTATCGAAAAAGAGCTGTTTATTCTCCACGTCAGATAAGATAAATCTATCTATATACTCTTTTGCACTAGTAAAACCACCATCTAAATAAATGGACCCAATTATTGCCTCCATGGCATCAGAAAGGATAGAAGCACGTTCTCTGCCACCTGTAGCTGCTTCCCCTTTACCTAACTGTATATACTTCCCTAAATTAATATCATTGGCGCACAACGATAATGTCTGTTCACATACAATACTAGCTCTTAATTTCGTTAAGTCCCCTTCATGCATCTTACTATTGTTTTTAAAGAGATATTCACTTGTTACAAGTTCAAGTACAGCATCTCCCAAGAATTCAAGGCGCTCATTATTAGCCAGTTTGTCTAATCGTTTTTCATTCGCAAACGAACTATGTGTAAGCGCTTGTCGCAAAAGCTTACTATCGTGATACGTATAGCCAATGATTTCTTCAAACTCATTTAGTAATTCACTAATTTTCATATCCTTACCATAACCTTTTCTCTAATAGTCTTATACATACGTATAAGCTTGTTTATAAAATGCAACGGCGCCAATTAAAACCACGTTCAATTTGGCGCCGTTGTTTTCTATTGATTGAAAGTCACACCGATTAGTTAAGTGCGTTTTTGATTTGTTCTACAGCATCACTTACTGTTACAATATTCTCAGCTGCTTCGTTCGCGATTTCTATATCAAATTCTTCTTCAATTCCCATAATAATTTGGAATATATCCAAAGAGTCAGCTCCTAAATCATCAACAAATGTTGTTTCCATTGTAATTTCATCTGCATCTACATTTAATACTTCACCAATAATTTTTTGTAACTTTTCAAATTCCATTTTAATCACCTTTCTTATCTTTATTCATATTCATGATTATACATATTGCTATGCACACTATGCTCTCGCAATAAAAAATATTCAATTACTAATTAATATTTTCTCTTATCTTTTCATTTATGTTCTGTTCACTAAAGGACACGCATTGAATAATGGCATTATGAATTTCAGTGTTTACAGAACTTCCATGTGTCTTAACTACAAGTCCATTCAATCCAAGCATTGGTGCTCCACCAAATTTTGAGGAATCAAATCCTTTCAATGTTTTCTTCAGTTCCCCTTTGCAAAGAGCAGCCCCAATCTTACTTTTTGTTGTACTCATTAAGCCTTTTTTAATCGTACTCACTAATGCAGCACTTAAGCCTTCATATAATTTTAAGATTACATTACCTACAAATGCTTCGCATACAATTACATCAGCTGCACCATATGGTATCTCTCTTGCTTCTATACTACCTACAAAATTAATATCTTCGCAGTTTTTCAATAAAGGATATGTCTCTTTTACTAGCATATTACCTTTTTCTTCTTCTACCCCAATATTAACAATGGCAACTTTCGGATTTTTTACTCCAACTACATGTTCCATATAGAGGGAGCCCATCTTGGCAAACTGAACCAAATGTGAAGATCTTGCATCTACATTGGCTCCACAGTCAACAAGTAAAGAAACGCCATTAATAGTTGGAATCAGTGGTGCTAGTGGTGGACGTTCAATGCCTTTAATTCTTCCTACGATTAATTGTCCTCCAACAAGGATTGCACCCGTACTTCCTGCAGAAACAAATGCATCTGCATCTCCATTCTTTACCAACTTCATAGCGATTACAATGGATGATTCTTTCTTACGTCGAATCGCCATAACAGGAGCTTCATCATTGGTTATTATGTCACTGGCATGAACTACTTCAATCTGTTCTTTGTTATAAGTATATTGTTGTAGTTCAGAATTTACCATATCTTCTCTTCCAACTAAAAAAACTTTTATGTCATTTCTTTCATTAACAGCTTCAACTGTACCTTTAACAATCTGACCAGGTGCATTATCACCGCCCATTGCGTCAACTGCAACCCTAATTATGTTTTGCATCTTAATTCCTCCCTGTCAGTATCTATACATAATATACTAGAAAAGGTTCTATAAATCAATAAAAAATTTTATAAATTTGCAGGAAAGCTTGATTGTGACATTAATTGAATTATTCATAATTTTCAAGGAAATGATGTTTTATGCCTGCCTGTTCATATGCGATCATCATATCAAGATTCATATGATACGTACTCATAAATATATTTACATCAATATTGGGATTTATTTCACACAATTCCTCGAGTAGTTGTTTCACCTGCTTTTTTTCTTTGTCATGTACTTGATTAGAAGCGTCTTCTGGGCAATTCCTTATTTGTAGTTTTTCCAAAAGATGTTCCATATGATTTCTTTCAGTCCATCTTAATATAGCGTCCTCTTTCACAAGATACAATGGTCGAATTACTTCCACTCCTTCATAAATCTTGCTTTTGCATTTTGGTAAAATGGAATGGATTCTTCCCTCATATAGGATACCCAATAAAACAGTTTCAATTACATCATGAAAGCATTGTTCATATGCAACTTTCCGTGTTTGGATTTCTTTTGATCCCTTTATTGCTCTCACTGGAAGATCGAATTGTCTGCACACATCAAATAACATTGGATCAGATTCCAGTGTAGCAAATTGCAGATCAAAAGCAATCTGACCATGTCGCTTAAGTTCCTGCATACATTTTGCAAGCAAAAAAGAGGCAATGCTTCCTGTTAGTAAGACCGTAATTGAATCATCTGGCTGGATTAATTCATATTCTTCAATTGCCTCCATGAATTTTCTCCAAATTGATTTGCGATATGTTGTAATGATCGTTCGTTCCACATTTTTCAAAATGGTCATTTGTTGTTCCATGCTTTGCTCCTCATGTCTTGAATAGAATAATGTGTACTTCGGTACACTTTCGCGTTAATAACAGCTTCAAAGTACACGTTGTTCTCCCCGCCGAGCACAGTCAGCTTCAGCTGACATCTACCTTATGTGCGAGTGCGCATCCCCCGGAGGGTTTCTATTATAGTATAAAAGGCTATTGCTATCATCCAAGATGCATAATAGCAACAGCCTTTCTTGTAACACAGCTTTCTCATGTTACCGTATCAATACTTATTTGTCAATATCCAATCGAGTTTATGGTAAAAACCACATCTTAATCACCTATCTTTTTATAAAAGAATGATTTATGAGATGCGAAACCAAGTGTTTGTGGTTGAATAATCTGTTCTGTACTTCCAACAAAGAGGATTCCATCTTTTTTCAAAGCACGATTAAACTTTTTATAGATATCCATCTTTGCTTCTTCTGTAAAATAGATCAGTACATTTCTACAGACAATTAGATCACATGAATCCGGATATGGATCTTTTAACAAATTATGGTTTTTAAATTCCACGCAACGTTTTATCTCATCATTTATTTTAAACGATTTTTCACTTAATTGTGTAAAATATTTATTAATGAATTCCTGTGGTAATCCTTTTAAACTCTTATCATTATAGATTCCACCTTGTGCTTTTTCAAGAATCTGTTTATCAATATCCGTTGCAATAACTCGGATCTGGTTAAGCGGCATATACTTCGATAGCAGCATAACTAACGAATATGGTTCATCACCTGTGGAACAAGCTGCACTCCAAACCTTTAATTTCTTACCAAACTGGTTTGTAAGATATGGATAGATATCCTTTTCAAGGATTTCCCACTGTTCTGGATTACGATAGAATTCAGATACATTGATTGTAAGATACGTTACAAATTCCTCATACATTGCTTTGTCATTTTTAAGAGCAGTTACATATGTACTATAGGAACTTATGTTATGCTTCGCAATCAGCGCATCAATTCTTCGTTTCATCTGACGTTCTTTATATGAATTAAGATCAATTGTTGTCAATTTTAATATCTGTTCTTTAAACATCTCATAACTATCTACCATTTCACACACTCACCTTTCTATAATCTATTTATAGCGAGTCCTAGTGGATCTATTAATCTTAAGTAAATATCTTTGTAATAAGAAAAAGACTTTATAATTTGTATGTCTAGATATTATAAGATTGAATACCAATCCTATAATATCTACTATGATACACGAACAAATTAAAAAGTCATTTTATTGCTATCGCTTAATTAGATTTTATTCTTCAACGTTCTCTTGTTCATTATCAGCTTCCAAAGCTTTCATGCTTAAGCTGATCTTCTTATCATCGTTGTTGAAATCTACAACTTTCGCTTTGATTTCCTGTCCAACCTTTAATACATCTGAAGGTTTTTCTACATGTTCTTTTGAAATTTGAGAAACATGAAGTAATGCATCAACACCTGCTTCTAATTCAACGAATGCACCAAAATCAGTCATACGAGCAACTTTACCAGTTACTTCAGTACCTACAGCATATTTTTCAGCTGCATTTAACCATGGGTTTGTATCATCAAATTTTAAGCTAAGAGCAATCTTTTCTCCATCGATATCTTTGATCAATACTTTTACAGTATCGCCAACTTTAAATACTTTCTTAGGATTTTCAAC
Source organism: Anaerosporobacter faecicola (assembly GCF_012070565.1). Classification (GTDB taxonomy): domain Bacteria; phylum Bacillota; class Clostridia; order Lachnospirales; family Lachnospiraceae; genus Anaerosporobacter; species Anaerosporobacter faecicola. Next base: position 38,743 of record NZ_JAAQRO010000010.1, read on the forward strand.
ACGTCCCCAAGACATTTCAGAGATGTGAAGAAGACCATCTGCACCACCTAAATCGATAAATGCACCGAAATCTGTTACATTCTTAACAGTTCCTTCTACAGTCATTCCTACGCTAATTTTTTCAAATAAAGCTTTTTGTAATTCTTTTTTCTTAGCAACAAGAAGTTGTTTACGATCACCGATGATTCTTCTTCTTCTTGGGTTGAATTCACTGATAACAAATTCAATTTCTTGTCCAGCATATTTTTCTAAGTTCTTTTCATAACTATCAGATACTAAGCTAGCTGGAATAAAGATTCTTGATTCATCGATTACTACACTTAAACCACCATCTAAAACAGTTGCTACTTTTGCAGTTAATACTTCTTTATTATTAAATGCTTCTTCTAATCTCTTGTTACCTTTTTCTGCAGCTAATCTCTTATAAGTAAGAAGAACTTGTCCTTCTCCATCATTTACTTTAAGAACTTTTGCTTGCATTGTATCACCAACGGATACTACTGTAGTTAAATCTACATTTGGAGTGTTGGTATATTCATTTCTAGTAATGATACCGTCTGCTTTGTAACCTATATTTAAGATGATTTCATCTTCTTTAACATCGATAACAGTTCCTTCTACAACCTCTCCGTTGTGTATTGTAACTAATGACTCCTCTAATAATTGTTCAAAACTCATTTCTGACATAGTCGTATGAACCTCCTTGATTATATTGTTTGGGGTTGATGCCCCTGCGGTAATACCTACGCTACGAAAAGATTTAAATTGATTTAAATCCAGGTCACTGAGTGTCTGTATATAGTAAGTATCTTCACATTCATTTTTACATATCTCATATAACTTCTGAGTATTAGAACTATTCTTACCACCAATAACAATCATAGCATCGGATTGCGTAGCTAATTCGCGCGCCTCTGTTTGACGTTCCTCAGTAGCGTTACAAATAGTATTTAAAACAAGTATATCATAACCCTTTTTTGAAATAATTTCAACTAAATCTTTAAATTTCTTGTAACTAAATGTCGTTTGGGCAACAATGCATAACTTTTTGCCATTTTCTAGGGTAAAATTGTTCGCATCGTCAAAACTTTCAATTACAGAAACTGGCACTTTTGACCATCCACATATTCCTTGTACCTCAGGATGGCTTGCATTTCCAATTATCATAATATCTTTTCCATTTTCAGATTCTTCAGCTACGATACGATGAATCTTTTTAACAAATGGACAAGTTGCATCTATCACAGTCAAACCAGCCTTTTCTATCTGCTCTTGTACTGCTTTGGAAACACCATGGGATCTTATTACTATTGTTCCCTTTCTAACCTTATTTAATTCTTCCAGATTAGGAATAACGATTACACCTTTGTTTTCCAAATCTTTCACTACTTCTTCATTGTGAATGATCGGACCAAATGTATAAACCTGCTCTTGTTTATTAATTTGTTGATAAACGGTATCAACCGCTCGTTTTACTCCAAAACAAAAACCTGCACTATTGGCAGTTTTAACAACATATTCTTTCACTTGTTCCTCCATTAACTATGGGATTTTTGAAAGATTGTAATGATTTCGTTCACAACTTCATCAATCGTCATATTCGAACTATCTACTAACGTAGCATCCTCTGCCTGACGTAAAGGAGCAAACTCTCTAGACATATCTTGATGATCTCTTGCTATGATATCTTTTTCAATCTCTTCCATATTGCAAGTTACGCCCTTCGCTGTCAATTCTACATATCTTCTTCTTGCACGTTCAGAGGAAGAAGCCGTTAAGTATATCTTTACATCTGCATTAGGTAATACATATGTTCCGATGTCTCTTCCATCCATTACAACACTTTGCTTGTTTGCTAACTCTCTTTGTAATTCAACCATCTTCATACGAATATCTTTGTTCTTACTACTAGCAGAAGTCATCATTCCAACTTCTTCTGTTCGTATGAATCCATTGACATTTTCGCCATTCAGGATCACCTGTTGTTCACCGTCTACATATTCGATTGATACATTGATCTTGTTACATGCCTCTACAATCTTCGTACTTTCTTCAGCCTGAATGTGATTTCTCATCAGATATAATGCAACCGCGCGGTACATTGCTCCTGTATCCACGTAGATAAATCCTAATTCTTTTGCTATCTTCTTAGCGATTGTACTTTTTCCAGCTCCTGCTGGTCCATCAATTGCAATACTGTAAACCATAATTAGCTCCATTCCTCCTAGTTATTTGACAGCTAGGTATATATTCTATAACACACATCATAGATGTGGATTACTCATTCGTATACGAATACTTATTCAATTGCGGTTGCTGCTGTATACGCAGTTGACCATGCAATCTGTAGATTAAATCCTCCCGTTAATGCATCCAGATCTAACACTTCACCTGCAAAATATAGCCCTTTTGCATATTTGGATTCCATAGTAGATGGATTAACCTCTTTAACAGATATCCCACCTTTTGTTATCACCGCTTCATTATAACTGCGAATACTTGCTACAGAAAGCTTCATATTCTTTATTGTGTGAACCAAATTCAACCGTTCGTCCTTCGTGATCGTATTTACTTTCTTATACGGATCGATTCCACTCAGAGAAATTATAATCGGTATTAGCTTTCTTGGCAATAGATTATCGATCGCATTTTTAAATTGTTTGTTTCTTAACTCTTCAAAATCACGTAAGATACGTGCATCTAACTGTTCCTCTGTTAAAGCTGGCTTTAAGTCGATGGTCATTGTAATCTCCCCTTTTTTCAAATAAGGGATGACGTAACTGCTAGCACTCAGAATTACCGGACCACTAACACCAAAATGTGTAAAGAGCATTTCCCCAAAGTTACGATAGATTTCTTTGTTCTTACTGTATACTGTTACTTGAATATTTTTCAGTGATAATCCTTGTAACTCTTTGATAAATGACTCTTTTATATTAAATGGCACCAACGAAGGATTACACTCCGTTATTGTATGACCAATATTTTTTGCAAACTTATACCCATCTCCAGTAGAACCAGTTGTAGGATATGACAATCCGCCAGTTGCTACGATTACTGCTTCTGCTGACAGGATCTTTTTCTCTCCTTTTAGGCGGACACCTTTACATACACCGTCTTCCACTAGCAGATCTTCTACCTCACTACCAAAATGTATTGAAACACCCAGTTGTTGTAATTCTTTTTGTAATGCTCCAATTACATCTGATGATTTATCTGACTGAGGGAACACGCGGTTTCCTCGTTCAATCTTTGTTTTCAATCCAAGACTTTCAAATAGATCGATTACATCAAAATTATTATAAGAATAGAAACTGCTGTAGAGGAATTTACTGTTGGTCATAACATGTTCAAACAATGTTTCCATATCACATGCATTCGTAATATTACAACGACCTTTTCCTGTTATATATAATTTTTTCCCTAGCTTTTCATTTTTTTCTAAAATCGTGACACGATGACCATTTCTGGCTGCATAGATTCCCGCTAACATTCCTGCAGCCCCGCCACCAATGATAATTACCTTACTCATATTCGATCTCCTAGTCCTCTGGTGTTGTTTGATTTCCTTCTTCATCGTATCGATATACCTGATACTCATTCCATATCTCTTCTAAAGAGGAAAATGTAGACATTACTTCTTCCTGTTTTTGTTGACATACACCAACAATAATCGCATTGATGATACTCATTGGAGCAACAATCGAATCCGCAATCGATGCCATATCACATCGCGCCAACAAATTACAACCACTGTATCTTGTCATTGGAGATGCATAACTATCCGTAATTGCAATTAATTTGGCGTTCCGCTTACTAGCGAATTCCATTGCCTTCAACGTACTTCTTGAATACCTTGGGAAACTAATTCCCACTAGAACATCCTCTTCATTGATACGATATAATTGTTCGAATAATTCACTCGTACTATTTGAATGGATCATGACAACATGTTCAAAAATCAATCCCAGATAATAACTTAAGAAACTCGCAAGCGGCGCACTGCTCCGTATCCCGATAATATAGATATTCTTTGCTTGTAACAGCATCTCAATGGCATTCTTGAATGCTTCCTCATCAATTTCCTCTGCAGTTAATCGAATTTTTTCAGCATCAGAATGCAATACGGATTTTAATATATTATGTTTATCAATTCGGTCAAAAGTGACTTCCATACGTTGTACCGAATTAAGCTTATTTTTCGCCATTTCCTCTAATGCACGCTGTAATTTTGGATATCCATCATACCCAAGAATGGTAGCAAATCGTACAACCGTTGATTCACTAACGCCAACGATTTTTCCCATCTTCGCAGCAGTCAGATACACTGCTTTATCAAAATTGTTTAAAATATAGTTAGCAAGGAGCTTTTGCCCCTTGCTAAGTGAGTTATATTTATCATTAATATTTTTAACCAAATCTGTTTGCGTATTCATTCCTTAATTCGCATTCCCAGTAATGTATGGTTCATTAATTTCCATCTCAATATGTCCGCTTACATAAGCCTCACCATCTACACGAAATACAACTTTCTTACATGTAGGAAGGTTATCCAATAAGCTGTAAGAGATACATTCAAGCGTTGCTCCTTCAACTGAAGCACCCACACCTGTTACTGGTGCACTCCCTTTCATAAAGTTTACTACGACCGTATCTCCATCTTGAGATACACTTTCAACTTCTACTTCATATGCATTTGCTTCAAAAGCTTTGATCACTTCACCAACGATCAATTCTGCAGTAACTTCCGTATCACCTGAGATATAAGCAATGGCATCTTCCGTCTCTAACGTTTCATCGTTGATCGTATAGATTGGAAGCTCTACTTGCTTCTTCTCTACTACTTCAGTACTATCTTCTTCCTTTGTTGTAGAAGCTTCCTCTTCCTCCAAATCTTCCGTTGGTTTGGCTTCCTGTGTTTCCTCTACTTCCGGTTCCTGTGTAGCTTCTCCTTCTACCATTTCAGATTTGTTGGTTAAATCCCCATCTATCTCTTCCGTGGATGGATCTGTCGTAGAATCCACCACTTCATTTACTTGATTTGAGTTTACAACTTCGTCTTTTTTCTTACAACCTGTAACTGCTAGTACAGACAAAGATGCAATGGTGACAATTGTTAATATTTTCTTTTTTCTCATGTTTGCGCTCCTTTCTATTCACCCCAGAATTACTTATACCCATTCGGAATAGTAATAGCAATCTCATTAACTAGTTTTACAATAAATCAAAACTATGTCATTTTTATGGTAATCCATAAGAAATTGTTCAGTAGAGCACGTCCCATGTATGTTATTTATAATTATCCAAGATGCAGCGACGAAGAAGATCCATTGCATATACAACTGAGCTTTCTCGTACTTTTTGGCGATTTCCTTTGAAATGATATTCTCTTACTAACACTTTTTCATTTGCAAAACAACCAATATATACCAATCCCACCGGTTTTTCTTCTGTCCCACCATCTGGTCCTGCAACTCCTGTTATTGCTATAGCAACATCGGAATCTGTATTAATTGCAACTCCTTTTGCCATTTCTTTTGCACATTGTTCACTTACTGCACCGTATTTTTTCAATGTATTCTTACTCACATCAAGATTTTTCTTCTTTGCCTTATTAGAATACGTAATAAAGCCTTCTTTTAACACATCGGAAGCCCCTGGTACATTCACGATCCTTCCCGTGAACAATCCTCCTGTACAAGATTCCGCAGTCGCTAGTGTCAAGTCATACTTCTTCAAAAGTTTAACGACTGTATCCTCTAGCGTTTCTTCCTCATCTGTTGTATAGATACTCTGACCAAATCTCTCTTTTAGTTCTTTTACAATCGGTTTTACCAATTTCTTTGCTTCCTCAACAGAAGGTGCACTAGCTGTAACACGCATATGCACTTCTCCGCATTTTGCATAGGTTGCGATTGTTGGATTGGTTTGTGCATCGATTAGATCTTTAATCTGTGTTTCTACCATGCTTTCACCTATTCCACATACTTTCACCATTTTGGAAAAGATCACATTTGGCTGAATGGTATTCAAATAAGGAAACACTTTTTTCTCGAACATTGGTTTCAATTCTTCTGGTGGTCCAGGAAGTAGGATGATTCGTTTTCCTTCTTTTGTCTCTACAATCATTCCAGGTGCTGTTCCATTATCATTATCTAGCACTTTACAACCTTCAATGATTTGTGCTTGCTTCCAATTATTATCCGGGATGACCTTATAATTACTATTCTTAAAATAATTTTCTATCCGTTTTCTTGTATGAGAGTCCTCAACTAGAGCCATATTTTGGCTTTTTGCTACGGTTTCTTTCGTGAGATCATCCTGTGTTGGTCCAAGTCCACCAGAAAGAATGATGATATCAGATCGTTTGCATGCCGTCTGAATCGTATCCAGTAAACGGTCTGGATTATCTCCAACCGTAACTTCGTAATATACTGTCATACCTAGTTTGGCACACTTTTGTGACAAGTACGCGGCATTGGTATTTACGATATTTCCAAGTAAGAGTTCTGTGCCTACACTAATTAATTCTACTACCATTCTTATTTGCTCCCTTCCTTAAGTACATTCTTATTCTTTATCAAATAGTCGATAAGGGATATTACTGTCAATGCTAGTGCAAGGTAAATAAAGACTTGTTCTAATGTATTAAAAAAGTCGCCATCAAAATTTACGATCAATAAGATTGACATGATCATCTGGGAAGCTGTCTTAAACTTGCCCCACCAACTTGCTGCCAATACCAGTCCGTTGTCCGATGCGATCAAACGGAACCCACTTATGATGAATTCACGGCTAATAATGACGATAATAATCCAAGCAGGTACTAGATGCATCTGTACAAAGCAAACAAGTGCAGAACAAACCAATAGTTTATCTGCCAGTGGATCCATAAATTTACCGAAATTAGAAATCAGATTATACTTTCTTGCAATATGCCCATCCAGTGCATCTGTTAAACATGCGACTATAAATATTGCTACTGAAACATAATTGGAGTATGGTACCAGATCCGTTAATAAGAAAAATACAAATAGTGGTATCATGCAAATACGTGCAATTGTTAATTTATTAGGTAGGTTCACAAAACCTCACTCCTTTCAGATTTAATTACTGGATAACTTCTGCTGTTAAATCATAGTCTTTTGCACCAGTAACTTTTACTGTCACAAAATCTCCTGATATAAATGGTTGATCTGCATTTACAAAAATGTATCCATCTATATTCGGTGCATCCATGTATGTTCTTCCAATATATACATTATCTTCTGGTAATCTGCCTTCGATCATAACGCGCAATTCTCTACCAACCATATTCTCTGCATGATCAAATGCAATCTCTTGTTGTAAAGACATCAATTCATCTTTTCGAGCAACTTTTATCTCTTCATCAATTTGATCTTCCATATTCGCAGCTGGGGTATCTTCTTCTGGTGAATATGTGAATACACCCAAACGATCAAACTCCATTTGGTCCACGAATTCAAGTAATTGTTCATGATCTTCCTGCGTTTCTCCTGGAAAACCAGTGATTAAAGTTGTACGAAGTGCAATATCTGGAATTTCACGACGTAGTTTCGTTACAATATCAATTAATTCCTGACGATTCGTACGACGTCCCATACGTTTTAAGATTGCATCAGAAGCATGTTGGATCGGCATATCAAGATAATTACAGATTTTTTCTTCTTCTTTCATTACTTGAATCAAATCATCTGTGATTTCTTCTGGATAACAATACAAGATACGGATCCACTCAATCCCTTCAATTTTACATAGTTCACGTAATAATTTATGAAGACTCTTTTCACCGTAAAGGTCAACACCATATAGAGTTGTCTCCTGTGCTACAAGCATTAATTCTTTCACACCTTGTTCCGCAAGATTTTTCGCTTCCGCTAGTAGTCTTTCCATTGGAACACTTCTGAATTTTCCACGAATCTTTGGGATAATACAATACGTACAGTGTTTGTCACAGCCTTCCGCTATTTTAAGGTAAGAATAATATCCGCCTGTTGTTAAGACACGCTTGCTATCAACTTCTGGAGATACATCAATGTCTTCAAAAACTTCTGTTGTCTTTCCTTCTAATGCTTCTTCTATTACTTTTACAATATTCTCATAGCTGGATGTACCTACTACAGCATCTACTTCTGGGATTTCATCCTGAATTTCTTTTTTGTATCTCTGTGCCAGACAACCTGTAACAATCAGTGCTTTTAAATTTGCAGTTTTCTTAAGTTCTGCCATTTCAAGAATCGTTGTGATACTTTCTTCTTTTGCATCATTAATGAAACAACATGTATTTACAACGATAATATCTGCCTCGTTCTCATCATTCGTGATGATATAGCCCTTTTGGTTAATTAATCCTAACATCACTTCACTGTCTACGAGGTTTTTATCGCAACCTAACGATATAAATAATATATGCATTCTAAATCTCCTTCTATTTCTCTTCAATGAAACATGTATATAATAACAGTTTTTTTCAAAAAATGAAACACCAAATTTGCTGTTTATAAAAATTATAGATTTTTCATACCTTTTTTATTGACTTTTCAATAGATCTCGCTAATATTAATGGTAGAGTTGCGTAAAATCCAATAAAACGCATACAACGATCAATAACAAACTATTGGAGGACGTCTATGAAAAAATCGAAAAACATTATTCTAGTTTCCCTACTTGTACTGCTTGTAGGGTTTGTTTATTACTATATTGCCCTTCCACCGATCAATATTCATGCAAGAGGATTTTGGTACTTTATTATCAGTGTAATGGCAATCGTTACTGTCATTTGCTTAATCACAACAGTTGTAAATAATGTTCGTACACACGGGCATACACGGGGCATTCAAGATGTTGTTATCAACGCCTCAGATTTTAAAAGCAAACGAGTTTTACTCTCTTTTTGTGCAACCATTTTCGTAATACTCGTCTTTATTATAGGAAGTGTTCTTTCCTCTCCTATTGTAAATGCTTCAAAATATCAGAAATTGATTCAAATTGAGACCAGAGATTTCTTAACGGATGTAGAGGAGATCTCCTACAACGAGATTCCCTTACTAGATAAAGATTCGGCTACTCTACTAGGTTCTCGTAAAATGGGTAGTATGGTAGAATATGTATCCCAATTTGAAGTTAGTAATGCATATACACAGATTAATTACAACAACTCACCTGTTCGTGTAACTCCTCTTGACTACGGCAGCTTCTTCAAATGGATTAGTAATCGTTCGGAAGGCATACCTGCCTATATTCGTATCGACATGGCGACACAGAATGTAGAATGTATTAAATTGGATAAAGGTATCCGGTATTCCAAATCCGACCATTTTGGTCGTAATCTGTATCGTTATCTTCGATTCAAATATCCAACTTACATCTTTGATGATCCAAGTTTTGAAATTGATGATAATGGTACTCCTTACTGGATTTGTCCTGTCAAAGATTACACCATTGGATTATTCGGTGGTGAAACCATATCCCGTGTCGTTTTGGTTAATGCAATTACAGGAGAACATACGAATTATAAAATTAACGAAGTACCAAATTGGGTCGATCATGTATATTCTGCCGACCTGCTAATCAGCTATTACGATTATTACGGTACATTAAAACATGGGTATTGGAACACGTTATTCAGTCAGAAAGATTGTTTAAAAACAACAGATGGGTACAATTATATCGCTCTTGATGATGATGTTTGGGTATATACAGGAGTTACAAGTGTAGGTGGAGACGAATCGAATGTTGGTTTCGTCCTAATGAATCAACGAACAGCGGAAACTAGGTACTATTCTGTTGCAGGTGCAGAAGAGTATTCTGCTATGTCATCTGCAGAAGGGCAAGTACAGAATCTTGGATATAAAGCAACTTTCCCTCTGCTCTTGAATATTAACAATGAGCCAACGTATTTTATTGCATTAAAAGATGATGCTGGTTTGGTTAAGAAATACGCCATGGTCAACATATCCAAATATCAGATTGTTGCCATAGGAGATAGTGCCTTAGAATGTGAAAAGACGTATAATACCCTTCTTCGTTCAACCGGTATTACGGTAACCGACGAATCACAACTTAAGTCGATAACTGGACAGATTACGAAAATTGCACAAGCCGTGATCGATGGAAATTCCCATTTTTATGTTAAGTTAAGCACTTCTACAGATATATTCGATGTCTCCATTGCGAACCTAATTGACATGATGAAATATGATGTAGGAAGTACCATCACCTTCACTTATACGGAAGGAAGTGATTGTAATACCGTTGCAGCCATTGGCAATGTAAAATAATGAATCCTATCATTCCTATATAAACAAAAAGACAAGACACATTTGTTTGTGAATCTCACATCACTTCAATATGTCTTGTCTTTTATCATATTAAACTATATTTTATTATAGTTATACATGTAGTACTCGTACAATACGTGTACTCTATGTTATTTTTTCACTAATTCCTTATATCTTCCCACAAAGGAATCCTTTAAGAATTTCTGAATGCATCTTACGTCTTTCTTCTTATTTAAAGAACGGTATCCACATTCAAGATTCATGCGAACTCGTTTCATTGCACGATTATGATTAACCGTTGTAACAAGAACTCCTTGGCTAAAAATTAATTCCATAACTTCTTCATAATGATAGCATGGTAAAGGTTCTACTATTGTCGTATCATCATTCATAACAACATTTCGTCCAATTACTACAGAACCTGTATACATATTACCTAGCGGTAATTCATTTTCCTTCTGGCTGTCGCTCTTTAACACTGCACGATATCCATTCATACATAGAATTTCACACATACGAAGATACAGATGATACTCTTTCACTTCAAACTGACAATGATAATTCAAGTGGATCTGATCCAGTCCAAAAACATTATGGTCGAGTTCTTCTATGGCTATATCTGCTTCATTCTCCATCATCAATACATTATATTCCTGATTTCGAAACACTAATTCTGCTTTCATTGAACCGCCTCCTCTTCCTACTGCTCATTTCTGATACTTATTGGTTCTGAATTGTAACTGATTCCATGCAATTATTCATTAACATTGCTATTGTCATCGGTCCAACTCCACCTGGCACAGGTGTGATTGCGCTCACTTTTCCTTCAACAGAGTCAAAATCTACATCGCCACATAATTTATTATTCTCGTCACGATGGATTCCAACATCAATTACCACTGCACCTTCCTTTACATAGTCACTCGTGATAAATCTTGGTTTACCTAATGCAACAATTAGAATATCAGCTCGTCTCGTTACCTCTTGTAAGTTTTTTGTTTTTGAGTGACAGATCGTTACTGTGGCATTCTCACGAAGCATCAACATTGCCATTGGTTTTCCAACAATATTACTACGACCTAAGACTACACATTCTTTTCCCTCAATCTCAATATTGGAGCGCTTTAATAATTGTATTACGCCAGCAGGTGTACAAGACACAAATCCCTTTTGACCGATGGATAAAGCTCCAACGCTCTGTGGATGAAAACCGTCAACATCCTTTTCTGGTGCTATTGTCTTTATTACCAGATCCTCATTAATGTGTTTTGGTAATGGTAATTGAACTAGAATTCCATTCACGTCTTTCCGTTCATTTAGTTCTTTAATCGTATCTAATAAAGCTTCTTGCGTCGTTTCTTCAGGTAATTCATAAGAGAGGGAGCGAATCCCAACGAATTCACAAGCCTTTTTCTTATTCCCAACATAAACTGTTGATGCAGGATCATTTCCAACTTGTATCACCGCTAATGTTACTTCTATTCCTTCTTTTTTATATGCTTCTGCTTTTTCTTTTAATTCCTCTTTTATCTCTAATGATATTGCTTTTCCATCGATAATTTGAGCCATTATACTTCCTCCTCTGGTTATATTTCGAATATTCGGATTACAAGAATGCCTTACACATGCAACCCATCGTCTAATTAGGATTGGTTTCAATAAATAATTTTACCCAACATCATTTTATCTCATTTTATATTGTTTTCCTAGTATGAATTTTAGTTTCTTTTATGTAAAAGATTTTGCTATTAAAAATTGTAATAATTCTTTATTCGTCTCGTCATTAATCTTTTGTTCATGCCAATCTTTGACTCGCAACAATGTATCAGGGCATTCCCCACATATATCAATACCTAACACCTCTTCTTTATCGAGAATAAGGGATAATAATTTTTTCAGCTCCTCAATTGAAAAAATTCCCTGATCCCAATCCGTTATAGCAGAATCGTTATTCAACAAATCCTTATCAATCGATATATAGACCGGTTCTTTCACATATTCCCTAGCGAAAGCCTTCCACCCCTCCTCGTGTTGCAACTTTTCTTGACTATAGACATGGACACGATTCCGATATGATACCGCAACATTCTGGAGCAACTTCTCTTCAGCACCAACTAAAATTACACGTTGTAGATTCGGATTGGTATCCAAGGCTGCTTTCACCCAACACCCACAGGAAAGCAAATTAGAGAACAAAGATGGTTGCATATCCGGATGATGGTCAAACACAATTAACGAGAATGGTATGTATATACGGTCTGTCCAGATTTTACTTACATAATGAAAATTTCCCGAATCAATAAAGTGTATCCCTTCTACAGGAAGCATTGCAATTTGTTTCTCAATCTTTGAAACCGCAGTTTCATCACAATATCCATAAGTACCATTAATTTCTTTGCAATCTACCCATATATGCGGAAACGATTCATAAAAATGTTCCCTTTGATATACATCTGTAAAATTCATAATTACAATCTCATCAATACTTCGTTTTGTTCCATTCATTTGCTACTTTCGCCTCTTTCATTTGTACCAATTAAGCAAATTATTCTAGTTCTTACTCAAACTTCACCGTTCAATTGCTGCCAAAAACCTATCATATAAAAGCGTTTTCAGCAATTAATATATCGAAACGTCTATTGAAATGTGCATATTTATTTATGTCGAGTTTTCTGGCTTTCATCAACTTATAAATCCATATCACTGCTAAACCAAAATGCTGGATATGCTGCTATATTCTGATCCGTTGCTAATCTTCCATATTCATTAAGCACTGTTCCATTATATACAGAAGTTGCTTGTTGCAAGCCTCCCGGTGTACGTAGCCAAGCCATTCTCTTGATACAACTAGAAAGAATTTCTTCGTAACGTTCCACTTCCTCCTTACTTAAAAGAAAGATCTTATCCTGTGTAGTGTTCCCTCCTTTTGTCTGATAAAGCATATTATCCTCTGTAATTACTTCTTTCCTTGTAATACGGGATTGTTCTTCTTCCGTAAATGTCTCTTGTATGAATGTCGTATTAAGATCATGACGGATCTGAGATTCTTCCCATGTCATATCTTGTGCGACTGTCGCATATGGAATATTCTTAATTGCTTTTTTCTTAATACATAATACCTCATTTGCTTGTTTATCCAATATGATCCATGTTGCATCTCCTATTGGTATCTCATCGCCCACTTGTGCGTTTTGAATCAACTTGTCCTCTACCACTAATAACCGTTGTGCACTATCTCTGTACGATACACAAGCATAATAGAGTTCTTGTGCCTCTTCTAGATTTCCTCTCTCTTGCATCCTTTTCGCTTGGTTGTATATAGCTTCCTTATAACGCGCTTTCGAATCCTTGTACTTTCCTAATCCATCATATAGATCCGCTGCCTTTGCGTACCAAGTTATCTTATTACAAACACGAGCTACTGTGTATTGTCCAATATTTGTCTTAAAAAGTGCAAAAATAAGAATGATAATTGCTACATAGCTCCAATGTCTTAATGATGAAATTCGATCTTTTCTCTTTGTCTTTTTCAAGATCATATCACATTGCTGAACCCGATCTGGACTATCCTTATACTCTTTTAACTTTGTAAAGGATTTCTTAACATTTTCAAAATCAGCCTCTGTTTTCGCCCGTTCCATCTGTTCACAATAAAATGTATATTGTGCAAGCTTATAGTCTTTTTGTGTTTTCTTTTGTAAATCCGTGCATTTCTTAACATAATCTTTGCTCTCTTTGTAATCATTTTTCTCTTTAAAGAAACGCACCAAATCTTTACAAAGTTCAATCTTTGATTTAGAAGCATCCATACATGACATGCTTTTTAGCAAACGTACCTTTTTATTATACTGTTCTTCTTGCAGTCTATCCTCTTCTGAAAGTTCCACGTCTTCCATAGGGCAGTCTTTCTTTGTTTCATATGATTCTTCTACCATATTCTTATCCATATAGCACCTCTATTCATTATTTTTACTCTTTTGGTAATTAGCCCGCTTCTGCTAATCATACCTATAAGAATTATACCTTTTCATCCTATTATGTCAATCGCAAGTAATACAAGAACAAATACCATTCTTGTATTTTCTTTCTCTTGTAAACATTTCAAAGTATTTAGCCGATACAGTAAATAGGTAATTGTATCTACTCGTATATTACCAAATGATACAAGGAGGTTTTATATGATTTTACAATATAATCAGGCTGCTGCAACAGCAGCACGATATTACGGGATTAATAGCAATCGACTCTGTAGTTTAACAGAGAAATTATCCTCTGGCTATCGAATCAATCGTGCATCTGACGATGCTGCAGATTTACAAATCAGTGAAAAAATGCGTGCACAGATTCGTGGACTTAACCAAGCTTCTCGTAATGCACAAGATGGAATATCCATGTTACAGACAGCGGATGGTGCATTGGCCGAAACAGAAAGCATTGTACAACGAATGCGGGAATTATGCGTGCAAGCGGCAAATGACACCAATGCTAGCGAAGATCGGGATGCTATTCAAAAAGAATTGGATCAACTAGCTAAAGAGATTACACGTATCTCGAATGACACTGAGTTTAATACGAAAAAGCTGCTTGATGGTTCCGCTTCTGATTCTCATAGTGGTAGTTCCACAGAAGAAGGCATAAAACTACAAATCGGTGCCAATAAAGGGCAAAGCATTACCATCAACATAGAAAGTTCCAGTGCTTCTGACCTTGGTATAGATAATCTATCTGTAAAAGATCATGATGAAGCCGGCGATTCTATTGAAAAATGTGATAAAGCATTGAAAAAAGTATCAAGCAACCGTTCAACCATTGGTGCTTATGAAAACAGATTAGAACATACCATTTCGAATCTTGACAATACTGCTGAAAACCTACAAGATGCAGAAAGTCGAATTCGTGATCTCGATATGGCAAAAGCCATGGTGGAATATGCAAAAGTGCAAATTCTAATGCAGGCAGGTCAAGCAATGATTGCCCAAGCGAACCAAAGTCAAAAGGGAATCTTAACTCTACTACAAGGATAAACCTCACAGAAAGGAATCAATCTATGAAACGATATGACACAAGAACAAACACAAAACCTACTGACCCCGATTATCTTCTCTATACAGATGGTACGAATGTTACTTTTGCAGACCTTTGCCAACAGCTAGATGCCTCTCTCAATCAAATCGTTGGAGGCGAAAAGCAGCGTTCCCAGTATACACAATATAATGGACTTTCACAAATTCATGACGTACTGATTCTATACATTAATCATTCCCCTATAGGTTGTGCAAGCTTTAAAGAATACAAACCTGGAATCGCGGAAGTAAAACGTGTATTTGTTCAAGAATCTGCCCGTGGGAATGGTTACTCGAAGTTACTTCTACAGGAATTAGAAAAGATTGCTGTAGAAAAAGGATATCAATCCTTAATCTTAGAAACAGGAAAGCCTTTACTTGCTGCAAGGGGACTGTATCATTCTCTTGGTTTTTCTAACATTCCGAATTATGGTCCTTACGTGAATATGCAAGAATCGGTTTGTATGGAAAAAATAATTAAGCAATGAGTCAACATTTGCTGTAAGCGGATCGCTTGCCCTTTCCAATCCCAACAAAAAAACAATTTTCATTTGTTGCATGTCAAACTTCCAACACGCAATCGATGAAAATTGTTTTTTCTTCTTTATATACGTATATAAATCTGCTTCTGTCAAGCCAGACTATTATCCTCTATAGTAATTAATCAAACAACCTTTCATGATGATATCTCTTTCATCATCTGTCATTTCACCAATCTTAAGCGTAACAGGTACTAATGTATCACGTACAATATATGCCTGTACTTCACTTGCTTTTTCTGCTATTGCTTTCTTAATATCCTTAATGAAGATAAAATCATCTTTGTGGAATGGAATGTCCTCTTCAAAGATAAATGGAATCATACCCCAATTGATCAAGTTGGAACGATATCTCTTCGTAGCATATTCTTTAGCAATATTCGCTAAACCACCAAGTACTCTTTGACAGCTTGCTGCTTGTTCTCTAGCAGAACCATCACCAGGCTTAACCGCATAGATTGCACTACCTATTTCCGTCTCTCCTGCTTTCAAATCTGGATACGCTTCTTTAATTACAGTAAATACTTTCTTAAACTCTTCATTTTCCTGCATTGGACATGTATTCGTACGACGCACCTCTTCCACTGCACGTACTTCTTTCGCCTTTCCTACATAAGCTGGATCTTTTCTTGATAGAGTGAATTCAGCTAATCCTAAAGGATTTGAACGATAGGATGAAGTTTCACCAGATGGAATCAGTTCATCTGTAGTTGTTACCGGATCATGAATCTCAGAAACAATCTTCAATAGTATGTCATCTGTTAATGCTACCATTGTAGGCCAGTCAACAATACCTGGTCCAAATTTTACTTCTGCTGTTTTATCTGCTTTACCAATACCATTGTAGACACGGTTGTCATAAATCTTACTATCGAAGAAATATTTTGGTTTCGTAAAGTTTACATCAATGTCTTCTGCAGAAGTTAAATATCCCTTATTCGCTGCTGTTGCTGCGATTGAACGCGCATCCATAAGTGCAACAGATGCAACTTGTCCATTTGTAATCTTCGAACCTTCTCGATTAGGGAAGTTACGTGTTGAATGACGGATACTTAAGCCATTATTAGCAGGAACATCACCTGCACCAAAGCAAGGGCCACAGAATGCAGTACGGACAGTTGCCCCTGTTTCCATTAATTTTGCTATACTTCCATTCTTAACAAGTTCTAGATAAACTGGCTGACTGGCTGGATATACACTTAAACTAAACTCGTCTGCCCCAATGTATTTGCCATTTAAAATATCAGCTGCGTCACAGATGTTTTCAAATCCACCACCTGCACAACCAGCGATTACACCTTGTTCTACATATAATTTACCATTCTTCACTTTATCTTTTAAAGTAAATTTGACCTTTGCATTGTCAAGACTTACTAATGCTTTCTTCTCTACATCATCTAATATATCATAAAGATTTGCATTCAACTCATCAATCGTATAAACATTGCTTGGGTGGAATGGCATCGCGATCATTGGTTTAATTTCAGATAAATCTACATAAATCATTCCATCATAATACGCAACTTGTTTTGGTGCTAATTCTGCATAGTCACCTACTCTGCCATGAATTGCATAGAAATCTTTTACCTTTTGATCCGTTTTCCAGATGGAAGACAAACAGGTTGTTTCCGTTGTCATTACATCAATTCCTATACGATAATCCACACTTAGATTATCGATTCCATCACCTACGAATTCCATTACTTTGTTATTCACATAGCCATTTGCAAAAACTGCACCAATAATAGCTAATGCAATATCTTGAGGTCCAACACCTTTTCTTGGTTTACCAGTTAAGTAAACACCAACTACGCCTGGCATATTAATATCGTATGTCTTCTGTAATAATTGTTTCACTAATTCAGGTCCACCTTCTCCAATTGCCATTGTACCTAGCGCACCATAACGCGTATGGCTATCCGAACCTAAGATCATCTTTCCACCAGCAGCTAGCATTTCACGAGCAAACTGATGTATAACAGCTTGATGTGGTGGTACATACATTCCACCATATCGTTTTGCACAAGATAATCCGAACATATGATCATCTTCATTAATTGTTCCACCAACTGCACATAAACTATTATGACAATTCGTTAATACATAAGGAATTGGGAATTCCTCAAGTCCTGAAGCACGAGCTGTTTGAATAATACCAACAAAGGTTATATCATGTGAAGTTAGTTTATCGAACTTAACCTTTAGTTTCTTCATATTCCCAGAAGTATTGTGTGCTTCTAAGATTCCATATGCCATTGTATTCTTCGCTGCGTCTTCTTTTGTTAGCACTCCATCTCCTAATTTTGAAGCTAATGCGGCTTTTGCTTCATTGTTGTCTTCTACGATTTCTGTACCATTTAGTAGATAGACACCATTATCATAAAGTTTAATCATCTGTCTTTCCTCTTCCTTTCATTATGTATGATCTAATATTACATAAGTGTTGCATTGGTTTTGTTTGACCAAATGCAACGTCTTACTTTATATTGTTCTCACTTTAACGTATGAAACTACGCTTTCTTCTTATTATAATAGCTAAATAATTGAAATGCAATTCTTTTTCCAGCCGTTTTGTATTTTTATACAAAAAAGCGATTATTCTATTACAATTTCTGGTTGTAACATTCAATGAGAAGTTCGCCACTTTCATCATTTAATATAGCAACGCTCGTATTGGCTACTAATGTTTTTCCTGTTCCAACTTCTCCTCTTGAAAGCACATGAAGAATGGAATTGATCACACCACCATGTGTTACTACCAGCACATTTCCATCCGAATAACATCTACGATACTCTTCCATAGCTTCCATTACACGGTCGGTAAGATGTTCAAATGGTTCCATATTTGCTTCCTCTCCAGATTCTAAGAAAGCCTTTCTTTCTTCTGGAAGCAAGCCAGATATTTTACCAAAATCTCTTTCTAATAATCGAGCATCCTTTACAACAGACAATGTTGCTTGTACTCCATTCCTTAATTGATGTGCATTAAGGGTTTCGGCTATTAAACTTGCCGTATCGTATGCTCTTTGTAACGGGCTTGCATAAAATGCAACAAAGGAATAGTCCGCCAATGCAGTTGCACAGACCCTTGCTTGTTCCATTCCGGTTTCATTCAATGGGATGTTCTCAATTCCTTGGTATCTGCCTTGTATATTCCAATCAGTTTGTCCATGTCGAACTAAATATATCTTCATATAAACTCCATTCTAATCCTTGTGCCTTTTTCATAAGTGTTACAGTTTTCTTAAAACACAGATTCTTCTTGTCTCGTTCTATTATACAATAGTCTCACTCACATTTCCATTCCTATTATGTGGTATTTCAAAGTTGTGTCTCAATTCTACACATTCTTACGCCGAATGTACACACAGGGAGACGTGGTTCTTCGGATGATTGGATACATGACTTGCCCCATGTATTAGTAAAAAAAGCAGGATCTTCGACTCCTGTTACCAGGCAAATCAAAGATACTGCTTTTTAAACAATTCTTTTATATCCTTTTATATGTGCACATTGTGCGAAATGCTCCGATCTTATTCTCCAAAAACAGCTTTATAATCAGCTTGGAATTTTGCAATACCTTGGTCTGTTAATGGATGTTTCGTCATTTGTTCAATAACAGAGTATGGTACAGTTGCAATATCTGCTCCTGCTAAAGCACAGTCAGTAACATGAATTGGATTACGTACACTTGCAGAAATAATTTCTGTTTCAATATTATGAACAGCAAAGATATCAGCAATCGTACGAACTAATTCGATACCTGGTTGAGAGATATCATCAAGACGACCTAAGAATGGAGATACATATGCCGCACCTGCTCTAGCAGCAAGTAAAGCTTGGTTTGCAGAAAAGATCAATGTAACATTTACTTTGATTCCTTCGCTTGCAAGTACTTTTGTTGCTTTTAAACCATCCACTGTCATAGGGATTTTAACAACCATGTTTGGATGGATTTTTGCAATTTCTCTACCCTCTGCGATCATGGTTTCTGCATCAACAGTGGTTGCTTTTACTTCTCCACTAATTGGACCATCTACGATTGAAGCGATTTCAGCAATAACTTGTTTAAAATCTCTTCCTTCTTTTGCTATAAGGGATGGGTTTGTAGTAACACCACAAATTACTCCCATATCATTTGCTTTTTTAATGTCTTCTACATTTGCTGTGTCGATAAAAAATTTCATTCTAATCACCATTTCCTTTCAAAAGTAGGGCGATCCCTTTTCCAACATGAATCGTCCTGTGAAAGATTATTCTTTCACATTAATTTCATTATATGAATCAATTTTGTTTACCCTATACTGTTAGGTTCTCACCTTTTAGTCCAATAAATGCACCATCTTTGTCAAGTCCAGAATCTTTGTGTGCAACAAGCCACTTATTTCTAGCAAATAGCAATGCATCTTCTCCTTTTGCAGAAACTGGCTTCTTAACTAAGTCAAGATTCGTATCCTTAGGTAATACAACAACACATTGGAATCCTTCGTTTGTCGCATCACATGGTGCATAATGTAAAGTAGTTGCATAT
Source organism: Anaerosporobacter faecicola (assembly GCF_012070565.1). Lineage (GTDB taxonomy): Bacteria > Bacillota > Clostridia > Lachnospirales > Lachnospiraceae > Anaerosporobacter > Anaerosporobacter faecicola. The sequence goes on from NZ_JAAQRO010000010.1 coordinate 59,177, forward strand.
ACCTCAATTGCTGTTCCAGCTGGCAATAAGAACGCTTCTACCTTGGCTGTATCATAGGTATAATCTTCTTCCATATCCTGCTGCATTCCAATTAATAAGATTAGATCTTTCGCTGCAATGTTGATTTCAGAACTTCTATGGTACTCCAATGCATTCAATGTATGATTATGTCCATTACAATATCCTACTTGTACTGGTAGCCCTCCATATACATGGTTTGTAAAATAATCCATAATTTCTGTTGTTTCTAACGCAGCTACCGATGGTTCATAAACCACATCTTCTGGTAATGGAGTGGTTTTAAGGATTTTTACGATATCTGTTGTATCATAATCTTTCAGAACACGACCATACTTTTTAAAGCTTTCGTCTGATACTTTCTGAATCTTTAACATATCTATTCCTCCACTAATTCATATTTTCAAGAATTTTGATCTCATTCTTAGTAATGTTCAATTCTTTCGTTGGGGTTATATTACTTACCAAGCGTTTAAATGCCATGTTTACTGCTTTATATCCCTGGGTAAATGGTTGCTGACAAATTGTCGCTTTTATAATTCCTCGTTGAATCAAGTCCCTTGTCTCCGGAATCAAGTCAGAGGAAACGATCGTAATCTGGTCAACTAACCCAGCCTGTTCAACCGCTTTACATACTCCCACCGTTCCAGCCGCTACAATATAGATTGCTGAGATATCCTTATGTTTTTCCAACATTTTTCTTGTATTCTCGTATGCGCAGGTATCATCATCATTCGTTTCAATGATATCAAGAATCTCGATCATTGGATACTTTTCCTTACAAATAGTATGAAACCCTGTAATTCTTTGATTATGACCAGATAACATTGGTGTTCCAGTTGCAATTCCGACTTTTGCCTTTCCTCTTGTAACTAAGCCAAGAAGGCCAGCTGCGGTTTCCCCACTTTTTACATAATCACAACCAACGTGGCTAATTCGCTTTGAATCTTCAATATCGGTATTGATGGTTAACACTTCAATTCCCTCTTCTGTAAGTTCTGCTATTTTATCCGCAATACGCTGATCATTCATAGGGTTTAATATAAGAAAATGAATCTGGCTTTTCATTTCATCGATCAATGCAAGTTGTTTCTCGATTTGATATCCTCTCATTGTTTTAAGCAGGATCCCCACTCCATAGGAGTGGATTTCCTGCTCAGCACGTCTAATTCCTGCTATAACTTCATCATAGAAACGAATTCCCTCTGAGATGAGTAGTATGCCAATAACATAATTTTTCTTTTGTGCAGCAAGTGCTCTACCAGCTGGGTTGGGAACGTAACCTAAGCGATTGGCAGTTTCGCGAATTAATTGTTCGGTTTCAGGTTTTACTTTTCCGCGGTTATTCAGTACCCGATCCACAGTACCTCTTGATATATTACATGCTTGCGCAATTTGCTTAATTGTTACTGCCATCTTGTACCTCCAAGAATCTCTCTACGTCGTTTTTCCATTTCTATGCAAATGGATTTTCTGTTTTATATAGCATTCCTTTTGGTTGGTTAAATCCAATATCTTCTACTCCTAAGTATTTGAATACTTCGAAGATTGCTTTTCCGTAATGTCCAAATGCAACTGCTCCATGATGAGGATAGTTCTTTTCTACTAATACATGACGGTAGAATCTTCCCATCTCAGGAATTGCAAATACACCAATGGCTCCGAAAGAACGTGTAGCTACTGGTAACACTTCACCTTCCGCAACATAGGCTTTTAATAAAGCATCGGAAGTACTTTGCAAACGGAAGAATGTGATATTACCTGGCATGATATCTCCCTCTAATGTACCACGAGTGATATTTGGCTCTTGATTTGGTTCTAAGCTTCTTGCCATGATCTTTTGGTTCTTCATAGAGCAGAAAGATAATTTGCAAGATGGAGTATTACCACAATGGAATCCCATAAATGTATCTTTTAATGTATATTCATAGTTTCCTTTTATTTCTGATTCATACATATCAGCTGGAACAGAGTTATTAATATCAAGTAATGTAACTGCGTCTTGACTGATACATGTTCCAATATATTCGCTTAATGCACCGTAGATATCAACTTCACAAGAAACTGGAATACCTTGTGCTGTTAAACGGCTGTTAACATAACATGGTACGAAACCAAATTGTGTTTGGAAAGATGGCCAACATTTATTTGCAAATACAACATAGTCTCTTGAACCCTTATTTGCTTCCATCCAGTCTAATAAGGTGATTTCATATTGTGCAAGTTTAGGAAGGATACCTGGCATCTTGTTTCCATCACCAAGTTCTTTTTCCATATCTTTTACTACATCTGCAATTCTAGGATCTCCTGCATGTTCATTAAATGCTGCATAAAGATCCAATTCAGAATTTTCTTGAATCTCAACACCAAGATTATAAAGTTGTTTGATTGGTGCATTACATGCTAAGAAATCTTGTGGACGTGGTCCAAAAGAAATGATCTTTAAGTTGTTTAAACCATTGATTGTTCTAGCAATTGGAAGGAAATCTGCCATCATATCAGCAACTTCACTTGGTGTTCCTACAGGGTATTCTGGTATGTAAGCTTTAATATTACGAAGTTTTAAGTTATAGCTTGCGTTAAGCATACCACAATATGCATCACCACGTCCATCTAATAAGCTATCTCCTCTTTCTTCTGCTGCAGCTACGAACATTACTGGTCCATTGAACTCTTTTGCTAATAACGTCTCAGATGATTCTGGACCAAAGTTTCCAAGATAGATTACTAAAGCATTACATCCTGCTTCATTTACTTCTTTTAAGGCTTTACGCATATCTACTTCATTTTCAATTGTAGTCTTACATTCGAAAATTTCGCCGTATTTGTTCGTGTAAGCTTTAACAACTTCTTCTCTTCTACTTTCAGATAAAGACATTGGAAAACAATCTCTACTTACTGCTACGATACCTAACTTGATTTCTGGAATATTCTTCATCATTCTCACCCCATGCTATCGTTTCAAACGAATTGCCCATACCTATTTGCGAGTCGGGCACGCATGGCTCCTTTCCTTCCTTTAATTAATTTCAACTTAGATTTTATGATTGCCAAGTTCAAAAGTACCAAGAATGTGCGAGTGCGCATCCACTGGAGGGTTTATATACTTTTTTCTCTTGTATCATTTGTACTTATTGTTTAAAATGTGCACGTGCACATTTCTATTTTCATAATATACTAGGACTCCTCATTTGTCAATTCTTTTTTCATTACTTGTTGTCTCATACAAACAACATTTCCTTCCTATACATAATCTATCCATATTCTTCCCTTATTCCTTTAATTTTCCCATATTATTTTTGTAACTTTACTTGCACTTTTAAGCTTGTGTGTTATCATTAGTGTATGATATAAGGGTCATAAGGAATATTGGCGCTTTAATCAGTGTATATATTTATATATGGAGGAAGCTTATGAATAGTAGAATAACAAAAAAACGTAGTTCCTTAATCAAAAAACTACTAATTGGAAGTCTTCTTGCTCTAGTTGTCATTCTAGCAGGCGGTTATTTCTTAGCTGTAAGATATTATAGTAACCATTATTGGAAGAATACCATGATTAACGGAATCGATTGTTCCAACAAAACAATCGATGAAGCAATGAAACTTCTCAAATACGAAGCCGATCATTATGTACTCACGATTGAAGAACGTGATGATATAGAAGAAACCATCAATGGAACAGACATTGATTTTTCCATTTCCTTTGGAACAAGTCTTGAAGACCTAATGGATGAGCAAAATCCTTATCAATGGTTGTCTTCTCTTTCCAAAAAATCGGAACATGAATTTTCTTCGATGATAACCTTCGATGAAGCAAAACTAAGAGATAAAATTGCATCATTAAACGCATTTAATCCTTCTATCGCTGTTGCACCAACAGATGCTCATATCTCAGATTATACGGAGGAAGGTTATTTAATTGTAGAAGAAACCCAAGGAAGCACGTTGAAACAAGAAGAAACAACGGCTCATATTATTGAATCGGTATCGAATTTTAACGATCGAATCGTCCTTGATGATTTGGACTGTTACGTAAAACCACTCATTACAAAAGATGATAAGAAACTTAAAACTTTATCTGAGATTTTGAATAAATATACGAGCACCGTTTTGACATATCATTTTGGTGACGTAACAGAAGTTCTTGATGGTTCCCTAATACATACTTGGTTATCAATTGAAGATGATCAAGTAATCTTAGATGAAGATAAAGTAAAAGAATATGTAGATTATATTGGTAAAAACTATAATTCCTTTGGTCGAAAACGGAAGTTCAAAACAAGTTATGATAAGACGATCAAAGTTGTAGGTGGTGATTATGGCTGGTGGCTTAATCGTGGTTTGGAGCGACAAGAGATTATTGAAGCCATCTATGCTGGTACCCAAGGAGAAAAGAAACCGAACTATTATCAAACAGCGCAGCAATACGGTAGTGATGATGTTGGCAATACGTATGTTGAAATTAATCTTAGCGCACAACATCTCTTCTACTACAAAGATGGCGAATTGATTGTCGAGTCTGATTTTGTTTCAGGTAATGTAGCCAAAGGACATGCAACTCCTGTAGGTACGTATAGCATCACATACAAAGAACGTGATGCAACACTTGTAGGCGAAGATTATGAAACACCCGTGAAATACTGGATGCCATTCAACGGAAGTATTGGTTTACACGACGCTAATTGGAGAGATGACTTTGGAAAAGATATCTTCTTGAAAAATGGCTCTCACGGCTGTATCAATCTACCACCAAAAGTTGCAAAGAAGATTTACGAGAATATCTCAAAAGGTACTGCTGTTGTCTGTTATGAATTACCAGGCACAGAAAATTATGAAGTTAAAGACGAAAAAGCAAAAAAAGCTGATAAAAATTCGACGAATTCAAATGAGTCTTCAAGAAATAATTAATGAGTACTTCGTACTCTCATAACGCTAAAATATAAAAAAACAATCTTTTATGAATACCGTGTTAAGATACTGACATTACTCGTCAGTTCTTACACACATTCTTTCATAAAGATTGTTTTTTCTTTGTGAAAATGCAGTTCGTTCCCACCCTACATTCTTCACCTTTTACATGTTTCATTATTTTAGTAATTCTTCTTCCATTGCTTTCATAGATTCTGCAAATTCTTCATCACTAGAGTTATGGAAGATCAATAAATGATCAGTTGATCCTTCTTGCTGTAAAACTTCAGGTAAATTATAATCTCTAGTTGCTATGTACTCATCCCAATGTTCTAATTTCCATGTATCTCGATCCGAAGCTCGATCAATCATTCTTTGATGGCAAACCTCTACGTCTGTGTCTACCCAAACGACAACTAATTCTGCTCCATTATCATTTACTTGTTTTTTAAAATTTTGCATATACTGTAGATCATGGATTTCACGGGTAAATGGTGCATTAATCAATACCAGGTCTTCATACTCTAGTGCCTCTAATGCAAGATCAATAACGACCGTATATTCAACATTTCTAACATACGTTTCAAAGAAATCTGAGCTACGATTGATTTCTTGATTTGCAGCAATAAAAACCTGTTTTGACAAAGGAATTAGCGTATCTTTATCAAGATAAACAATATGCTTTAATGTTTTCGCTAATTGCTTTGAGATAAATGTTTTTCCACATGCTGGTGGCGAAGTTACAAGGATTAATTTTTTCATACGATACAGTTCCTTTCTCTGTTGTATATTCGAATCCTATGCGTATTCTTCCGTAATTAGACTTTTTTTTCTTTCGTTCAATCATTTTATGTGGAGATACAATAAAGTGACTCGTAATTTAAATAAATGTAAAAGGTCCCCCTATAAGAGGACCTCCTTGTCTTACATATTTGCTACAAAATCTAACTTATTTTTGTTCTTTAAAGGACTGCTCACAATAGACACATCGATAAATTCCTTTATCTTTGTTCGTTAATTTAAATGCGTGTGGTAGTTCTTGTTCGATTGAAGTAATACATCTTGGGTTCTTACATTTAATTATATTAACCACTTTTTCTGGTAATTGCAAGTTTTTCTTTTCAATTATAGAACCGTTTTCTATAATATTGACGGTAATGTTATGATCCAATACACCTAACATGTCCAAATCGATATCAACATTTCCCTCAATCTTAATGATATCTTTCTTTCCCATCTTGTTACTCTTGGCATTCTTAATTATTGCAACACTACAGTCCATTTTTTCTAGATTTAGATAGGAATAGATATCCATTGCCACGCCTGCCTTAATATGATCAATTACGATACCTGTTGTTAATCCTCCGATATTTAGCATCCTGACACCTCCAACAATTTCATGATCAAAGCCATACGAACATATACACCATACTCTGCTTGTTTAAAATAAACTGCTCTAGAATCATTATCTACTTCTGTAGAAATCTCATTAACTCGAGGTAATGGGTGCATGACTAACATATCCTCTTTTGCCAGTTCCATCTTTTTTGCATCTAGTATAAAACTATCTTTTAATCGAATATAATCTTCTTCATTAAAGAAGCGTTCTTTTTGTACTCTAGTCATGTATAGTATATCTAACTCTGGCATTACATTTTCCAAGACTTTAACTTCCTTATACGGAATATGGTTCTCTTCAATCACTTCTTTACGTAGATAATCAGGAACACGCAACTCATCTGGGGAGATCAACACGAATTTGACACCTGGATACCGTACCAATGCATTAATCAAAGAATGTACCGTTCTACCAAACTTAAGATCCCCGCAAAAGCCAACTGTAATATTATCAAGGCGACCTTTCAGATTTTTGATCGTTAATAGATCTGTTAATGTCTGTGTTGGGTGGTTATGGCCTCCATCACCTGCATTGATCACAGGAATTTTGGAATACTGGGCTGCCACCAGTGGTGCACCTTCCTTCGGATGACGCATTGCACAGATATCTGCATAGCTAGAGATTACTCGGATTGTATCTGCTACACTTTCACCCTTTGCAGCCGAGCTCGAATCGGCAGAAGAAAAACCAAGTACACCACCACCTAGATTCATCATTGCAGCTTCGAAACTAAGTCGTGTTCGTGTACTTGGTTCATAAAATAACGTCGCGATTTTTTTACCATTGCAAACATTGGAGTATCTCTTCGGCTCAGCGATAATCTTCTCAGCCAATGTCAAGATCTCCTCAAGTTCAGTAACCGATAAGTCAAGGGGACTAATTAAATGTTTCATATGCACCTCCAAAAGAATATATGTTTAACATCTCTTTACTCAACGATATATTGTACTCGATTCCTTTGGTTTTTTCAAGTGTCAAATCCATTTCCTAACGTTCCCCTAACCCCCCATTTCCTTTAAACGCAACTACATAATCTAATTTTAATAGAATCATGAAAGTTACTTATCTTTTTTATTAGTACTTGTTATAGCATATAGCCTCCATGGTTTACACATCAGTAATAAATAGCATGCTGCATAACTGCAACAATACACAACACCTTTTCCCAATCCCCAAAATGCAGAAATTGATACATACTCCTGCTTATTCACCTGCTTCGCCACAGAACTAATTGGCGGCAAAAGGAAACTAATGATGCGAAATGCAGGAAAATCTTCAATTACTTGTCCTTGTACAATTGCAAGTATTGTTACGATAACAAGAATGCATATCTGAAATTTTCGATCTGGTAATATGGTAGAATTAAGTATAAGACCAACAAACATACCCAATAACGAAAAGATAACATTCAATAATAATCCAAGAATCGCATCATTGAATACAGGTGCACGATCAAACAAGCCCGAAAAGCCGAAATAATATCTAAAAAATGGATAGATTGTGCTAATGAGAGAGAATACCACTATAATTCTTGTTAAAACGAAAATCTTACTTATGTAAAGATAGGATCGTCTCGTAGGTCCTACTTTCATAAGCATAATTTGTTCTAACACTTCATCTTCTGAATCACAATAGGAGACACTAATTACGGTCATTAAAACGAATAGATAGATTGCTTGAACAACCAAAGAGGGAAGTACTTTTTGTGGTCCAACACTATATGCGATTCCAAAAAAAGCAAAGTAAGCAATTAACGGTAAAATAATTCGATTTGATTTCAAGTAATTTTTATTTCCCAGTCTCATACAAGCTCGTAACATAGTGATAATCCTCCTCTCTTCCAAAAGCATGATAATCTAGGATGGTCAATCCCTCTTTTATTAATTGCAATAAGATTTTCTGCGATTGCTCTTTTTTACAGATTATCCTAGTTTGGTTGCTTTCTTTATGTACTTCTATTGCCAAACCTTCCAATTTCCAAATTTTTTGTAATTCTTCACATGCACCGATAATTTCAATCATTACACAATTGGTATAATTTAATATACTACTTTTCTTTTCTCTCCATATGCCATTATTAATCTCATAAACCTGATCTGCTAACTCACTTACAAAGAATGGTTCATGACATGCAAGTAGAATGGTTATCCCCTCTTGTTTTCGTTTCTTTATCTCTTCCATAAAAAATTGTTGCGATCCAAGATCTTGTCCTGATAATGGTTCATCCATTAATAGCAAATCGGATTTCCCCATCAAAGCCTGTATAACGGAAACTTTCTGCAACGAACCTTTTGATAAATATTTTAGTGGTGTACGAGTCATATCCTTCATATGAAACCTTGTATAATAGTATTCTCTTCGTTTCTTACTAGCCTCTTCATCAATTCCATCAAGAACTGCCAGTTCACAAAGCAGTTCTTCGATGGTAATATTTAGTTTTGGAAATCGATCAGGAACATAATTCATTTGAATATTTTTCTCATACTTAACCGATCCCTTTGTTGGTTTTTGTATACCTGCAATAATTTTTAATAACGTACTTTTACCTGTCCCATTAGCTCCAAGAAATGCTATGGTTTTTCCTCTTTTTATGGTTATATTCGTATGATCAAAAAGATTATGTTGATTAAATCGCATGGACAGATCCTCGATTTTAATAATATCTTCTTCATTTCCTTGAATCCCCATATCTATTCCTCCTCTCAAGTTAACCGCTTTTCTAACGCGTGAATGATTGTCTCTAATACTTTTACTCTTGCATATCGTTTTGAATTCCCTTCGATTACGGTCCATGGTGCATACGTAGTTGATGTCTTCACTAACATCTCATCCACAGCTTCTACGTAATCATCCCATCGTTCTCGATTTCTCCAATCTTCTTCTGTAATCTTCCATGATTTTGCAGGATTCTGTTGTCTATCCAGGAATCGTTTTTCCTGCTCATCTTTATCAATGTGCATCCAGAACTTTATGATCTCTGCACCAAAATTACGCAGATGCTCCTCCATCTCATTGATCTCGTGGTACGCCCGCTTCCATTCCGCCTTCGTACAAAATCCTTCCACTCGTTCTACAAGCACTCTACCATACCATGTGCGATCGTAGATTGCCATATGGCCTTCTTTTGGAAATGTTTGATAAAACCTCCACAGGTAATGATGTGCCTTCTCTACATCGTTTGGTGCACTGATCGGAATCACTTTATATCCCCGTGGATCCAGATATTTTGTAACCCGTTTGATGGCACCACCTTTCCCAGCAGCATCCCAGCCCTCAAAGGCAAGAATCACCGGTACTTTTTTCGACCTCATCTCGTTATGCAGAAGCGACAATTTACATTCTAACTGTTTTATTCTGCACTTATATTCTTCTTTCGACAATTTCTTTGTCAAATCAATTCCAGCTAAAACTGGGGTTTTAATATCATCGATGAGTTCCGTCTGATTCACGCATACGATAGGAGTTTCTAACTGATTTCCCATTCGTGTTACATGATGTAACTCTTTTGCACTCTCTTTATGCGCGAGTAATTCTTCTTCCAATCTTGCCACTACTGTTTTCATGATTTTGCATTTTGCATAATGAAAATCCATCGCTTCAACAATGGTCCAAGGTGCATTCTGTGTATCTGTATTTTCAAGCATCTCATTATTCATCTTTAAATATTTTTCATAGTGTTGATTTTGTCTAATATCTCTTTTTTTAACACGCCATCTCGTTTCTTTTCGGGCTTGTAACTTGTGAAATCTCTTCTTTTGTTCCTCTTTTGTGATATATAAAAAGAACTTTATCAGAACCATTCCATCATCTGTCAGTAATTGTTCAAAATGTACAATGTCATCAAATGCACATTCGATTTCTTCTTTTGTAGCAATCTGATCAATACGATCATTTAAAACCCTACGATACCAACTTCGATCAAAGATCGCTATCCTACCTTTCGCTGGTAATTTGCTAAAAAAACGACACAGATATGGTCTTTGTTTCTCTTCTTTCGTTGGTCGTTGTATGGAATATACTTGAAATCCTCTGGGATCAAGTGCCTGAATCAGCTGATTGATCATTGTTCCTTTCCCAGAGGCACCAAATCCTTCAAATAGAATTGTAATTGGTATTCCTTCTTCTTTGCATACCCGTTGTAGATAGGAAAGACGGGAAGATAATTGTTCCTGTCTCTCTTTTGCTTCTTTTTTATCTTTTTTATCTTTTTTATCTATTCTCTTATTCAAATCTACTTTTTCTAACACCCGTCATTCCTCTTTATCATGATAATTATAGACTCCATGTAGGAACATCTATATAATAAAAGGATTAACAGATTAAGGAAAACTATACGTATTATTCATTATTCCTCGTATTAACAATACGATCTTCCTTTATCTTAAAAAATAAATGAAACAACCTAAGAAAGAAGCACGAATGGAATAAATTCTTAACCATTAGCTGCCAAATTCTCAGGTTGTTTACTTAGAAATATTTTTTATTTCCCCATAAATTACTCTTTTTCAAATCGACATATTCATTATATGCTTTCTCTAAAATCTGCTTTTCATTGGAAAACTTCAGTAAATGATATGCTTCATGAAATTTGTAATATCCTGAATCCATAAAATACTCTTCACGTTGTGGTTTACTATAATAACTATCGGACATCATCAAATACCAATGTACATCCTTCGAAACCATGTCCGTTGGAGTGTTAAATGTATATTGACTTTTTCCTACATACTTGATTATGTTCGTATCGACTCCGGTCTCCTCTTTTACCTCACGGATTGCTGTTTCCTTGTACTCTTCGCCTTCCTCTACCGTACCTTTTGGTAAAACCCAACCTTCATACTTGTTTTTATAGTTTTTATACAGTAATAAGATCTTTCCTCTGAATATAACCACACCGCCACAGCTCGTTGCTTCTATCATCGCAATTCCTCCTGTACTATGGTGTGTCTTGTCCTAGAAATAGTATACCTCTTTTTTTTGTGATTTTCAACCAAAACATGAAGAGAATCTTGTTACTAATTACGAATCTTGTTGCTATTCGCCTCTTAAGTAATAAATACTCTGTTGAATATTACCAATGAACATCCTTTTCTATATTATCTACTGAAATATGTGTCCATTATCTTCTTTGCAATTGGAACTGCATAATCACTACCAGTTCCTGCACCTTCTACAATGATGCTTACCGCTATTTCTGGATTATCCGCTGGAGCAAAACCAACAAACCAGGCATGGGATGAACTTCCAGAATCAAATTCTGCAGATCCCGTTTTCCCTGCAGCCTGATATTTCTTACCAGAAAGTTTGTAAGCAGTTCCATTATTCACAACATCAATCATCATATCTGCTAATACATCTGCTTCTTTAGAAGACATAAGACTTCCGTAAGTGGAAGGCATATTCTTACTAACCACATCTCCCACATAATTCTCAATATGGTCAACCACATATGGCTTCATTAACGTGCCTCCATTTGCTATTGCACTAACAAGTAACGCATTGTGAATTGGTGTAATCAATGTATTTCCTTGTCCGATTGCCGTTTGAGCAACTAATTGATCACTTGAAGAGGTGTCCAAGGTATAGGAACTCTTTTTGTACGGAAATGGTAACGGTAAATCCATATTAAACAATAGAGAATCACACGTGTTTAACCAAGCTGTTTTACTAAGTTTCGTTCCAATTGATGCAAATGTTGCATTACAGGATTTTGCGAATGCTGTTTTAAGATCAAGATGACCATGCACCTTGTTATTATAGCATTTGATCTTCATATCGTTGATGGTTATGCTTCCATCACATGTGTATTCAAATTTCTTATATTTTTCATTCTCCCGCATATACTCCAAAGCGGTTACAATCTTAAATGTTGATCCTGGTGGGTATAATCCTTGGGTTGCACGATTTATCAAAGCGGAATTTTTCTCACTATCTTCAATCAAATCTTCCCATATAGACGTAACCCGATTGGGGTCATAGTCTGGTTTAGAAACCATTGCTAATATTTTTCCTGTACTTGGTTCCATTACAACAACAGCACCTTTATGGTTACCAAGGGCATTATAAGCAACTTTTTGTAACTCCACATCTAAAGTTGTTACAATATTATCCCCTACATTTTTCTTTTCCGACAGTTCATTAACAATTTTTTCAATCGGATTTGCGTTGGAAGTAAGCAAATTGAAGTTTTCGGATAACTCTATTCCCGTCTTTCCCTTATCAAAGCGACCAACTACATGGACGAATAAATCTTTGTATGGATATACCCGTTTGCTATTCCCTTCATCATCTTCGACTGTCTGTGCAAGTACTTCTCCATTCTTTCCAAGAATCTGTCCTCGTATGACACGTTCTGCCAACAAATCCTGTCTTTTATTATAGGTATTATTAATCACTGTTTTGCTGTCTGCAAAGAGAAAATGCGTATAATTCGCCAATAATAAAACAAAAAGACCAATAAAGATATACGTTACAACAAGAATTTCCCGATTTGCACCACGTTTTCTTTCCATCGGTTGTGGTTCTTCTGTCGTTTGCATCTTTCGTACAGACACCTTTACATTTCTATTATCCTGCTTTGCTACATTCTGTTCTTTCCGATTTTGTCTCTTTTGATTTTGTTTGTTGGAAGTATACCGTTTCTGGCTTTGCCTTCCTTGCGTTGTGTTCGCTTCCCCATTTTCTTCTGATGAAAAGATTCCTTCATCTTCCAAAGATTTCTTCAGATAACTACTGTAATCCTCATCCATAAAACCATCTGTGGAATAAGCTCGTGTGCTTTTCCTTTTATCATTCGCACTTATCTTTTTATTCTGCTTCTTTTTTCCTGAACCAATCACTCTTATCAACCTCGTTTATCAAATTCACTATAGCATCATTTGTTTCGAACATACAGTCCTTGTATGATGCAGAAGATTATGATGGTACTTAACACAGAACTACCTCCATAACTGATCAATGGTAACGTTACACCCGTACTAGGTATGAATTTGGTCACCCCACCAATGGTAAGGAATATTTGAAATCCATATACAATCCCTAATCCCAGTGCAGTTAATTTATAAAAATTACGTTTCATCTTCATTGCAATATTAATAAACATAATAAAACAGCTTAAGCAAATAAGAACGATACAAAAAGCGACGATTCCACCAAATTCTTCTGAAATAGCAGAAAAGACAAAATCACTTTCAACAACAGGAATACTGCTAGGTAACCCTTTTCCCAGTCCTAATCCAAACCAGCCACCTGTACCAATTGCAAATAATGACTGTGTAATTTGGTACCCTTCCTTATCAATATGCCCCCATGGATCCTTCCATGCCATAACACGTACACGAACATGACTGAATAGTTTATATGCAACTGCAGCAGCAACACTTCCACCACCTAGCCCAGCAAATAGATACAACGGATTGTGGGAAGCTACATAAATCATCATCAGATACGTAATAAAAAAAATCAAAGCACCTCCAAGGTCTTTTTCCAATACCAGTAAGATTACATGCGCTCCAGCCAAAACGGATACTTTCATAATCTGACGGAAATCATAATTTCTTGATAGCAAAGAGGCAATAAAGAATACATACAGTATCTTTACAAATTCTGATGGTTGTACCCCCACTCCTCCAAAATACAGCCAGTTTGTTGCACCATACTGCGTTCGACCAAAGACCAATACTACAAGCAATAGACCAATACCTACTACAGCATATAGAAGTCCCAGATTTTCCAATTGCTTTGCTTTATCAATGATCAATGGCACAATCAAACAAACCATGAGGGAAACACTTGCAATTATAAATTGCTTAATCGCCAAGGATATAGACAACCTCGTTAACATGACAAAGCTGAACATCAAAAGCATCAACATGTTATTCAGTACCAAGCGCGATAAATTCCGATAGACAACCTTATACACCGATAATACAATTGCAAAAAATGCGATCTGAAACATATACAAGATGAGCAATTGCATATTCTTCGTCTCCAAAAACAAAACTAAATAGCATATAAAATGAATTACATATAGCAATGCGATCTGCTTATTAAATTTCTTTGCCTGTCTCTTCCTATCACTACTGCGAAATACGGTAAAACAGTACAACGTATAGATTGTTAATAAGATAATGATGATGTATCTTGCTAATTCAATTACTAAATTCTCCATGTGACCACCTATTCAATTCCCCGATTAAAGTGCCCTTTGGTAAAGGAACCTTCTCTGTTTTTTTCATTATCAATGGATTTTCTATTATTTGATTTCCCATCAGAATTCTGTTTTATACACAAGGATAGAATTTCTCTCACCTGTTCAGCAGTCTCCATTGTAAAATCTATCCGTACTCGTTTCGGTTTTAATTTTTTAATCTCTTCCATCTGGCTTAGCAAATATAAAGCAGACCCATTGTAGATGGTATTATAGCAATATCTGCAATGTCTACGAACATAGAATCGGTTTTGTTTCGTATCACGCATTTCGTAATATGGATTTTCCTGCTCTTGTTTTCTCAGCCCTTGTGTATGTTTCACGCAACCAATGGTGCTATTTCGTAAGCATTGCGCTGATACCATGAGGGTAATATGTCCATACACGATCATATCTGATTCCGAGAGATCAAGTTCCGATAATTCTTTATACGTCAGCTCCAAGGAAGAAGTAAAATGGGTTACCCCTTGCTCATGGAAAAATGCTTTTGATTCTTCATTAAGTGTATATAAGTTAGAATCGAGTACTAGGTCAAACGAACGTGTAAATTTAACCTTTTCTTGAATTTGTTTCATGTATGCAAGTTCCTCTAAGTTCTTGATTATTACACCATCAATCTTTTCTATAAGATCTTCTGTAAAATAATCCTTAAACTTATCCTTTGTCTCTTCTCGGAATATAGCTGGAAGTACAAGATAGCAAAGAATATTTTTGTTATGAATCATCTGTGCACTACGTATGAATTCTGATTTACTAATTTCATCACAATTAAGATAAACAGCTTCAATCTCATCATATGCCAAAACAGCTCCTAATAAACGTGTATCTTCGAGATGTACACAAATACCAGGCATACCATATGAATTTTCTTTCCTTTGCTTTCTATTCTGTACATTTATTTCTGCGAACTGAATCTTGTTATTTTGCTTTTCTCTTCGATATGCACCCCAAACTTTTTCTGTCAGTGTTTGAACCGCTTCTCTTCGCAATTCATTTAGCTGACCATTTGGTATAAACAAACCATCTTCTAAATCAATTTCAAAAGAAGTAATACAAAAAGAAGTCGTATTAAGTTTTGACAATTGTTTGATTACTTGGTCTTTCGTTGCACTTTGCTTCTGTGCAACCATTGGAATTTCTCCTTCAACCATAATTTCATAGCTTTTTTTACGGTCTGTATATGCAAAGAGCAATCGCATCGGTTCATCTTTTCTTGCTAAGAACCTTGCCCTGATCGGCTCTTTTCTCTGCTTCTCCATATAATTTTCCTGTATGGAATCAAGCAATTGCTGGTTTTTGATTCGATATACTTGTTGTCCTACAAAAATTGGTGATTTTGCAAAAAAGTTCGTTCGAATGACACTCCCACGAGAAGCTCCATCCTTTAGCGTGAATTCATAACTTTCTCTCGCTTTTGCTATGGTATTACTCTTTCGTATCTCTAATAGGTCTTGTGCATGTACATCTTCTATCAATTGAATACCTGCATTATTTCCTTTTATATTCACTACTTCTCCCACAAGAACACCGCTATGATTCGGTCTAGTTAAAGACATCATGTCTTTCCCATTGTGATTTACATAATACCCTTTCGTGAAATTGCCACGATTGTAGAGATCCATTAAATCCTTTTGATCTCGTTCTAATTCATCCATATGGCGTTCTATATAAGATTGGTATTCCTTTTTCCCAAACTTTTGATAAAGATCCACGTATTTTCTATATAAATGTGCTGCGAGTGCTGTATATTCTGGTCGCTTCATTCTTCCTTCAATCTTAAAAGAATCGATTCCACACTCCACCAAATCTGGAATTATAGATAAAGTACACATATCCTTAGGACTTAAGAGGTAATTCTCTTTTCCTTTTGTCAGTTTTTCTCCACCTATATACAAATCATATGGCATTCTACAGGGTTGAGCACAACGCCCACGATTTCCACTTCTTCCACCAATCATACTACTCATGAGACATTGTCCTGAATAGCAATAGCATAGTGCTCCGTGCACAAATGACTCAATTTCCAAGTCTGTATTCTCTCGTATGGTGCGGATTTCTTCTAAGCTTAATTCTCTCGATGTAACTAATCTGGTCACTCCATAATCTTTTAATACATTGGCACCAGCTGCCCCAGTCAATGTCATCTGTGTACTTGCATGTAATGGCAGATCGGGAAAATTAGCATGTAGAAAATGTAACACACCATAATCCTGTACAATGGCCGCATCCAAACCTTGTTCATAAAACTTTACCATATACTGATACAGTTGATTTTTCAATTCTTCTTCTTTTAATAAGGTATTCACAGTAAGATATAACGCCTTATTATGGACATGTGCATAATCAATAGCCTCCATCATCTGTTCCTCTGTCAGGTTATTCGCATATGCCCTTGCACCGAATAAACTTCCTCCTATATAAACCGCATCACAAGAAGCTGTTACTGCTGCTTTTAAGCCTTCATACGATCCTGCTGGTGCAAGTATCTCAATATCTCTCATGTGTCAATCCTTTCTAATCTCTCTAATCGTTCTAATCTAGCCAAAGTCTCAAAGAACCTTTCTCTTTTGAAGTAATAAAGGAAAGCACACAAAAGGCAAAATGTGTCAACTTACTTTCCACAACTTGCTTCTTTCGTGCGCTTTCCTTATCCATATGAAATTCTTCAATTGCTCTGTGTATTCTGCTTCATGTACATGATTATACATTCTTACATATAGCTTCACATACATCTTTACATTCACCTAATCTTTACCAATTAAACGTTACTCTCATAAAACTTTACTAATAACAGATTACTTTTTGTTCTTGTCTTCTAATTCTGTCTGTAACTTAATTATCGTCTTTTGCGCTTCATTGTATTCATTTTGCAATTTTTCATAATCTTTTTGTACTGATTCTAATTTTGTTTTTGCAGCAATTACTTCATGTTTAAGGTCAAATAATTCATTTCCCTTCATATCGGCTTCTTCATTCATTTCTTGAACCTGGCTTATCGCTTTAAAATAATCATCTGCAATATTAATCTGCATTAAAATGTTACGCATATCTACATCAAGTTTATTATAACTATCCATCAGCTTGAATTCCGTATACTTTGTATTAATATAAGAGGCTATCTTCTGTAGATAATCTCCGCTTTCATAACCACTTAATGTGTATCTCTTATTATTAATAATAACTTCTACATCATTCATCGTATTCATTCCATTCGCCCCTTAGATATTCTAAACACATAACCGTGTCATTTACAATGTATTATGAAGATACAACAGATAAAAGGTCATACTTTAAAGCCCACGAAACATGAGAAAATGCCCTTATAGGGCGAATCCCGAATGTTCTTGTATTGCTATAGCACACCGTGTTTAACAATACGAAGTATCAAGAGCGACAAAATACATTTGACACTTTAATCATAATACACTCTAATTATAGTTGTTTCTTCCTAAAATGACAAGTTATTTCTGTTTTTGCTCTAATCCAAAGTGTTTATAGCATAAATCCGTTACCATTCGTCCCCTTGGGGTACGCATGATCAAACCATTTTGGATTAGATATGGCTCATAGACATCCTCGATTGTACCAGAGTCTTCTCCAATTGCAGCCGCAATGGTATCTAATCCAACAGGGCCTCCTGCAAACTTATCCATCATTGTATATAGAATCTCTCTGTCTATATGATCCAATCCTAATTTGTCTACTTCAAGTAAATCCAACGCAAAATTGGCTACTTCCTTCGTAATCTTACCGTCATACTTAACCTGAGCAAAATCTCTTACCCTCTTTAATAATCGGTTTGCTAAACGAGGCGTTCCGCGGGAACGTCTTGCCATCTCCATTGCACCTTCTTCATCAATTTCAACTTTAAAGACACCTGCTGATCGTAAAATTATCGCTTTCAGTTCTTCATTCGTATAGAATTCCAGACGATTAACGACTCCAAAACGATCTCGCAAAGGCGCTGTCAACATTCCGGCTCTCGTCGTTGCTCCAACAAGGGTGAATTTGGGGAGATCTAATCGTATGGAGCGTGCAGAAGCACCTTTTCCAATTACAATATCAATTGCAAAATCCTCCATTGCAGGATATAAGACTTCCTCAACTTGACGGTTCAAACGATGAATCTCATCTACGAACAAAAGATCCCCTTCTTGCAAATTATTCAGTATAGCAGCCATTTCACCTGGTTTTTCAATTGCTGGGCCAGACGTTACTTTCAAATTGACATCCATTTCGTTCGCAATGATTCCCGCTAATGTAGTCTTACCTAATCCAGGTGGACCATAGAATAATACATGATCCAGTGCTTCTTTTCTCTGTTTTGCTGCTTCAATATAGATTTTCAGATTATCCTTTGCTTTTTGCTGACCAATATAATCCTTTAATAGTTTTGGACGCAGACTATTCTCAATCTTATAATCTTCTTCCATCAACTCAGTTGAAATGATTCGTTTCTCCATGATCTTCCTCCGACTTTTTTCCGCTAACATTAAGCTTTTTTTCCGTTTTTAGCATATTTCCCATTCCTACAAAAAGGAAATCTTCTTCAAACTAAGTTTAAGGATATCTTCTGTGTCCATTTCTGGGGTTATATCGATTCCTCTTACTGCTTTTAGTGCTTCTGTATTACTGTATCCCAATGCAACCAACGCTTGAATAGCCTCATTCTTTGCATTCGTTTCTGTGGATGCTTCTTTTCCTTCCACGGAAGTTTTGGATAACTTCTGTTCAAATGCATCTTCTAATTTTAATTTATCCTTTAACTCTAAGATTAGTTTACTTGCTGTTTTTGCTCCAATTCCTGGTGCTTTGGCGATTGCTTTTGCATCATCTGCCAAAACTGCAAATCGAAGATCATCTGGTGTGATTGTTGAAAGGATACCTAATGCACCTTTTGGACCAATCCCATTTACTGTAATTAATAATTTAAATACCTGTAAATCATCTCTGGATAAAAAGCCATACAAAGCAAGAATATCCTCTCTCACATACAGATATGTATAGATCTTTACCTCTTCTCCGGTAGAAGGCAATTCATTCATTACAGACAAAGGTACTTTAATATCATATCCTATACCATTACATGCAACAACTATTCCATCTTCATATATACTATCCAATTCACCTTTGATAAACGATATCATTCTTCAATTCCTTCCTATTCTCTTGTCCTATATTAAATTATTATACTGGCTACCCGTACGAAAAGCAAGTAATTACGCATTTTTATCGAATATCTGTTCGTATAATTTTATACTATTTTCTTGTTTTAAAATATGTTAAAATAACGTTAAGGAAGCCTAAAATCTGTTTTCAAGAGAAATTATTTTTGCTATGATACTTTCAACAATTGAAATTGGTATTGCTAGCCAAACAATTGTTTTACGGTCCTAATGATGAGTCCTTCAAATCTTAGAAACGTAAGCCTCTCTACACACGTAGCACGAATTTGAATCCCTTACAAATTCGTGCTATTGATTTTTGTAGATCTATTTATACGTAACATGCCGATATGTTGTACATTTTAGCTCCAATTCTATAGCAACATATAAAGCTTAACAGGAATCAACTATTAATGGATTATCGCATATGTTATTTCTATCGAGGAAACAGATTTTACGTGCCTGATTTACAGGAGGAAATACTATGCTAAAATTCAAAACAAACATACACATGCAAACATTATTTGGTTTTTTATTGAAATTACGTCATAAGATGAATGATCTAACATATACCATTATACTAATGATTGTATCTACGCTTGTTGCTTTTCTGTTTTTCTTTTTAACAGGAAAACAATCATCTAATATCATATTACTCTACATATTAGCTTTGATCTTAACAGCTCGATACACCAATGGTTATCTATATGGGATCTGCTCTTCTCTAATCTATGTTATCATGGTAAATTGTTTTTTTACGTATCCTTATTTTCGTGTTAACTTCACGATTACCGGATATCCAATTTCATTTATAATAATGTTAGCGATTGCATTAACAACCAGTGCTGCCACTTCTCATCTACGTATTCAAGCAAGACTTTTGGCGGAACGGGAAGAAATGCTTCAAAAGGCAGATAAAGAAAAAATGCGGGCCAATTTGTTACGAGCAATCTCTCATGATTTAAGAACGCCGCTAACAAGTATTATTGGAACTTCCGCTACCTATCTCGAAAGTACTTCACTTTCAGAAGAAGAACGTACGATTTTATTACAACACATATACGATGATTCTACCTGGTTATTGCATATGGTAGAGAATTTACTCTCTGTTACACGTATCCAAGATACAGAAACGAAGGTCAAAAAAACGGAAGAGGCTGTAGAAGAAGTTCTTGCAGAAGCCATTGAACGGTTTAAGAAACGACAACCTGAAGCAAAGCTCGTAGTAAACATACCAGACGAGTTTATTATGGTTCCCATGGATCCTTTACTTGTAGAACAAGTAATCATGAATCTGCTAGAGAATGCTTGGTTTCATTCTCATAGTAAGCAGCCAACTAAATTATATATTACAAATGAAGCCGAATGTGTTTCTTTCCATGTTCGTGATTATGGAATTGGTTTGCCAGAAAAAAAACTATCCACCGTTTTTGATGGTAAGGCTACTTCAACTACGCAGAATGTAGATGGGCACCGTGGAATGGGTATTGGCTTATCTATATGTAAAACGATCATTGAAGCTCATAAAGGAACAATTTATGCGGTTAATTGTAACCCTGGACTCGAATTTGTATTTACATTACCAAAGGAGGAATAACATGAATGCTAAATTCACAGTCTTAATTATAGAAGATGAGGAAAACATAGCTAGTTTTATTAAGAACACCTTACAAAATCATTCATATCGAGTTTTATTGGCCTATACTGGACAGCAAGGGCTCGATATTATTAATTCCCAATGCCCTGATATTATCTTACTAGATCTTGGTTTACCTGATATGAACGGAACAGAGATTATTAAAAGTGTACGTACTTGGTCTAGTAACCCAATCGTTGTTGTTTCAGCTCGAACGCAAGAATACGAAAAAGTGGAAGCCTTGGAACTTGGCGCAGACGACTATATCACTAAGCCATTTGGCACCAATGAGTTAATTGCCAGAATCCGAACTTCTCTTCGACACAGTAACCGTTTGCTCAATGATTCTCCACTCTATAAACGACCTTATCAATATGGTGATTTACACATTGATTTCAGCAAACGTCAAGTGTTGATTAATGGACAAGAGATTCATCTTACACCAGTTGAATATAAGATTGTATCTTATTTGGCTCAGAACTCAGGAAAAGTAGTCACCCACTCTTCTCTTATGACTTATGTTTGGGGACCATACACCGATACAGATAATAAGATTCTTCGTGTTAATATGGCAAACATTCGAAGAAAACTAGAAAAGAATCCAGCCGAGCCCATCTATATCTATACTGAAGTTGGTATCGGTTATCGTATGAAAGAAGACGAATATAACGCATAAGAACAAAGTGTACTTCGCACAGTCAGCTTTAACTGACATCTACCTTATGTGCGAGTGCACATCCCCCGAAGGGTTTCTATATAGGAAAGTCCTCCGACTCTCCTATTATAGAACAAATAAAGGACATCTGCTGGGTCATTAAGCAGATGCCCTTTTATTTTATTTTAATATCCGCACAGAAAATTCAAAAATTATACTTTTAGCTAGAATAGCTAGAACAAATTCTAAAAATTCTAATTCTTATACAACTTCAACCTTTATCATATTCGTTGTACCAGATTTTCCAATTGGTACACCTGAAGTGATAACAATTACATCCCCATTTGATAGATATCCTTGTTGCTTTGTCGTTGAGATTGCATAATCAAATAATTCAAATACTTCACTCTTTTCTTGTAATAATACTGGTTCAATTCCCCAAGACAGGTTCAACTGACGGCATACCCGTTCTTCCGTTGTACAACCGATTATATTGCAAGATGGACGATATCTTGAAATCATACGAGCAGAACGTCCCGATTTGGTTACAGTTACAATTGCTTTGGCATTCAAATCCAATGCGGTCGTACAAGTTGCATGACAAATTGCATCCGTAATATCCGGATTTGCTTTTCGATTCTTATTAAAGAATCGTTTTCTAAAATCAATATCTGATTCCGTTTTCAATGCAATACGAATCATGGTTTGCAAAGCTTCAACGGGATAACTACCTGCAGCTGTTTCTCCAGACAACATAATTGCACTGGTCCCATCATAGATTGCATTAGCTACATCGGTAGTCTCTGCCCTTGTTGGTCTAGGATTCTTCATCATTGAATCCAACATCTGTGTTGCTGTAATAACTTGTTTACCTGATTCATACACTTTACGAATGATCATCTTCTGAATTACTGGCACTTCTTCTAGAGGAATCTCAACACCCATATCTCCTCTAGCAATCATGATTCCATCAGAAACTTGAATGATATCGTCAATATTTTCAACACCTTCTTGATTTTCAATCTTGGCTATGATATTGATCTTTTCTCCCTGGTTTTCTGCAAGCAATGTACGTATCTGATTGATATCTTCAGCTGAACGAACAAAGGAAGCGGCAATAAAATCAACTTGCTGCTTAATACCATATAAGATATCCTCCCGATCCTTCTTGCTTAAATATGGCATGGAAAGATGTTCATCTGGAACATTTACACCTTTTTTACTTGATATATAGCCATCATTCATTATTTTACATATAATATCTTTACCATCAAGACCAATAACTTGTGTCTCAATCAATCCATCATCAAACAAGATATGAGAACCAATTTGAATATCCTTATACAAATCCTTGTATGTGATACTAACACCTTCACTAGTACCTACTTTATCTTCCTGATAAAGTCGAAATGTTTGACCAGTTTGAAGAAATACTTTCTTTTCTTCAAAATCCTTTAATCGTATCTCTGGTCCTTTTGTATCCAATAGCATTGCTACTGGTTTTCCTTGTTCTTTCCTTATTCTACGTAGACGTTCCATTCTCCCACCATGCTCTTCGTAATCACCATGTGAGAAATTAAACCTTGCTACATTCATTCCTTCCCGAACTAATGCTTCCATTATGTCTGGTTGATCTGTCGATGGTCCCATTGTACAGATAATTTTTGTTTTTCTCATGCTGTCTGCCTCCCTAGATTCTATAACTGTTTACGATACTGTTTTCTTGTTCTTCTTTAATTGCCACATACACCAAACAATACTTGCAATGCAAATAGAGGAATAGCAACCACTGATCAAACCAAAGAACATTGGTAATGCAAATTCTGTAATAGCAGATATACGGAACATACCTGCTGCTACCAATATGATTAATATACATAAACCTGTTGTAACTGATGTATTGACAGAACGTCTTAAAGTCTGTGATATACTTTCATTGACAAGCGCAATAAAACTAATCTTTGGATTTGCTTTTGCATTTTCACGGATTCTATCATACAGTACGATGGTATCATTAATGGAGTAACCAATAATAGTCAAGGTAACTGCTACAAAAGAATCATTTAGTGGAATCTTAAATACAACAAATGCAAAAAATACGATCAAAACATCATGAAGCAAAGCTAACATTCCTGTCAAACCTGCTGCTAATCCGTGAATTGTTGAGAAACGGATCCATACGTAAATGATGATAAACACAAAAGCCAAAACAATTGCGATTCCCGCATCTTTCAAAGCTTGTTTACCAATGTAAGGTTCTACTGCATAGGTCTCTTCCAGTTCTGCCTGATAGGTCGTATGTAAGATTTCTGTAATCTCCTTTTGTTCTTCTGGTGAGATACCTGTTGTTCCAGCCAAAGTAACTACTACTTGTTTTTCATGGTTTTGACGATTATCTGATACTTGAATGGTGACTGGTCTGTCTGTAACTTGATTAATCGTCTTTTCGATTGCTTCTGTATCTCCTTCTTCTTCAACCGAATAGGTTAATACAACACCACCAGTAAACTGTGTATCTAATTTAATACCATTAATAAAGCAACCAATAATACCAATTAGTAATAAGGCAGCTGAGATCAGAGCAAATTTCTTTCTGTTCTCGAAAAACAATTTTACTGTTGTTTCTTTTCTACGTATAAAATATTTCTCTTTATTATATTTTCTATATTCTAATATACCTACTAATAAATGTTTGGAAACACTAACACCAACAAGAAGGTTAAAGATCATACCCATCAATAAAGTGTATCCAAAACTTAGCATGGAACCTGACCCGAAGATCATCAAAATAATTGCTACGATTGCTGTTGTAAGATTACCGTCTAATACAGAAGAGAATGCATTCTTATAACCATTCTTTACTGCTGTACGAATCGTTAAACCTTTCTTAATCTCATCTGCAATACGTTCAGAAATAATAATGTTCGTATCAACTGCCATTCCTAAGGATAGGATAATACCCGCAATACCAGTAAGTGTTAACGTATACTGTGGTACGGATACAGACAGTAACTGCAATGCCATCTGAAGAACCAATGTCAGACAAGCGATAATTCCAGGCAATTTATATTGCAATATCATAAATACACAGATAACAACAAATGCTATTGCACCTGCATAGATCATAATCTGTAATGCATGACTACCTAATGATGGACTAATCGTACTAAAGTTACTTGTTTTTAAAGAAAAAGGCAATGCACCAGCATTGATCTTATCTGCTAATTCCTTGGCAGCTTTATAGGATTCCATATTGTCGATTGAAGCATTACCACCACTGATCTTTGCTTGCACTTGTGGGTTTGATATCTGTTCTTCATCCATATAGATGCCCATGTTCTGTCCAACTAAATCTCCTGTAGCCTTTTCAAACAATTCGGCACCTTTTGTATCGAATGTTAGATGTACCATATACTGTGTTCCCACACCAGATGTATCTTGTCCAGGTTCAGCTTTTAAAACATTCTTTCCTTCTAACAGAACATTACCATCTGGATCACGAAATGTTAATTTCGCCATCTCACCTAATTCTGCAATTGCTTCCTCTGGATTAAAATCTGTCTCCCCAGATTTCCAAGGGAAACGTACAATAATATATCCGCCCTTTTTGTCAACGGTAACTTCACGGTCTGCAATATTTTTGGAATCTAATCTTGTTTCTATGATCGTCCTAGCTGAATCTAATTCAGAGGATGATGGTTTTCGATCTATTCCATCGGCTTCAAATACAACCTCTACGCCTCCTCGTATATCAATACCATAACGCATCTGAGTGATTGGCTTTACAGCATCACCAATTCCAACAACTGCGATAATGACAAATGCAAGGATAACTCCCATAAGAATTATCATATTTCTCTTGTTCTTTTTCACTTTTCTGTCCTCCATCCTGATAACTTACCGTGTGATTCACGCACTTCAATTGGTTTATTTTACACACTTCTATCGCAGTATCCATTGTATCATAATCTACTTTTTCTATACGCTAAGATATTGCTAAGTTTCCTTGTTTTCCCTTCTGTTGCCACAAAATTTTTCCCACTTCCATTTCTTCGTTTCCTATTTTCAATTATTTTGTTCTGTGATAAGATGTTAGTAGAGTGTAAAGTCTGTTATTATATTTCATTTCATACAACTTGTAATAAGGACTTTTATGCTTGGATGTCATATTTTTTTTATAAAAGTAAATATAATAAGGGGGTTTATTATGGTCAACATAATTACAAATCAAATTGGTTATCAGTGTAAAGAGAAAAAAGTAGCTGTATTTCGTAATGTTACAGGAACATCTTTCTCTGTAGTTAATGCCAATACTGGTAAAGAAGTATACAATTCCATTGTATCTTCTCCAATTGATAATGTTGCTTCTAATGAAGTAATCGTACTTGGTGATTTTTCTTCCGTTACCACGCCAGGAACTTATCAGATAAAAATGGAAGGAGCAGGAGTTTCTTATCCATTCCGAATTGATGTTGATGTGTACAAGCCAGTTTTACGTGATCTTTTCCGCATGTATTATCTACAACGTTGTGGTTGTGAAGTTACAAAAGAATTAGGTGGAATCTATGCACATCCTGCTTGCCATACTTCATTAGCTACAATTTATGGAACAGACAAAAAAATTGATGTAATTGGTGGATGGCATGATGCAGGGGATTATGGTCGCTATATTGTGGCTGCAGCCGTTACGATTGCTGATCTACTCTATGCCTATGAGGCCAATTGCTCTATCTTTGAAAAGAACTTTGATATACCAGAAAGTAATCAGACAACACCAGATCTTTTATGTGAAGTTCGTTATGAATTAGAATGGATGCTAAAGATGCAGGATCCAGAAACAGGTGGTGTTTATCACAAAGTTACCTGTGCCGGTTTCCCTGGTTTTGTTATGCCAGAAGAAGAAACTGAACCATTGATCGTATCTCCAATCTCTGTTACAGCAACAGCTTCTTTTGCTGCTTGTATCGCTCTTGCAATACCATTCTATTACAATTACGATGAAGAGTTCTGTAAAAAATGTTACCAAGCTGCTACAAGAGCATGGGACGCTTTACAAGATTTACATATGCCAGGTGGCTTTAAGAACCCAGCAGATATTGTCACTGGGGAATATGCAGACGCAACGGATACAGATGAAATCTATTGGGCTGCAGCGGAGATGTACAAACTAACAGGAAAGCAAATGTATCATGACGCATTCAAAAAACTGGTAACAGAAAAAGTATGGTTAGGTTATGGTTGGGAGGACGTTGGAAGCTTTGGTAATCGTGCTTACTTAACGACAAGTTTCCCAACAGATCACGAAGTCATGAATAAGATCACGGAATCGACTAAAGAGTATGGTAAACAATTATTCGAGGCTTCTAAAAAAGATGGTTATGGCGTTTCTTTAGGAAACTCCTATATCTGGGGTAGCAATATGGTAGTTGCAAATAACGCATTGGTATTACTTGACTGCTATCATCTTACCAAAGATAAATCCTATCGATTTGCTGCAAAAGAACATCTTGATTACTTGTTCGGCAAGAATCCAATGGCAACCTGCTATGTAACGGGTCATGGTATTACATCGCCTATGCATCCTCATCACAGACCAAGTGTAGCCAAGAACAAACCAATGCCTGGTATGTTAGTTGGTGGCCCTGATGCAGGTCTGCACGACCCACAGGCTGTTGCTACTTTAACTGGTATGCCACCAGCCAAATGCTATGTCGATCATTTTGATAGTTATTCCACCAATGAAATTACAATCTATTGGAATGCACCATTAATCACTTTATTAGCAGAATTCATGTAGAGCAAGCGTTCTCTAAGATGAGAGAACAAAAAAGCCCTCCCCTTTGCACTGTTACAATTAAAATGCATTCCACTATTTTTACATAATGAATAAAAAAGCTGTCTATTATAGAATTCAAAACATGTATTACATGCAATGAATTCTATAACAAGACAGCTTTAATTATTGCAATCGTTCAAAACGACCTCTTGATACCGATAATCTCCCTTCACTCATGTATTGAATTACTTCGTAAGGTGAGATTCCCAACGCTTCTGCAACTTGAAGTGCATTGCTATTGGGATATTTTTTTAGATAATCATAGATTGCATCAAAGAATAAATTATCCGTTGTTTCGCAATCTTTGCAGGTATACTGCTTCACACGGGACTTAAAAACCTTTCTACAATGTTTACATACATTCGTATACATCTTACTCTCCCAATATTTCTTCTTTTAATTTCGGATTAAATTCGCCTTTTCTTAGCATCTCAATTTCTTTTTTATATGGAGGAAATGATTTCTTTGAATCCTCTACAGATGGAATATATGGTGTTTCTAAGATTTTGGGTACATTTTCGAATGTTTTATGAGAAACAATATTGGATAATGCGTCAAACCCAATATATCCAAATCCAATGTTCTCGTGTCGATCTTTTGCAGCACCTCGTTCATTCTTACTATCATTAATATGGAACACCGCAATCTGGTCTTTCCCTACAAAATGATCAAACTGGTCAATCACCCCATCAAAATCATGAATGATATCATACCCACTGTCATGAACATGGCACGTATCGAAACATACACGTAACTTGTCATTATAGATGACCTTATCATAAATTCGAGCAAGTTCTTCAAAACTACGACCGATTTCACTACCTTTTCCAGCCATCGTTTCCAATGCTACAAAAACCTCGGTATCTTTGGTCAATACTTCATTCAAACCCTTGATAATCTGTTCCGTTCCTTTTTCTTCTCCTTCTCCTACATGGGCACCAGGATGAAGAACAAGAACTTTACTTCCCATTGCTTTTGTACGTTCAAGCTCTAATGCCAGAAAATCGACCGCAAGTTGAAATGTCTCTGGTTTTACACGATTACCAAGATTGATAATGTAAGGAGCATGAATAATCAAATCACTAATTCCATGTTCTTTCATAAAATTTTGACCAGCTTCAATATTCAAATCTTCAATTGCTTTTCTTCTAGTATTCTGTGGAGCACCTGTATATACCATAAATGTATTTGCGCCATAGGAATATGCTTCCTTTGCTGAACCTAGAAACATATCTTTTCCGCTCATTCCTACATGGGAACCTATTTTTAGATTTTTTTCTTCCATATTGTATTCTTTCATATTACTCTCTTTCATGTCTTTCTTTCAATTAATGTTATTCGTTTTATTAACAAAAACTGTTCTGCAGGTTGTACCCCTTACTATTTTACTATATTCCCTACATTTGTGTCGAGAAGATATTAAGAATGCTCTGATATAATTTCAATGCTGCAGGTCGACGATTCCATTCCTCAAAAGAAATTTCTTTGCTTACTTTTAAGGTTTTCATAAAATCTGCTTTGATATCTGCTATAATCTTCGCTTCTGACATAAAAACTCCACATTCATAATGCAGATAGAAACTGCGATAATCCATATTAATCGTACCAACGATACCACAATTCTCATTGATAATTGATTTTGCATGAATGAAACCCGGTGTATACTCATAGATACGGATACCATTTTGTAGCAAAACACCATAATTATAATTAGTCAGAATCTTAACATGTTTCTTGTCTGGTATGAATGGTGTAATGATCCGTACATCAACCCCACTTCTAGCTGCCATAATTAGTGCTAGTCTCATATCTTCCTCTAAGATTAGATATGGTGTGGTAATATAGAGGTAGTCATTCGCTGAATAAATAATCTGTTTATAAGTATTTTCAATAGGATTACTAGGATTATTCACCGGACCATCGGCGACTACACAAGCAAACGTTTGATTTTTCTCAAACACATCAGTGGGTTTATATATGGTATAGTCAAGATATTCTCCTGAACTAGCAATTTCCCACATTTCTAAGAAGGTTACTGTTAATCCCCATACGGCATCTCCATAGACCCGTACAGCACTATCCTTCCACACACCAAAACGTTCAATCAAATTTGCGTATTCGTCCGCAATATTCATACCACCTGTATATCCTATATTTCCATCAATAACAACTATCTTTTGATGGGATCGATAATTCATATATAATTTGTCTGTATACTTGTGGATTGGATTGAATACCCGAACTTGAATTCCTTCATTCTCCAGTATCCTACGGAAATTCTTTGGCGTTCGGATCATTGCACCAAAATCATCATACAGAAATTTTACTTCTACTCCTTCTTTGATCTTATCTAATAATATGGAATGAAGTTCGTCCCAAAGTCCACCTTCCGCAACAATAAAGAATTCAATTAAAATGAAATGCTTCGCTTTTCGTATATCATCAAACATTGCATCAAATGTGTCTTCTCCCATGGCATAATAGGTTATTTGATTATTCTTAAACATTGGAAAACCTTCAGAAACCATATAATTAGATACTCGCTCGATTTCTTTATAATCTTCTCGAATCTCCTCTAATATATGTTCTTCGTAGGTATGAAAAGTATTCCCCCGTTCGATCTTTGCCTTGATCACATTGCTTAATTTCTTATTCGCCGTTGACTTTCCCCATAAGGCGTACATAACATGTCCCGATATCGGTAATAACAACACAATACAAACCCAGGCGATCTTATACGAAGGACTTCGATTATCATTGATTAACGTGATGACTACGAACAAACTTAATACTTCCAGAATTAAATAAAAATAAACTGTATAACTTCTTAACCATAAGGAAAGTGCTATGATCACCGAGAATTGAAGTAATACTAGTGCACCCACAAGCCCCGCTCGTAGAAATCCACTCAGATGGCTATTGAATTTTCCCTTTAACTGTTTAATTTTCATACTCTAATCTCCCACCATTAAAGCGACCCTTATTCGCTCTTTGTTTCCTCAAAACTTTACTGTAAAATAAATTAACTTCACCCTTATTCGAATATCCCAATTTATATAACGATATTCCACTATTTGTTATTCTTTTTTCTCATACGTAATCGTTCCCTTAATTCTGTTAACATATATTCATTGTTTGTTGATTTCATATTAGGGAATGCTTTTAACAAACGTCGTTGAATAATATGTACATGTTCAGAATGTAAGGAATATTTCTCCTTGAATATACGTAAACGTTCGTCTAACTCACCACTGTGTACATGTACTTTTAGATTATCTATATACTCCGCAATCGTTGCATTCTCCAGCTTTCTTCGTAATTCTTCTTTTGAATGATAAAAACGACTTTTCTCCATATATCCAATAAGCTCATCGCGTAACTTATGCATATTGGCTAGTTTTTGGTTTAACTTCAATGTAGATATAATTGTAAGAACCAAATCAATTACTACAAGTGCAAAGATAACGAATGCAAGTATTTCTCCAGGCTTTTTCGGTATCTTATGGATCAATGCATTGGAAATTGGTTTTAAAAATACTGTCATTAATACAGAAAGTATGCCCCAGAATACCGAAACAATGGGACATATCCTACCTTGTATATTGAATTTGTATTGACTATAATCCCACCATTTGGCATGAAACAACTTTTCCATTACGTAAGAAGTCAGAAATTCTAGGATGGTAGCCAAAAGCATGCCTCCTAAAAACACAAGTAATAGATTTTTCGAAACAGGATCCAATATGATACAGATTAATACAGCACCTGCACCATAGATTGGTATGATTGGACCGTTCAAAAAACCTCGATTCACAAACTCCTTTTGTTTAACGGATACCAGACAAGTCTCATAAATCCATCCAAATACACTGTATAGGATGAATGTATAAAAAATATAGTAAAATTCAAATCCAAAAATCTTCACACTAAACATAGTCTTTCCTCTTTTTCGTAAAATAACTCAATACATAAGAAAGCAATCATAGCCTTTTTGAAACACAGGACCTTTTGCTTTTGTATAAATATATATCATTTTACCATATTATGAAGAAAAAACCTAGAGGCATTCAAACAATAGCTTTTGCCCCTCATTTGTGAATTGCAATACCTCCAAAATCTTGCTATAATCTTTTCAAGACAAAGTATATGATACAAGGTTCGAATGCACATAACAATCCGTTGTATCATGATCCGCAAAATACATTTTGACGATCATGAATATATTACTCGATCCTTCTGAATGTCCATAATACATTTCCTTTTCTATATTCTATGGACACAGATATGATATATTCATAAAGAAAGAGGTTGACCTATGATAACCATAGAAAAACAATTGAAAATTTCATCTGTCTATTCCTTCCATGATCAAATACCATATGAAGATATTGTCTTCTTTGATATTGAAACAACTGGGTTTTCTCCTAATAATACCATCCTCTATTTAATAGGTTGTACGTATTATAAGAATCAATGTTGGAATCTTATTCAATGGTTTGCAGATGACAATACTAGTGAAAAAAAGCTCCTCCATGCGTTTTTTACATTCATAAAGGATTACCGTTACTTAATGCACTTTAATGGAGAAGGATTTGATCTTCCATATATTCAAAAAAAATGTACCAAACTTGGACTAGACTATACTTTTGACCATATCGAAAGCTATGACATCTACAAAAAAGTTCTTCCTTATAAGAAGATATTCAAATTAGAGAATTTCAAACAAAAAACATTGGAACACTTTTTGCATATACAAAGAAATGACACCTATTCTGGTGGAGAATTGATTCAAGTCTATGCCAACTATCTTGGTATGAAGAAATTGGAACAGCTAAAGAACCGCACTCATGAAGTCTCACCTGTAAAAGACTTAGAAGCTCGCATTCAATCTACGAATCAAACAGCTTTTGGTTCTCCTAATTCTGCACAACTACTACAATTACTTTTATTACACAATGCAGAAGATGTTCAGGGTATGCTCCCACTAACGAATATATTATCCTATGTTGATCTTTTCCGAGGTGCGTACAAAAATATAACAGCAAAAGTTGATCAAGACCAGTTGGTTCTTCATTTTACCTTGGTTTCTTCGTTGCCTGAAAGTATCAGTTATGGAAATGATACCATACACTGCAATGCTTCTGGTGATCAAGCAATATTAAAAGTTACGCTGTACCAAGATGAACTTAAGTTCTTTTATGATAATTATAAAGATTATTATTATCTTCCAAAAGAAGATACTGCAATACATAAAAGTGTTGCCTTTTATGTCGATAAGAATTTTCGTACACGCGCCAAAGCAGCCAATTGTTATAGCAAAAAAACAGGTCGCTTTGTCCCTCAATATGAAGAAATCTACACTCCACATTTCAAAATTGATTATCATGACAAATATACGTATGTGGAAGTTACCGATGAATTCCTTCAGGATACAAAGAAATTAGCATTGTATATTCAGCATCTACTCACAAAATTAATTTCACGTTAACACTTTTCTATATTTATTTTCAACTCAAATATAGATAAACACTATACGATTATATGTGAATTAATTAATCTTTTTAGTTCTCTAAACTTTGCTATTTAGAAGGTATGATTTACACAAAGAAAAGAACAATCCACTCTAGATGGTAAGACATGACTTTAACTCTTTCATTTTCCTGTCTTACTACCTCTGTAGATTGTTCTTTTTATTATATTCTCCTAGAAAATCCTAAGACTACTCAGAAATTCTAACACTTTCTTCCATCTTGTTTGCAATAGAATAGATTTCTTCTAACAATTTGTTTAATTCACGAAGATTCCCCATAGCCGTGTTACTGATTGATAAACCTTCTGCGGATGATGCGGAAACTTCCTCCGTAGTAGCTGCTAACTGTGTTATATGATCTGAAAAATTCATATTTACTTCTAAAATGTTGTCCATCACACCACCAAATATGTGAATGGCATCAGCAAGTGTATTGATTTCTTGCTTTATTGTAGAGAACTTTTCTCCAGTTTTTGTTATTAATTCATTCTGTTTGCTTACTGCTTCTATGGATTGTTCCATTGAGTTATTTGCTTCCGTGGCATCCATCGTTAATTGACTAATAATTTCTGTAATCTTATTCGTTGCATTACTTGTTTCTTCAGAAAGATTACGAATCTCATCTGCAACAACAGCAAAACCACGACCTGCGTCTCCTGCACGTGCAGCTTCTATAGAAGCATTTAATGCTAGAAGATTTGTCTGTGAAGATATGTTCGAGATGGAGGCAGTTATCTGCTCTACGTCAACAATTGACTCATTTAATTGTTTCGTTTTTTCTTTTGTAAACTCACTATTCTTTGTAACACTTTTTGCTTGCTCTTTCAGATCTTCAATGATTTCAACACCTTCCATTACGATGTTATTAGCTGTACTTGACGTATCCTGCATTGATTTTGTTGTTTCTGCTGCTTCTTTAATGCTCTTTTGAATATCATAAGTCATGGAGGTCTGTACTTGTATAGATTCTGCTGTACTTGTAGTACTTTCCGCAATATTATTTACTGCAAAATGATTGGACTCCATACTATTGGTCAAACTGCTAGATTGTTCCTTTGCTTGTGTAAATTTATCAGATAGATTAGCAACCCCTTGCATTACTTCTTGTGTGATCATTTGGTTAACTTTTACTTTCTGTTGAATTTCTTGTGCGTCTTCATCACTATGTTTCTTTTGTAGCTTTGCATATATATTAACAGAAGCTCCAATAATTAATACTAATAAACATTGAAAGATATACTGTAGTGTGGTAGAACTATCATGATAATTGGATATTTGATAGATTGCACATCCAAGATTAACAAAGAATCCAATTATTAATCCACCTATCATATAAATCTTATCTTCATAGAATAATGCAACGATAAACATACTAAATGCAATTGCATAGATATAAGGTTGGGTATCATAGGATACGAACATCGTAACCAAGTATGTAACAGATAAAGAATTTAAGCAAACTCTTCTGAAGTTATTACTACTCTTTAACAGTTTATATCCCATTGCATTTGAAACCATAACAATACAAGATAGTATAATTAGTACAATATGTTTCTTATCCGACTGATTCACAAGAAAATATATTGAATTGGACAATACACATAGAATAATAACTATAACGATCAGAAAAGCAATTTTGTTCTTTTCTCTAATACGAATTTCACTTTTACTCATATTAATCCTTCCTCACTTCTTTCCTATTCTTCTTAGAACTGATTATTAAGTTGCAATTGAGTCTTTTAACATATATTTCTTATAGTATATATTTATACTCACATTTTGTCAATTCGTGTTATCATTACATTATAACAGAAATTCAATGTATCGATTTTGCGAATATCCTTCATGCAAACGCTTTCCCCTTGGCATAAGGCAAAAAAAACCTCATAACCAAGAATTCTCATGGTTATGAGGTTTAAGAAATTATTCTGCAGAGATAATCTCTTTTTTGTTATATGAACCGCAAGCTTTACAAACTCTATGTGGCATCATTAATTCTCCACATTTGCTACATTTAACTAGGTTTGGAGCAGTCATTTTCCAGTTTGCTCTACGGCTGTCTCTTCTTGCTTTTGAAGATTTATTCTTTGGACAGATAGACATGAGTACACCTCCTTAAAAATATAATTGATTTACTACAATCAATTACTTTGAATTATTGAAGATATCAAGGATAGCTGACATTCTAGGGTCTAAACTCGTGCTTTCGCAGTTACAAGTCCCCTTATTGAGATTTTGTCCACAAGTATTACAAATTCCTTTGCAATCTTCAGAACATACAACTTTCATAGGAAAGCTAATCAAAATCTCGTCGTAGACAAGTTTGTCTACATCTAAATCATATCCATTAATATAATTCATTTCATCTAGTTCCTCGATACGTTCTTCCTCTGTCTTTCCAAAATCAATTTCTTTTGATATGGAGATATCTAGAGTAGTCTCAACGTCTTCGAGACATCTGCTACAAGGAATCATAAGTACTACTTTCGTGCTTCCTTCAATTAAAACTTTCTTCTTACCAAGATTGGTAATTGTAAGTTCAAACGGATTCTTCACTTTAAATTCATATGTTTCACGTTGTAGTTTGAAGTTCTCCAACTCGATGGGAGCTGATATTCTTTCGACTTTGTCAGGAACTAACATAATCTCAGATAAATTAATGATCATAGTTATCTCCTATCTGTGAAACAGATTACTTTCACATCGATATCTCACTTATAGTCTGGGTTAGCAACATATAAGCGAAAATAAAGAGTGTGAAAACGCTTTATTTCACACTTTTAATATTATACATACTATACCATACTTTGTCAACCATTTATTTGTCGATTTGTATTGATGTATGTAGGTTCAAACGCTGTATTTTCCATGACTCAGGAGAAATAATCTATGTTTTTACAGATCCATTCAAACTCGAATGAATAAATCTCGTTCACTTAACAAAGTAATTAAAATATAAATACTGTAAAAGAGAATGGTATCCCCTTTCTCTTTTACAGATCCATAACTAATATACAAGATTCATCGCATATTTTTAATCAAATATGCTTGGTTCAGACAGTTACACAAATTCTTAGATTAAAGCAACTGTTTCTCTAGCGATTGCAAGTTCTTCATTTGTAGGAATAACACAAACTTTAACTTTAGAATCTGCTGTTGAGATGAGTACTTCTTCTCCACGGATTGCATTTTTTTCTTTGTCCAATTCGATTCCTAAGTAACCTAAATAACTTAATACGGATTCACGAACTGCACCATCATTTTCACCAATACCAGCTGTGAACGCAATACCGTCTACTCCATTCATAGCTGCTGTATACGCACCAATGTATTTGGCTACACGATAACAAAATACGTCTAATGCTTGTTTTGCAAGAACATTTCCTTCTGCAGCTGCAGCACCTAAATCTCTAAAGTCACTTGAAAGTCCGCCAGACATACCTTGAACACCTGATTTTTTGTTTAAGATGTTGAGGATTTCTGAGATATTCTTTCCTTCTTTGTTTGCAATAAATTCAATGATTGCTGGATCAAGATCACCACTACGTGTACCCATTAGTAAACCTTCAAGTGGAGTTAATCCCATACTTGTATCAACAGATTTACCATTTAATACCGCACTTACACTAGCACCATTACCTAAATGACAAACGATGATTTTAGAATTATTGATGTCCATACCAGCGAATTCAGCCATCTTCTTTGATACAAAGCTATGACTTGTTCCGTGGAAACCATATCTTCTAATTTTGTATTTTTCATAGTATTCACAAGGAATACCATACAAATAAGCTTTTTCAGGCATTGTTTGATGGAATGCAGTATCAAATACAGCTACCATTGGTACATTTGGCATAAGTGCTTTACAAGCATTGATACCAATTAAGTTTGCTGGGTTGTGTAATGGAGCAAGATCATTACATTCTTCAATTGCTTTCATTACTTCGTCATTGATTACAACTGAATGAGCGAATTTTTCTCCACCATGTACTACTCTATGTCCAACAGCACCAATCTCATCAAGAGATTTGATTACACCATTTTGTGCATCAATCAAAGCATCTAATACGATCTTGATTGCATCTTCATGGTTATTCATTGTAGCTTCTTTTTCTACTTTTGCTCCAGTGTTTGATTTGTATTTGAATCTTCCATCAATTCCGATTCTTTCGCAAAGACCTGAAGCTAATGCTTCTTCTGTATCTGCATTGATTAATTGATATTTTAATGATGAACTACCACAGTTAATAACTAAAACGTTCATAAACCCTCCTAAAATAATAGTACTTTTATTACTATCTCCATTTTTATCTTTTCTAATCATGAATTATCGCACCAAGCTATTGAAATCTTCACAAGGTGCGATAATTATATCGTATTATATAATGAAATTGGTGTCAAAAGATCAATTGTTCTTCTGAACCTTGTTCATATTATTCTGTAGCAGCAGCTTGTACTGCAGTAATAGCGATTACACCAACGATATCGTCTGCACAGCATCCTCTTGATAA
This sequence comes from Anaerosporobacter faecicola, assembly GCF_012070565.1. Lineage (GTDB taxonomy): Bacteria > Bacillota > Clostridia > Lachnospirales > Lachnospiraceae > Anaerosporobacter > Anaerosporobacter faecicola. The sequence goes on from NZ_JAAQRO010000010.1 coordinate 97,046, forward strand.
ATCGTTTACTGGTTTTGCAATACCTTGTGTAATTGGTCCATATGCTTCTGCTTTTGCTAAACGTTGTACTAATTTATATCCGATATTACCAGCATCAAGATCTGGGAATACTAAAACATTCGCTTTACCAGCAATTTCACTACCTGGAGCTTTAGATGCACCAACACTTGGAACCATAGCAGCATCTGCTTGGAATTCTCCATCGATTTTAAGTTCAGGATATGATTCTTTTGCAATCTTTGTTGCTTCTACTACTTTATCAACATCGGCATGTTTTGCACTTCCTTTTGTTGAATGAGATAACATAGCAACAACTGGTTCTTCTTGAACTAATAATTCAAAACTCTTTGCAGATGATCCTGCGATTGCAGCTAACTCTTCTGGATTTGGATTTTGATTTAAACCAGCATCAGAGAAAATGAATGTTCCGTTCGCACCATATTCACAATTTGGAACAACCATTACGAAGAAAGCAGATACTAATTTTGTATTAGGCGCTGTTTTCAAAATTTGTAAAGAAGGTCTTAATACATCAGCTGTAGCGTGGCAAGCACCAGCTACCATACCGTCAGCATCCCCTGCTTTAACCATTGTAACACCATAGAATAAATAATCTTTTGTTAAAAGTTCTTTTGCTTTTTCTGGTGTCATACCTTTATTCTTACGAAGCTCTACAAGTAAATCTATGTATGAGTTCAATTTATCTGAATTCATAGGGTCTACTATTGTAGCTTTACTAATATCTAGTCCCTCGGCACCCTTTTCAATTTCTTCTTTGTTACCAACTAATACCAAGTTTGCTATTCCTTCTGCTAAAATTTTAGAGGCAGCCTCTAAAGTTCTTCTGTCATTTGTTTCTGGTAACACAATCGTTTTCTTATTTTGTTTTGCTCGTTCTTTAATAGCATCGATAAATCCCACGATAATATCTCCTTTCGTATTTGGCAATAGACCGCTAATGCTATGTTTATTGTCGTAAAATCATTACTAAACCAATTATAGTCCATATGTTTATTGTATACAAGCACTTTTTTTAGTACAATTTATAAAATTTCTTTTCCTATGGCTTGCCCCATATGAATCATTGTTTCGTAACCATCTTCTGTATTCTTAAAGAATTCTTGATTAACCTGTACTTGTTTAGAATCAAGTAATAGAACAATACTGGAACCTCCGAATTCAAAACGCCCTTTTTCCTGTCCTTTCGTCACCTCTAATTCTTGATGATAATTTACAATCTTACCAACCATTAGTGCACCAATTTCCATCTGAATGATATCACCAAATTTCGTAGTTTCCAATACGGTATACTCTCTCGTATTCTCTTTGTAGATTTTTACATGTTCATTAGCCACAGGATTCACTGTATGTAAAATACCTGGAACATGAACATTTTTCCCCTTTATACCATCTGCAGGATAACAATAGCGGTGATAATTGTCTACAGTCAATCGAATGATCATACAACAACCGCCTTTATATTTTTTTGCTAATTCTTTGTTCCTAAGTAAACTTGCAACCGTATACTTACTATTCTTGATTGATACCACAAGTTTGTCCGAAATTGGATATGCGCTTACTTTACCATCTGCAGGAGATATTAACACCCCTTCTCTTTCATCAATTGGTCTATAATCTCGTCTGATCTGTCTTGTAAAGAAATCATTGTAGCTCATATAGTATTGTTCCACATACTCATTCATATCAATCTTATTCTTTTTAATAAAAGAAGGGATTAATATCGTGGAAAGTTTTGAATTAAGAACAACTCCTCCTAAATATGATATAGCTGGATTAACCAATACCTTAATTATACTTCTTCCGAGCGAATTGGCATAAAGTAATCTTAAAAGGCGATCTTGCTTCGTTTCCCTTTCTATCCTATTTCCATTCAAATCAATATATTTCATAAAGACTCCTTTCTACATTACTATTAGGTAGTATAACCAATGTTAAGCTACTTAATAGTAAAAAAAGATTCATAGCATCTATATACCGCTATGAATCAATCTTTTTTAATTTTCGTTTACTTAATATTCGTAATCGGTTTAAAATAATTCCAATACTTTGAGAAAAATAACCGTAGCACATGCAATCATAACTACCGACTCGGATTTATTTGGTTTTTTTACTTTAAAATTCAGTACAAACAAAAATGCAATGGCAACTAATACCCCTTCTAACACGGGTACAAAAGTAAAAAAATCACGCAAAAGATAAACAAGAGGTAATATAATTGCAACACTCGTTACAGGAAGACCTTGGTATAGTTTTCGATTTTCTGTTGTCTCGGATTGTCGTTTTTCTTCCATAACATTAAAAAACCCTAATCGAATAACAGCAGCTAATACATATAAGATAATACAGGCATTACCTATAACCCCAGTAGCCCCAAAAGAATATACGATAATAGCTGGGAACATACCAAAACAGATTAAATCGCAAAGAGAATCAATCTGTATTCCAAATCGCTTTTCATCTTCGGTTCGATCCATTGCTCTCGCAATCTTACCATCGAACATATCACATAAACCTGACATCATCAAACACAAAAAAGCAATTTTATGATTATCACTTAATGCTTGTGTCATTCCATAAATCGAAAACGCCAAACCAATATATGTCAATACAACTGAAAAATTATAAAATCCTATCATTCTCTTCTCTCTCATCTTAAAACCTTCCCTTTTACCTACTACTCACTTTTTCTTTTTGACAACTATTCTTGATCTGTACGACTACGGTAACCCCCGCACTGATCAATAACAACCCATAATAACTAATTCCCCTGCTTAATAACATTCCTGGAATAATCAGTGCTTTACCAAAAATCTTTTGGAAAATAATAAGAAACAGATTCTCACTCGCTCCAATTCCTCCTGGTAATGGTAACATATCGACCGCAATAGAGATAATGGATTGTAATGCAACAATATCAACTACGCCATATCTCGACAGGCCAAATGCCCGATATACAAAATATGTAACCAAAAACAATGCAACCCGTTGAATAAATGTAATAATAAACACAACAACCATTACACTCTTATGTTCTTTCAGAAATACTGCACTCTTATTATAATTATCAAATGCATGATCAATTTTTGTTAATGTGCTTTCTTCATCTCGAATCAATTTTATCTTTACAAGTATATGAATTCCTTTGTGCACTAGATAACGAATTGGCTTCGTATAAAAAATCATTAGCATTAACCATAATACAACAACTATATTAATTACGATTCCAAAATATAAGAAACAAATATTCTTACCCAAGTAATGGAATACGAATTTTCTCTTTATCGTGAGCATCAGCATACCAAATAAGATTAAAATTGATTTATATGCAATGGTTACTTCCAGTAAAACTAAGGTTGCAACTCCTAAATTCACTTTATCTTTTTTCATATAGTATAACTGTGCAGGTTGTCCTCCTGTTGCACTTGGTGTAATGCAACTAAAAAAGAAACCAATAAACGAGTACTTGATGCACCCTTTTAATTTAATCGGGCTACGTAGTTTTTTCATCATAAAGCAGATGATCACAGATTCGCAGCAAACAAAAAATATAACTGCAACGATACCAAGTAATAAATATAGTACGTTCGTCTTCTTAATGCTATCAAGAATCAGTGGAATTTCTTGATCTTTTAATAACAGATAAAATGTAACTCCTACGATAAACAAAAAGAATATGGTATTACATATATTTTTTTTGTTAACTTTCAGCATAGTTCCTCCCTATATCTTAATCCAACCCACACCGTGTATTAAGCTTTTCAAAGAAACGCTGAAACGGTTGATATAATTTCGTCTTATAGCTGATTAAACAACAAATCTCAGCTAAAGCTATTCCACCTATTGCATCAACAAAATAATGCTGTTTCGTAACTTGCGTTGAAACGACTACAACCAATGCAAAAAGCATGGAAAAAATTCGATAGGCTTTTGGTATCTGCTTTTTCCTTCGAATACCAATATAACAAAACCAACTTACACTACAATGTATGGAGGGAAATAAATTCTCTGCCGTATCTGACCAATAGATAAATCGTAAAACCTGTTCACTTATGGAATTGCCAGTCACCTCAGGTCGAATATTCGTTGTAGGCATTGCAATAAATATAATTGCATTGATCATATAAGACAAATATACAGCAAATAACATACGATATAAATGTTCTTTACTGACTCGCGTCAATAGAATAAAATTCAAAACCCAAAATATATAACACCCAAAATATATGAAAGAAAACCATGGAATCACTGGCACTGCTCGGTCAAAGCTTGTCGTAAAATCATAATGATATCTTCCTTTTTCCAATAGTTTCGACACTTCATATACTAACGTTTCCACAACAAAAGAGCCAACCAGTGGAAAGATGGCATAAGTTGGACATATTCGTCCCACTGTTTTTTTTAATAATGTATTCATTATGTACCCCTATTTACACTCTATTATCGAATTATTCTCTATTCACACAGAACAAGTGTACTTCGTACACTCTCGCGTTCATAACATCTTTATAAAAAATACAGAACTTTTATAGAACTTTTATAAGTATATCATCATTCTTGGTAGAAGTAAAGTTCAACCTTGCTATGTAAAAGGAATTGTAATAAATAATTAAGGTTGAAAATGCATTGACGTTTATTGCTTTCCTTTATAGAATGGTGTTGGAGTTCATTTTCCAACATTGGTTTTTGATGGCAATATGAAACACTCATATAGCACAAAGAACTATATCCTATTACAGATTGAAGGAGGTTTCCATGAAGATAGTAGGCTTAATCACCGAATATAATCCATTTCATAACGGACATGCCTATCACATACAAAAATCCAAAGAAATTACAGGTGCAGATTATGTTGTTGTAGTAATGAGTGGCAATTACGTACAACGAGGCACACCTGCAATTATTGATAAATACACGCGTACACAAATGGCACTTTCTCATGGCGCAGATCTTGTTTTTGAGCTTCCTACTCTCTTTGCGACAGCCAGTGCAGAAATATTTGCTTTCGGTGCAATTGCCATTCTAGAAGGCTTAGGAATCATTGATTCCATCTGCTTTGGTAGCGAATGTGGAGATCTTGTGCTTCTCTCCTCAATAGCAGATCTCATGGTACATGAAACGTCTGAATTTAAAGAGATTTTACAAAACAGATTACGTTCTGGTTTGTCCTTCCCTATTGCCAGAAAAGAAGCTCTTATAGCGTTTGCACCATCTTTAGGGATTACAGAAGAACAGATGAATTCTGTACTTTCTTCCTCGAATAATATATTAGGAATGGAATATCTAAAAGCATTATCGAGAATATCCAGTTCCATACAGCCATATACTCTTGTACGAGAAGGAAGTGGTTATCATGATCTATCCATTGACACCTCGTATTCCTCCGCCAGTGCCTTACGAAAATGTCTAACCCAGTCAACTGATAAAGCCCCTTTACAACAGCACATGCCTGCTGCCGCATACGACATATTACAAAAGGCTATACAGGTCAAAGCACCAATTGACGAAAATGATTTTTCAGATATCTTATTTTATCAGTTGCATTCCCAATCTCCAGAAAAATTAGCGACTTATCTGGATATGAATGTAGATCTTGCCAATCGAATCTCCTCTTTATCTTTGCAGTATCATAGCTTTCAAGGGCTCGCAGAAGCAATGAAATCCAAACAATATACGCGTACACGAATAAATCGTATATTGCTACACATACTGTTGCAATTGCATAATGAGGATTTAGTGACCTATGCGCCAGATACAAATATGCCCTATGCGCGATTACTTGGTTTTCGGCATTCTTCTAGCTTTCTACTAAAGACGATTCATAAAACTGGTAGAATTCCGGTGATTACGAAAGTAGCGGACGCAAAAGCACGTATCACCACCACACAATATGATTTGTTTCAAAAAGATTTATTTGCTACACATCTCTACAATCAAATCGTATATACCAAATTCCATCACGTCCTTCCAGATGAATATCGACAAGGTCCTGTAATTATATCGTAAAATTTGATCAAAAAAACAATCTTCATGATGATCTGTCAAATCAACTGTATCTATGATCTGACATCTCCGTTCATGAAGATTGTCTTCTATAAGTCGTTGGATTACTTTATGAGTAACCACATAAATGTTATTTCTTTAATTTTCAACTCTTACTTTTAGGTGAATTTAATTCTAAATCTTTCGTTTATTATTGTTCATTCATTATTTCGTCAATTCTTCTAATTCATCTACCAATTCACCAAATAATAATAATGCTTCGTTGATTGGGTCTTTACTTGCCATATCAACTCCAGCTCCACGTAAAAGAGATATTGGATCTTTTGAACAACCTCCACGCAAAAAGCCTACGTAATCTTCTACTGCTTTTGATCCTTCTTTAAGAATTCTTCTTGATAATGCAATTGCTGCAGAAAATCCTGTAGCATATTGATATACATAAAATGGTGTATAGAAATGTGGAATTCTTGCCCATTCCATATCAATTTCTTCATCAACGATCATATCTTTACCAAAGTATGTCTGATTTAGTTCATGGTACAATTTGCATAATTCTTCTGAAGTTAATGCTTCTCCTGCTTCTGCTTTTGCATGTGCACGCATTTCGAATTCAGCGAACATTGTTTGTCTGAATAATGTACCTTTGAAGCTTTCAATAAAGTAATTAACAAGATAAGCTCTCTGCTTCTTATCTTCAATCTTATTCAACAGATGTTGGATTAATAATGCTTCGTTACAAGTAGACGCAACTTCTGCTACAAAGATCTTATATCCTGCATCTTGGAATGGTTGTGTTTCATTTGAATGATAAGAATGTAATGCATGTCCCATTTCATGAGCTAATGTGAAAACATTATCCAAATTCTCATGATAATTCAATAATACATAAGGATGGGTACCATATGCGCCCCAAGAATATGCACCACTTCTTTTGCCTTCATTCTCATAGATGTCGATCCAACGATTTGCAAATCCTTCTTTTAATAGGTTAATGTATCGTTCTCCCAATGGAACTAACCCTTCTAATACAATTTCTTTTGCTTCATCAAAAGTGTAAGACATCTCTACATCAGAAACTAATGGTGCGTATACATCATACATATGGAGTTCCTCAACCCCTAATAATTTCTTACGTAAAGCAACGTATTTATAAAATTTTGGAAGGTTACTGTGTACCGTTTCAATCAGATTCGTATATACACTAACCGGTACATCCGTATCATCAAGATACATCTCCAACGTATTCTCATACTTCTTTGCTTTTGCACGGAACATGGAAGCTTTTACATTTGCAGAAAACATTGCTGCTGAAGTATTCTTCATTCCTTGATACGTATGATAAACACTTTCAAATGCTTCTTTACGGACTCTTCTGTCCTTGCTTTCCATGTAAGTAATATATCTTCCATGCGTTACAGGGACCTTTTCTCCATCCTCTCCTGTAATTGAAGGGAATTTAAGATCTGCATTATTAAACATGGAGAAGATGTTACTTGGTGCACCTAGCACTTCTCCTGCATCAGCTAAGATTGCCTCCTGCTGTGCAGTTAAAGTATGTGCTTTCTTTCTTGTTATTTCTTTGATAACGCGGGTAAATGGTTGTAACTCCTTGTTCTCTGACAAGAATTGTTCAATTTTTTCATCAGGTATTGCTAAGATTTCTGGCATATCAAATGCTACGGCACTATTAAGTAGAACTTCCAATCCATTTGCCTGATCTGCCAAATTTTGATAGGTTCCATTTGCTGTATTCTCATGATACTTTTCATTCGCATATACATATACACGTTCAAAATGGAACTCTGCTTCACTTTTTAGTTTAAGGTATTCATATAAAGTAGATGCACTCTCTCCTAGCTTACCTTCATAAGCTTGAAGATCCTTGCAAAGTGATTTCACTTGTTCAAATTCTTTTTTCCAGTCTTCATCATTTTGAAAAAGGTCTTCAATTGCCCATTTATCCTTCTGCATTATTTCATCTCTTGTTACAATCTTATTCGTTTTGGACATGATTCTCACCTCTTGTAACTTTTGTTACACCTTTCTTTAAAACATTGGCATCGTTCCTAACGATACCTTACTATTATACCATATAATAGTAGTTTTTCCTATTGCTTTCACTTTCATGTAATAGGAAGCTCATTTTCTTAATAGAATATAGTAATTTATGCAAAGGCAGGAAATGTAATGCGATCACAAAAAATGATGAAAATAATTGATCATGCAACGGTTCCCAGAGGGAGAACCTTAACCAAGTGTGGACTTTTCTTGTTCCTGCTTCTTGTTATAACGCAACCGCTTTCTGCACTAAACGGAGCAAAGACAGGTCTTTTATTATGGTTTAATACCGTCTTACCAACCTTGCTACCTTTCATCATCTTATCGAATTTTATTATCCGTTTTCAGGTTACTGATTATATATGCCGCATCTTTAGTCCTTTATTCAAACGCCTCTTTCGGATTAGTGATCTTGGTTGCTATCCTATCATCATCGGTATCCTGTCTGGTTATCCCATGGGTGCAAAAACTTGTGCAGACTTAATCAAAGAAGGACTATTATCACGAGAAGAAGGACAATATATCATGATTTTGGTAGGAAATGCAAGTTATATGTTTCTCACTAGTTTTCTTGCCATATCAAGCTTACATGTTCCTGGTCAAAAATACCAACTTCTCCTTCTCATCTACCTTTCTTCTCTCCTGTCTGCAACCATTTACCGTATACGAGCCAACCAGCTTAGAAAGAAGCAACAGCGCAAGGAGAAGCAATTAAGCTTAGATTCCATCTATGCCACAAGTTTACCTGAAGAAACCCCACTTAGTATGACTACTGTTGATCACTGTATTCTAGATGGGTTTACTACAATAACAAAAGTTGGTGGGTACATTATCATGTTCTCTGTACTTGCCCAGATTTTCCTTGTCCTTTTCTCTTCCTTTGGTTTTCTACGCTATCTGTTATTAGGTTCTTTAGAAATCACAACTGGAATCTATCTGGTATGTGCTTCTTCTATGAATCTAACACAAAAAATAGTCCTATCTATTACAATTACCTCCTTTGGTGGTCTCTCCAGTCTTGCGCAGGTGGGGAGTGTAATTGAGAATAGTGGACTATCCTTAAAAACTTATTTTAAATACAAAATACTTACTGGTATTCTAGCATTTTTTATCATAATAATTTACGTTATCATACGATGAGGAATCTTTCCTACATTGGAATATAACTCTATGACATTAACTTTCAAATATGGTATCACAAAAATAACCAATCTTTTAAACTAATTCATACCCTCATTACAATACATAACTTACAAGAATATCATTCTTACTCAATATCATCTAAGAATGTGTTCTCATCAAAATCAAAATCACCTTGTTCCTCTGTTGCCGGAGCAATTTCCTCCTGTTGGAGATTGCTCTGTGGCATTGAATTTGTTGGAGCAAGTTCTTTCTTATTGTTAATGACAATATCCAAATTTCCTTTTAATGAACCTAACAAATTATCGTATTTGCTTTTTGTACTTTCATATGCATTCGATAGAATTCGTTCTACGTCACCTAGCATATCTTCTGTATACGCAAAAGCACCTTCTCGAATCTCACTAGCATCTTGATTTGCTGCTGCAATAATTCGCTCTGCTTCTTTGGAAGCTTGTTCTACAATATCATTTGCCTGATAGTACGCCTGTTGCATAATCTCATGCTCATTGATCAATGCATTGGTTTGTTCTTGTGCTTGAGCAAGCATTGCATCTGCCTTTTCTCTTGCATCTTGTAGTATTGCATCTTTGTTAGCAATAATCTTCTGATATCTCTTAATTTCGTCTGGAGTTCTTAAACGTAATTCATCCACAAGATCATAGAGTTCATCCTTTGGTACAATTACTTTTGTAGATGATAATGGGTACATCTTACAACTTTCAATAAACTCATAAATATCTTCAATCAATTGTTCAATTCTGCTTGCTCCCATACATACTATCTCCTATCCCTGACTTTATTTTGCATGGATCTCATAACTTCCATATTATCGTTTTAATCCAATCTATTTATAAATCAACGCTTTACCAACTGTCAACATTTATTTTCTGAATTTGTCATGTACACGTTCAACAACGTTCTGTGGTACAAAAGAAGTAATGTCCCCACCGTACATGCCAATCTCTCGCACTACGCTGGAACTCACATAAGAATATTCCACACTTGTCGTTAAGAATAAAGTATCCACTTTGGGATTTACTTTATGATTTGTCTGTGCAATCTGCAGTTCATATTCAAAATCTGTTATAGCACGTAATCCACGAATAATTACATGTGCTCCTTTTAAATCTGCAAAATCCACCAATAACCCATCAAATGCTTCTACTACAACATTTGTCAAATCCTTTGTTGCTTCTTTAATCATGTCAACTCGTTCTTCTGCTGAAAATAACGGTTTTTTCGCGCTATTGTTCAAAACTCCAATAACAAGTTGGTCTACCAACTTTGACGAACGTAAAATCACGTCTAAATGGCCTAATGTAACCGGATCAAAACTTCCCGGATATACGCCTACTCTCATAATATCCTCCATAATCCGTATCTTACCCTAATCTAGTGAAACCCATTAGTTGGTCTCCTCACACTTTTGTATAAATACATGTTTATTTGTTTTATATTCTTTTGTACGATATACTTCCAAACTCGAATTCTCTAAATAGGAGAAATCCGTGTCCAAAGAAGCTTCTACTACAATCAAAGTATTGTAATAGATTACACTGGAATGTTCCAAATACTCCAATACCATCTTTTCTAGATCTTTGTTGTATGGTGGATCCATAAAGATAATATCAAATACTTTTCCATTCTTTTCTGCATATTGAATTGCCGCAATCACATCCATCATTAGTACTTGTGCTGCATCTGCAAGATTCGTTATCTTCAAATTCGCTTTAATGCAATCGATAGCTGCTTTGTTATTCTCAACAAATACAGCAGATTTTGCTCCTCTGCTTAACGCCTCAATACCAATTGCACCGCTTCCACTAAACAGATCGAGGAAATCACAATCTGCTAAGTCTTGCGCCAATATATTGAATAGTGTTTCCTTAATTCTATCCGTAGTAGGTCTTGTGTCTAAGCCTGCGATTGTTTTCAATTGCAACCGTTTTGCTTTACCCGCAATTACCCTCATTTCATCATCCCTTTAACTTCCTTAATATATTACTATGATGTAAGTGATTCACTATTGCACAAACACAACGTGAACTGAACGATTGCCCCTTACATCATACTATGAATGATATTACGAAAGCACTGAATGTGTAACAATACGTAGTATCATGAGCGCCAAATTAGTACTTGACGCTCGTATCATATGATATAGTCTATATCAAATTGTATCATAATTCAATAGGTTGTACAAACTTTTAAATAAATATTTGTGACTATTTTTGTTTTTTTCCGCCTTTTTCTATCACATTAATTTGGTACATTTATTCTTGTCTCTAAAAGTAATTTTTCAAAATCCACTTCTGCAACAGGCTTTGAATAGTAGTATCCTTGTGCATAATCGCATCCCATATTTTTTAAGAATAATGCCTGGTCTTGTGTCTCGACACCTTCTGCTACAACGAATAACCCTAACCATTTTGCCAGATTAATGATAAACTTAATTACAGAACGTCCGCTACTTCTTCCAACATTATTACGAAGAAAACTCATATCTAATTTAAGAATTTCAATTGGAAGATCACTCAGCATATTCAATGAAGAATAGCCTGTACCAAAGTCGTCCATCTCAATCACAAAACCATATCTTCTAATCTCATTCACAATTTCAATCATTTGTTTTGCATTATCGGTGTAGGCTGATTCTGTGATCTCCAAATGTAAATACTGAATTGGAATCTTATAACGTTGAACTAACTCATATAGAAGTTTTGGAAGTTTAGGATTATAGAGATCCACACGAGAAACATTAACGGATATCGGAATCACTTCGTGCCCGGTTTCTATCCAAGTAGCAATTTTTTGGCAAACACATTCCCATACATAATAATCCAATTCACTGATAAAACCATTCTTCTCAAAGATTGGTATAAATTCACCTGGAGATAAGAAGCCATACTCAGGATGAATCCACCGAACAAGAGCTTCTGCGCCAATTACACTTTCCGTAATAAGATCAAATTTGGGTTGATAGAATACAATAAACTGCTTTTCTGTAATTGCTGCTTTCATCGCATTAGTAATCATCTGTTCCCGTAATAATTTTTGTCGAATAGAATCATCATAGTAGCAGATGTAGGAATCATAGTTCCCATCAAATGTATCCACAGCCAATTTGGCACGGTCAAAAATCTTATCAATAGGCATCGTAATATCGTCTAAAGTATACACGCCAAAACGCATTACGATATTGATTGGTATTGGATAATTATTCAATCGATCTACAATTGCTCGTAATATGGCTTCACTGTAACATTCTTGTTTCATAAACAAAAAGAAATTATCAGCACCTGCATGACCACATAGTTCATGTTCTCCAATCATCTCAATCATTGTCTTGCCAATAAAACGAAGTAACTCATCTCCCTCTGTTCGTCCAAATAATTCATTCACTAATTTAAAACGAGAGATGTTTGCAAAAATCACTAAATACTTCTCATTTGCACATGTTTGTAGGACTTCCGTTACTTTCTCTGTAAAAAAATTCATACTATATAAACCAGTCAATGCATCTCGTTCAATCAGATTAATCACTGCTGCTGTTTTTAACGATTGAATCGTATTCTCTATTCTTCTTCGAATTATTGCTGGTTGAAATGGTTTGGATATAATATCATATGCACCCAACTGAAGTGCTTCTTCCTCTTTCAATTCACTATATTCCGATGTAATTACAATTACCGGAATATTCATAATAGCTTCTCTTTTTTGAAGTTCTGATAGGAAAGTAAAACCTTCCATATTAGAAATCATTAAATCCAATAAGATCATTGAAATTTTATGTGAATGGTTTTCTAATTTTGTCAGTGCTTCTGTAATATTATTCACATCAATGACGGTATATGTATCAGATAAAATCTCATGTAATTCCGATTTATTCTCTTCATTATCATCAATTAACAAAATACTATCTTTTTGACTTCTCATATTGAACCTCCCACGAGCATTTTTCGACCTAGTTCCCCGGACTAGTCCCTCTTATAAGTATAACATATTTATCAAATTTTTGAAACAATAAACCGTATATTGTTGCATAATATTGCAAAATAATTTTATTCACCTACTATTATACAGACAAAAGGGATATAATAGTATGATAATTCATACTATTATATCCCTTCATTTACTCTTTTGCTACTTGCTATGCATCTTTATTGCATTCTTTGCTTTTGCAATTCGTTAATTGCTAGGCAACTATTTGCCTGCCATTAATTTTTCTTGCTCTGCGATCATTTTTTTGACCATGTAACCGCCTACAGAACCATTCTGGTATGATGTTAAATCTCCGTTATACCCATGTTTTAATGGTACACCTAATTCATTTGCAACCTCATACTTAAATTTGTCCATTGCTTCTCTTGCTTCTGGTATTACTGAATGATTTCTGCTTGCCATAATAAACTCCTCCATTCCTTATTCAGATGATTTCTCTTCTGAATAGCTCGTGTTGTTGTTTGTTACGCTATTATTATATGGAATTCAAAAAATCTTACACATGTAATTATTGGTTTATAATTTTGTAAAACACTATAATTCCAAATCTTTAAATGCATCATAAATACGATTCATTGCTTCTTCAATCGTTTTCTTTGGTGCTGCGATATTGATTCTCTCAAACCCTTTTCCTTCATCACCGAATATGATTCCCTCATCTAACCATAACTTTCCTTTTTTTTGAATGCGCTCTTCTAATTCTTCAGCCGATATTCCATATCCATTGAAATCCAACCATACAAGATATGTCCCTTCTGGAATGGTCATAACAACCTTTGGTAATTGCGTTTCAATAAAATTCTGTACGAACCGAATGTTTTCCAATAGGTATTGTTTCAGTTCTTCTAACCATTCTTCTCCAAACGTATAAGCAGCCTGACATGCTACAACACCCAATATATTCGGTTCATCGTAACCTGTTTTATCAATTTCCTGTCGAAAAGCAGATCGTATACTTTTATTCGAAATAATAATATTTGACAACTGTAAGCCAGCAAGATTAAAGGTTTTGCTAGGTGATGTACAAGTTATCGTAATATCTTCAATCTGTTTGCTTAATGAAGCGATTGGAATATGCTTATGGGTAGGATAGATAAAATCCTCATGAATCTCATCTGCAATGATCGTAACGTTATGTTTCAAACAGATGGCTCCCAATCTTTCCAATTCTTCTTTATTCCATACACGTCCAACAGGATTATGTGGATTGCATAAAATAAATGCTTTTATAGAATGTGCAACAATCAATTTTTCAAATTCTTCAAAATCAATCGTATAGACACCCTTTCGGTCAACAATCTCATAACGCAAAGAATTCGAAATCACTTTACGACCGTTCTCACGAATTGTCTTAGAAAATGGATAATATACTGGTGTTTGAACTAAAATAGCATCTCCAACATCGGTTACTGCACGAATTGCCATGCTAATTGCAAAAACAACCCCCGGTGTGTAAACAAGCCATTCTGGTCTACAGTTGTAGTTATGTCTTCGTTTTTGCCAATCAATTATGGTTTGTTGATACTCCTCTTTCGGGTATGTATATCCAAAAATTCCATGTTGTATTCTTTGTTGCATTGCTTCTGTAATCTTTGGTACTGTAGCGAAATCCATATCAGCTACCCAAAGAGGCATGACATCTTTTTCTTTGCCTCTCTCTAGAGCAAAGTCATATTTCAAAGAATTCGTATTCTTACGATCAATGGTTTTATCAAAATCATATATTCCCATCTGTCAGTCCTCCGTCTTCATTAAAGTCTTAATTTCGGTTATTATATGCTTAAATAATAAAAATGTCAATGTATTATCCTACAATTTCGATATGATATAATCTATTTATCTTAAAGTAATTCAAATGTTAGTGCGTTGAAGTATATAATAATACATTGCAATACATTGCGTCTATTGATTTCATTCATCTTTCTATGGTATACTCTGCTATAACATGTAGGTTTGTGTTCGATACCTATAAACTTGTCTTACATAGGAGTGCTAATTATGTTTACAATACATTTTTCTTCCCAAAACAAAAGTCCACTGTACGAACAGATCTATACGTATATTAAAGAAGAGATACGGATTGGATCTTTGGCATATCAGGAGAAACTTCCTTCCACGCGCAATTTAGCAACTTATTTACAAGTTAGCCGTAATACGGTCGATATGGCTTATGCACAATTGGTATCAGAAGGCTATATTGAATCCAAGAATAAATCAGGATATTATGTTTGTCAAATTAATGAAATGGTAAATGTTTCAACTAAAAAATCGATATCCACTAATCATTCTGCTGTTGTAAAATCACACTATCAATATGATTTTTCCCCCTTTTCGATTGATATTAATAATTTTCCACTCAATACTTGGCGAAAACTCTCAAAAGAATGTTTGAACAATTCTAATAATGATTTATTCCTACTAGGACCAAAGCAAGGAGACTTAGCTTTTCGAGAAGCAATCCAACGCTATCTTCACGAATCAAGAGGTGTGCAATGTGAAAAAGAACAGATCATCATCGGTGCTGGTGCAGATTATCTTTTACAGCTCTTAACACAATTAATGCAATCTCTATCCCAGTGTAAAATTGCAATGGAAAACCCAACCTATACCCAGGCTTATCGTATTTTCCGTGGACTGGGTGTTAACACGTGTTGTATTCCTCTAGATCAGGCCGGTATGGAGATTGACTCCTTAATTCGATCAGAAGCCAATATAGCTTACGTTACTCCTTCTCATCAATACCCTCTTGGTATCATCATGCCGATCAAGCGCCGACAAGCACTCTTGCAGTGGGCAAATGAAGCAGAGGACCGTTATATCATCGAAGATGACCATGATAGTGAATTTCGTTATAAAGGAAAGCCAATTCCTGCTCTCCAAGGGTTAGACCAGAATGGAAAGGTAATCTATATGGGTACATTTTCAAGGGCAATTGCTCCTGCCATACGTGTTGGTTATCTTGTACTTCCACCAACTTTGCTCAAGCTCTATCAGAGCCGATATAACTACTATACTTCCACGGTATCTCGAATTGACCAGTCTATTCTTACTTCCTTTATCAATGATGGGTATTTTGAAAGACACTTGAATAAAATGCGAAAACGATACAAAGGCAAACATGATGTTCTCATTCAGGCTTTGAAGATTTTTCGTAATAAGATTTCCATCAAGGGGGAACATGCAGGATTACATCTAGTTGTTACCTTTCACTATCCTTTCACAGAAGAAGAATTAATTCAAAAAGCAAAGAATGCTTCCATCAAATTGTATGGACTAAAAGATTTCTTTATCACATTCTATCCAATAGACGCCTATGAACCTACTGTACTTCTTGGTTACGCCAATTTAACCGATGAAGAGATTGTACAAGGGGTTCAGTTGCTTTATGATACGATCAAAATGAAATAATTTCATTCGTCTGTCAATGCTATTGAGATAGATCGAACGGATAACCTCCCTATCATTTCCTATATGTACAACCTGAAAAAACTCCTACTTGACTAGAGTAGGAGCTTTTCATATAAATATTTAGGAAGTTTATTATCAATGGAATGGCAAATTTCCATTTAATAATCATTCATACTATTGTATTGTGTAAAACATATAACACAATACATATTGGTGTTTCATGGTAGTATCCGTATTCTAAAATTATCTTTGTACTCTACCTGATCCATCTCCACCAGCTAATTTCATAACTTCATCAACACTTACTTGGTTGAAGTCACCTTCGATTGAGTGTTTTAAACAACTTGCAGCTACTGCAAATTCGATTGTTTGTTGAGGTTCGAAGTTATTAACACAAGCATAGATTAATCCGCCGCCGAAAGAATCTCCACCACCAACACGGTCAACGATGTGCATTAAGTAGTTTTTACTGAAGAAGAAATCTTCTCCGTTGTAAAGCATAGCTGCCCATTTGTTATCATTCGCTGAGATTGATCCTCTTAATGTGATTGCAACTTTAGAGAAGTTAAAACGATCAACTAATTGTTTTGCAACATCTTTGTAACCTTCGTGGTTAACTGTTCCTGTTGTAACATCAGTATCTGCTGCTTTGATTCCGAATACATCAGCTGCATCTTCTTCGTTTGCGATACATACATCAACATATTCACAAAGTTTGCCCATTACTTCGCCAGCTTTTTCTTTTGACCATAATTTGTTTCTGTAATTTAAGTCACATGAAATTGTGATATTTCTTTCTTTAGCTGCTTTACAAGCTTCTAAACAAATTTCTGCAACATTATCACCTAATGCTGGAGTAATTCCTGTAAAGTGGAACCATTCTGCTCCTTCGAAGATTTCATCCCAATTGAAATCTTCTTTAGTTGCTAAGCAGATTGCGGAATTTGCACGGTCATAGATAACTTTTGATGGTCTTTGAGAAGCACCTTTTTCAAGATAGTAGATACCAACACGATCTCCACCACGAGTGATGTAAGATGTATCAACACCATATTTTCTTAATGAATTAACAGCTGCTTGTCCGATTTCATGTTTAGGAAGTTTTGTAACGAATTTTGCATCTAAACCGTAGTTTGCTAAAGATACAGCTACGTTTGCTTCTCCACCACCATATGTTGCACCGAATGATTCTGCTTGAACAAAACGATAATATCCTTCTGGTGCTAATCTTAACATTAATTCTCCAAATGTAACAACTTTCTTAGACATTTTATTCCTCCTAGAATAACACATACTTCATAAAAAACTCATCATGATGTTGTGTTACAATTATTCCTTTTCTTGATTCTTTCATTCTTTCTTATGAACGTTATTGAACATAAGTTTCTCTTTATTTTTGTAATAAATGTATTGCAAATCCGCCAACTTCATCTGCTAAATAAACAGCAACCATCTTGTTCTTGTCGTTATATTTTGCAGTTTCCATATTCACTTTTGCGCCGTTACGTTCTAAGTAAGCGATTGCACGATCTATATAATTTGTCTTGATCGCAATATGTCCGTTTGCTCCAAGATATGGTGTTTTCATAACTTCGATTGCAGAACCAGCGAATACAGAGCTGTTTCCAACTTTCTTAGTAAATCCGAAAATTGAATCAAATTTGCTTGCCACATCATCTGCTTCTTTCTCATTTGTTGCGTTGATTCCAACATGAGCGATTTCGAATCCTAACATCATCTCTACGGCTTCTTTTGTAAGTTGTTTGATCTTATCAAATTCACCAGCATTAATCATGTCTCCGCTAACCATCCAGCTACCACCACATGCGATGATTTTATTGAAATCTAAGTAACTCTTTAAGTTCTTTGCATTGATTCCACCAGTTGGCATGAATTTCATATTCACATATGGAGCTGACATAGATTTGATCATATTAAGTCCACCAGCTGCTTCTGCAGGGAAGAATTTAACAACTTCAAGTCCTAATTCAATTGCCGCTTCCACATCACTTGGGTTTGCAGTACCAGGTGTGATTGGGTATCCTTTTTCAACACAGTATTTTACTACTTTAGGGTTTAATCCTGGGCTAACGATAAACTTCGCACCAGCTTCCATTGCTTTGTCTACTTGTTCAGTAGTTAAAACAGTTCCTGCTCCAATCAACATGTCTGGATACGCAGTAGCCATAACACGGATTGCTTCTTCTGCAGCTTCCGTACGGAATGTAATCTCAGCACAAGGAAGTCCACCTTCACATAATGCTTTCGCTAATGGAAGTGCATCTTCCACACGGTCAATTTTTACAACAGGTACGATACCTATCTTTTGAATATCTTCTAATACTTTATTCAAGATTTTTTCCACCTTTCATATGAACAAGCTTTCGATTGATAATGCAACCATTCGAAAACCTAACAGAAGTGATTATAACATGTAAACGCTTACATTTCCATAATTAATTCTAAAATATTCGAAAAAGTGAACATATTTTATAAAAATTGCTCACTTTTTCGAGCTATTTTTGTATTAATTACCAAGTTTTACAATTTATTCAGTTTCAGCTTTGAAAACATTGTTTTCAAAGCTGATTTCGTCTATCAATTCTCTAAGCCTCTACTCCATAAACTTCCATCTGCGTTAATGCAGGGAATGGAGATGGGTCATCCGCTTTGATCAAATTCTTAAGTCCAACCCACGTAATCTTCTTCTTAGGGAAAACAATTGTATGTGGATCATAACTCTTTTGTAATTTCCAATCAAATTCTGTTCCATCAGAGAACACAACAGTAACTTGCGTCCACCAGTTGTCATGAGGGAAATCTGCTCTCGTATAGAGCACAATCTTATCCGTCACTACTTCTCTTCCAAAGTCGATCTTGATCGTTGCGTCATCCTGCATATTGATTCCCCAGGAAGCATAAGGCCATTCTCCATGAGAAGTGTTGGCTCTTACCCCGTCAATTGCATTCTTCGCTGCAAATACGGACTCTCCACGAGTTTCAACATTGGCGGACGCGTGAGGATAGCAACTTGATTCCTCATGTTGATCCGCAACATTAAGAGCTAGATTTTTATAAGAAGCGACTTCTTCTTGTGTTGCTATACGAGCTGTGATCAAATGACGCTCCCCACTAAAAGTCTTAGGAGAATAACAAACTTTCTTTTCTCCAAATGGCACTACATAACGAAAAACATTTGCTTTTAGATAGACAAAGGCACTTCCAAGTGCATCATCTACTTGTATAACGAGGTAAATATCTTTCTCCGATGAAGTAAGTACGATTGAATCTCCTTCTTCGTAGGCTTTGTCGTAAAACAAAGCCACTTCATTTTCATGACTATTTACACATGCTGTACTTCCATCTGCATGCAATATTTTTAATGATAGTTCCGCCATATTGGACCTCCTTATTTTGGTTGTTTTCCGATATATGCTAAGATACCACCGTCAACATAAAGGATATGTCCATTTACAAAATCAGATGCATCGGATGCTAAGAATACAGCTGGGCCAGCTAAATCTTCTGGAGTTCCCCAACGAGCTGCTGGAGTCTTAGCGATGATGAATTGATCGAAAGGATGTCTTGATCCATCTTCTTGAATCTCTCTAAGTGGAGCAGTTTGTGGAGTTGCGATATATCCTGGTCCAATACCATTACATTGGATATTGAATTCACCGTATTCAGAAGCGATGTTCTTTGTTAACATCTTAAGACCACCTTTTGCAGCAGCATAAGCAGATACTGTTTCACGTCCAAGTTCGCTCATCATTGAGCAAATGTTAATGATCTTTCCTTTTCCTTTTTTAATCATTGAAGGAATGACTGCTTTTGCTACGATAAATGGAGCATTTAAATCAACATCAATTACTTGTCTGAATTCAGCAGCTGTCATATCACACATTGGAATTCTCTTGATGATTCCAGCGTTGTTAA
Organism: Anaerosporobacter faecicola; assembly: GCF_012070565.1. Taxonomy (GTDB): domain Bacteria; phylum Bacillota; class Clostridia; order Lachnospirales; family Lachnospiraceae; genus Anaerosporobacter; species Anaerosporobacter faecicola. The sequence goes on from NZ_JAAQRO010000010.1 coordinate 117,614, forward strand.
CTAAGATGTCAATTACGCCAACTTCTTTTTCGATTTGTGCTACCATTGCATTTACTTGATCTTCGTTCGTAACATCACATACATAACCATGCGCTTTAATTCCCATTTCAGCATAGGCAGCGATTCCTTTATCAACTAATTCTTGTTTGATATCATTGAATACGATTGTAGCTCCTGCTTTTGCATAACTACTTGCAATAGCAAATCCGATACCATAAGAAGCACCAGTTACAAGGGCGATTTTTCCGTTAAGTGAAAAATTATTCATAATGTTTTCCATATTTTCTATTCTCCTATTCTATAAAACACTTTCGTTTAACACACACCTAATATTGGCAAACGCTTGTTGCGATTACATAATTTCTGTCATACCTACGCCATCCATATCATCGAATGCTTGGTTTTCACCAACCATACCCCAGATAAATGTATATGCTCTTGTACCACATCCTGAATGAATTGACCAGCTTGGTGAAATAACAGCTTCTTCGTTTCTCATAACGATGTGTCTTGTTTCTGTTGGTTCACCCATATAGTGGAATACGCAAGCATCTTCTGGCATTTCAAAATAAAGATATACTTCCATTCTACGATCATGTGTATGACATGGCATTGTATTCCATACGCTACCTGGTTGAAGACTTGTCATACCCATTACTAATTGACAGCTTTCCACTTGTCCTGGAAGAATGTATTTGCAGATTGTTCTGTGGTTTGATTCTTCTAATGAACCAAGTTCTACTTTGTTTTCATTTTTAACGATCACTACGCCTTCTTCTGCTTCTCCTTCTGGTTTAATTAAAACAGTAGGATATGATTTGTGTGCTGGTGCACTGTTGAAGTAGAATTTAGCAGGATTTTTTGCATCATCGCTAGTGAAAGTGATTTCTTTCGCACCCATTCCGATGTACATACCTTGTTTGTATTCTAATACATAAACTTTACCATCTACAGTAACAGTACCTTTACCACCAATATTGATGATACCCATTTCTCTTCTTTGTAAGAAGTAGTCTGCACGGATTTCTTCTCCTGCAGTTAATACAAGTGGAGTAACAGGAACTGCAGCACCAGTGATGATACGGTCGATATGACTATATACTGTTTTGATCTCACCTGGTACGAATAAGTTTTGAATTAAGAATTCTTCTCTCAATCTTTCTGTAGTATAATGTTTGACATCTCTTGGAGATGAAGCTGTTCTAAGTTCCATTATAAAACCTCTCTTTCTCTCTTTGCTTTTTTATTAGTTTCATGTAAAAGTATATTTCTTACTTCGATGTATACAGTATAACACAAGGATACCCCTAAATCTTGTTATTTCAATACATAAAACTTGCAAATTTTGAACTTTTGGTTTAAGATAATACAAACAGATAAAAATGATATGAAACGAAGGTTATTATATGGAAAAATATACATCATGCAAACAAGCAATTGAACACTGTATTAATAATAAGTATTTCGCTGTAGCCTATCTATGCAACGAAGAAAAAACCATGAATATCCATATTCATGATTGTTACGAAATGTATTTTTCTATTACAGGTGGTAAGCAATTCTTAATTGATAACAAATTCTATGATATCGATTCAGGTGATCTCTTCGTTATTAACCAATTTGAGAGTCACTACCTTACAAAGATCGATCAAATGGTACATGAACGGATCGTTGTATCCATTCATCCCGAGTTTGTTAAGATGCTCTCATCGGACAAAACGGATCTTTCTACCTGCTTTACCAAGAGGACAACCGGCTGTGCACACCGTCTACATTTAAGTGCAGAACAGCAAAAACGCTTTCACTATTACATAAATAAGATCACCTCCGTTGACAGTTTTGGAAGTGACATAATAGAAAAAGCTTGTTTTATGGAATTGCTCGTAATGATCAACAGTATCTATATGGAAAATCTTAATTTGGATTCAAATGTAAGCGATTACAAATATAATCAACAAGTCGAACAGATTATTCAATATATCAACCAAAACATCTGTGAACCGATTACCATCGAATATTTGGCAAAGCATTTTTATCTAAGTGATTCCTACATTTGCCGAATCTTCAAATCAGCAACAGGAACTACCATTAACAAATACATTACTGCACGAAGGATTAGTATAGCGAAGTCTCTACTCTCTTCTGGAATGAGCGTCAGTGATGTCTATTCCCAAAGCGGATTTAACGATTACAGTAACTTTTTGAAAGCGTTTACAAAAGCAGTTGGTGTATCCCCTAAAAAGTATGCACTATATAGCAATTCTTAATATCAAAAAGGAGCAGTTGCCTTATTGCAACTGCTCCTTTTCTATTCAATGACAACGATTCTAAACCAATCTTTTCAGTAATGTATCCTGATTGCAAACCTTTGCTCTCTATAAAATATATGCTATGCACTTTGTTTTTTCTTCCATGTATTCGGAGAGAACAACACCAACATTGGGAATAATTCCAATCGTCCCACCAACATATCAAACATTAAGACATATTTACAGAAGCCCGAGAAAAAGCCAAAATTTTGTGTAGGACCAACCATATTTAAACCTGGTCCGATATTATTGATCGTGGCTGAAACAGCTGTAAAATTCGTTATAAAATCACAATCATCAAATGTTAATAACAATACGGAACTTAAAAAAACCAAAACAAAAGTCATAAAATAGACCGATACCGCTTTTAACGTTTCATCATCAATCACTTTTCCGTCCATCTTCACACTTTTTACACATCTTGGGTGAATAAAGGTTGTAATCTCCTTCTTAATCAGTTTAATACTGATAATTATACGTGAAACCTTAATTCCACCCCCTGTACTTCCTGCACAGGCACCTATAAACATCAATAATAGCAGAATGGATTTTGAAGCTTCCGGCCATACATCAAAGTCAACCGTTGAAAACCCTGTAGTTGTTATGATTGAGGCAACTTGGAATAGGGAATGTTGCAAGGACTTCATAAAACTAGGGAATAAAGAATTTACATTAATCGCGATTGCAATGGTAGATACAATAATTATACCAAAATAGGTCAAGACCTCCTCCGAACGGAAGAAATTCTTCACCTTACGAAGTAGCAAGAAGAAATACGCGTTAAAGTTCACTCCAAATAAGATCATGAAGATTGATACAACATTCTGAATATAATCGGAATACCCTGCCATACTATCATTTTTAATACCAAATCCACCTGTACCAGCTGTACCAAAGGAAATGGTTACCGCATCAAACAATGGCATCTTTCCTATTAGTAAAAGGATAATTTCAACAACCGTTATGAAAACATAGATTCCATAGAGAATCGTTGCTGTTTTATGTACCCTTGGGACTAATTTTCCTACCTGTGGTCCTGGGCTTTCTGCACGCATCAAGTGCATATTATAGCCACCTGTCAGTGGCAAAACCGCTAAGATAAATACAAGAACACCCATACCACCTAACCAGTGGGTAAAGCTTCGCCAAAACAACATACAATGAGAAAGCGCTTCCACATTGCTTAATATACTAGCACCTGTTGTTGTAAAACCTGAAATCGTTTCAAACAATGCATCCGTATAGGATGGTATCTCTCCACTTAGGTAAAATGGCAATGCACCAAATATACTCAATGCGATCCAGCTTAATGCAACGGATGCAAATCCTTCTTTTGCATAAAACTCGGTATCCTTTTTTGAAACAAGCCCCAATGCGGCACCGACCAAAAGGCAAAGAAACATCGTGATCGCAAAATAAATTCCTGCTCGTTCCTGATAGATCACTGCCACGATCGCAGGCAGAAGCATAAATGCAGCTTCAAATTTCAAAACCAAACCAATGATTTTGCTAATTGCTTTATAATTCATCTTTCTGTTCCTCTATTCTACTTTTCTAAAATATCTGTAATATCATCCATACCTGATTTTTTCGTAACAATGATTACACTATCACCTAGTTGAATCGTATCTTTTCCTTTTGGTATAATAATTGTATTATTACGATGAATACAAGATATGATAACACCATCTCTCAATTTTAATTTTTCCAAAGGAACACCAATGATCTCTGAATTACGTCGAACGATGAATTCCAATGCTTCCGCTTTATTTTCAATAATCTTATATAATGTCTCTACATTACTACCAATGGAATTCTGCATAGCACGTACATATTGAATTACGCACTCTGCAACAATGTTCTTAGGGCAGATGATGCTGTCTAATTTCATACTTTCGATTACATCACTATAGGTGATTGTATGAACTTTGGTTATTACTTTTGCATTCGCTTGCGTTTTTGCATATAAGGTCATTAAGATATTTACCTCATCTAAGTTGGTCATCGCAGCAAATGCATCTATATTCTTAATTCCTTCTTCATCAAGGATATCTTGATTGATACCATCTCCATGAATAACTACTGCTTTGGATAATTCTTCACTTAGAAATCTACAACGTTCCTCATTCTTTTCAATAATGGTAACGCCAATTCCCATATTCTCTAGTTGCTTTACCAAATAATAGCTGATTCCACCACCACCAACAATCATGATATTCTTTACTTTCCCCTTCACAACACCTAGTTTATGAAAGAATTCATTTGCTTTTTGAGGGGTAGCAACAATGGAAATCAAATCACCTTCCATTAATTGAAATTGTCCATTAGGAATGATCACCTCTTGCCCACGTTCTACTGCACATACAAGAACATTACAATTTAATTTCGATGAGATTTCATATAATTTTAGATTCTGTAATTTTGAATCCGTAGGAATCTTATATTTGAGGATTTCAACTCGCCCTTTTGCGAAAGTTTCTACCTTTACAGCAGATGGGAAACGCAATAATTTTGCAACTTCTTTTGCTGCAACATATTCTGGGTTGATCGTCATGGATAATCCTAATTCTTCTTTAATAATATTGATTTGTTTGCTATACTGTGGATTCTGCATACGGGATATCGTTTGACAATTACTAATCTTCTTTGCGATTAAACAACACATTAGATTAAGCTCATCCTTGCCAGTCATAGCAATCAGCAGATTTGCTTTCTCTATTCCAGCATCAATCAAAGTAGTACTTACTGCTCCATTACCTACAACCCCAAGTACATCATAACGATTGGATACAGATTTTACAATATCACGGTCCAAATCAATAATTGAAACATTATGCCCTTCCATGCATAATTGTTCCGTTAATAAAGCTCCAATTTTCCCACAACCTACTATAATTATGTTCATTATATAGCACCTCTGTTTTTTCTACTTTAACCTAAGTATTTTTTGAAATAGTCGAGTATCGACCTATTCCATTGTTTTCTTTTCTTCTATATTAACAACAAACACCGATACAAGTTGTACAAAGAGTACTGACAACGAGTAGGAATTTGTCAAGTTCATTATTATTGTTTAAATAACATAGATTTTTGTTCTTGTTTCGCGAAATACTGTTTTCCAAATTCACGATCGCAAAACATCTGTGCTTTCAACGCTTCTAACCCATCGAATTTTTGTTCTCCACGTTCATAGGTATAAAAATCCACTTGAATTTCTTGACCATACAGATCTCCATTAAAATCAAATAGATAAGACTCAACACCTGGTTTTGTCTCTCCACCGATTGTTGGCTTGTAGCCAATATTGGTTATTGCTTGATACATACCATAGCTTGTATGGACGATTGTTGCATACACCCCATTAGGAGGGAGTAATTTATCTTCTGCCGGATAGATATTGGCTGTTGGCATGGAAAGAAGTTTTCCACCAATCTGATTTCCATAGACAACAGTTCCGCCAATCTGATACGTTCGTCCAAGCATACGATTTACTTGTTCAATCTGTCCAGATAACAAATTCTTTCGGATTGCAGTGCTGCTTACAATCTGATCATCGATTTTTACTTTTTCTAATACAACAACTTCAAAACCATACTTTTCGGACCACTCTTGTAGCATTGTTGCGTTGCCTTTTCTCTTGTACCCAAACTCAAAATCACTTCCCACTACAATCTTTTTTGCACGTAATTGTTTGCATAAGATTTCTGAAACAAAGGTATCTGCTTCCATACAACGCATTTCCTCATCAAATGGATAGGAAATCAGTACATCAATTCCTAATTGGTCAAGATACGCTTTCTTTTCCTCTTCACTAAGAAGATTCCCTTCCACTTTATCTTTTCGAAGTTTTTGCACAGAAGTAAAGGTGAACACGACCGATTTCCAATGATGTTCGCTACCTTTTTTCACTTCATCGATCAGCAATTGGTGGCCAATATGAATACCGTCGAATTTACCTAATGTAACAATGGTATCCGAATCCAAATTTAATTGCATTTTATCTGTAATATATCTCATCTTATAATACTTGCTCCTTCCGATTTGTGTAACCTATCACACCCGCAAGGATTGACTCATTAATTCAAAAACATCTTCACAGGTTTCAATAAGGTAGGATCACCCCATTCATAAATCGCATGGAACTGATTTTCCTTGTTATATATTCGAACTTGCTTATCTTCTCCTAACGCCGACTGCTTCGCTTCTTCTATATTTTGTATATGTTCTAACCGAAGAGGATTCCCATTCGCTAGAAATCGTTCTCCTAACTCATTCACAATGATTTTAGGATAATGCGGGAACATATCTGCAACTGTTACCATATGTTCTTCTAAAGAACCTGCTTCTTGTAATTTCTGCGCTTGTTCTAATGTGATTGCATTCTCTACAGTAAATTGACTTACTTTCGTTCTGATTAAACTCTTCATGCAGCCGCCGCACCCTAATTTTTCACCGATGTCATGGCAAAGAGTACGGATATATGTTCCTTTGGAACAGGATACAGTCATATGCACTTCCTGGCAATCCTGCTCTAATATAATATCTTGGATTGTAATATCGTGGATCGTGATCGGTCTTGGCTTTCTCTCCACCACTTTTCCTTCTCTCGCTAGTTCATATAATTTCTTGCCATTTACTTTAAGTGCAGAATACATAGGTGGAATCTGCATGATGTCACCTACAAAACTTTGTATAACCTCACAGATTTGTTCCTTCGTTACTTTTACCTGTTTCTGTTCTAAAATCTGACCTGTAATGTCTTGTGTATCCGTTGTTGTCCCTAACTGTAAAACAGTTTTGTACTCCTTGTCCTTATCCGTAAGTAAATCACATAACTTTGTTGCATTTCCTAAGCAAACAGGCAATACTCCCGTTGCATCTGGATCCAATGTACCTGTATGACCTATTTTCTTCTGTTTGGTAATCCCTCGCAACTTTGCTACTACATCATGTGAAGTGAAACCTTTTTCTTTGTATATATTAATTATTCCATTAATCAATGTTGTTCTCCTACTACTTGTTTTCAAGGAGTGCTTCCTCAGTTTCTAGGTTCTTAAGCTGTATATCGATATGTCTGACGATATTATTGATCACGTCGTGCATAACACCTTTCAGGGAGCAGCCTGCCGCTTTCACATGTCCACCACCACCGAAATAAACGGCAATTTTACTTACATCGACATTGCCATTTGCACGCATACTAACTTTATATTCTTGTGGTAATGTTTCATAGATGAATACCGCTACTTCTACTCCTTTTGTAACTCGAAGCTGATCGATAACACCATCGAGGTCTTCCGATGTTACTTCATAAAAATCCATTGTTTTCTTATTTAATGTTGAAATGATACATTTTCCGTCCAATACAAGAAAGCTTTCCAATAAACAACGTCCTAAAATCTGATTTTGCAAGTATGTCTTTTGATAAAAGCTTTCGTCAATGATCTGTGCAGAGGAAACTCCTTTACTTAATAATTTCCCTGCTATCATCATGGTTTTCTCAGAGGTATTGGAATGTTTGAATACACCCGTATCATGTACAATTCCAAGATACAACGCTTGTGCAGTTTGTAATGAGATCTTTTCTTCATCAAATAATCCGTAAAGGACTTCACAAGTTGAACTTGCATCCGGGAAAATATAATTTTCTTTTGCAAACTTCGTGTTACTAATATGATGATCAATACAAATGGTTTCTTTCGCTTGTTCAAATATTGGTTGTGCATTTCCAAGACGATCTGCACTGCCGCAATCTAAGGAAAGAAATAAATCATACGATTTTATGTCAGTTCGATAATCCATGTGAATTTGATCAAGGTTAGCCAGCATACCAAAAGAACTTGCTACGGATTCTAGAAATACATCAACCTGAACTTCCGGCAAATTTTCTTTTATATAGTGATACGTTGCCATACAAGATCCAACACAATCTCCATCTGGACGAACATGTCCCGATATGGCTATGGTCTTAACGTCTTTGATTGCTTCTAATAATTTCATTGTTACACCTTCCTTTCTACCTTTTCCATATATGCAAATCAACCCTGAAACCCCACTATTTCGGGCTACTTTCTTATACAACAATTTCCTAAGACATGTTTCATGTAAGTACAAAACTCATGTTCTTTTGACCCTAGTATCATACCATAAATAGCACAAAAAATCCACTCACACAAAAAGACAATCTCCATCAGATGCGTTCACAACTAATGAAGATTGCCCTGTCAATTCATTATGTTTCTATTCGTTGTCTTCTTCAGAATCCGTTTCCACATCTTCAACGTCATCTGTGAGATTTTTGTTCACATCATCGATTAATTTCGACATATTGACACCATATTCAATAGACTGATCCATAACAAATGTTAATTCTGGTGTATTACGTAGATTTACAGTCTTAGCTAATTGTGTTCTTAAATAAGGCGCTGCACTTCTTAATCCTTCAAATGTGGATTGTTTTTTCTCTTCATCACCTAATACACTGATATATACTTTAGCATGTTTTAAATCAGGAGCAACTTCCACAGCTACCACTGATGTCATTGGACTGATCCTTGGATCTTTAATCTCTCTACTAATCAAAACACTTAGTTCTTTTTGAACTTCACCATTGATTCTCGTATTTTTTATGCTGTTCTTTCTCATATTAACTCCATTTCTGTACGCTTGAACTCCGTACTTACGAATAACAAAATGTGAGGTCAAAGGATTGTAAACCATTTGACGGTGGTACCATGATAAGGAACAAACAAATCTATTTTCTTGGTACTTCTACCATTGTATAGATTTCAACTTGATCCATTTCTTTTACATCATTGAATTTTTCAAATACTAGACCACATTCATAACCAGCAGCAACTTCTTTAACATCATCTTTAAATCTCTTAAGGGAAGCTAAAGCACCATCAAAGATTACGATTCCGTCACGAATAATTCTTGCGCTTGAGCCACGAACAACTTTACCATCTAATACATAAGATCCTGCAATTGTTCCTAAACCAGAAGCTTTGAATACCTGACGTACTTCAACATGACCAAGAATTTGTTCTTCGAAAGTTGGGTCTAACATACCTTTCATTGCTGCTTCAATATCTTCGATTGCATTATAGATTACACGGTATAGACGTAAATCAACTTTTTCACGATCTGCTGTATCTTTTGCCGTATTATCCGGTCTTACATTGAAACCAATGATGATTGCATTGGATGCACTTGCAAGAATTACATCGGATTCGTTGATTGCACCAACACCACCATGAATAATACGAATTGCAACTTCTTCATTGCTTAATTTTAGTAAGCTTTGTTTAACAGCTTCAACAGAACCTTGTACATCGGCTTTTACGATAATATTTAATTCCTTGATATTACCAGCCTGAATCTGTGAGAACAGACCATCAAGCGATAGTTTTGATTTTGTATCATCTAATAATTTTTCTCTGCTTTGTTTGATAAATGCATCTGCAATGGAACGTGCTTCTTTATCATTCTCTGTTGCCATAAAGATTTCACCAGCACCTGGTACTTCATTCAATCCAAGGATTTCTACTGGAGTAGAAGGGCCTGCTTCTTTCACACGTCTTCCCTTATCATCAATCATTGCTCTTACTTTACCATATGCAGAACCAATTGCGATGGAATCACCAACGTGAAGAATACCCTTTTGTACTAATACAGTTGCAACAGGACCTCTTCCTTTATCAAGTTCTGCTTCAATTACAATACCTCTACCTTTACGGTTTGGATTTGCTTTTAATTCGCACATTTCAGCAGTTAACAAGATCATCTCAAGTAATTGGTCGATACCTTCACCAGTATGTGCAGATACTGGTACAAATACGGTATCACCACCCCAATCTTCTGCGATCAATTCATATTCTGTTAACTCTTGTTTTACACGTTCAATGTTAGCACTTGGCTTATCAATTTTATTAATCGCAACGATAATCTGAATACCAGCAGCTTTCGCATGGTTGATTGCTTCAACCGTTTGTGGCATAACACCATCATCTGCAGCTACAACTAAGATCGCAATATCTGTTGATTGTGCTCCACGCATTCTCATTGAAGTAAATGCTTCATGTCCTGGTGTATCTAAGAATGTAATCTTTTCACCATTAACATTTACCACATAAGCACCGATATGTTGTGTGATACCACCTGCTTCACTTGTTGTTACATTTGTTTTACGAATGGTATCAAGTAAAGAAGTTTTACCATGGTCAACATGACCCATTACACAAACAACTGGTGGACGTTTTTGTAATAAAGATTCGTCCTCTTCTTCCTCTTTTAATAATTCTTCGATCACATCAACTTTTTCTTCCATTTCTGCAATTACATCAAATTCTAATGCAATTTCTTCTGCTTCTTCAAATGTAATCTCTTGATTGATCGTTACGACTTTGCCTTGTAAGAATAATTTCTTCACTAAAGCGGCAGCTGGCATTTTTAATTTATCAGAAAGTTCCTTGATCGTTAATACTTCCGGTAAAATAATTGTCTTAATGCCATCATCTTCAACTTCTTGTACAGGGGCTGGTTTTGGCATAATAAACTGTCCTTTCTTTGGTGCACCATTGTTACTATTATTTTTGCTTGCATTGTTGTTTTTATTATTATTTCTGTCGTTTCCTCGATTGTTGTTACGGTTATCGAAACGATTATTTCTATTATTGTTGTTATTGTTATTGTTGCTATTATTATTGCTAAAACGATTATCATTTGGACGATTTCCGCGGTTATCATTGTTACGATTATCGTTACTACGGTTATTGTTCATGTTCCCGCGGTTATCGTTTGGACGATTTCCATTTCCTGCATTATTTCTTTGGCTATTATTATTCGTATTATTGTTATTACGATTGCCATTATAATTGTTGCCGTTATTATTGCTATTATTGTTGTTATTATTGTTGCTATTTCCGTTATTATTGCTGTTATTGTATCTGTTATTATTAGAATTGTTGTAACGGTTGTTTCCACCATTATTATTTTGTGTATTAGAACGATTTCCCATACGATTATCATTACGGTTATTGTTCTGGTTCTGGCTATTATTCTGTGTATTTGTTTTATTATGATTCTCACGATTTTGTGAAGTAGCAGGTTTCGTCGTCGTTTCTGTACTCTTTGCAGGTGTTGCTTTTTCCACAGATGCTGTAGATTTTGCTTGGAATTTATCTCGAACCATCTTTACTGCATCATCTTCAATGCTGTTCATATGACTCTTTACTTCAATTCCCTTTTCTTTTAAGAATGTAATAATATCCTTACTGGGTTTATCTAATTCTTTTGCTAATTCGTATATTTTAATTTTTGACATACTTACTACCTCCGCTATTCCACTACATTTTTAAGTTGTTTCTGTGTTGCATCAGCCAAGCCCTTATCAAGCACTGCTAAAGAAGCTCTCATCTCTTTACCCATTGCATGACCTAGCTCTGATTTTTCACCAAAAAAGTAAATAGGCACTTCATAGTAAGTACACATATTGGTAAACATTTTTTTGGTATTATCTGATGCGTCTGTGGCTACTATAACCAGTTCAGCTTTATGTTCTTTTACAGCTTTCTCCGTAGAGAATTCTCCACTTGCGACTTTACCTGCTTTGGTTGCTATTCCAATATAGGATAAGACTTTGTTCTTCGTCTTTTGATCACATTGAACATCGGTATTAATTTGTTCCAAGATCAATCAACTCCTTTTCTAATTGTTCATATACTTCTTTTGGAATGCTAACTTTTAAAGAACGCTCTAAGCCTTTGCTTTTTACGGCCTTTGAAAAACAGTCCATACAGTTGCATAGATATGCACCACGACCATTCTTCTTCCCAGTCGCATCGATAACGATTTCATCTTCGGGCGTTTTAATTACACGAAGCATTTCTTTTTTTGATTTCATTTCCCCACAACCGACACATTGTCTTTGCGGTACTTTCTTAACTTTCATTCAATCACTTCCTAAGTGTATTCCGTATTATTTATTCCTCTTCAAAAGACTCACTTGCTTCGCTGTTTCCATTTACTTGCGATTCACTCTTGATGTCAATCTTATATCCTGTTAAACGAGCAGCTAATCTAGCATTCTGACCTTCTTTACCGATTGCAAGAGACAATTGATAATCTGGTACAACAACATTTGCTGTCTTTTCTTCTACATCAACATCAACAGAAACAACTTTTGCTGGACTTAATGCATTCTCAATTAATACAGCTGGATCGTCACTCCAGTTAATGATATCGATTTTTTCTCCGCGAAGTTCATTCACGATTGCATTTACTCTTGCACCATTTAAACCAACACATGCACCTACTGGATCAACATTTTCGTCGTTTGAGTAAACAGCCATCTTTGTTCTTGATCCAGCTTCTCTAGAGATACTCTTAATCTCTACTGTACCATCTTTTACTTCTGTTACTTCTGCTTCGAACAGTCTCTTTACCAACTCTGGATGCGTTCTAGATACAGAGATTCTAGGTCCCTTTGTTGTATCTTTTACTTCTAATACATATAATTTGATACGATCTGTTGGTTTGAAACGTTCTCCTTTCACTTGTTCATTCTCTGTAAGTACTGCATCTACTTTTCCTAAATTGATACTAACATTATTACCTACATAACGTTGTACAATACCCGTAACGATGTCTTTTTCCTTACCATAGTATTGGTTGAAAAGTACTTTTCTTTCTTCTTCACGAATTTTTTGAACAACAACTTGTTTTGCTTTCTGTGCCGCAATACGTCCAAAATTCTTTGGCGTAACTTCTACATGAACGATATCTCCTACGCTGTTCTTAGGGTAACGAAGAATTGCTTCTGCTTCACTGATCTGTGTAACCTTGTCTGTTACTTCTTCTACGATCTCTTTTTCTGCATAAACAGTAACTTCACCTGTTTCTCTGTCAATGTTAACACGGATATTGTCTGCTTTTCCAAAATGGTTCTTACATGCAGCTACTAAAGAATTTTCCATCGCTTCTAGTAAGATTTCTTTACTAATATCTTTTTCCTTTTCAATTTGATTTAAAGCATCAATTAATTCTGAGTTCATTGTTTTCCTCCACTTTCTAAACTAAATTCGTTTTATCACGATTAAAAATCTAGTGCCAATCGTACCATTGCAATGTCGGAACGATTGAAATTCATTGTGTTCTCATCTTCTGTTTCAATTGTTAAGGTATCTTGATCAAATGCCGTTAATACACCAGCAAATTCTTTCTTTTTATCAATTGCTTTATATAATTTGATCTCTACTTCTTCACCAATGCTTCGTTTGAAATCTTTATCTTTCTTTAATTGTCTTCCTAAACCTGGTGAACTAACTTCAAGGATATATGCATCAGATATGAAATCCTTTTCATCTAGTAAATCGCTTAATGCTCTACTTACTAATTCACAATCATCAATTGTTATTCCACCTTCTTTATCAATGTAAGCACGTAAGTACCAGCTACCTGCTTCTTTCACGTACTCTACATCAACCAATTCAAAATGATTCGCTTCCATAATTGGTTCTAGAAGTTTTTCGGTCATTGCTTCATATTCTTCTCTTTTCGCCATTATAATCCCTCTTTTCAATAATCTGTAACACAAACTTCGTACATAGAAACCACATACGCGTTCAAAACATTTAAGTGCGAAGTTTACGTCTGTAATAACAAACAGTCAGCCTATCTTTCACGAGTTATTATAACCGTTCCATCGATAAGTAATCTGTTAAGCATTAAGGTTTTTTGTAAAACACAAAATGAAAGAGTGGACTGCCGCCCACTCTTTTAATAGTTCATACTTTCAATAACAATAACATTGTAACATTATTCCATGGTAAAAGCAAGTACTTTATAAAATTTCATTTATCCAGCAATAAATCGAATTTTCTTTGGAGATGTTTCGAAGGTTACTTTATTGTACTTACCATGTGCTTTCGTTTCTCCATCCACATGCACATATTGTCTCTTATTCATTTCAAATACTGCTTTTTTGCATCGATACGTATGAATTTCTGAGAAATGTACATGCTTTCCCTTTTTCGCAAATGGGAGGATACATAACGCTTTCCATCTAGCAATGTTCTCTGCAACACAAAGATCAAGATAACCATCTTTTGGATCTGCTTTCGGACAAAACATAAATCCTCCCCCTTCAAACTTCTGAACATGTACAGCTGAAAAGAAAATCTTATTATAATGGATGCGTTTTGTATCATCTAACAGAATTGTCCCATCAATGTATGGTATTCCCATTAACTGTTTCACAGCAATCAACCCATAAGTCAATTTACCGAAATTAATACGATTCAACAATTTCTTTAACTTCGAATGATTGACTTCATGACATACGGCTGCATCAAATCCCATTCCCGAACTTACAAAGAATCGTTTTTGTTTTTCGCCAAATGTCGCCACTCCATAATCTAAGTCAATGAAATTCGTTGGCTGCAGGATCTTCTCAATCTGCATACGATAGGATTTCTGTATTCCCATTCCTCTGGCAAAATCGTTACTTGAACCGATGGGAATATACCCAAGTGTGACCTGCTCTACATCTCGGATTCCATTCAGCACTTCATTCAGTGTGCCATCACCACCTAATACAACAATCGTTATATCTTCATCCGTTCCACTGGTAATCTGCCTAGCTACCTTCGTTGCATGACCAGCTTCTCTTGTGAAATATTTTTTATAAGTAAATTCCTTTTTTTCTAAGAATTGTTCAATATTCTTCCATATCCCATGTCCAAGTCTTGATTTAGCATGAGCATTAATTACAAAATGATACATATGTACACACCCTATTCTTTTGAATTCTGTATGGTTCTTTTGCAGTCCGTCTAACTACAAAAAATCGTACGTGTTTATCATATCATAATTTGTTGCTCACTTCTATCATTAATTTCTCCGCAATACCCTTTGCACGGTTTTTCGTTTCATTCTTTAATAGATCATCTGCAACATATACCGCGAAGTAAATCAATCTGTTGTCCTTATTGGCAAAGCCTACAAACCAATTTTCTCCACTCAAGCCATGTCCTGTTTTACCATAGATTATATCCCCATTGGACATTGTCGTCTCCATAATCTCTTTTAAAATCGTAACATCCTCCTTGGAATAGATGGTTTTTCCTTCCACTATAGCACGTAAGACATCAACTTGTTCAAGTGGCGATATCTTAAGAGAAGATGCCAGCCAGAATCCATTGGTATCCTCCATCGGATTGATTCCACTACCAGCCCATTCCGTACAGTCACAGTTTCCATAACCTAAGTTCTTAACTTCTTTTTCTACGATATCCTGCCCAGCTTGATCGATGACCTTTTTAAAATACCAAACGCAAGAAGATTGAAATGCTTCTTTTAAGGAAAGATCAGCATTCCACTGTTTGACTGGATATTTTGTTCCGTCATATCCCATAGTAGATTCTACGTTGTTTAAAATAGTATTATTCAGCCCAATTAATGTGGATATGATCTTAAATGTCGAAAAAGGAGATACCCGCGTCATACACATATCCTTGTTGTACACCTGATATTCCTGATTCTTCTCTGTGTCATAAATCACCGCACATCCATTAACCCCTTCAAAATAGGACGAATAATCCACTTCCACATATGTTGGTTCTGTTTTTTCATCTTCTTTTGTCGTTGGTGTGACAGATTGCACTTCTTGTACCTCTTCCATAGATTCTGTATTCACTTCTGCAGTATTCGTTTCTGTATTTGTCTCTATATTTGTTTCTGTATTCGTTTCATCACTACTAATTTCCACATGCTTTGTTTCCTTTTCTTTTGCTCTATTATCACTACACCCAACCAGAACGGTTACTAGTAAAGCAAGAAAAAGAATACTCCATTTTCTTCGTTTCATAATCTCCCTCTTTTTTATGTACTCCTGATATAATTTCATCTTTTTCTACGAACATATCTAACTTTGCTTTTCACTTGTACGTATGCTCTTATGGATTGATCTAAATTAATGCTAGTGATTTCTCCAATCCATATCTAGCATATGATGTTGCCTGCGATAAAAAATAACTTAAATCTTTGTCTTAACACGGTTACATCATACATGAGCAACTAAATATTGTCAATATTTGCACATAGAGATCTTCTAAATAAGGGATTCATCAAAAATTTTTCCATATTCATACGTTTACAAACTTCCAGTATAATCTTTTTATTTGCTATATTGTTATCTCCCTTCTCCGTTGTATTCTCGTTTACCAATTGACGTTCGATCTCCCTTTGATTTTCCTGTTCCTTTCTTGCTTCTATTCTCGCTTCTTTTATTCTTTCTTTTCTCACTTTTTTCACCGTATCATCAATCTTTTGTAAGAACGTTTCCGCTTGTGCTATTCGTATCCCCCCTTCTTCCACAGACCATACCTCTCCCCAAGCAGGACAATACCATGTAACAGGTTTGATGTTCTTGATTGTACGTAGCGATTTCATGCTATCATGAAAGCTGGTATAGATTGGGATGTCCCCTACAATCGGAATGGCATCCCCTACGAATATAACTTGTTCTTCAAGAAAATAAAAGGATGTTGACCCAGCCGAATGCCCCGGCGTTGCAAGTACCTGCAACGTAATCCCCTCTTCCAGTTTTCGAAACTCTCCATTCACATAGGTACCATCTAACTTTACGGATTTGTTCAATAAGGTATAATAATTTGGAATTGGGCGCTCCTTATATTCCAAATTGACATCCTCCATCCACTTTTGTTCCTCCTTACTTCCCCATACCTTACAGCCGCTTTCTTTCTTCAGTTCATAAGCTGCTCCTAGATGATCTGGGTGCGCATGCGTTAAGAAGATTTCTTTGATCATTGGAAGAGATCTACCGTATTGTTCAAGATATTCTCGAATAAGTTGTTCAGCCCCGTCAACTCCTGTATCGATCAGGTAGACTCCTTTCTTACCAAAGATCAGATAGATATAGACAAAGCGCTTGATTTCTTCCGTCACCTGAAACTCTATTTTCAATTGATGCACATGTTCGCTAACCTTCATAATTCATACCTCCTACAATAATCGCATCTCCGCCTACCGTACCTTTCCGTTTTTCCATAATCGCTGTATATTCTTTTGAAGAAAGCCAATTCTTAATCAATTCTTCGCTAGAAAATGCAATAACGATCACACGATTTGGTTTCCAATATTCTCCCAGATATGTAACCTCCTCCGTTCGAACCAGATAGGTCCCACCATAAGACTCCACGATTGGTTTTGCCAGACGGATGTACTCTTCATACTCTATGTTCTTCGTTTTTTCCTGAATTGTAGCAATAAAATAATACATTGTATTCCTCCTTTTATTTATGCAAGTATACACTTGCATATGGTGAATAAAAAATGGCATCTATTTTTTGATGCCATTAACAAAAGCTGCAATACTTACTCTCCTATACTCTTCCTGCGTCAACAATGATAATCGATCTTCAAACGATGCTTTTAGAAATACAAACCCAAAGTTCATTGATAAAAATGTCATTGCCAAAGCCTCTGTATCCTTCTCTTGATCCATGTATCCTTTGCGAATCATCTCATCAAAGTATTGTTTCACACCTTCTTTAAAGGTTTTGGGAATATTCATGATTCCTGCTGCTGTATACTCTGCTAATTCAGGTGTTCGCAACCCAATGGACAATCGGACAAAACGGCTTGTAACCTTGCTCATATAAATCTTAGAAAACGTATGCAAATCCTTCTCCAAATCCCACTGACAATCCATAAAGTCCTCCGGCTCCAGGTCAGGATGCCACTCCTTCTGCTGCATTGCCTGTAAAACAATTTCTTTCTTCTCACCGAATTTGCGGAAGATCGTACATTCATTCACACCAGCCAACTTGGCAATTTCCTTCGTCGTAGCAAACGCATACCCTTTCTCCATGATCAATTCCATCGTTGCATTTTGAATCTTTATTGAAAGTTCATCCATTTTTGTGCTCTCCATATGCAAGTGTTTACTTGCATTATACGATTATCCTTTTGATTTGTCCAGTTTTTTTTACATATAGTAATTGAGCATTGTCGGGCAACCTTAATAATATTTAGAAGTTAATTTCTGCTTTTCTTGCCTGACTACAAAGATACCTTGTTGCAATGGTATACTCTGTTCCATCTTTCCGAAAATGTGTTCCACACTGACGGAAATCAAAATGCGTCTGTTTCCGCTTACATTGCTCCCGAATATCAAGTACCCAATCATAATCGAGTACACGCGCATTACGGTCGGATTCTCCACCTACCACAACACATTCCACATCATCCAAATACTGCTCAATATTTATTCTCTCTAGCATTGGTTGGCATACGATGTTCTTATGCTTTATGGGTAATTTCGAGAAAATTGGTAATCGAAAATCAGCTCTTTCTTGGTTTTCAATCGTACAGGAAACCGTTACATTGTCATATCCGTCTCCCCAATCGTCCGGCATACAAGCTTCAAATCGTTCAATTCGCTTGGTAAGGAATAGAAAATGTAGATCGGAACGTTCCTTCATGATTGCAAAGCATTCCTTTCGCCATTCATCCGCTTCTTCCACAAGGAAATCCGATGTAAAGCAAAGGAACACAAGCTGTCCAGATTTCATCTTATACTCCCCATTTTTCTTTTTCTGAATGGGTGCATCAAAATTCTCTGCCCGAACAATCTGGTTCGTATCCACCCCTCTTTTGGCATCCCCTTTATGAATATAACAATACTTGCAACCTTCACTATACCGATGGCACCCACGCCAAGGATTCCAAACTGCCATTGTTTTTCTCCTCTCTCTTTATAACTACATATTATCGTTACATTATGTACTATTGCAAATTCTGTATAGTTTGCATTATTTACATAAATTCTTTATGACTTTTTCCACCCGTTTATTCTGTGCTGGTGTTAAGTCTTTCTTCCTACTATCCAATGCTTCTAAAAAAACATCCCTGTTTTCTCCCGTTATACAGATTGCTATTCGTTCCGTATGTTGCGCGATCTCCTTTGGTCTACATGTTTTAATATGTTCTAATAATCTAGGGAATAGAACTTTTGCGTATTCTTCACGTTCCTTACATAACTTTGCGAAGACAGTAACCGCATTATCCACTGTAATCACGCTTCCAGTTTGATATGCTTGTAAGAGCCGTCCAATATTACGAAAGATTATTTCACTTTTTAATTCAATAATGCAAGACAAGGCTGTCATTGCTCCCCAAACAAGTCGATTATTCTTTGATGATACCAATTCAATAAAACGATTACAATACGGTGCAATTAATTCTGGTTTTCGATCGCCAATCTCATACAAGACTTTCATGCAGTCATTCGCCACTCGTTTATCTTTCTGGTCTAAACCAGAGACGATTTCTGCAATCCCCATTTCATCCTCTGTATCACATAAAAATATAGCCAATTCTATATTGGGAATTTCATCATTTCTACCCATCGCAGTTGCAATTCTTTCAAGCATCCATTTTCCCCTCTTTCTAATACGAATTCGATTCGTCCATTACTACTATATTTTTGCAAAATAGTAATACTGCGTATTGACTGTTAACATGAAAAATTCACATAAGAGACACATTGATAGGTATCGCTCATTGACCAGCCCATTTTTGTATAAAATTCTTTCGTCTTAGGTTCCGCATCTGTTAGTAACACTTTTTGTGTCACGTGTTTGTATTTGTTCATAATTCTTTGAAACAATTCTGTCCCAATTCCTTGTCCTTGATATGTTGTTGCAACAAGCAGGTCTTGTACATATAGAATGGTTACACCATCTCCTACGACACGAATTGCACCAACAAGTTTTTCCTGATCCCATGCCGTGATTACTGACAAAGAATTTTGATAGGCACGTTCCAATTTTCCCGGATCACTCGTATAATTAATCCAACCAACATCTGTATATAGCTGCATTAAATCTGACAATTCTGGAATGTGGCCTTCTCTTCATTCGATATTCATTGTAATTCCTCCTTTACATATTTTCAATGAACTGTTCGCTTTTGGCAGTCAACTCCACCCAACCAGGTCGAAATCCGCATTTGATCGCATTCTTAACAGATTTTACATTTGACCATGCTGCACAATAGAACGGTACCTTTTCCCGTTCAACAATCATCAATGCCAACCGACTTGTCAATGCACTGGCAATACCCTGGCGCCGATAAGCAGGCAATACATCAACACCAATCTGCCACATATTCGCACCGTCTGCTGAACAGGCAGCAAAACCCACTAACTGTCCTTTGTCATATGCGCCGATTCCTAACACGTCTAGTTCTTTTCGATCTTCACATAAGGCATTGCTCCACTGTGGTACATACAACGGTTCAAAATCAGGTTTCTCCAATACTATCATTTCATATTCGCAAGATAACGGTTTGAGTTTCGTCAGATCCGGTAAAAAATAATCTGCCATAAAGCATACTTTCGCTTTATATGGTTGAAGAGCAGAATTTAATTTGTAGATGTTCGGTGTCTCAAAACAATGGTAAAACTCAGAATGATCGATATACTTCTGAACAGGTATCTCTAACCCATCTTTTACCGAAGCAACAATATTCGTTCCATAAGAAACTAGATTACAGATGAATGCTTCTTGAATATATTTTCTCGCATTTTTTTGTAAACAAGAAGGAACTACCACGTTATCCGTTCGTAGAAAATCTTCTGGTCTACAATTCATATCAATTGCAGACTGTTCTTGTGCAATCCGCATAATCTCCTTATTATCCATATGCACTACCTCATTTATACTTCTATACTTATTATCCTTGTATTCCACTTTTTTATTTTACGCAAACTTCGCACGATAAAATTATAGCTAGAATATAGCAAGCCCTACTCACTAAAACTGCAAGTGGGAAGTATTATATTGGTTACAATTCTTTCATTTGGCAACACTCAAATAACGGAAAAACGTATTAACACGGCTTTCCTTATTGATACACAACCTCAAACTCTTCGAATACTACCATCATATCTTCTGTAAATGTATAGTCTAATTCTTCTTTGCCTTCTGCCGTAAAAAAAGCCCGATGCCCTTCTCTCCAGGATTCTAAACTATCATCTTCCCCTTCCTTACTACATAAAGCAAAGTCAATCTCATTGAATGGTAATACCGTGATCTTCTTCGTTTGAATCACACATCTTGGCTTACCAGCCCAATCTGTTACGATACTGTAATCCCCTTCTTTTGGCATTGTACCTTCTACTTCCCAGGATTTCAAACTACTTGCTGTAGCTTTCTTCTGTCCTCTTAATACAAGATCAAGAAGATAGTTCGCCAAATATTCCGTCATTTCAAAATGAAATGCCTCCAAATAGGTTGTTTCTGCATCTACGTTCTTTGCCTCTAAAAATATTTTCCAGTATTGATCAATTCGTATCTTCTCTAATCGCTTACGGTTTTCTCCATCTGCAGGAACAAAACGCTCAATATGTGCACATGGATATGCTTCACAAGAAGCACACGTATCAATCTTTGCAGTCTTCTTGCAATTTCTTATTTCACAATCACCGCACATCTTACTATGTTTCATTGCCTCATCCTGACTGTGGCATCCATAACAAACCATATCCTCTTTTTCAAAAGTACATGTTTCTGTACTGTATTCCCTCGCTAACTGTTCCTTCTTTTCTTCATCTTGTGTTGCTGTAGCTATGTATATTGGACAGTCCGTACATACCAAACCGCAAAATGCTATTTCTTTATTCATTGGATATAAATCCTTTCTCAATCATTCAAAATATTCCCTTGCAGAGGGATCAACAACGACCTTTCCCTCCGCATCAAGTAATGGCGTAATTGCACCATATCCTGATCCTACCGAAACCAGATAATTCACCCCTGTAACCTTATCTACCAGAACATACGCACTACCTAACCCTATGCGTTGTTCATCTTTTACTATAAATCGATTATCCTTCTTTTCTTTACTAAACATAGTCTCTCCTTTTCCTAACAAAACATGAATCAACAACCTTTTGTCAATTGCTCCAGGCGTTCTACAACCACACCCATAGCACGATCTGATGGGAAATGTCCCGCATTCTCCACGATTGTGCAAGTGATGTTATCATGATTTAATTGCACAACATACTGTGCAATTGCTTCTTGCGAAGCAACGATATCCGTCTTTCCTTGTATGATCATGTACGGTATGCTAATTGCTTGTAACGTACTTCGCAGGTCTATCGTGATCATTTCTTTAATCAAACTTTCATTTTTCATACACCCATTTTTTACAATTGCCATAAAGTCCTTAAATCGATAATCTGGACTAGTTAGCAAGCCCCGAATGATTTTTCCAACTGGTGCTGATTTTTCTGTTTTATTCTCATATCCTTGTGTATAGGTCTTAACCCATTTGGTCAATGCTTTTATATCGTTTACGGTATATGCTTTTTTCTCTTGTAATACCCGTATCTTACTCTTTATCTTCTCTGGTGCTTTGGACTGCAGTAACGTAGCGAAACATTCCTCATTGCAATTTAATTTGCTGAGAATCTGTCCATATATAAGAACTCCATCGATCAACTCTGGTATACGTTTTACTGCTGCTGCGCATAAGATTGAACCCCAAGAAACACCGAATAGATATACTGCATTCTGAGGGAACATCTTCTTAATCTGTTCAATTAATTCTACCGTCATATCTACAAACTGGGTAATTGTAAAATGCTCATCAATAGGATGGTCATTAATACCACAACCCAGTTGATCCCAATACACCATAATATAATGATCTGTAAATTCAGGAAATAATCCTCGACAACCTACTGAAAAAGGGATTGGTGTACCGGGTCCTCCATGCAGACAAACAACAATCGGAAGTTCTTTCCTTCTTCCTTCCAAAAGAACTTTTTGTGGATATCCGCCTAAGTTCCATTCTCGAATCTCCGATATTTCATTCTGTTGTATGATCCTTCTTCTTTCTTTATTCATTAGTGCCTCCTAATTTACTTACACTTCTCGTTTTTTCACAAATGTGTATACCTTTACATTTCCATCATAACTTTCTTCACGAATGGAAAATCCACATTTCTTCGTATAGAATACTACATTCTCTTCTTTATCCGCAGGAGTAATCAAGGTAACTTCCTTCCAGTCTTTATAGTAAGATAGGATATATTCCATTGCTTTTGTGCCAATTCCCTTGTGTTGATATGCAGGGATTACACACAAACAACCAAGATAATATATACCCTCTCCTTTATCAGCTAAGGAAACAACACCAACTGCTTTCCCTTCGATTTCAATAATGTGTTTTGTTGCAATTGCAATGGATTCCTCCATTCGTTCTACACTACGACCATACGCAGGACATTGCCCATATTTGATATAATCTGCATAAAATGCCTGGTTATAGAGTTCAACCAGTAATTTAGCATCTTCTTTTTTTGCTATTCGATAGGATTGTTGCATGTTCTACTCTCCTTCTTGCACATTTTGTTTTCTACATTTCGTTACTCATATTTCATTTATCTGCATCTCGTTTATCTGTATTTCACTTATCTGCATCTCGTTAACTGCATTTCATCTAACCGCATCTCTTTATAACTACATTTCTTTTAACTACACAATCCATGCGCTAGCTCTATAGATCATCTCTTCATCTTATATTGGTGAATCTGATCAAACTGGTGATCATAGCAATAATATACCGTATTCTCATTATAGGAATAGACGAAAGAGAATTCCGTTCCCCATCTCTCATCTGTCTGGTGTACCTTCTTTAATACTGAAAATGCATCTTGTACGGTAAAATCCTCCGTCCCTTTTGCTAACTCTTCTTCCGCTTTAAGTTGTCGATCCACTCCCATACCATTCCATTCCCCGTTCTTCTTAAAATCACTAACAGGACAATTACTCATTACCACATATTGTTCTTTCTCTGAAAAAGGAATGATTCCTCTTCCTGGCTCAATAATATAGCTCATTTGATTTGGACATGCAACCATAACATGAAGGCTAATCTTCGGAGGATTTACGATCCTATGCTTTTGTAAGTAACGATCAATATCCTTTACAGACTTAGGTTTCAACAGCATCTTACCTATAAAGGTAGAAGTATCCATCGTACGCAATCCCATACGGAATTTTCCCTTTTCGCAGTCATCCACCACCTGTTGATTTACCATAACACCATCGTTACGAATACCAAACAACGGACGATCTTTACCCAAACTATGTAAGGTAACAAGAAACCGATCCTCTCTATAAGGTGCCAGTTTCAGATTCTTTCCTTGGTTATCATAATTCATTGCAATAAACGTATCTTTTCCTCGAAATAAAAAACTTGTACACATACTCAATATCCCCTTTATCTCTTCTTCTCGTTTTTTCTTATGATTTTTCTTTTGTTTTCTTTTCGTAACTTAAACTTCACATATGGAACCCTTTACTTAGAGAACATGGTTCTGTTTTGTTTGCATGTATGCCCGTTTCGTCTCCATATTCATTCGATATCTCCCCCTTTTTTTATCGTAAGTAGTTTTTCTACATCTTTTCTCTGTTCCTCCTCCAATACTCGATAATGAATCCAGCCACCCTCTTTGCATGGATACCTATGATCAATATACTTGTGACGTTGGTAATAGTTGACTCTTGTCTTTTTTATATAAATATGTACAAATAATAATTGGTTCCCCGTTCAAATCATCCTTATAGGAATCCTGGTCATTCCGACCAATTCGAGTAAAACCAAGTCTTTCTAATAGTCGATAGGAATTTGTATTCCGAACATCACAATCTCCATAGATTTCTTGAATGTGCACTTCCCGAAATAGATAGTCTAACAAACAAGCTGCTGCTTCAGTTGCATACCCCTTCTTCCCATAGGCTGGGTTAAAATCATAATCGATGGAATATCTTCCGTTCTCATCAATCCAGTAACCTACGCTACCAATCAATGCACCGGTTTCTTTCAAAACTGCTACTAGACGATTATCCATCTCTGACCATTCTTTCACTAAATCCGTTACTTCTTCCATTGACATTGGATAAAAGTCTTCATATCTTGCAACTTCCTCGTTTGAGAAGGTTTCATGAACCTCTTTCCTATCTTTTTCTTCATAATTTCGTAATATAAGTCGATCTGTTTCTAATCGAAGCATCTCAATTCTCCCCCTCATCTTTTTCATTTCTATGTCAACTATTGCTCTATATCCTCTTCTAACAACGCTCTTACCTATATGCTTGGGATACAATCAACAAAATCTGCAAACTTTAACTTCTCTACCAGAACATGAAACAAGAGTCAAAAAATCTAGTCATTACATAACAGGAACCCATAATTCAATGACCGAATTCTTATCATACCACCGAAAGCGAGAATCATATTGCTCAAAATGTAAGAATTCCTCCTGCCTCAGCGTATAGCCACTTTCTGGTATAATTGTCTTATACAGTAACGTATAGCTATCATAAATCGAATCCATTGGACCAACATGATTCCAAACAAGATATACAACTCGTAGTTTTTCCATCATACTCGTTTGACTCCATTCTTACGATGTGCGGTAATGATTGTATAACTATAAGCATTTACTGTAATCTGTATCTCATCACTCTGTATGTACCAGTTCTTTCCCTCTCTATGTATATTGGCATCATCCCGTTCAATCTGCTTCCTACACCAAGAAACTACATCGATTGTTTCTTCAAGTCCAAGATTTCGTCTGATTCTTACAATTCCCAATTCTGTTGTATGCAGATTCGTTAGATGCATCAACAACTTGTTGTCTTCATTTTCCCTCATCTTCTGTTCGAACGCTCCTTACTCATCAAATAGTTTTCCATCAAGCGTATTTGCTTTCCACTCATCAAGTCCTAGCACCATAGGATATCGTCCCGTATTCGCAATGGTCATTCCATTTAGTATGCCAATATGACACATAAAATGGCGATACTGTCCTAAGATCAGCTCAAGAACTGTATATTCACATTTCTCAGGATGTTCACTAAGCTGTTGATCCGATAATACAGCAAGATAGTCTTCTACCTTCTCTTTCACAAAATGAAAATACGACCATAATTCCTCTTCCGACAATACTTTACTACATGGAATATCTACTTGGTCTAAATGTTCCACATGAATTGCAGGTTCTGTATATACGTTTGGGTTGCAAAACCATTTGTCACAGGAATGCAAGGTGTGATAAATGTAGCGCCACGTTGGTGCTCCACAGATTAGGCATTCCCAGTCACAAGTTTTCATAGCTATCTCCATATTACGAAAGAGCAAATCTGTTTGTTGTGCTATTTTTTCCGTTAATATTCTTGTCATTCTCTACTCTCCCCCTTGTTTCTGTTTTACCGATGATCATTCTTCCATTTCTTAATGTCCTCTAGGCGGGCTTTTAACTGTGCTTCTTTTCCTTGATTGGTTGGAATATAGTATTCCTTTCCGGCAAGGGAATCTGGTAGACATCGCATATTGGTAATCTTCTCTTGCGAATCGTGCGCATATTGATACCCTTTTCCATATGCAAGATCCTCCATTAACTGCGTTGGAGCATTCCGAATCACTAACGGAACTGGTTCTGCAAGCTGTTTTATCGCATCCTTCTTTGCCTGTTCATAAGCCACATACAAAGCATTGGACTTTGGTGCTAACGATAGATAAACAACTGCTTCCGTCAGATGTACCGTGCATTCTGGCATTCCAATAAAATGACAAGCCTGATAAGCCGCTGTTGCAATCTCCAATGCTTTCGGATCTGCCAATCCAACATCTTCACTAGCAAATCGAATTACACGACGAGCAACATATAACGGATCTTCTCCTGCTTCTAACATTCTCGCTAACCAATATACTGCCGCATCGGGATCTGAATTACGCATAGATTTATGTAGGGCAGAAATCAGATTATAGTGTTCCTCTCCTTTTTTATCATAGAGCAATGATTTTTTCGAGATACATTGTTCTAAGGTGTCTTTCGTAACCGTAATAATGCCTTCGCTATCCAAATCACCATTCAATATAACCATTTCTAAAGTAGAAAGGGCTGTTCTTGCATCGCCATTGGAAAATACCGCTATCATTTCCAACAATTTTTCATTAATATGAATTGCTTGGTTTCCAAATCCTCGTCTATCTTTTAATGCTCGCTGTAATAAGTCAACTAATTCCTCCGTTTGCAATGCTTGAAGTACAAATACTTTACAACGGGATAAAAGGGCGCTATTGATTTCAAAAGATGGATTTTCTGTAGTTGCACCAATCAGAATAATGCTCCCCTTCTCTACAAATGGTAGAAATGCATCCTGTTGTGCTTTATTAAAACGATGAATCTCGTCCACAAATACAATGGTCTTCTCTCCAAATTGACGATTGGTCTCCGCCTTCTCCATAACTGCCCGAATCTCTTTAATTCCACTTGTTACTGCTGAAAAATCGATAAACGTTGCTTTCGTTTTATTGGCAATGATCCTCGCCAGTGTTGTTTTCCCAACCCCAGGAGGTCCCCAAAAGACCATGGAAGATACCATATCGCCTTCAATCACTCGACGAAGCACTTTTCCTTTCCCTAATAGATGTGTCTGTCCTACATACTCCTCTAATGTTTGCGGACGTAGACGTGCCGCAAGTGGCTGCGGAACATCCCTGTCAAACAATGACATTTGTTCCATTCCTATATCCCCTTCTTTCCTTCCGATATCCTATTATAACATTTTCTCGAAGTATTTGCACCTCGAAGCAATGTTATAAACGTAGATTTCATCTAACATACACAGAAGTACATTGTAAATCTTTGAAGCTCAAATAAAGGAAGTTATTATAAATACTTGATCTTTTCGACATTCTTGCAAGCTTGTAAAATATATTCATCAAATTGAGTCCTCTTTTCATCAAACCCTTCATCGGTATATAGAATCCCATTATTCTTCGTAAACATTACAATGTTACATGTTTTCATTTTATATATGGCAATCACTTGATCATACTCTATTTCAACGGAACATTTTCCTTCCGTCATTGAAATTCTTTCACCGAATAGCACTGTACATTCTGGACGTTGCCCCATATGAATGCGTCGATCATAATCCCAAAGTTGCTTTAGCATCATTCGAGGTGTAATTATAAGTATTCCTGTTATTAAAAGGAACGCTATAGCATAATAGCATAACAGAGTGGTATCACCAGAGACCAATCCGATAATTATTAACAAAATACATATACTGTCAAGAATCCCACCTATTCTGTATACACTTCTGCTCAGAACCTTCCGTGCATATTCACGATACATCTCTTTTGTTACATAAAAACGATTCTCGTATATCATATATCCTTGCTGTATGATGTTTATAGAAGCTAAACATTTACTTTCCTTTCATTTTATTAGAGACTTATGTTGTGCATTCCTATATATAATCTTACACAGAACAAACTAGTTTCAATAATAGTCGTATCGGCAACGCTGGATTTGTCATTTGACAAGTATCTCCGACAAAATACAGGTCCTTCTTTGGATAATAAAATGCAAAGCAACCTGTGGACCCCGTATGTCCTACTAATTCTCCCTTGTTACGAAATCCTGTTAATGTTCCTTTTAATGGAATCTGCATATAGCCAGCACCGTAATTTATTGGACCCATTGTAAATTGTAGTTTTCGGTAATTTCTGTATTTTTCTAATATGGAAGGATCAAATAATTTTCCTTGAAAGAATGCTTTCAAAAAAACCATTATATCTCTCGCATTCGAAACAATCCCCCCACTTGCATAAGAATGTGCTAGTGCTTTGGATAGATTAATCAATTCGTTCTTGTAATATACGCAAGCAATATGCTCCTCTTCCGACTCGTATAGATAGGTACTTGTTAATCCTAATGGAACTGTTATGTATTCTTGATAAATCGTAGCTAACGGTTTTCCTGTAATGTTTTCTAGGATTTTACCTAGTAGATCAAAGTTAAGATTGGCATAAAAAGCTTTATCTTTACATGGAGCAAAATGTGCTTTCAGTAGTTTCGCATTCGCAACTTCTTCTTCAAAGGAATACGTAGCATTTTTTAATAACTCCAATCTCTTTTGTTTTGATATAGTTTCCTCAAACTCATCTGCAAACCCACTAGATTGCAGTAACAGATGAGAAACTGTAAGGGATGAGGAATAATCAACACCTTTATAGACATGTATTCCTCGCATTTGTTCTTCTCCAAGATATGTTACAATAGGTTCTTCTAACGTAAGAATCTTATTCTGTACACACCGAAAAACACATGCCGTAGTAAAGAGTTTCGTTATACTTGCTATTACGAACGATGTATGGTACGTTCTCTCTCCATAATTTTTTC
This sequence comes from Anaerosporobacter faecicola, assembly GCF_012070565.1. Classification (GTDB taxonomy): domain Bacteria; phylum Bacillota; class Clostridia; order Lachnospirales; family Lachnospiraceae; genus Anaerosporobacter; species Anaerosporobacter faecicola. Next base: position 147,218 of record NZ_JAAQRO010000010.1, read on the forward strand.
CCCATGAAAAACTACCATCCGAATTTTCTACACAACATAGGGCCGTGTGTATTTGCTTATTCTTTGTAAATTGATCAAATACTTGCTCTAACTTGTTCTCCATATTTCCCTCCCAATCTTCATTTTACAGCTTGATTCCATAAACTAGATCATCTCCAACTAATTCATTCCGCTTATGAAAACACATCTAATAATATATGCTATAAAAATAATAGCACCTTTGCCTATATTTTTCCAATATTATTATTAAAAATTCCAGAAAAAAAGTCACTACAGATTTTTTCAATCTATAATGACTTTCTAAATTTACAGTGAATCCATTATAATCTTAGCAATTGCCGCTTCATCAAGTGGAACATAGGCATTTTCTAAACCTTCATTAACTGCAATATGATGTGCCATCTCTGCCACTCTGCTTTCATCGATTCCTACATCTCGTAAATGCATTGGAATTCCAATTGATTCAAAGAATTTGTACGTTTCTTCAATAGCTTTCTCTGCAATTTCCTGTTTTTCTAAGGTTGCATCTATTCCAAATACGTTGACGCCATATTTAACAAAACGATCCATTGTTCGTTCACTTAAGATATGCTTCATCCATCTAGGAGTAATGATTGCCAGTCCTTCGCCATGGGTTATATCATAATAGGCACTTAATGCATGCTCAATTGCATGACACGGCCATCCAGATTCACTATTACCTAACGAAAGAATTCCATTGCAGCCGTAGGTACAATCTAGCATCAACTCAGCTCTTGCTCTATAGTCTTCTGGATTTTCAAGTGCAATTTTTGTATTATACATAAGACTTTTGAATTCCGCCTCACAGAATCCATCATTTAAAATCGTCGTATCCTCTACGAAATATTGTTCCATTACATGATTCATCGCATCTGCACATCCTGCTGCTGTCTGCTTTTTAGAGACCGAGAAGGTATATCTTGGATCTAAGATTGAACATACGGGGAAAAGATGTGGGTCCATATAGCCAATCTTGTCATTCGTCTCCGTTCTAGAGATAACACCACCACAATCATATTCACTTCCCGTCGCTGCTAATGTTAAGATATCAACGATTGGTAATGCGTCTTTAGCAAATGCTTTATACGAGATCAAATCCCAAGTCTCTCCCTCATACTTTGCTCCTGCAGCAATTGCTTTGGAACAGTCTAGGACACTTCCGCCACCTACTGCAAGAATTACATCTATCCCTTTGTCTTTACAGATCTTCACGCCTTCAACGACACTTGTAGAATACTTTGGATTTGGTTCAATTCCAGAAAGCTCGAAGACTTCAAATCCCTTAAGTAATTCTTTTACCTTATCATATAAACCGATCTTCTTAATACTTCCGCCACCATATGTAAGCAGAATCTTCTTACCAAAAGGTTGCATGATTTTTGGTAATTTTTCTACTACACCTTCACCAAATACTAATCTAGTTGGTGTCTGATAGTCAAAATTTCTCATTCTGATTCCTCCATTCAAGTTCTTCTTATTTGATATTTAAAGTATTTCCCGATTACCGCAAAATGTTCCCGTCCTTAAATGCATTTCCTACTTTCTCACCTAGTTTTACATATGTTGCATTAATTGGGTCAAACACAATTGGTTCAAACTTCGAAAGATCCGTTTTCCCATCTTCCGTCAATACAGATTCATCAATACTTACATTAACGATTTCTCCATCTAATCTTCCGGTCGTTGCATCATAATTGATTACTTTACACTCTACTGCCATTGGTAGTTCTTCAATGATTGGTGCATTAACAAACTCGGATTTACTTGCACTAAATCCTGCTTTCTCGAATTTGTCTGGTGTATTGTTCCCTGATACAAGACCTACATAATCACATGCTACCACATGCGCTGCATCCGCCATACTTACTGTAAATGCTCCTGTTTTCAAAAGATTCTTCACTGTCTTGTGAGATGCACTTAAATCCATTGTAATCTGATTGTTATCACTGATTCCACCCCAGGCTGCATTCATCGCATCTGGTTTTCCATTCTCATCATACGTTGCAATGATGAATACTGGTTGTGGATACGTCCATGGTTTTACTCCAAAATTCTTTCTCATTATCTTAACCTCCCATATTGTTCATCAGTTATTTTTTCAACATTCGTTGAAACATACTCTTTGTCTCAGTTATTCCTCAGAATTCCCCCATGTAAGTTTTCCTGTTTTTACTGCTTCCTCGTATCGGGAAATCTTATATTGAAGACGATTGATCGTCTCTTCGGTTTTCTTTCTTTGTTCAAGTAGTACTTCTAACTGTTCCTGTAATAGTTTTAATCTTGCAGGAAATGTTTCATCACCTTCCTGGCATAGCTTCACATACTCGATCATTCCTTCTATTGGAAGTCCTGCACTACGCATACAGATTGCAAGTTCTACCCAACCCAGATCTGAATTCTGATAATCACGAATTCCTCCAGAAGTTCGTCCTACCGTTGGAATCATGCCCACTCTTTCATAGTAACGTAATGTATCCTGTGATATACCATACATTTCACTAACTTCTTTAATGGTCATCTTCCTCCTCCTTTCCAAGCACACGCTTATTATAAGCTCTGGAGTTAACTTCAAGTCAAGAGGGAAATTTCAGAGCAGCAATTGAACTGTGAAGTTTGCGTTAATTAAAATATGCCTCAATCGCCTCTTTATTCAAATCTTCTCCAATTACAATTAGTACTTTCTGTCCTTTCTCCACGGACCGCGTCGCAAGATGTTCTCTCGTCGCATTAACTTCCAGCCACGTTTCGTCTTCCATTTCGAAAAAACCTTTGATTCGGAATATGTTCCCACATGTAGGATCTTTGAACAATTGCTTTACACAAGTCGTAATTTTATCTTTTGGTAAATTCATATTCATAAAGAATAACGAAGTAAATGCATCTTCCTGATCAACCGACAATCTTCTATAACTAGCATCTACCCAACCGCTGTTCATTAGTAATTGAAAATCCTCTCCCGATAACTCATCCCAGTTTTTTGCAAAGATAGAATTCTCGATGTTTCGGTCACAACGATACTTATTCAACAGATTCGACAAATACTTTGTTGTCGTCCTAATCTGCTCCTCCGAACTCTGGTTCAACTTACTTACTATCACTCTGCCACAACTCGCTATCTGTGACACCAGTAGATTTTCTGCCTTTTCTGACAACTGTTTCTCTAATCCAGCATCCACAATTGTGAAGATATTGCCAATCTCGTATTTGGAACTTACCGATTCATCATATAAGATTTCTTTAAATATATTCACATCATAGATTCCAGATGGTTCCACAATAATACGATCCATTCCCTGTAAGGCAAACAAGATTAGTTTCGCCTTGAATCGTCGTTTCCAATCAGAAGCAACATTACCTCCAACGATTGCTTCCAGTTCACATTGTTCGCTCTCTATATCCTGCAGTAAGAGCATATCCACATTTATTGCACCAAAATCATTCTCAATAATTCCAATGTGTAATCCCTGCTCCGTCAGATATCTGGCATACTTTCGTATAAATGTTGTCTTCCCTGAGCCAAGAAAACCTGTTATTAAATCAATTTTAATCATAGGAACCTCTTTCGTTTCTTTTATTCTAATAGATTTTGTCGTTTGCTTATTACTTTCAACTGACCCACTACTATTAATTCTCATATTATATTTAAAATCATAACACAAGACGAGCAATATGATAACCCGATTTTGATTTTTATTACATAAATGATAATGGATCTCCCCAGTTGACGCACCGCCATTGTATAGCATGACTGGCTCTTGGACACCTTGGTAGTGTGCGATGTCTCACTAAAGCGATAGCACACTTATTTCTTACACTCTTTAGACAGTATCGACTTACCAGACTTGGTTAATTTCGGTGCTCTATTGTTAGCCCTACTGCCTAACTTTCCACGCTTAGAATATGACATTCCTGCCACAAACCCAGGATTGCTACTGATGATGTGGTTAGCATCTTATCAGACGGAGGTTCCACCCGTTAGGCGGTGCGCCCTTTCAGGGCGCACCTATAGTATATCCCTAATAAAATAAAATGTCTTACCACTTTCAGTATAAAATGTAGTTTCCAAGCAGTTCAGCATCTGCTAAAATTTATTACATTATTAAAATTTTGAACTTCCATAGCAAGCATAAGAAAAACCAGTAGATTTTTTACTTCTACTGGCATAAGTGAATTGTACTTTTTTCATAAACCTATGTTAATGATATTACTGCTCCTTCTTCATCTGTAACTATTGACCTTAATAATTTTCCAAATCTCTCAATCTGTCCCAATTCACAATTTACATAAAAACAACACCTATGAGCTCGCTTATCATTATCTGCAATTTCAATATCAACCTCTACTTTTACGTGTCTATTTATTTGACTTGGTAAAATTGTCAATGAAAACGCAGGGGTAAAATTACCAATTTTAGTACCAAACTCAAGATAACATTCAATATCATAATTTTTCATGTATGCTTCTATTTTATCCGCATTCATCATAATAGCATCATCTTCAACATAACAACTTTGTTTTGCCTGAACATATTCTGATTTTGCTGTCACTCGTAATTCAATTTCATTAGAGTCTTGCCATATTTTTTCAATAATAATATTATCCATAAAAATCCTCTCTTTACTTGAACTTAAACTTAAAATCATCAAATGCACCCGTAATCTTATTATATACAAAGTGTATTGTACTCTTTGTTCCATAAATCTCCCCTATTTCATTTTCTTTGTTTTCATATAAGCGAACCAATATTCCATAAACACTTTTAAAATAAAAAAGTATCCTATCTTCGCAAGCTCTATTTGCATCAATTTTCAAAATACAAGGTTTATTATCATGTCTTAATCCAACGCTATTTACTATCTTTATGCAATGCACCCAACAATTGCTGCATTGGCACCCATCCTTCATCGTCCATCTCAAATTCATACTACCAAACTATGCTCTACCCAAATCTTTATCTGCTTCTAGTTGTAATTTTATAGATGTCACGCCCATATACTTTTTAGCGATTTTTAGAACAGCTGAATCATTTCCTAATATCTCCATCATAGTTATTGAAAGAATATCTCTTAAATGTTTGTCACAGTTTACCGTTTCTTCAACAAAATCAAAAATATTTTGTATTTTTTCTTTCTCTTTATCCTCAAATAAAAGTTTTAAAATCTCTGGCATAAATATGTCTTCAATGACTACCGTTTCTAACAATTCACCATTTTCTTTGATACTCCTATTATAGCCTTGACTTGTTGCTGGTATAATTCTCATCATTTTATCAAAAAATTCTTGTGTAACTTTATCCATATACTGTCCTCCATTACCGCAACTGATTCCTTTGCTTACGAACCTTTAATTAATAGAATAATTTAAAAATCAAATCCGACTATTGTTTTGTATTTTAAAGCCAACTCCAACAGTCCCTTTATCTTTATTAAATCTTTATTTGTAGTTTCATCAAGCATTTTATTTACCACTTCTAATGCAAGTGGTATCTTTTCTAATGATAAAACTTCCTCTTCATTATCATCAATAATTACATCACACTGGTCATTAATCTGGTCATATAATTTTAACTGTTCAAGTAAAGTATACTGTTCATCTAATAAAACTAACTCTTCCATTTGTTCACTTACTACTTCATTATTCATGTCATTACCATTTATATCTAAATAATTTCTACCACGTGGTCTTGTTGTATCCTCAATTCTAAAATAATTTCCATTTTTATCATATACAACACTTATTCCCGTCTCCGTATTATTATAATAAAAACACGCACCTTTCGTAACAATTTTTGTTATGAAGAGTGCGTTTATATCAGTCAATTGGAACTTAATGTGAAGTTTTCTTTCGTATACCTAGAAGCAAATTTTGCTATAAGGTGTCCTTTTCCCTTTAGGTAAATGACAAAAAGCTAATATTTATCGCTGTGTGTCATTCACTTCGTGAAAAGACAGTGATAACTTTTTGAGTTAGGGGTTTTGAAGTCCTAAAGTATAACCATAATTAAATTAAACCTTTTATTTTTGCATATTTTTCAATCTCTTCATTTAACTTATCTTTATAAATTGACTGTGAGAATGGTATTTGCACCCCCTCTTCACCATCATCATATTCAGGAAAGACAATAAAATTATCCCTGTCTATTTTCATTATTACATACTCATTTCCTTCAAATTCACCTTTTCGAATTTCATATGAATTAACAAAATTAGTAATACTCTCATAATACTCTTTAGAATTAATCTCTGCTTGCAAAAATTTTCCTATTATATCCATATCTATTTCCTTCTTTCTTATTATTTTATTGGATAAGCACTTAACATACCACCATCACACGAAATAACAATCTTCACTAAAGTTTCTCCTTTTGTTCCAACTACTTTTCCAGCATCAATTACTATTTCATAACTCGCATTACCAACTTTAGTTAATCCATTATCTGTAATAGAAGTTATCGTCCCATTTGATAATACATCTTTTAAGATACTCTCTGCGTCTGATTTATTTGCTCCTATAAATTTCTGACCGTTTCCTCCTGTTGTTGATAAATGTTTAGGTTTTACATAAGCAGAATCAATATCAAAATCATCAAATACCTTCTTCCCTTGTGTAAAAATATCATCTACAGTGTTTAATCCACCCTTACCAAGCATCTCCCCCACTTCATCCACTGTATCTTTTTCTATCTTATCTTTTATTGTTTCTGTTGCTTCTCTCGTAATCCTTTCTACGGTCTCTAATGCTTCATCTGCATTAGTCCTCAGAATCCTTTCGGCTCCTTCTTCCCCTAATTCTTTGGCTAACTTAATTCCTTTTTTTCCGTATTTTCCTGTCTTTGCTAAATCGCCTACTAGGGGTATACATGATCCGATAGAAATTGCTGCATTTAGTTTATCTCCCTCTATACCATATATTGCACCATTGATTGCATCAGCAGGTTCAAATAGTATACCTGCAGCATCCAATAAACCATGAATTATCCCAAGTATTTTATTTTCCGATCCATCCTCTTTATCTTCCTGCTTTTCGTCTAAACTAAAATACTGGTATATTGCACTAATCTTTACTTCCCTTAGTATGTACCACTTATGAATAATCTCAAGAACTGTCATCATCTGCTTCATTACTGATAATTTTTCGTCTAGTTCTTTTTCAATCTCGTCTAGTGAATGCCTTATCTCCCCATACTCTATATCAAAGATTGGGAATTGTACTTTTAGATTTCGCAAGTTTTGTCTTAGGGTGAGAATTTGGTAGTATGTCAACTCCATTTGCGATGTAGTTGACAGTAAACTGTCCGGATTTACTGTATACTCTGCCATTACTCCTCCATAATTATAATTGATATTCTCTCTTTTTTAAAGCGATTGATGTCATTCATAAATATCAATTACTCATACTTCGTATGATTCTTATATTGTCTAATCAAATAACATTAGAAACGCCACGTTTGTAGCATAACACAAATATCTCCATAATTGTTGTATTCCTGACAGACAACATCAAATCCTGACAGATGACATTACTAATTAATAAAATAGTATTCATTTTAACTATGAATATATACTCAACTTTCCCAACAGACATTTTCAAATAATGCCTGAATAAATGAAGCTTGAGACAGCAACCACTCAGTTACTTTACTTTTTACGATAGATGTGATATCTGCTGATAAGGCCCCTATGTGCTCCAAGTTTCATTTATTCAGGCTATGTTTAGAAGTGTTTGCTGGGAAAATTGAGTTAATCTTTGAATAATTCTAATTTTTTTATTTGTTCATTAATAAATAAATCTAATTTTTCTAACAGATAACTTCTACATTCATTTATTGCATGCTTAACCTGGAGGTCTTTATCATCTATTGGCATATATGATATAAACTTTTCCATATCAGTCGGATAGTCAAAATCAGCATAAATCATATCAATCTTTTCCAGTAATGTGACAATATCTAATTCTGTTTTTCTTAAATAAATTATTATAGCTATTCTGACCATAAATTTTGCTCTATTTAATTTTTCTTCATTGTTACACTGAAAATCAGGAATTCTTTCAATTGTATCTAAAACCTCAATAAAATCTTCTGACTTCCATGAAAGTTCAAGTTCTTCATCTGAAATACTTTCTTCTATTTCAATTCTTTTACATGCATAATCCTTTGCCACATCCAACGATAACACTTTATGTTTTATTCCCCAGTATACCATGTACCAATCTATTTTGATATTTATATTATCAAATATATTAATCTTATACATGCTTAACCTCCTATGGTCTAACATTAGGTTTTCCTGTATGCTTTCCAGATTTACTACTCTGCCATTACTCCTCCATAGTTATAATTGATAATCTCTCCTTTTTAAAGGGATTGATGTCATTCATAGATATCAATTACTCATACTTCGTATGATTCTTATATTGTCTAATCAAATAACATCAGAAACGCCACATTTGTAGCATAACACAAATATCTCCATAATTGTTGTATTCCTGATAGACAACATCAAATCCTGATAGATGACATTACAAATTAATAAAATAGTATTCCTTGCATCTATAAATATATATAATAATGCAAGGATCAACACGTCATATACATTTTCTCGCGAGCTAGGAGTGAAATGAATTTCCTTTTGACCCTTGCAATATATTATCAATTTAGATTAACGAATTAATTTTTACCTATTATCAGAGATTAGGAACTGCCTCTACATCTTCTTAACATTCCAAACTTCTCGAAGGAACTCTTGTAGATCGTCCGCATTCTTTTCTGGAAGAATCTCTTCTATCGTTCTATTGGACGTATATTCATAATTGCTGGCAACAATCTGCCAATCCCAATTGTTTTTGGTCCACAGTTTTTTAAGTAGTTCCTTCAACTTACGATTCTCATACATTGTCTTTACCGTAGATTTAAGTCCATAAGAATAAGGTGATTTCACATCAAGATAGATTCGTTCCGTTGCAACCCGATCCTCCTCTGCGGAAGATGTCGCTACCTGAATGTCATAGTATCCCTCCTCCACAGTAAATTGATGTAGATCCTGATCATAGGAAGCAAAATCCTGCAATTGTAATGTAAATGGAACCGTCCTACTTTCTCCTTGTTTGACAAAGACTTTTTGAAATGCTTTTAGTTCCTTCACTGGTTTTCCTAAGGTCGAATATGGATCGGATACGTATATCTGAATAACCTGAGCGCCGTCGACTTTTCCTGTATTCGTAATCTCTACTTCAAAGGATACACCCTTTTCCAGATCAACACACATATGTTTGATCGGACTGATTTCAAATTGGGTATAGGACAACCCAAATCCAAATGGATAAAGCGGTCTGATTTTCTTCTTTTCATAGTAACGATATCCCACATAGATGCCTTCTCCATAACAAACTTCATAACCATCTCCAGGGAAATTAAGATATGCTGGTGAATCTTCATAACGCATTGGAAATGTCAACGGAAGTTTTCCAGACGGATTGATCTTACCTGCGAGAATGTCGGTAATTGCCTGTGCACCTCCCATTCCAGGTAGGAATACACACAAGATAGCCTTGACAACGTCACGATTAATGAAGGAAAGGTCAACGGGACCACATACATTCAAGAGTAAAACAACTGGTTTAATCTGTTCCGTTGCTAATTGCGTGTTATTCTCTATTACCTGTTGTCTTATGGTAGATGGAATCTGCTCTTCTCTAAGTGCACCAAGGGAATAGAGCCCACGCAAGTCTTCAAGATTCATCTGCATGTCATGCCTATCATTTCCCTCCATGCCATTACACACTGCAACATGTAGGATTATCGAAGCGTCCTGCATCGTTCCTACTTTTCTCGTTTTCTGTAAGCTTTCCATTAGATTCCCCACACGGTTTGTGGTTATCCCTGCACTTCCCGTTCCACATGCAGCAATATTCTTTTCTCCGCTACCCGTTATTGCAACTGCTTCCTCTCCTAGTGGAAGAATCCCTGCATTTTCAAGAAGAACAATTCCTTCACAAGCAGCCTCGTATGCAATCTGATTGCTTTCCTGTTCCAATGCTTCGGTATCAATTTCATATTCCTTCGAAGCACCCTGTATATCACCATGAACATCACTGGTTGTTGCTATATGATGCGTAAAATCAAGCATCTTCAAAATTCTGATTACTGCCTGATCAAGAATGTCCTCGGATAAGATATGTTCCTTAACTGCCAGAACAAGCGGTTCCCCTGAGATTGGTCCTGGCATCGCAAGATCATTCCCCGCCTGCAGAGCTTCCACAGGATGATACACCGCTCCCCAATCAGAAAGTACGACGCCATCAAATCCCCATTCTTTCCGTAACTTTTCCGTCAATAGATGATGGTTTTCCGTACACGGTATCCCATTGATGCGATTATACGCACTCATAACCGTCCTTACATGGCCTACTGTTACACATGCCTTAAAACCAGGATAATAGATTTCTTCTAACGCTCTTTCTGATATGATCTCGTTAATTCCAACACGGTTGGTCTCCTGATTATTCGCCGCAAAATGTTTTACATTCGCAGCAATTCCTTGCCTCTGTACCCCTTTAACTAAGGATGGTGCCAAATCTTTCACCAAACAAGGGTCTTCTGAATATCCTTCGAATAAACGTCCATTCAGTACCCCTCTATGTATATTCACATTGGGTGTTCCAAGAAGCACATCAATTTTATATAATCTAGCTTCCTTCCCCAGTGCCTCTCCTACCTTCTCAAGGACATTCGGATTCCACGTTGCACCAAGAAGCATACCTGGCGGATAACAACCTGGTGCGTAGTCTTTCCCATTCCGTCTTGTCGTAATTTGTTCCTTCAGCCAACTGTAGAGTTCCTGCTCTTTCTTAGATGTAAGTTGCTCCGGTTCATAAAAACATTCGATCACATGACGAAGTTCACTCTGACCAGCCATTCCATTGGTACTATTCGCAAGGTTTCCTACCCGCTCCACAAGATCACCAAATAACTGTTCAAAATTAATGCCCGTTCCTCCATCAAGGAATTGGAGTCTAGAGATTCCTAACCGATCAATACTTACCATACCGAAAAAGGAAGCTCCATTTACCAACTGCGCTTTTTCCTCTAAAGTCATATGGTTACATAGCTGTTCATATCGTTTCTCTTCCATCACGCACTCTCCTCTATCGATAAATCGCCGCCAGCACAACATACACCCCTATAGAGATAAAACAATATAAGGAATTCGTTGTTGAAACATATCTGCCAGCCTTCTCCTCCTTAAGAAAAGACTGCATACTAAATGTAGCTGGTGCTGACATATACGTGATTACAGCAGCGTCCAATCGCATATTCTGATCAATCACTTGATGAATCGCACCAAGAACCAATACAATCATCGCTGCTTGAACGATCACCCGTAGGAATATGGTTTTCAGACAAGGTTTGAGTAATGTCATGTCTGGCTGCATCTCATACCCAACGATCAGAAGGATTAATGGTGATAATGCTCTTGTAAGCATATCTTCAACATTTCCATACACGCCACCTGCTGCGCTTTCTACCAGACTTGGTAGAAGTCCTGTTGTTCCTACGATAATTCCTAATACGGTAGCTAGAAATGCTGGACTTTTCACTGCTTCTTTTATTAAGGCAACGGCATGAATTCCAACCTGATTCTCCACCTGTCCTAGTAGTCCCATATATACACTAAAGCCAAATAGTAACCCTGCGATATCTAGCATCGCAATCTGTGACAGATTTTCATTGCCACACAGGCCGCAGTAAAGTGGGTATGCAATCATTCCGCCTTCATATACGCTTACCATGAACGGTAAATATTTCTGGTAACTTCCTTTCAGCCATGGTTTTAATAAAAAACCAATTCCAAACGACAGCAGTAACATCGTAAACATGATTATGACAATACTTATTGTTTTCTTACTATACACCGTTGTTCCTAACGCATGAAAGATTGCAACAGGAAGAATAATCTTTGTTACAAGGAACTTCATATTATCAATACTCTTCTTTTCTAGAAATCCACCTATTCTACAGAACATACCCAACAGGAGCATGACTAGAACCGGAAGTACAGTCTCTAATACCTTTATCATTGATTTGCCCTCACTTTTATCATTCGCATTTTTTAGATTAGGAAGTCAAAAACCTATTACCCTAATTCTTTTTTGTCTTACTTTTTCGAATTAATAAGATTGCAATACACAATAGGAATATACCGCCAGCAATCATTTCGAACCAATGCGATTTTCCAACCTTACCAGCCACAAAAACGGATGTAGGCCCGTCTGCCCCTCCTATTACGGAAACCGCCATATTATACTTTTCTTTGCTTACTAAAGCAACGATTATTAGAACCAGTCCAATAATACCACTAACTATTGATGCGAATCTTTTCATCTTTCCTCCTAAATTTGCATTCGTAATGCTTTTTATGTACCTTTATGTATTCATTGTTTTACGTTCCTAAACTTCCTACGTGAATATAGCAGACATCTACGCCAACGAAATTTAAGTTATGGTTAAGGTGTCAAAAACCATTCGTAATTCGTAAAACTATCTTTATTTTAGCTGTCCGTGAGGGAAACGTCAATTCGTAACTTATTCTCTTATCTCATGTGCCATGATATCTACTACTTTCTCGGATTGTTCCCATAATGGACTATGTGCAGCATCTTCGATCAGATAAAATCTTTTCTTAGGCGCATCTAAGATGGAATAATACTCCTCAACCAAAGGCCAAGGGCAATTGTAATCATAATTACCACTAATAAAATACACTGGTATATCCACTTTTGTGATCATCTTTCGATAATCATGTTGCTGACAATCTTCGTAAAATGGCGTCTTACGATACATCTTCATTCCTTTTATGTAATCAAACTTTTCTTTCACCGTATAACAATGACTCTTCAGAATTGGAAGTACGATTCCCTCAAATTCTGTTTTATCTTTTATTGTACCACCACCCGCCTGATGCAATAGATCCACGTAGGTATACCAATTCTTACAAGTGACAATACCCTCTTCGTCTTTCGTAACACACGCTTCCAATTTTTTAAGACGTTTCTTATCTTTACGCTTGGTAAATACCTCTTTCATAAAGTTATACATCAACGTATCATTGTCAGGTCCTTTCGTCACAACTTGCGACATCGCAATATAGGCATAATACTCATCCGGATATTGTGCTACCGTTTGGAGTCCAATATGGGTTCCTCCCGAAAATCCCATGATATAGATTTTCTCTTTATGAAACCGTTCCTTTAGATAAGCAGTTACTGCTAACGTATCCTTTATCATCTGTTCTGTTGTTATCGTATCTGGATCAAGATCTGGATCATAAACCATTCCTGTTCCACGGTACTCCCAATGGCATACGATAAAATAATCCTCCAGATTCATCTTCGGATACGCTTCATTCAGAAAATAATCTGGTGTTCCAGGTCCACTAGAGATAAACAAAAGAACCGGATTATCCAAACTTTTTCCCCGAATAAACATACCATTTGGTACATCATTGATTGTAACCTTTCTCTTTTCCGCTATACTGTTTTCTAGTATTTTTCCGTTTGCATCTCGATATGGTTTAATCGTCCCTCTACTTATAATTAGAAAATACACAACTAATACTATAATACCTATTACAACTGCAATCCCCAAACCGATCATGCCCTTACAAATCATCTTTTTCATCTTCCTCATCTTCCCTTCTTCTTATTACTGGTTTCTCAGTATATTTCCTACTTCTTCTTTCCAGTTTCCTTCATATAAAACGTTTTCTTGCGTTGCAAGCATTGTGATTCCTTGTACAGTTGCCCATATATTGATCAACATGTGCAATATACTTTCTTTTGGAACCTTTCGCCTTTCTAGATTTCCTAGTACAAGCTTTCTAAGAATCTCATAAGGCGGAAAATTATCATCCGACTGTTCTAGCGATATATGAATCTTCATATATGGCGTTTGAAACATAAATCGAAAGTAATAGGGATGTTCAATAAAGAACTGCATGTACGCTTCTCCAAGACGAAAGATTGCTTCATCACTATATGGTTCGACTCCTTCTTGGGATGCATGTAAGATCGTCAAGAATTGGTCTGTGATATAATTCTGTATTCCCCCAATTAAATCCTCTTTACTTTGAAAATGCGTATACGGTGCGGCCTGACTTACATTACACCTGGCAGCAACCTTTCGAAGAGATAACTGTCTTTCCCCTTCTTCACCAATAATCGCAATACCTGCTTCAATTAATTCTTGTTTTAAATTCTCATGATGATACTTCTTTTCTACTCCCATCGATCTACCTCCAATTGATCAAGTGCACAATCTTAACACTGTTAACTTGTTGTTATTATGCATCTTAATCTTAACGCTGTTAACTTGTTGTTATTATACATCTCAATCTTAACACTGTCAAGATTGAGATGTTATTGTTCTACACGAACTGTTAACTATACATAAAAAGACAGATCAAATGATGATCTGCCCTATTTTTCTATTGATCTATTTTTCTATTGATCTGCTTTTTCTATTGATCTGCTTTTTCTTGCTTTAAAAATAATACAAAATAGCCAATCCTTCCTCCCCCTAATGCACATAACAAGAAACGATTGAATTGACACCATTCCTATTAATATTATATTCATTTGGACTAAAACCACCTGAACTGAACATAAAACACGTCCGTGCGAAATTTGGTTACTTTCTTTTATTCATGGCAATATACGTTATTTTGGGCGCATTTCCTTCTGCAATTGCTTGTCTACGTAACATCACTAACTTTCTTGCCAGTTCTAACCTCTCTTCATCTGGATTTTCCATACGAATAACGGGATTAAAGCAAGCTCCTTTGCATGCAACGCCCAATATCTCCATATCAAGTCCTGGCTTACAACTTCCACAGCCATAACAATATGTAATCCGATCACGTAAAAAAGTTTTAATCTCCAAGCTTTCATTTGCAAAACAAGAATTAAATGCCTCATTATATTGGGTATTCACCCAAACCTGGTAACTCCTCTCCTCTATCTTAATGATACATACCCGTCTTCCCTTATAACTAAGATTATAAGAATTTGTCGAGCCCCATTGTGGAGACATTTTATTCTGTCGTAAAAAAGAAACAAACGAAATGAGATTCTCTTTATCTTTTCCAACTAAGTATAGCTCAATCTGATTGTCAATGGATGGTTTTATTTTTTTCTGTATCTGGTAGTCTGACATTCGATTTTCCTCCTTGATCTTGGTCTTAACTTTTTTCACGGACACATGGTTCTGTACCAAAGGGAATCCAATAATTTTTCTACTTAATCTATGAAAAAATAAAATGTATTAATTTTCCCCATGCATCTTCATTTGCATGATAGATGTCCATCGTATTCCTGCCTAAATGCATGAACACTGTTCCATATGCGATCTTTTTTCCCAGCAAACAAACAAATATCCCCTTTTATGTTTTCAACCTGTATCCTTTTATGTTCTTTATTTAGATCCAATATGCTACTCGACTCATATGTAAAATAATATTGTGGTGAGATATTAAGCATACCTAAGATACAATTAATGGAATGTTCTATCATATTTACCAATATATTTAGTCGAACAAAAGGCACCGGCTTTCTCTTAGATATATGTGTCCTTATATTTAATTGTTATCCAAAATCTCTTAATAATCTCTCCATCTACCTCAATTTGTTTTTCAAATACTCCACCATTAGCAACAATTGCTTTTTCACTTGCATAATTACTAGCACCACAAGTAATTAGAACTTTTTCAATTCCTAATCTATTGCAATTCAACAGATTCTTTCTCAACATCTCTGTTGCATATCCATTTCTTCTTTCACACGAACGAACATAATACCCCATATGACCACCCCAAGTTGATAATATTGGATGATTGATATGGTATCTCAAATCAATAATTCCGACAATTTTATTATCATGTAATCGAACAGCAATATATATAGTAGAGGGAACCTTATCTTTTGGACATAGCTCAATATTACTCTCAACCCTAATAGTGTCAATCCACTCTTTTACAGAGCTGCATTCTTCAAGGTTTCCACATCCTGCAAATTTATCAGTATCATCTGAATCGATTATCTCCTGACGAAATCTCCAAATATCATCTTCGTAATCTAACGTTGGCTCTATTAATTTTATATCAGGCATGTTTTTATTCCTCCAAGAAATTTCTAGAATTCCCATAAAATCAATCCAAAACTTTATCGCTCTTGTCTTAATGGTCAAACTACTTTTATTTCATCTTCTCATACGATGCATAAATACACTTTTTATTATATTCTTATACTCATTTTCTTCAAAACTTTTTATTCCAGCTTCCGTTGCACCTCCTTTTGTTGCAACTTCCGTAATCAGTTGTTGATATCGATTCGATTGTAGTGATGTACTAAAAATGTTAGAAATAATCATTAATGAATCTTCTTCACAAAAACCTAGCTGTTTTCCAACTTCATAGAAACAATTTAATGTATACGAAGCGAACCCTATTCCACAAGATGCAAAAGCAGTTACTTTTTCAATGTCCTCTTCTTTTACTAAGAAAGCATCACCCAAATGATGAAAAATATAAAGTACCGTACTATTTTCTGTAGGTGTATATCCAATGATTCCTTTACATTTTTCTATTCCTACATTAGGCATAGCTCTAGATATTTTCGCATTGATAAACGCAGATGCTAATTCAATAACTTTAACACCCGCCATAAAACTAATAATATTCTTATTCATACAATCTATTGGTTGAATATCAATGAATTCGGATCGGAAGACTTTGGGAGGTATTGTAATAAATATAATGTCTGTGTTATGAATTAATTCTTTATTCGTAGCAAAGTAATTAATACCGTATTCATCAGCTGCAATCTTACGTGATTCCCGTGACTTAGCCGTTATAAATATACTGTTTTTATCAATCAATTGTCCTGCTAATAATCCTTTTACAAAGGATTTCGCTAAATGACCAAAACCTATAATTCCAATTTTCAAGTTCAGACCCCCTCTTTGCTATTCAGAACTGCATTTTCATTGGTGCTTCATATATAACATGTAAAACTTTTACTTTATACATCATCCGATTATTAACTACAAATTATTCTAATCAACATTCCTAGTTTCCAATATCATTTTTTAAGATAAATAAAACAATACAACCTACCAGTATAAATAAAGTTACTCCCCAAAAAAGAAGTGAAGCTTTCCTATCATCTTTCCAACATTTTATACCAAGTACTACAAATAATACGCACAAACCTAGTTTATATAAGTACCAGGCAGGTTCCCACAAATCAAAAAAATCTAGAAACATCATTAGGACTAAATATATGCAATACACTATGTCTATAATACAAAAGGCTTTTTTACGAACAGATTGTTTACGCCATTCTTGATCGAATATCATGTTCTATTCCCCTCTTTCAAACAAATTCCTATTATTATTTTACATAAGTTTTTAAATTGTTATTTTCTTCCATCTTATTACATTATATACGAGAAATCTCAATATTACAACTAAAAAAGATTGATTAATCCTTAAGCCGGTGACTTGTAAAATGAGATGCTACTTTGTAAGACGAAATGCAATGTTTATAATCAAGAATCATTTTTTGTAAACGAAACGCTACTTTTACACTACTTTGTAAGTGAGATGCTACTTTTGTAAGCGA
>NZ_JAAQRO010000011.1 GCF_012070565.1 Anaerosporobacter faecicola
GATCAGTATATAGCATATATACCAATCTTTTGTAAACCGAAATGCAACTTATCTTATTCTAATTTATATTAACTTATTTCTACTTAGTTGGTATGAAATGTGTTGCGTTTAATTTTACAATTTACCTAATCCTTAAGCCTTGAGCTGGTATACTCCCCCCTACTCTCTCTATAGGAGAATGACATAGAAAAATCAAAATGAGAATTTCAGTATATCCCTAACGAAACCCAAAATTATAATATTTACTAATATTGTACACAAAAATAGAGTTCGAGGAAATTTCCTCAAACCCTTTTAATTCTACCTTATTTATGAATAGCTCGTAGGAGAATCAAAGAAACTTGTACCTCTACAAGCCAGTAAACGAAAGGATTAGCAATTGCTTTTTCTAGTCAATCACTAAGTCAATCCTTTTGACTATTTGAGCTTATCTATTTCCATTATACCCAACTAAAGCATTTGAAGTTCTTTGAATATTCGACATCACACGCATACCACATTTTCTTATAAGAACTTTGGATTGTAATCCATCAGACAAAATTATAAGGGCTTGAGGAAAATCCTCAAGCCCTTATAAATACTAGCTTTTTTAAGACAGCTCGTAGGGGAATCGAACCCCTGTTTCCGCCGTGAGAGGGCGGCGTCTTAACCGCTTGACCAACGAGCCTTACAACGTAATTAATATTAACACAGAATATTTTCTTTTGCAAGCATTTTTTTAAACTTTTTTAAAAAAGATGAATATTTTGGTCATCTTATGTAGATTCCCTATTTTATATCCTGTTTTACTATACATTTTCTGTAAATGCAGATTATTGATAACCAAGTGTACCAAGCAAGATATACTCTTACTATACCCTTACCAATCCAATCGCTGCTTCTTTAATAACAGGATTCTCCGAACAGATTCATCCAGTCGTTCTTCCGTAATCTCTCCTGCCTTAACCTCTTTCAATATAGCCTTATATGCCTTTCGAAAATCAGCTGGCATGAGTATAATGTCGCAACCTGCTACTACTGCTGCTACGGTTGATTCTTCAATGGAATAGTTGTTGCTGATTGCTGCCATATTCATGGCATCTGTAATGATGACACCATCATAACCAAGTTTTTCTCGTAGGATGTCCGTTACCATAACTTTTGAGAGTGAACTTGGTGTATCGTGTCCTACAATCTTTGGTACACAGATATGACCGACCATGATCATGTCCATCTTCTTCTCAATTGCATCAAGGAAAGGTACCCATTCGTTCTCCAATAATTCTTCATAGGTCTTATCAATGTAAGCAAATTCTTTGTGTGAATCTTCTTTCGTCGCTCCATGTCCAGGAAAATGCTTATAGGTAGCATAGATTCCTTCATCCTGTAAGCCTTCTGTATACGCTTTTGCATAATCGGTAACGGTAGTCGCATCACTTCCAAAAGAGCGATTCTTTACTACGGTATTCTTCTTGTTTGTTAATACGTCTGCATCTGGAGCAAAGTTCAGATTAAATCCAAACTCATTCAGATAGGTACCAATTGTGTTCCCAATGGAATAGGCTTCTTCTGTTGAAGATACATTGGACAGGTAAGAGAATTGTTGAACCGATATATTCTTATGATTGGCAAGTCTTGCTACTTCGCCACCTTCCTCGTCAACACCAAGGAACATCGGAATTCCACCATCTTGTGTTGCATACGTTTGGGTATTCTTCAGAAGTTTTTTTAACTGGCTCTCACTCTTAATATTACTAGCAAAATACACAACTCCTCCAACATGATATTGATTAATTGCTCGCTTTGTATTTGCTTTTGCCACGGTAACATTGAAATAATTCGTTAGTTCCTCTGGGGACACAATAAACATCTGGCAGATTTTTTCTTCTATCGTCATATTCTTTAATAGATCTTCTACTTCTTTTCGTTGCTTTTTTTCTTCTTTTGTTAACTTCTCTTCTTGGTCTGAACTACTCGTATCTGTAGCTTGTTTACCATCTTCTGCTGTTGAAGTCGATTCTCCTGCCCTCTCTTTCTCCGTATCTTCCGTTTCTTCTTCAGCCTGTTTGCTGTTACTCTTTTTCTCCCCTGTTTCTAATTCTTCCGCACTTTTAGCTGCACTTGCCGTACTAACAGCAACACTCATTTCATCAAGCGATTGTGCTGCAAGATTTCCAAGCGTTCCATGAAAGAGCATCTGCTTCCTAGTATTCTGATCCTTGTATTGCCCTAAGAACAAAAGAGCAATACCAACCGCTAATACTTCTACCAATATGATGATCAGATACCTTCCCACGTTCTTTTTATGTACATCTTCTTTCTTTGTATTCTGCTGCATTTGCTTCTTCCCCTCCTGTATTTTGTTGTTATATTTTACTGTAATTTGTTTGCATATATTATGCTGTTTCTTATTACGTTTTTTGCTGTTGCTGATCATTCTCCATCATTTTGCTGTTTCATGCTTATGTTGAACAAACTCTTCCTATTGCAGTTTCGTGCAATTCTTTTCTTTTTCTTTAATCTTTTACCTCAAATCGATTCCTATATATAAATTACCCTATTCTTTTTAATTTGTCAATATTTGGTTATTAATATAAATTTCTAACTTACCCTTGTAATAAAAAAACAACTTTCAGTAAACTGCATTCAGCAAATGACAACGTCTGTCTTTACTCATGATTGCAATCTATGAAAGTTGTATTTATGTTTATCGTCAAACCATAAACCAATGCTATTCTATTGTTATTCTATCTACGCATCATATCGCTTTACAAATGCCATTCCCAGTGGATGTGGGCCTGTGTGGGTACCAATCGTCACACCAATTCTTGAGATAAATGGAACTTCTATCCCAAGTCCCTCATTCAGCATCTCTTTGAATTTCTCTGCTTCGTCAAAGTCCACACCCGTTCCTACTGTAAAGGAATACAGATTAGGATCTTCTCCAGTCTTCTTAAAATGATCTTTTGCTAAGTCAATCAATTTCTTTTTGGCTTTTTCTCTGCTTCTGGTGATTCCTGCTGGGAAGATTTCTCCTTCTTTCAAAACAATCAACGGCTTAATACCTAAAGTATCACTGGCAAAGGTTAGTAACTTACCAATACGACCACCTTTCTTGAGATAATCCATACTCGCGATGGTGAATATGATTCGTCCTGTGGATTTTATTCGTTCAAGATGACCTATTGCCTCTTCATAAGATACGCCATTTTCTCTCATACGGATTGCTTCCCGTACATAGATTCCCTGTAGTACCGTATTAATCTTAGAATCGATTACAGTAATGACTGCTTCTGGATATTTTTCCAACACAAGTTCTCTTGCGGTACACGCAGACTGATAAGAGCCACTGAATTTGGAAGTGATACAGATACAGATTGTTGGAATCATCTCTTTTGCATAACGTTCGAAAACATCCGCAAAATCCTGTACTGATGGTAAAGAACTCTTCGGGTATACGTGTTCCTCAATCATTCTTCTGTAGAACTCATCATGATCAACTTCAATTCCCTCTTTATAATAATTCTCCCCATCAAAAGAAACATAAAATGGTATAATTTCTATGTTCTTTTCTTTTGCGAATTCAAATGATAAATCACATGAACCGTCGCTAATGATTTGATATTCCATAATACATACCGTAAGCCTCTCTGACATCAATATAATGACGTTTGCTATACTAATGTTCAGTTTGGCGCAAATCTAAGATTGAAAGAGGTGATTTGCATATTTTCCCTTTCTCAGTAATTTCTTTCAATCCGCTCTACTCTATCATAATACTTGAATGTTGCATCTTGTAGTATTGAATACTATATGATGTATTGTAACACATATGAATAAAAAGGACACTATTTTTTGCTGAATTAATAATTATTTTATATTTGTTCGAAGGAACCGTCGAAGTAAAACAGCATATCCTCGTTATAACATTTCATGAAAGAATCATGACAGATCTTCCATCCCTATTATTACGAATCTATGCTGCTTTCGTTTCAATACTTTATATGCTTATCATTCCATTTTTTCTTATGGAATACTCAAAATTATTTTAAAATTTGATATAATGTCAAATCCACTCGCTGATTTACACCATTTTAATAAAAGCAAAGCATGACGACTTAATCGCCGAAGTTGACCAACACACTCTTCACTTCGATGCTGCAAGTCGATTGTACACCACCAGGCTATATCTGCAAGAAATCCATCAAAGATATCTGGTTTGTTGCTGGCAAATCAGATAGAATACCAAGCTCGACCATGTTATCAATTACCGTTGTACTAACTTTGGTACGTTGTCTGAAATCATCAAGGGATAAGAATTTTCCGTCTTTTACAGCCAATACAACTGCTTCAGCTGCCTTATCACCTAATCCATCAATACTGTTTAGAGATGGCATGATCTTTCCGTCAAAAATCTGGAAATGATGGGATTTTGCTCGATAGATATCAATTGGCTCGAATTCAAATCCTCTCGCGTACATTTCTTGAACAATCTTCATATCTTTCAGGACATCTTGTTCCTTCTTGGTCAGATCATTGTACCGTTTCTTATAATCCGCCATATAGTATTCCAGTTTCTCTCGACCAAGACACATCAACTCATAGTTGAATGCAGATGCACGAATACTGAAATACGCAGTATAGTATGCCACTGGCTGATATACTTTAAAATACGCAATACGGAATGCCATCATAACGTATGCCGCTGCATGGGCTTTTGGGAACATGTATTTGATTTTCTTACAGGATTCAATATACCAGTCTGGTACACCTGCCTCAATCATGGATTTTTCCATGTCTGGCGTTAAACCCTTTCCCTTACGAACGCTCTCCATGATCTTAAAAGCAAGACCGTTCTCTACGCCCGTATGGATTAAATAGGTCATGATATCATCACGAGTACAGATTGCGGTGGATAAGGTACAATTTCCATTTTGAATATAATACTGCGCATTATTCAACCAAACGTCTGTACCATGAGATAATCCAGAGATACGAACCAAATCCGAAAATGTCTTTGGTTTTGTATCACGTAGCATCTGCATAACGAAGTCTGTACCAAACTCAGGGATTCCTAAGGAACCCAAATCACATCCGCCCAAATCTTCTGGTTTTAGATTCAGGGCACTTAAATTCTCAAACAAGGACAATACTTTCGCATCATCAAAACGTATGGTCAGTGGGTCGATTCCCGTTAAATCCTGCAACATACGAATCATGGTAGGATCATCGTGTCCAAGTATATCAAGTTTTAATAAGTTATGGTCGATGGAGTGGTAATCGAAATGTGTGGTTACTGTCTGGGTAGTCATATCGTTGGCTGGTCGCTGTACCGGCGTAAAAGAATAGATTTCTTCACCCAGTGGTAATACAACAATACCGCCGGGATGCTGTCCTGTTGTTCGTCGAACACCAACGCAACCTTCTACAATTCGCTCAATCTCTGCTCTCCGTCTATGCTCTCCGTGTTCTTCATAGTATTTCAACACGTATCCATAAGCAGTCTTCTCTGCCAAGGTACCAATGGTTCCTGCACGGAAGGTCTGACCTTTACCGAAGATAACCTCCGTATAATCATGGGCATGACTTTGGTACTCTCCAGAGAAGTTAAGATCGATATCCGGTTCTTTATCTCCATAGAATCCTAGGAACGTTTCGAATGGAATCTCATGTCCATCCTTCTTCAGTGGCTCCCCACATTTCGGACAAAGCTTATCTGGCATATCACAACCAGATTTTCCTGCAAATGCTTTTACTTCATCGGAATCAAAATCGGAGTAATAGCAATTCGTACAGTAATAATGGGCAGGCAATGCATTTACCTCCGTAATACCAGACATGGTAGCGGCGAAGGAAGAACCTACCGAACCACGGGAACCAACCAGATACCCGTCTTCATTGGATTTCCAAACTAACTTCTGGGCGATAATATACATAACGGCGAATCCATTATTAATAATGGATTTTAACTCTTTTTCCAACCTTGCTTGTACTGGTTCTGGAAGATTTGGCCCATACATGGCATGGGCTTTATCATAACAGATCTTACGAAGATCCTCATCAGAATTCTCAATAACAGGAGGACATTTATCTGGACGAACCGGAGAAATCTTCTCGATCATATCTGCAATCTTATTGGTATTGGTAATTACGATTTCTTCCGCTTTTTCTTTTCCAAGATAAGAAAACTCTTCTAACATCTCTTCTGTCGTTCGCAGATAAAGAGGTGGTTGTTCATCCGCATCCTTAAATCCTTTTCCCGTCATGATGATTCGACGATATACTTCATCCTCTGGATCAAGGAAATGCACATCACATGTTCCTACAACCAATTTATTGAACTCCTCACCAAGCGCGATGATCTTCTTATTGATTTCGATCAAATCTTCTTTGGATTTTACATCAATCTTATCACTTCGAATCATGAAATCATTATTACCAAGTGGCTGAATCTCCAGATAATCATAAAATTCCACCAATCGGGTAATTTCTTCCCGCGATTGATTTCGAAGAATTGCTTGATACAGCTCTCCTGCCTCACAAGCAGATCCAATCAATAGTCCTTCTCTATTTTCTAGGAACACACTCTTCGGAATTCTCGGTCTACGACTGTAGTAATTAATATGGGAGTAGGAAATCAATTTGTACAGATTAATTCTACCAATGTCGTTTTGTGCTAAAATGATAGCATGATACGTTGGTAGCTTCTTAATCATATCCGCAGACAACTTACTCATCTCATTCAGTTGATCCATAGTGGTAACGTCTTTTTCTCGTAGCATCTGAATGAATTTTACATAGATCTCTGCTGTCGCTCCAGCATCATCTACTGCACGATGATGATTTTCCAAGGATACCCCAAGTTCTTTGGCAACCACATTTAATTTGAATTTTGCTAAGTTCGGCAGTAAGACACGGGCCATAGCTACCGTATCAATGACGGTGAAATCCGTTGCGATTCCTTGTTGTTCTGCTTTCTTCGTGATAAATCCAACATCAAAAGACGCATTATGTGCTACTAATACGCAGCCTTTACAAAAAGCAAGAAATTCCGGTAAAATCTGTTCAATCGTTGGATAATCCATGACCATCTCATCTTGAATACTGGTTAATTTCGTAATCTCATATGGGATCGGTATTTCTGGATTTATAAAAGTGGAATAGCGATCCTGAATCTCCCCATTAATCACTTTAACCGCACCAATCTCAATGATCTTATCATTGACTGGACCAAATCCGGTTGTTTCGATATCGAATACGACACTTGGTGCATCTAGGAACTGCCCCTTGTTATTCTCCACAATATCCTTCAGATCATCGACTAGGTAGGCTTCTACACCGTAGATTACTTTAAAATCCGACTTCTCTACCACATGATTTGCATCGGTAAATGCCTGCACAACTCCATGGTCCGTAACTGCAATTGCAGAATGCCCCCAGGACATTGCACGTTTGATTAACGTCTTTACATCGACAACCGCATCCATATCACTCATCATGGTATGCGCATGTAATTCCACACGTTTAACAGGTGCATTATCCATACGGGACGTTGTGAAGTCAGGAATTTTCTTGATACCGACGATGGAACTAATGGTGATCTCTCGATCATATTTGTCCATTAATGCCATACCTTTCATCTTAATGAAGATTCCATTCTTCAATACGGAGGTAACCTCTTCTACTTGCTCATTCTTTAAAAAGATTTTGGCCGAGATTGTATCCGTAAAATCAGTTACAGCAAAAGTAATGATCGTCTTTTCATTTCGAAGTTCCCTTGCTTCTAACTTAAGAACTTTACCTCGTACCACCACTTCTCCTACTTCATCTTGAATATCAACAATTGCTGAGGTTTCGCCATCAAAACTTTTTCCATAGATTGTATCTGGATCTGGTGGTAATTTCTTATAGCTTCCATACTTAGATTTTTCCGGTTTCGAGGACTCTGCTTTACCACCATCTGCTTTTGGTGCTGGTTTTGGAACAGGTTGATTTGCTTCTTTTCCAGTTTCCGCATTCCCATTGCCATGTCCACTTCCCTCTTGGGTAGCTGCAACGTAACCTTCATCCTCATCCTGCATCTGATGATGTTGACGCATTGCCTTCGCATATGACATCTGTTCATCTTCCTGCTCTTCTTCTGGTGGTTCTACATATTGGAATTTAACTTGAATGGCATAACCAAACCGACTGCTAAAATTATCTTCCAGTATTCGTTTGATATTATTCGCTTTATTCCGAGCAACAAAATTATCTTCCATCTCTAACTCAATGGTATCCCCTTCTACCCGATAGTTCGCCATTTTGAAGAGATTATATTCTAAGACACTACTGTCTTTCATTTCTTCTAAGAAGCTGTCATAATATGCATTCATTAGTTTGTCTGGTGTATATTGGGCAGATAATTCATATCGGTCACACAGACGAACATCATTACTTGTATCATCAAAAAGTTGTTTCTTAATCTGATACTGCATCTTCTTAACAATCTTCCGCTTGATCAAATGCGTGCTCATCATATAGATCTTAACTTCCTGATTCACACGAGAAGCTGCAACACGTTCGATCACGGTGTCTTCAAACATATCTTGTAACTCTTTTGTAACCTGTAATGTTTCAAACACTTGAAAAAACTGCATCTTCATGTACACAACCTCCTCTATACAATTTGTGCATCTGCAAGGGGCAAAAGATCATTTCACAATCTTAACGACCCCAATTCTTTAATTCATCCTCTAATGTAGGTAACAACTGATCTTCTGGCAATGTTTTCACAACCTCACCCTTCTTGATCAACATGCCCACACCTTTACCGCCAGCAATACCGATATCGGCTTCTTTTGCTTCTCCCGGACCATTTACGACACATCCCATTACAGCTACTTTAATATCCAGATCATACTTCTGTACCATCGCCTCTACTTTATTCGCAAGACCAATCAAGTCGATCTGTGTTCTTCCGCAAGTTGGGCAGGATACCACTTCGATTCCCCCTTTTCGTAAACCAAGGGTACGAAGGATTAATTTTGCTGATTTTACTTCTTCCACAGGGTCACCCGTTAAGGAAACACGAATGGTGTCACCAATACCTGCATGTAAGATGATTCCAAGTCCTACACTAGATTTAATATTACCGGATAAAATGGTACCCGATTCTGTAATTCCAACATGTAATGGATAGTCGGTCTTCGTAGCAATCAATTCATGGGCTTTTACAGCCATTAATACATCAGAAGATTTAATACTGATGACAAGATTATCATATCCCATCTCTTCAATGATTCGTACTTTGTCTAATGCACTTTCTACGATCCCTTCTGATGTCACACCGTGATACTTCTCTACCAATTCTTTTTCGAGAGAACCACTGTTCACCCCAACACGAATTGGGATATTTCTCTCCTTCGCAACATCTACAACTGCTTTCACACGTTCTATACTACCTATATTCCCTGGATTAATTCGAATCTTATCTGCTCCATGTTCCATTGCCGCAATGGCTAACCGATAATCAAAATGGATGTCTGCTACCAAAGGAATATGAATCTGTTTCTTAATCTCTTCCAACGCAATTGCAGCTTCCATCGTTGGAACTGCAACACGAATAATGTCACAGCCAGCATCTTCTAATGCTTGAATCTGTGCCACTGTAGCTTTCACATCTTCTGTTTTTGTATTTGCCATTGATTGTATTAAAATCGGATTTCCACCTCCAATAACACGATCACCAATCCGAATTACTTTTGTTTTATCACGATACATCTCTCTTCCTCCTAACAGTCATTTGATCATGCAAGGATCAAAAGTCATTGAGCAACCTTACATCATTTTAACACACTTCAACCAAAATGAATAATCCATTTATTCCAAACGAAGACAAAGGGAACCAATGTATTATATTACTTCATATTCTGGTCATCAATTACACCTATGAAACATGAACGTAAGGAAAGAGATGTAATCGATGTCAATTGACACCATACTACACCTCCTCCTACTCATGTATTTGGTTTTACAATAAATCTACCCAAATATTCTTCTCACGTCATTAAACATTACAAAAACCATAAGAAGCATCAAAAGCATTAACCCAACCATGTGGACGAAGCCTTCCTTCTTTGGATCAACTGGTTTGCCTCGAACTGCTTCAATTAGTAAGAATACCAAACGTCCACCGTCCAAAGCTGGTAATGGTAATAGGTTCATTACACCTAAATTCGCACTTAACAAAATACTCATATAGAAGATCTGCATGAGCACTGCCGTTGTACCTTCTGACTTCGTACTATCAATTCCATCACCAATCATATCTACGATTGCTACAGGGCCGCCAAGGTCATTGGTTGATACCCGTCCAGTGATCAAACCACCCACACTCTGTATAGCGGAACCAATCCAACATTTCACTTCAATCGCACTGTATTTGATTACGTCAAAGGCATTCATGGATTTTCCTGTTGTTGCAATGGTTTTTGTTCTACCAAGATTTGAAACAAATCCCATCTTATATTCCCCAGCTTCGTTTTTCACAGGGGTCATGGTAATATCCATCTCTTTCCCATCACGATTGATTGTCAACGTAACATCCTTTTCAGAAGTTGGATGGAAGAACAGATAGAAGGATACCTCACGGCCATTATCTACATGGGATCCATTCATTGCTACGATTACGTCACCCTGTTGAAGCCCAGCTTCCTCTGCAGGTGTATTCTCTCCAACTTGTACGATCATAGCAGGATCATATCCCACTTTTCCAACTACGATCATTGAAAGGACAAATGCTAAGATAAAGTTGAAGATTGGACCTGCTGCAATAACAGAGATTCTAGCCCATACTCCTTTTTTACCAAAAGAATTTGGATCATCATTCTCCTCATCTTCTCCTAACATCATACAGGAACCACCAACCGGGAATAGTTTCCAGGAATATCTTGTTCCTTTCTTTACGAAGCTGATCAATCTCGGTCCCATACCAACGGAAAACTCAACGACTGTAATTCCGTTCTTCTTGGCCAATAGGAAATGACCCAGTTCATGGATGATTATGATCAAGCTAAATATCAATATAGCTATAATAATATTCATGACTTATACCTATCCTTTCTGTTTACGTCAACTGTTATCCATATACAGGCATCATTCGATCCTATTGTGTCTGTACATGAAATAAATCAAATTAACAATCTCCTAATTTTGCTTCAATTCTGTCATACGTCTCTTGTTCAATTGCCAAGATTTCTTCAACCGTCGGATTTTCTATTTTATGATGTGCTTGAACAGACTCTTCAATAAGTTCATAGATCGTAAGGAAATCGATCTTACGCGCAAGGAATTTTGCTACTGCTCTTTCATTGGCTGCATTGAAGACAGTCGGCATACTGCCACCCATTCTTCCTACTTCATATGCCAGTGCTAATCCACGAAATGTTTCATAATCTGGTGTTTCAAAAGAGATTTGAGACAATGTCTTGAAATCTAAACGATCCCCTGGAAGTGGTCGACGATCCGGATACGTTAAGGCGTACTGAATTGGTAATTTCATATCAGGTGTACCAAGTTGTGCGATCACACCACCATCTACATACTCAACCATCGAATGAATCACACTCTTAGGTTGAATGACAACCTCAATCTGATCAAAATCAACGCCAAACAACCATTTGGCTTCCATTACCTCTAGTCCTTTATTAACCATACTTGCAGAATCAATGGTAATCTTTTGACCCATTGACCAATTCGGGTGTTTCAATGCATCCTCTAGGGTTACATTCGCTAATTGTTCCTTGCTAAATCCTCGAAAAGGTCCACCTGATGCAGTTAAAAGAATTCGACTGATTCGCTCATAATTTTCTCCGTTAAGTGCCTGAAAAATTGCAGAATGTTCGCTATCCACAGGAAGGATTTTAACATTATATTCTTTGGCTAAAGGCATTATGATATGACCAGCAGTTACCAGGGTTTCCTTATTGGCTAAAGCAATATCTTTTCCCGCTTTGATCGCCGCAATCGTTGGTTGAATACCAATCATACCAACAATAGCTGTTACGACAACATCAGCTTCCTCCATTACGCTAAGAGAAAGTAATCCCTCCATTCCAGAAGTTACGGTAACCTGACAATCTGCTACTGCTATCTTCAATTCTTTTGCTTTCTTCTCATCCCACACACATACCATACGTGGTTTGAACTCTCTAATCTGTTTTTCTAACAATGCAATATTGGAACCTGCTGCTAGTGCAACAATCTCCATATCTGCATTATTCCGAACGACATCTAATGTCTGTGTTCCAATGGAACCTGTTGATCCAAGAACTACTATTTTCTTCATGTTCTTATCCATGTTCACTCTTACACTACCCACAAACATGGTTCCTTTCTATAAGTTTCAATGCAAGGGTCAAAAGGTCATTTCACGTTGTGCTCGCACATAAGTGAATGACGTGTTGACCCGCATAAAATGAGCAAGTAGCGCTTTTGCGCGGATTGCGAATTTTAGAATTGTGAGAGTTGCAACGCAACGGAACAATTCGTGCATTTGCAAGGGTCAAAAGGTCATTTCACGCCCAGCTCGCACATAAGTGAATGACGTGTTGACCCTTGTTACACAAATTGTGAGAGTTGCATCACAACGGAACAATTCGTGCATTTGCAAGGGTTCTTTAAAGTATGTGTTAGTTTCCTAAAAATACTGCCAGATAATAAACGATTGGTGCAGTGAATATAATACTGTCAAAACGATCCAGAATTCCGCCATGACCAGGAATTAATTTCCCATAATCTTTGATTTCATAATTTCTCTTCATTGCAGAAGCAGCTAAGTCTCCAATCTGGGAAACAATACTAGATGCTCCACATATAATTGCAAAAGCAATCTGTGGATTATCAATGGAACTGATTTTGCTTTGAATCGCCAATCCATAGATAAATCCAATCAATGCAGCACCAAGGATTCCTCCAATACCGCCTTCAATGGATTTCTTAGGGCTTAACTTTGGTGTCATCTTATGTTTTCCGATTGATATTCCAACCAGATAAGCACAAGTATCCGATCCCCAGGCACCAATGAATAATAACCATACTAACCATAAACCATCATCAAGCATGCGTACTTGATAGATGTGTGATAACATTACTGCTACATAGAACAATCCAAAATAAGTCAAACAAATCTGTTCTGAACGATATTTTGGAAATGCAAATACATACGCGATCATTAAAACAAGCATAAATGCAATAACCAATAACATAAAATGTTCTTTTTCTTTAAAATAGATTAATGCATAGTATGCCGCACAAGCAAGATAGCCTATGTATCCTACAATGCTGTTATTTACTTTCAATAACTTATATAATTCTGTTAATCCAATAAACGAGATTAGACAAGTTACAGCAAACAACAAATCTCCTCCCAAGATTACTGTGAATAATGTGATCACGATTAACATGATCGAACTTCTAAAACGCACCCAAAACATACGACTCTCCTATCCGTTTGTTAGTCCCCCAAACCGTCTTTCTTTTGAATTGTAATACCGTACTGCATCTTCCAAATCTTTTTCACTAAAGTCTGGCCATAACACATTGGTAAAGTAAAACTCCGTATATGCCATCTGCCATAATAAATAGTTGGATAATCTCTGTTCTCCACTGGTACGGATTAACAGATCAGGATCTGGAATATCTTTCGTATCTAAATATTCACTAAATAAAGTTTCATCTATTTCATCAAGCGATATTGCCTTTTTATCATAATCTACCATCATACGTTTCATTGCACGTAAGATTTCATCTCTCGAACCATAATTGAGTGCAACTTGAAGATTCAATCCTGTATTGGATGCACTAATCTCTTCTAATTCCCGAATTCTCTTTTGCATGGATTCATCCAAACGAGATATGTTGCCAATTACGCGTACTTTCATATTATTCTTTGTGGTCAATTTAATACAATCTTTGAGATAATTATTCAATAATTTCATGATTGTTTCAACTTCATCTTCCGGTCTAGACCAGTTTTCCGTGGAAAATGCATATACCGTAAGGTATTTTACACCCATGTTATAGGCTGCCCTACAGATTCTTTCTACATTCTTACTGCCTTGTACATGCCCATAATTTCTAGGCATCATACGTTTTTTTGCCCATCTTCCATTCCCATCAAGAATGATTGCAATGTGTTCTGGGATTTGTAATCCTTCGAGGTCATTCTTATTCGCCAAACTAGATTCCTCCTGCTATAATGCGATAAAACCGGATTGCTCTGTCTCATATAGGACAGAAACAACCCGATTTTTCTTATGCATGTAGTTATTCAGGGCTACACGCTCCCTACTATTAACTCTCTGTATTTCATTCCTATACAGTAAGAACTTCTTTTGATTTTGCTTCCATAGCTTTATCAACTTCACCAACATACTTATCTGTAACTTTTTGTACCTGATCTTCTAAGTTCTTTACTTCATCTTCAGAGATTTCATTTGCTTTGCTTAATTTCTTAATTGCATCGTTTGCATCACGACGAATATTACGAATTGCTACTTTTGCATTCTCTGCTTTCTTTTTAACATCTTTTACTAATTCTTTTCTTCTTTCCTCAGTAAGTTCTGGGAATACAAGACGAATTACTTTACCATCATTGCTTGGTGTTAAGCCAAGATCTGAAGTTAAAATAGCTTTCTCAATTTCTTTGATCAAACTGCTTTCCCAAGGTTGAATCATAATCACTCTTGCTTCCGGTACAGTAACATTCGCAACAGATTGAATTCCTGATGGAGTTCCATAATAATCTACCTTAAGTTTATCTAAGATATGAGGGTTTGCTCTACCTGCACGAATTGCAGTATACTCTTCACTTAAACTCTCTAATGATTTTTGCATCTTAACTTCGAATTGTTGAATTCTTGAATCCATAATAATACCTCCAAAATTTCTTATAATTATACAGTTACTTTTGTACCTGTAAATTTACCATGTACGGTGTTGACAATACTATTTGGCTCATTCAAACCAAATACCATCATCGGCATCTTGTTTTCCAAGCACATGATCGTCGCAGAAAGGTCAATGACCGCTAATTTCTTATCTAGCACTTCAGATATTGAAATCTCATCGTATTTCTTCGCTGATGGATTCACCTTAGGGTCACTATCATATACGCCATCAATTGCTTTTGCTAATAATATAACATCTGCTTCAATCTCCACTGCTCGAAGAACCGTAGCAGTATCTGTTGAAAAGTATGGGTGTCCTGTTCCACCTGCAAAGAATACAACCATTCCCTTCTTAAAATACTTATTTGCTCTATCTTTCGAGAATAGTTTTGTCATTGAACCACATTCAAATGGTGTTAATACTTGTGTCATCATACCAACATAACGGAAGATTTCTGATACGTAGATGCAGTTCATTACAGTAGCTAACATACCGATTTGGTCTGCTTTTGTACGATCGATCGTTTCACTCGTTCTTCCTCTCCAGAAGTTACCCCCACCGATTACAATACCTACTTCGACACCTTTATCAACAAGCTCTTTTACTTGTTTCGCTACTTCGATACAAGTTGCTTCATCAAATCCTGTTTTCTTGTCTCCGGCTAAAGCTTCACCACTAAGTTTTAACAAAACTCTATTCCAAGTCTTCATCATCCATCATACCTTTCAATTAGCTTATAATTTAAGTATTGACAAGTTTCTTATTGATACAACATAAGAAAACTGTCTTATTACGTAATGCAATTACGTAATTATGTTGTAAATATAGTAACTTGTATCAATCCGCATTCTTGTACATAACAAAAGTCATGTACAACACACGAAACGATGGTTTCCGTAATGGTACATGCTACTCAAACAGTACTATTATAGCATTATTTCTAAGTATTTGTATACTACTTTTTCTTTCATTTTTATTTTAACATAAGGAAGCCTGTATTTACAACATGGAAGGCTAATAAATTACAATTAATATGTTCTATAGTCAGCCTTTTTCATACAAGCATGTAACCCATGGTGTCCCTTGTATCCTAATTACGAAAAATGACCTCCAAACGAATTTTATGTGAAACCGTTTAGAGATCATCTTTTTTACTATTCGTCTTACAATGTTTTTGAAATTAGCCCTAAGATCGCTTTTCAAAGTCATCGTAAACTTTAAGTGCCTTATCTAGAATACTTTACTGCTGCATTACCAAAACAGTTAGAACCTGTTGTTTTGATATTGCTTTTGCATGTGATCTTTTTCAAATTATTACAGTTGCCAAATGCATTGTTACTTACTTTATTTACACTATTTCCAAGTGTTACTTTTGATAAAGAATCACAGTTTGCAAATGCATTAGAACCAATTGTTTTTACAGAGTTAGAACATGTAACGGATTTTAAATTATCACAGTTTTTAAATGCGTTATTTGCTATACCTGTCACTTTGTAAGTTTTACCGTTACAAGTTACTGTAGAAGGAATATTGCAAGAAGTACTATTCGCACTTTTGTTTGTTAAACCAGTTACAGTGCAAGTATTTTTTCCTGTAATTTTATAGTTCAATTTTCCTTTTGAGAAATTACAGTTATTCGTTGTCTGTATCGCGCAGTTACTTGCAGCTTGAGCTCCTGCTACTGGAGTTGCTACTGTTCCTACTGTTACCATCATTGCTACGGCAAATGCCATTTTTTTCAAATTCATCATTCTTTCATTTCTCCTTTGGTCATTGATGTAACACAATTGTAACATTTAATTAACATATATGTAATAGTAGGTGATTGGTAATACTACCATAATGTGCGAATGTTATCGAATTGTGGAAGTTGCAAACCAACTAAACAATTCGTTTATGTGAAAAGGTCAAAAGATCCTTTCACGACTCGCATGTGTGAATCATCTTTTGACCCTTTATACTTTAACTTTCTTCTCCATTAATCACAAGAATATCCTTTTCTTGAATCATCGTCCTTCCATTTGGAATTATGATTCGTTCTTGCCGTTGAATCATAATAATCAATTTCTTCTCTTCTTTACCGATTTCTGAAATCAACTTTCCAATCCATTCATCTCCCTTGGTAATCTTTCTTTCCATTAAGGAGATACCATCTAAATCCACTGGTGCTGCTGCTGTAAGAATGATACGATCTTCATCCTTGAGTATAATCTGCCCTCGAGGAATAATATTCTTCCCCCCCCGTTTCAACATTACAATAAGTGTATCTGGCGGAAGAGACAATTCTTGTATCTTCTTATTAATCCAAGGATGCCCATTCTTAACCTGTAACTGAATATATTGTATAGGTACTTCATCCGCATAATCCGTAAATGTTTTCATAACATCATCGGAGTTATCGATCATATCCAACTTTCTTGCTACATATGGAATAAGAGAGCCCTGAATTAATATAGAAAACAGTACGATACAGAACACAATATGAAAGATATCTTTGCTGGTATTCGCAGAATTAATCGTTGCCATCACGGCAAAAACAATAGAGGCAGCCCCTCGTAATCCTGCCCAGGACACTATGACTTGTTGTTTCCAAGAACTGTGGAATGGTATCAGCAACAATGCAACAGAAATCGGTCTTGCCACAATGGTAAGAAACAATGCAATAGCAATAGCTGGCAGAACAACTTGTGGAATCTGTGAAGGAAATGCTAGTAATCCTAATAAGAAGAATACCAGAATCTGCATCAATCCTGTTAGCCCGTCAAAGAAATGTACCAATGCCTTTTTATTATGAAATGGTCGATTCCCCAAGATTACACCTACTAAATAGGTGCTAAGATAACCATTTCCTCCAAGCATACTAGGTAATGCATAGGCGATCAATGCAACCGATACAACAAAAATCATATCAAAACCTTCGGTTGCAAAATGAAAATGTTTCAGAAATAGATACGCACAGTATGCGACAACTGCCCCAAATACCACACCTAATACAATCTGTGCCACGATCATAAGAATGATTTCACCACCATCTGCTTTCTCATTCATAACAGCCAACATAATCACCGTGAGCATATAGGAACAAGGATCATTACTTCCGCTCTCTACTTCTAATAGTGATGCTGTATGATCACGTAGATTTAATCGTTTGGATCGAAGTATGGAAAACACAGAAGCGGCATCTGTAGAACTGATCACCGAGCCAAGCAACATACTCTCCCAAAAAGGGATATGTAATATGAAATAACAGAAAAAACCTGTGATGAATGCAGTCAAGATGACACCTAGTGAAGATAACAAAACCGCCTTTCCTGCAACGGGTCTCGCTTCACTCCACTTGGTACCAAATCCACCATAAAACATAATAAAGATCAATGCAACAGAACAGATTTGCTCTGCCATATGAAAATCATCAAATGGAATTTTAAAAACGCCATCGGTTCCTAAAAGCATACCCAATAGAATAAACGCCAACAATGTAGGTATCCCTAGACGACTGGATATTTTATTGAGCACGACACATATTAGAATAATTAACGCAACAATTGTAATAAATACTGCCATTTCCTCTCTCCCTTACTTGTAATCTTTTTGAGGGTCAATAGCTTAAAAGAAAGTACCCCAAGTTTATTCTACTGATATACGTGTTTCTAGTCTAGTTAAGAATATGCTAAGATTTCTTAAATTACAACTATTATTTTCTTATCAATGCACCACTTTTTTCATAACTTTATCTCTCTCATAATTCTCAAACGGTGACGAATTGTTTCTTCACTCATTCTTCCTCTGTTTTTCACGAAAGGAATCCTTTATATGACGAATATCCTCTTCTGTTATGTCTTGCTTACTATAGCGTGCTTTCTCATATAATTGGATGGCTTCTTGTTGCATATGAGAGCCTTTGGCTCTCTTTAAAAGCATTTGTTCATTTGGAGTCGTATTGGCAGGATTTTTATTCGTATTTTTCCAGAATCCAAACATTTTCTTTCGATAAATCTTTCTTAGTCGCATGCGAAGATCCTTCTCTTCAGGTTCTGTGGGAGGGTTTCGTTTCTTCTTCTCAATACGCTCTCTCATTTCTACAGAAGCAAAAAGTTGCTCTTCCTTCTTTCCCCGTTTTCGATTGTAAAATCCTAGATAGATTCCACGCAAAAGAAAACCGAACATTACTAGCATAATTGCTACTGTCACTAGACTCATCAGAACACGTATCACTTTTTCAATCAGCAGGAACAAGGGAGATGGCTCCTTTATCTCTTTTTCCTCTTGAAACACATTATCGAAACTGGGTTTCTCTGCACCGAATTCCACTGGATTTGCTTCCTTCCTATTCGTAATTTCGGTAAAACTTGTTACCATAGATTGATACATATGGTCAAAGGAAATTGTGGCAAACAATAGCATGATTAATGCTAATCCCCCTATGTAGAGTGTAATATGTGTATGAAATGCATGTTTGATTTTTCCTTCTGCCATAATGGTCGTTCTTCTTCTGCTTACAATATAGTTCATCATATTCTGATAATTTCTATTCAAAAGATAAACTAGAATATAGAGGAAAACAATCCAAAAGGCAAGGGTTCCTGCCTGTTCATATTGTATGAATTCAAGAATGATGTATATGATTCCCATTGTACCAAGAGGTATATTATTCGGCTGTTCAAATACTTTTGCTGATGGAACGATGCGAATTATAAAAGCCATTATACAGAACAGAATAACAGCACTCATTAGGATTGCATTCTTTCCAACCATTGAAATGAACGTTGCCAGAATAGTTCCGTAAACAACCAACCCCATCAAGAAGACCCAGAATTTTTTACTATAACGGCGAAGCAGTGTTAACAAGAAGCTAAATGGCAATAGGAATAGGATCCCCGCAATTGGTCTTGTATCAGCCTGCATGAGAAAAGAGTAAAGGCTAACATAGAACATTGCTTGAAATAAATACTGTGCAATGGCATCAAATAAGAATTCCACCATCTAGATCACCTCCCCGTACACTACCTCTACCTTGGTTGATGTAATTCTTCGTTCTGTAGAAAGATGGACAGGAATAATCCACTGTCCATACCCTTCTTTCCCTATAAACTGTTCAAATGCTTCCTGCAATGCCTCCGACTGGGATACACTGATTAAAACAGCCATTCCACATTTCTGATGATTGGCTTCCTCTAAATAAGACAAAAATGAAGGCATTTCCTGCTTTATCTGAATCCGTGCTAATTTGCGTAAACTTTCTTGTAAATGTCCGCATCCAGCACCTTCTTCAATGGAGATTGGCGTCTGATTCACGACATCCATACCATTGGTAATCAGTTTAATCGGAATACCTTTTTGTAGAAATCTCTCTAGATAGGTACGCGCAATACGTATAGATTCCTCCTGTAGTTCCTCATAATAGAGCATGCCTTCGCTTTCCAGATTTAAAAATATGCTAATGGAACAATGATTGCTATCATAATATTGGTTTACCATCAGCTCACCTGTTTTTGCTGATACATTCCAGTTGATCTTTTTCATTGGATCAGTGGATTCATAATTGCGAATCCCTCGAAATGCAAAGGGGTCTTCATACAAAAATCGCTGATTAAGGTACTCTCCCATCATCCGTTCCATACATGGTATAACTTCCTTACACTTCGTACAGCCTGGATATACATAGATTGCAGCATTTTCAGTAATCTTTTGGATATATATATTTTTATAAAGTGGATCACTTGCTACTAACTGCACCTCTGAAATCGTAAAATATCCACGTTTTCTATATGTCACTTGAAATTTTCTTGTAATCTTCTCATAAGGCATGGCAACAATACAATCATTTCGATACTGAAAATCAGACTTACTTGTATTTTCCGGTAATAAGTAATCAATGGACCGATCCAGCGCAAATTTTAAGATAATAGAAGGCAAAGGTATTCCTTTTGCATTTTCCAGAACTTCTGTGATTGTTCCTCCTTCTCCTTCCACCACTTCCTCTTCCTCAAAAGTGACACAGGCATTCACTTGCCGATACCAGATCTTTTCATAGATTCTTTCCATAACTTTCGTCACCAGAACAATAATCAAGAAGAATAGTATTAGATCCATCTTATCGACTCCATTCTTCTGTAGGAACATTAACCTGTTCCAAGACAGACTGCATGCACTTTACATCTGCTCCTCTTTCTATATAACCACCTTGTAAGAGCAAGCGGTGGGCACACACATAAGGCGCAATTTCTTTTATATCTTCCGGGACAACATAATTTCTTCCTTGCATATACGCATAAGCTTGTACACTCCGTAACAGGGCAAGGCTACCTCTTGGACTGATTCCAACTAAAATATCCTTCTGCTTTCGCGTTGCCTGTGCAATATTGCTTATATAGGTAATTAATTCTTTATGTACGAAGACTTCTTTTACTTTCCCACGCATGGCAAGTAACTGTTCTTTCGAAATTACCGAATGCAATTGTTGTAGGGGATTTCCCTCCAGGAACCGAAATAGCATTGCTTCTTCCTCTTCTCCTGTCATAGTCCCCATGGATAACTTCATAAGAAATCGGTCTAATTGCGCTTCTGGTAAAGGAAATGTTCCCGCTGTCTCAATTGGATTCTGTGTTGCGATTACAAAAAATGGTTCCTCTAGTTTTCTTGTAACACCATCTACTGTGATCTGTTTTTCTTCCATACATTCTAGTAAACTTGATTGGGTTCTTGGTGTAGCACGGTTGATTTCATCTGCTAATAAGATATTGCAAAAAACTGGTCCTTTGTGGAATTCAAAATCCCCAGTTTTTCGATTATATATATTCAAACCGGTTACATCGGAAGGCAATAATTCTGGTGTAAACTGAATTCTCGAAAAAGCAAGTTGTAAAGACGTAGCAAGACTTTTTGCCAACATTGTTTTACCGGTACCTGGCATATCTTCTAATAGAATATGTCCCTCTGCCAATAATGCCGTAAGCACCAGATCGATTACAGCACTTTTTCCAAGAATCACCCGTTCCATATTCTCCTTTAACTTTTGTACGTTTTGATACTCCTCATTCTGTTCCATCGACAAACCCCTTTCTGATTACAACCTAAACCATTTCCATTATTATTGAACCCATATGTTTTCTTTCTTCGGAAAATAAATTTCTAATATAAAGTGATTTCTGACATTTTTTCAAATCGTTTCTTTTCTATTATAAATACATATCCTTCATTCAACAAGTAGAAGATAAAAAATCCTTCACAAACCATTGCTCGAATAAGAGTGTTTTCCAATTTGTTAAGATTCTGCTAATATCCAAAGATTTTTCACATCTTCTGATAATTCTTTGGTATAATCCAATTAAAGTCATGCTACTTCATATTCCTAGCATTTCTTATGAGACAATTAACAGAGCAATTGATAAGGAGGCCGCTTTATAATGGACCAATCTAATAGTGAGGATAGTGACGCGGATAATCCGTGGTATTACATATTGAGAAGCATACCTACTTTTTCAAACGAGAGTAGGCATGCTTTTTTGTGTGCTTATTTATCACCATTCAAACAAAAAACACGAAAGATTTATTAAAAAATGTCATTTATTAAATGTACATTAATAAAAAGAAAGAGAGTGAATAAAAGAAATAATGTTAATGCAATTTATATTACAAATTTTATTAATCCTACTAAATGCAATTTTTGCCTGTGCTGAAATTGCGATCATTTCTATGAACGACACAAAGCTTGCCTCCATGGCTGCTGCCGGTAACAAACGTGCTATGCGACTTGCTAGACTTACAAGCCAGCCCGCACGATTCCTCGCTACAATTCAAGTTGCTATCACACTTTCTGGTTTCTTAGGAAGTGCCTTTGCTGCTGATAATTTTTCGGATTATTTGGTAACATGGCTAATACAGATTGGAATTTCGTTGCCTGCCAAAACACTAGATTCCATATCCGTTATCTTAATCACGTTACTCTTATCTTACTTTACACTTGTATTTGGCGAACTTGTTCCCAAACGAATTGCGATGAAAAAAGCGGAACCATTGGCTCTTGCCATGTCCTCATTAATCACATTCATCTCCCATTTGTTTGCTCCAATCGTATGGTTTTTAACTCTTTCCACCAATACAATTCTCCGTCTATTTGGTATTGATCCCAATACGGAAGAAGAACATGTCAGTGAAGAAGAGATTCGTATGATGGTTGATGTTGGTAGCGAAAAAGGTGTGATTGATCCGGAAGAGAAAGAAATGATTCAGAATGTATTTGAATTTGATGATTTGAATGTTGGAGAGTTTGCTACTCACCGTACAGATATTTCCCTACTATGGCTGGAAGAATCCATAGAAGAATGGGCAAAAACAATACACGGAACAAGACATTCTCTTTACCCGATCTGTGATGAAACAGTTGACCATGTAATTGGTGTTCTGAATGCCAAAGATTATTTTCGTCTGGAAACCAAAACAAAGGAATTAATTTTAGAACACGCCGTTAAACCGGCTTACTTTATTCCTGAAACCGTTTGTGCTGATGTTTTATTTCGTCAAATGAAAGCAACCCATAACCATCTTGCAGTTGTACTTGATGAATACGGTGGAATGGTTGGTATTGTAACTATGAGTGATCTATTGGAACAGCTTGTTGGTGATTTAGAACCCACGGAGAAAGAGATGAACCAGGAATCTGAGATTGAACGGATTGATTCATCCACTTGGAAGATTCGTGGTTGTGCTCCCTTAGAAAAAGTTTCAAAGGAACTAAATGTTGCACTACCTTGCGAAGATTATGATACGTTTAGTGGAATGATCTTCGGTTCTTACGGTTGTATTCCGGATGATGGCACAACTTTTGAAATTGATATTGATAACTTGCATATTCAAGTTTTGTCCATTATAGATCATAAAATTGAGCGTACGATTGTTTGTGTGGAACCAGTCAAGGAAAACTAATATAAAAGCTATAAGGGACAATACGTCATTCAATATACAATCCCTTCTTCTCTAGTATGGAATAAAAAAACAATTTTCAATGAAATGCATGGAACCAACCATGTAATTCTTGAAAATTGTTTTTGTTTTTTTCATACTTCTTACTTTACTTCTGCTCTTCTAGCCATTTATCAATTGCTCCTGCAATAAGAAGTTTTCAAAATCTTCGATTTTCATCGGTTTTGCATAGTAAAAACCTTGTACCATATCACATTGATATCTCTTTAACATATCCCATTGCTCCCTAGTCTCAACACCTTCTGCAATTACTTTCACACCTAGATCATGTATCATATGAATAATGTTTGCAATGAGTAATTCGGTTTTTGTATTCGCTAAATATCCATCAGTAAAAGATTTGTCTAACTTAACAACATCGAATGGAAGATTCATTAGATTCGATAGTGTTGCAAAACGTTTTCCGAAGTCATCTAGGCTTACAATAAAACCAAGCTGGTGTAGTTGTCTAATCACATCAACAAAGGTGTGCACATCTGAAAAATATGTATCTTCCGTAAACTCAACTTCGATATATTGAAAAGGTATTTGATTTGTCTCTACAATCTTACGAATTTGTTCCACAAAATCTTCTTTGTATAAATGCTTTCTTGAAAAATTTACTGAAATCGTAATTGGTTCATACCCTTGTTCCAACCAGGAATGAATCCACTTACAGCAGCAGTCTAACATATAGTAATCCAAATCAATAATAAATCCATTCGCTTCAAATATATGAATAAATTCTTTTGGGTATATAATGCGACATTGCTCCGTGTTCTCGATCCATCTTACCAAAGCTTCAGCTCCAATGATCGACCCTTTCACAAAATCATACTTGGGTTGAAGATACACTTGGTAGTGTTGATTTTTTAAAGCCGAAATCATTTTATTTTCAATCATCTTATCTGCAATCAGATTCTGTAATAAAACATTTTGATAAAATAGTACTTCCTCTTTTCTTTTATCTTTTTTTAAACTTGCATAATCTAATTTTGCACATATGGAAAGCATCGTTTCATTTGGATCTTTTAGTAAATATCCTGTTATAATAAGATCAACGGAATAATACGAAGCAATCATACTTAAAAAGTTTTGAATAATCTGATGTTTAATATGCATAAAACGTTTGCATAGAATTGCTTGTTCCTGATATATACAGAGGAAATAGAACTTACCACCATATTGATGATAGAGAAATTCTCCTCTTTTTTTATTTTTATTAATTGTCTTATGAATGCTTTGTATCAGTAGATTTCCACATTTCCACCCATGTAAAGCCAACAATACATCAAATTGATCAACTTCAATTTTCATTAAGACATAACGTCGTATCGAACGTTTTAGTACCCTTTGTATTTGCTTTTCAAACAAATATGATTTCTTACACATAAAAGTATCCCTCTCTTTTAACAAATAAACATTCTCCCGCTAATAATTATTGCAAGCATTATATGTTAAAATTAGATACTTTATTTTGGCTGATTTCTGCAATCTGGTTACTTAACCAGGTAACAATTGCAAAAAGAAATATTCCCATATTAATTTGCTCCTCTTTTGTTAATCTATTAACTTTATTCCCCGAGGTATTCCCTTATCCTCCTGCTCCTCACCTATCACGCTCCTGTGCTGTATATTATTGTATTAATTATTACCTTTTACCCAACAACAACAAATATTAACATAACAGGCATAACATGTCAACTTACATAAACGAACCTTATAGAAATTAACAAAGACATTACAAATGTTAATGAGAATTAATTTTCCTTTGGCCAAACCAATCGTTTTGAAGTACCACTCTTAATGTAGACATGATTGATTTTTCTTCCTTTTCGTGGGATATGTATGGAAAATTCCCCTGTATCTTCAAGCCATACACCTATTAAATTACTATACTTTATCCCGATATAAAGGTTATCATCCTTGAAGTGATAACGATAACCAATAAAATAATTCGGAAAACTTCCAGGTTCAAATCCATGTACATAAACTTCGGTATCATTTACAGTAACTTCTGATACTCCTAGCGATTCACCAGATCTGCATAATTGATAGCCGAACAGACGCCAGCCATATCTTCCTATAAAAAATAGTACCACTACACATGCTAGTACAATACCTAGACACTTTGCTACTTTCTTCACAAACTTCTTTCCTTTACGCAAAACGCTTCCCCCTATCATTTCATTATTGCTGACTCGCAGCATTCGTTCTACCTCCCCTTATCTAATAATCATGTATAGTGTAAGTATATCTTTCTATGTAAGTTATTACAAGTAATATGGCTTTTTTGAGTTTTTTCTTTGTCACTGCTGTGATTCTCGTTCAACAATTTCACAACACTGAAAAAACTCCTATTCCTTCTTTTATTAGTAGGATACTAGGAGTTTTTTCAGTCCTTATTCTTCAATCCCGTCAATACGAATCCTTCCAAAATTCTTTTGACCGAATATATAGATTATACAATGTGATAATGCAACTCGTCATTTCCGCCAGGTAGGACATCCTTCAATCGTACATCGATTCTTCCAACCTGCTGATATACAAACTGCTGATAGAACTAACAGAATTGCTATAAACAGAAGAACTAAACGATAACTGTTTGTAAAATCATAGATATACCCGTATGCTGGCACCAGCACGATAGCCGCTAACGGTGCACCCATGAATACTTTGGACAATATTTTTTCGTAATCCTTTTCACCGTAGAACTCTAGTGTCAAGATTGGCCCTATTACTACTGTTCCAGCAGCTACAAGTCCATGAAAGAATGCAGAGATATAAAATATAGCTACAGTGGTCCCACCAATCCAGAACCCAAACAGAGCAAGAAGCTCCACTCCGATTATAC
Organism: Anaerosporobacter faecicola; assembly: GCF_012070565.1. GTDB lineage: Bacteria > Bacillota > Clostridia > Lachnospirales > Lachnospiraceae > Anaerosporobacter > Anaerosporobacter faecicola. Next base: position 26,726 of record NZ_JAAQRO010000011.1, read on the forward strand.
CATAGCAAGTCTTTAAACTTCCTATTTTGTCGCAGATAAAACCAATTGCAACAGATCCAATTGCCGTTCCTAATGATGTAAAGGACAATGCAAGACCTGTCTGGTTCACACTGTATCCTAACACGGTTCCATAGGTGGGAATGTGTTGGTTAAACACACCAACTCCTGTAACAGCCGTCATAAACAGTAACAACATGATAAATGATTTGGATTTCGTCGCGGTCGACTCATCAATTTGAACTGCATTGCTATTCGATGCGGTCTGATTGTCGTTCTCCTCCTTAGCTCCATATGGCACAAGTCCTTTATCTTTAGGGCTGTTTCTTATAAAGAAAATACTTGATAGTATTGTAACTAAAAATGTTGCTCCTCCAAGAAGAATACACCCAGGTCGCCATCCCTTATTCTGAATTATACTAGCTGTTATTGGCTGTATGATGACACCGAATAATCCCACGAAAGCCACCTGTATCCCCATTATCAATCCTTTATTCTTTACGAACCATCGATTAATTAAAATTGGTCCCATTAGGTTTGTTAATAATGTTGAGCCGACAGCCATAGGTATTGCTAGGATGTACCACATCCAAACATTGTTAAGTGTACTACATAAAGCAAACACTAAGCCAAGCAAGACTGCACCAATTGAAGCTACCACTCTTATATCGTAGCGATTGATTATCTTTCCACCGTAAGGGAGAAAAAGAAAGGTTACAATAGACATAATACTTAGATATATTGATAGAGTTCCAACCCCTACCTTAATTTCATTAGCTACCGGCAATAGAAATTGTCCTATGGACGCATTGATTCCACCAGCAGAAAATCCTCTGATTAAGATTGCGCCAACTAATACGAACCAGGCATAATGTAATTTATTCTTTTTCATCATTCCTGACCTTTCTGTATCATGGCTACAATTTGTTCTATTTTTTTACTACCAAATACCGGCTGCTCATCATTAATAATAATGGCAGGAACACTCATAATCTGATACTGCTCCCTAACCTTAGGAAACATTCCGATATCAACCATTTCACTCTCTATATTTTTGTTAAGCATGGCCAGTCTATGCGCAGCAACAACTACCTCTGGACAAAAATGACATGACAGAGATACTGCAACTTGAATTTTCGTCCGTTTACTTATACTTTGTATCTTTTCTTTGGTCTCAGATTCAACCATCTGACCTGGTCCAGCTAAATTATATAGATCCAACACAAGTGAATTGAATTCATGTCCACTTGGTATTCCAAGGAACTTTACTCCAGTATATTCTCCAGCCTCATCTAGTAAAGCTAACAATGGAAAATCTGTTGCATTAACTTTTTCTGTTAGAGAAGAATCCTCTCCTCCTACACTTTCGATCACATCAAGTTTATCACTTAACGCTGCCAACTCCTGTACAAGTTCCTGTAACTCCTTATACTTATCATCTACTTTGTCTGTCATTACAACAAGTGTTGCTTTCTTGGTGAGTTTATCAAATACGTTCTTTACTTGAGCAATCATATCATCTGTAATCCATTTGGATGAATTTTGTGTGGTTGACTGCTGCGTTGTAGACTTATCGTTGGAAGACTGCTGCGCAGCCTCCTCATGAAACGTATCAGGCTCCAAATTTTCTTTTATTCCATGACTTTCCTTGTACTCAACGATATATTCCTCTGCATTAACGGCTGCCCTTGCTCCATCTGCAGTAGCTGTTACAATCTGCCTTAAATCCTTTTGTATTACATCACCTGCAGCGAATACGCCCTCAATATTTGTCATAAAGTGTTCATCCGTAAGTATATATCCGTTCTCATCTAGCTTAATCTCTTTTGCAAACATCTCCGTAGCCGGATTATACCCCACGAATACGAATACTCCAAAACTTTTGTCCTCTGGACTTACCTTGTACTCCCAAGTTTCCTTCGTTTTATTGTTATAAAAGACCGCACCCTCCATTAGCTGTTCACCATACACTCGTTGAATCTCTGTGTTGAATTTTACCTCAATCTTTGGGTGATTCATAACCTTTTGAGCAGTCAATTGAGCGCATCTTAAGACGTCTTTACGAACAATCATAGTAACTTTCTTTCCAAACTTCGTAAGATACAAAGATTCCTTTGCTGAACTGTCACCACCGCCGATTACAAATATATCTTTGCCTTCAAAGAAGAATCCGTCACAGGTCGCACAATATCCTACGCCTCTTCCTTTAAACTCCATTTCTCCTTCAAAGCCCAATTGTTTTGGACTTGCGCCAGTTGCTATAATAACTGCATAGGATTTATAGATAACTCCGTCCGCTTCCACTTGTTTGATTTCTCCGGTTAAGTCTACTTTCGTAACATCTCCACAAGTAATTTTTGCACCACATACTTGTGCTTGACTCCTCATCTTCTCCATAAGATCAGGGCCAGAAATTGTCTCAAATCCGGGATAATTGGCGATATCCTCCGTGGTTGCCGCCTGACCTCCCACTTGATGGTTCTCAAGAATAAGCGTTTTCAACAATCCACGACCTGCATATATACCGGCACTAAGTCCTGCACTCCCAGCACCAAGAATAATCAAGTCATACATATTTTCGCCATTTGCCATATATTTTTCTCCCTTAATGACTTTAGAGTTTTCCTACTAAGTCCAAACTTGGCGCTAATGTTTTTTCGCCTGGTTTCCATTTTGCAGGGCACACTTGATCGCCGTGAGCAGCCACAAACTGAGCAGCCTGAACCTTTCTTAATAGTTCCGTAGCATCTCTTCCTATACTATTATCATTAACTTCATATGCCTTAATCATTCCTTCTGGATTAACGATAAATGTTCCTCTTAATGCCAAACCTTCTTCCTCAATCAGAACTTCGAACATTCTACACAACTTACCTGTTGGATCTGCAAGCATTGGGAACGTAATCTTTCCAATTGTCTCTGATACATCGGACCATGCCTTATGCACAAAATGTGTGTCCGTAGAAACGGAGTATACCTCGCAGCCAATTGCCTTGAATTGCTCGTAGTTATCTGCTAAGTCCCCTAGTTCTGTAGGGCATACAAATGTAAAGTCCGCTGGATAGAATACGAAAACACTCCATTTTCCCTTAAGATGGTCGTCTGTTACTTCCTTAAATTCTCCATTTTGGTATGCTTGAACCTTAAAATTTTCAATTTTTTTGTTAATTAAAGACATAGATATATCTCCTTTCTCTTTTACCGTTTACCATTTACTCTATCTATTGTTACTTGATTATAGAATATTATTCACTGACAATGCAATAAACTATACATGGTAATCCGATACTGTTTTTAATTATTGAAAATTGAATAAGTTCATTGTATATCGCACAAAATAAGATTGTATTTTGCTATTTATACGGTATTGAGAACGTCATGCGTATACGTCAACGAAACTGCGTTCTCTAAAATATATAGAATGGAGAATATTATGAAATCAGGAAACAAAATTGCTTTAATTACTTCTGCTTCCAAAGGTATTGGACTAGCTTGTGCAGTTAAGCTCGCGAAAAGTGGTGCTACTGTGTATATGGGAGTGAGACGAGTAGAAGATACGAAAGAGATCTGTTCCCAGTATTGTAAAGACGGTCTCAAAATGATACCTATTTATTTTGACGCCAAAGATAAGTCAACTTACAACTCTATGGTTGAGGAGGTTGTTAAAAGTGAAGACCATATCGATATTCTTGTTAATAATTTTGGTATAGGCAGCCCAAAAGATGATCTAGACCTTGTAGATGGCAGTACAGATGCCTTCTTCGATATTATTGACCTTAACCTAGGTTCTGTGTACCGAATCACCAAACTTGTAGTACCACACATGAAAAAAAATGGAGGAAGTATTGTTAACATTTCCTCCATTGGTGGTATCATCCCAGATATCCATAGAATTGGATATGGTGTATCAAAAGCGGCAATTAACAACATCACCTTACAGATTGCCATGCAGTATGCAAGAGACAATATTCGCTGTAACGCTGTGCTTCCCGGTCTTACAGCTACAGATGCAGCTATAAAGAACATGCCACAAACATTTATCGATTCCTTCCTTTCCCATGTACCCCTTAATCGAATGGGAACCCCCGATGATATCGCTAATGCCGTGATGTTTTTTGCCTCTGACGATTCTTCTTATATTACAGGTCACCTTCTTGATGTAGCAGGTGGCTATGGAATAGGCACACCTCAATACGCCGATAATATACGAGGATTTAGGGTTGATAAGTTATAGGATCCTTTGAATCTCACTTGAATAAAAAGAGAAAGCAAGAAAGGTTACTCTTTAAGGATTACGAGTAATCTTTTTTGCCTTCAAAAAAATTAACATATTCATTTATCGTTAGGAAACAAAAGTGTACCCCTAGAAGAACTTGCTCTACTTTATTAACGGCAAATACATGGCCACCTTAGCACCGACTGGATCAGAAGCATTTGCTAATACCAGTTTCCCGTTATGTTGTTTTACGATTGCACTTGTGATATACAATCCCATACCATAATGGTACTGCTCTCCACGGCCTTGATCTTCCATATAAAACTGCTCTGTACCGTGTAGTAACGATTCTTTTGAAAATCCCTTTCCTTCATCGGTTATGCTCACACATGCTTGTTCTTCTAATTTATCAAGACGAACATGTATCGTCCCCCCCTTAGGAGAGTAATCTAGCCCATTATTGATCACATTCAAAATGGCTCGCTCCATTAGGTTCTGATCTGCAAAAACCGCCAAGGGCTCCTCTCCTATCTCCATATGCAAATGTACTTCCTTTGCCCTGCATAAGGCTTCCATATTGGTTTTCATCTGTGTAAATAGACTAACAAGATCTATTGTTTTAGACTGCATAGTATATCCCGTAGCCGCTCGTGCAATATCGATTAATGTCTTAATATATTGTTGCATCTGTTCTGAACTGTTTGTAATATATTCCGTATACTGACGTTGCTCCTCATTCAATTCCGTCTCACCAAGCAAATCTGCATTTCCTGTTATAACAGTGAGCGGTGTTTTCAAATCATGGGCAAGTGCTGCAATCTGTTCTTTCTGTAACTGTTCTGCTCTCCACTGTGCTTCCAAAGACTCTCTTAAACTATCTTTCATATCAGAAAATGATAGTAACACTTCTTCAAATTCGCGAATCTTTGAATGACCAACTTGAAAGTCAAGATTCTGTTTCCCCACTTCCTCTGTAGCATGCAAGATTGGTTCCAATTGTCTTCTCAATTTTCTTGCAAATATTGTAGTAAGTAATACGCAAACAGCGATACAATTGCTTCCCATTAACACATATAACAAAATTTCTGGAGAAGGGAAATGTTCATATAACCACGCATTCGTAAACTGAGAGCGGATCATATATTGAAGGATTACATACTCCTTATCTTTTGTAATAAGTATATATTGTTTTTGATAACTACTATCCTTTTTCCCCGTACTTGCATATTCCAAAGCTCTCTTCAAATCTTTTCCCTTTAAAGTCGTATCTAGAACCTGATAGTTTTTATTCAATCTAACATATTCACAGCCAACTGGTAATTCCATCTCTGTCAGTTCCGATCTAGTTGCAATCGTACGAGCGATATATTGAATATTCTTCTCTATCTCATTGGCATTGGTGGTAATTCCCATATTGGTACTTAGTATAATTATGCAAAATGGTAAAATCACTGCACTGCACAAACCGAGAAGTAACAAGATTAAGAACCTCCAAAAAGCAGTTCGTAACGTAGCCTTCTTCCTTATTCCCATTTGTATCCTATCCCCCAAACTGTTGCAATTGGTTGAATGTCCAACACATTTAGTTTTATCCGAATATTCTTTATGTGGGTTGAGATGGTGGAATTATCACTCTCCCCCTCCAGACTAAACACTGCTTCATAGATCTGCTCTTTTGTAAATACCTGCCCTTTATGTCTAGCAAGATACTCACAGATCTGATACTCACTTTTCGTTAAGGTTACGACGGTTTCATCTACTTTCAGCAATTTTGCTGCAAGATCAAACTGGATTCGTTCAAAGTTCAAAGAAGCATGCCGCTCCCGATGTTCTCTTCTAAGATGAGCATTCACTCGTGCTCTTAACTCTGCAAGGCGAAATGGTTTTGTTAAATAATCATCCCCACCGATCCCCAGTCCATATGTGATATCATTCTCCATCGTTTTCGCTGTCAAAAAAATGATTGGACAGTCCACATAAGAACGAATGGTTTTACAATATTCGAACCCATCCATCGTAGGCATCATAACATCTAATAGTATTAATTCATATTGATGCAATTGGTCCATTGCTATTTGATCTGGAGAAGTATAGACGGTAACCATGTGTCCATCCTTTTCTAATCCATTCTTAATTAACTCCACGATTGGTTGTTCATCATCAATTGCAAGAATTCTTGCCATATGACCACCTCTGTTTCTTCTTATGCATTCAACACATCTATTTACATTCTGCTCGATAATACAACTGATTAATCTGTACCGCCACTGCTTCTGTGGGTTCTACTCCTTTTATTTCATAGATATCCATATAGTTCCACAGTTCTCTCTTCTGCTCAGATTCTGTTCCATACACATCAATATGATTCAGTTCCTTCTTTGTTAAAGGTACTTTCGTATCTGCATCAAATACTACACTCTTTGCAAGGATATCCAAATAATTTCCAAGCTGTTCTTCCTCTACCACTTCAGATGTAATCTGATAAACAAGATCGCCACTTAGTAACTGTGTTGCATTCTGTGGATTCACTTTAAAATCCTCACAGGTATTCTTTGCCTCCGCCATAAAATCATATACAGTATCCTGCTCTGTTACCGCCTCACTTGGTATCGCTTTATGATAAGAACCATTTACATCAACCACCAAATAGGTTCCCTCATCTGATGATCGATACACATTCAAATATGGAATGATATAAGCAGCATCTGACTCATCATCAGCTAATTCTGAAAGAGAATCCAATAAAGAATTATTAATTTCTATCAGCTGTAATATAGAACCTTCTTCATCTATTGTAACATATTTTCTGATATAACCAACCCATTCTGTTATATCTTCCTCTGTAAGGACATCGTTCAGAATGGTATATTCCGTATCCTTGAATGTAAACCGTGTAATATCCTCCTCATTAAGCGCACAATGTTCCTTATTCTTTGCGTATTTGTCAACCATATATTCATAAGCCGAACAACCACTAAGTAAGGAGCATATACAGATCACTACCAATACCTTCCATACTTGATTTCTTCTACTATTCTTCTTCATCTTACTTTCTTCCTTTCCTATAATTCCTTACTACTATCTTACTTACAGGAATAGGATACTTCGTAAATTTGAAGATTCTTTAAAGATTTTATGTTTTTCTTATCTATACTATATTTTTTGATACAAAGATACAAAATCAAAATAAAATATAGTTCATGATAATTCATGGAACTTCTGTATTGTGGTAAATTGAATCGAAAATTCTGTATAGATCACTTCATTATCATTAGGGAATTCATCGGATCTGTATTCAACTTGTGTAAAACCCTCTTGCGTGGAATCCTCTTGTGTAGATAACAAGGCGTTGTATTCGTACTTCCCATTACAAAAAAGTAATTCATCGTAAATAATGCAGCCAAGCAATTTACGAACCACATTAACCACATTCGTATTTGAACCATATTTTGCCTCCACAAGTGTAACTTCATATTTCAGATTTTCCCTTTGTTCAAAATACAGGTCTATGTTTGAATCAACTTGTTTTATGAATAACCTATTATTTCGAAAGGAACGTTGTGCAAAAAGCTTTACCTTATCTGCGTGCTTTCCTGTAAAGATTTTTGCACGTTCTTCCCAAACTACATTCTCTACTTCATTGATCCGATTCAAACATCTGATTGCATATGATCTTATTTTCAAAAAAATTGATGGATTCAATGGAATAATAGAATAGTTGTCTTCGAATATTGTATCTTTTAGTTCTTTGTAATAAAATAGGTTCTCATTAAAGTACGTTCTTATTAGATCCTCATATTCTATTTCCATTCTTTGTTTTACTTTCTCATATAAAAAAGGTTCATCCATTCTATAAAATTTCTTAACTAAGAACAGATCAAATGAGCGATCCTCTATAAAGAAATAGGAATAGAACTTTTCGGATTGAAAGAATTCCTGGGTATAATAATTCAATTTTACACTTCCTTTATTGATAAGCATTTATTGATAATTTGATGTCATCAATTAATTTATTCAATATCATTACAACTATAAAATATGCTCACATTCCTAGATATGAGTGCCATTTCCACATACTCTGCATCTTCTTCATTTGTTCTTGCCAATATATTATAGCTGATCTTTTCATGCTCCAAGAATACTTCTTCATAAATAATCCTATACTCCTTCTGAAACAGAACATTATTCGTATTGATAGCATCTTGAAAGGAAAATACATAACACGGATTTTCATCACCCAAATAATAGTTTGCTAAGATCGTATTCTCTTTTTCTTCAAACACTACTCTATAATCATGAAATGCACAACGAGCTAATTCCACTACGGCAACTGGATACTTTTCCTTGATACTCTTGTTCTTTTCTTCTTCATATGCTTCATCAGCCTCATCCGATTTGGCCAAGAATTTAATTGCGTACATTCGAATCTTAAAAAATATGTATTCATTTAAGGGAATAATTTTACTCTTTTCATCATATAAATACTTCTTTAATTCATTATAATAAAAGATGCTAGGTTGAAAATAACGCTTAATATTTGATTCATACGTTTTTTCCAAAACTGCTCGTGCTTCATCAAAACAATGCACACTGTCGTTCTCAGCCATTTCTTGTTTCATGTACTCTTCAAATGTTATATTCGGTAAATAATAATTCTGATAAAATAACTCTGATTCATAAAACTGGGCTGTTAGGAATTTCATATGATTCTTCCTCCTAGTAATCGTAAGTCTTCAGCAATACTTTCTACTTCGTAACTCTCATCAATTGTATAATTTTGAATTTGACGACACCGTAGATTCATATCAGTTCTCCTTTATAAATGTGGTGTTCTTCTTAAAAAGAAAAATTATATTATCAATGTAATCAAACTGGAAAATCAATAGAAGAATAACTAATATTTTTAATATAGCAATTATACCTAATATAGTATATTAATTCCATTCTCATCAACTGGCAATAGCATAACTTCCTATTTCTGTCTGTCTATTTCTGTACGAATTTATTCTTTTTATTCATGGCATATCTTAATTTTATGGATAGAAAAAGGAATGTGTAATCTAATCACATTCCAACTTTCATTCTACTTCTTCGGGACATGAAATATTGTATCATTCGCAAATGTTCGCTACTCTCGAATCTTACACTCTGTTGGTATTTTGTCATTCCGAATTCCCTTGAATACTGGTTGCCGAAATGATTCCTTCTCTGTTGGCATAGATTCTACAATACATACCAAAGAAGGTTCCAGCCATGTTGCATTTTCATTTCCTTTGGGTACCTCCCCAAAAGGAGAATACTCTATCCTTTTATATTCGTATTGATTTAGAATACGTAAACTGGCACCTAGTGTCACATGTCCTTTATATACCAAGATGTCTCCATCATACTGCCCCAATACGAAACTGATCATGTTATGCTCTTTCGGAATGTAACCGCAGATGACGCAATCATCTGTGGACATTACCTTACATTTGATCCAATTTTTACTCCGTTTATCAAATGTATACAGACTATCTTTCCGTTTCGCTACGATTCCCTCTAGTCCGTTTTGTTTCGCTAATTCAAATAACTGTATCCCCTTTTGTTCAATGTAACGGGAGATACTGATTCGTTCTGTCTCAACTACTGTATCATTTAAAATCATTTTACGCTCCATAAGAGGCAACATATCGATTTGCTTATCATTAAGATATACAATATCATAAGCAACAAAGCTGGCTGGATATTTTTGCGCTGCTAACTGTATCCGGAATGGATCACTCATCATCACTCTTTTTTGAATTTCATAAAAATCGGTAACCCCATTTTTCAAAATGAACAGCTCTCCATCCAGAATACATTTCCCCTTTACTTGTTTATGAATATTGGACAATTCGGGTACATGTGGTAATAATTTTTTATCACGTTTATTTCTTAAATCCGTTCCCGTTTCATCTAGATAGGCAATACATCGAATACCGTCCAGTTTGATTTCATATATAAAATCCTCCGAGTCAAAGGGTTCTTCCTGCTCTGCAATCAACATCGGTTTCAAACCTTTGTTATCAAATATATCCATTATGCCGTTCCTCGTTTCGACATTTCTACCGTCTTTTTCAGAGCTTCCATCAGATCAATCACATTATCTGGTTTGCCCGTATCTGCAGATACAATATCCTGTCCTTGTATTTTCGTCGTAATTGCATTTCTCAATTTTTCCTGATATTCATCATGATATGCAGAAATATCGAATTTCTTTGTCATTGTTTCGATCATTGTCTTCGCCATATCCATTTCAGCAGTTGATATTGCTACCTTAGTCAGCGACTTTGGCATTTCTTGAATCTCTTCTTGGTAAAATAGCATCTTTGCCATAATACAGTCTTCCTCAGGATATAATACCATTAACTCTTCTTTTGTTGTAAATACGGTTTGTGCTACAGCAACTTCTTTTTCACTTAATAAAGCTTGTCTTAATAATTCGTATGCATGCTCTGCTCCAGGCTCTGGCACAACATAATAATTCTTTTCAAAATAAATGGTATCTATGTCCTCCATCTTTGCAAAATGTTCAATATGAATTGTTTTATCCTTGTGCGATTTAATTTTATCTAGTTCATCTTCGGTAAAAACAACATATCGTCCTTTCTCGTATTCATATCCTTTTATTATCTCATTCGCTTTTACTTCCTTGTTACAAGAAGGGCATATTTTTTGATATTTGATACGTTCATGCGTATCTTTACACAATTGATTAAAAGAAATACCGATATCACGGGACGTTTTGTATAGTCCAACAGGGATGTATAACAATCCCACTGATATGGCTGACTTATGCGCTACTGCCATAACTTCACCTCTTACACTTTTCTTTTAGTATGTGTAATTCAGTAATCCATATACAAGAAAGAACTTCGATACAAAAAAACTACAATTTTTAGAGTATTACTTCATACTTATAATCCTTCATAGTAAGATCTGTTCCTCTTTTTTTGTAGCTGTTTTCACCAACTATTATTCCACCACATTTAACAGCAACTCGATTAGATGCGATATTTCCTTGACTTACAAATATAGTTACTTTCTCAGCACCTTGTCGACGAGCATAATTAATCAAACCTTGCGCGGTTTCAGTAGCATATCCATTATTCCACAAATCCTTATGAATACAGTAAGCTATGTCATACGTTTTTTTATCTTCGCTAATCATAAAACTGCAAGTTCCTACTCGTTCCTGTGAGTCTTTCAACACGGGAATCAAATAACAACACTCCTCATCTTCGCCCAACACTTCCAGCTTTTTAATATATTCATAATCAATCTGTTCTTTTGCTTCATCAGGTAAATACTTACCCATTTCAGGGTCATTCCATATACTATATGCCCATAATGCATCATCTTTTGTAAACCCTCTCAAAGTAAGTCTTGAAGTTTCAATCGGTTCTATTTTCATTTTCTATGTCCCCTTATTTTTGTTTCATATATCATATAAAAATAATACCAATTAATTATCGAACTATCAATATTAAGTTAACCATGTACGTTCTTGCTCTATCCTTTCGGTTAACTAAGTCATAAAAAAGATGTCGTTGTCATTCTATACGTTCCGTCTCCTCCCAAAGAAAATGTTGAACAAGAATAATAACTAGAAATTATTTAAGTTGTTTTTTCATAAATAACAGTCCATTCAATTTCATTACGAATCTGTTCAATTCCATCTTCATCCACATAAATATACTGTTCTGTTAATGCACCCCATATTTTTTTAGAAACTTTCACTCCATCAAACATGTATTCATCATTTTTGTCATATACACCATTTTGATTTTTATCATATTTTGAAAAGTTAACTGTCCATACTATATTTCCCATATAATCAAAAATATAATAACAGTATGAATCAGATAGAGGACCACCCCCAAATAAATGGCTAATAAACGCTCCATTCTTTAATGCATAGTATTGAGGATTAGGTGATAAATTCTTAAATATAGTTAGTTTCTCATTAATATAGGTCAAAACATAATAATATCGTGCTGAACAAATATGAAGTTCCGGTATCTCATCTCCATTTGAATCAAATAGAGCATATTTTGTTCCATAGTGACTGTTGGGTTCCCCTGTCGGTATGGTTATAAAATTCATATCAATCTTCCCTACACTTATTTTATTATCTAGAAATTCATTATAAGCTTTCGTTGCTTTTTCAACTTCCGTACTTAGAATTTCATTTTCTTGTTGATTACTAGTTACACTATTATCAGACGTTTTTTTACCCTCGCTATTTGTACACGCTGTTAGAACGAATATAGATACTAATAACATAATTTTACACTTTTTAATCATAATTTCCTCCTGCAATATCATCCATATTTAAGCTATCTCCTATTACAATTTCTATTTCATTCATAAAATCTCCTATATAAATCCAATTTATCTTTAGACACAATGTCTAAATATTCTATATCTTATCAAAACGTATATTTCCCAGATTTATTCCATGTGGAACAAGAATAATAATTGAAAATTATTTAAGTTGTTTCTTCATAAATAACGGTCCATTCAATTTCATTACGAATCTTTTCTACTCCCTTTTTATTAACATAAATATATTTCTCAGTTAAAGCCACCCATATTTTTTTAGAAACTTTCACTTCATCAAATATATATTCGTCATTTTTATCATAGACATTATTTTCATTTTTATCGTATTTAGAAAAGGTAAGTGACCATACTTCATTTCCTAAATAATCAAAAATGTAATAATTATATACATCAGAATCAGATCCAAAATGGTGGCAAATAAATGCACCATTTGTTAATGCATAGTATTGAGGATAAGGTGATAAATTCTTAAATATAGTTAGTTTCTCATTAATATAGGTCAAAACATAATAGTATCGTGCGGAACAAATATGAAGTTCCGGTATTTCATCTCCATTTGAATCAAATAAAGCATATTTTGTTCCATAGTGACTATTGGGTTCCCCTGTCGGTATGGTTATAAAGTTCATATCGATCTCTCCTACACTTATTTTATTATCTAGAAATTCATTATAAACTTTAATTGCTTTTTCAACTTCCGTACTTTGAATTTCCTTTTCTTGTGTATTATTCGTTATACTATTATCAGCCGCTTTTTTACCCTTGCTATTTGTACACGCTGTTAAAGCTAATATAGATACTAATAAAATAACTTTATACTTCTTAATCATAATTACCTCCTGCAATCTGTTATTTTTGATTAATAAATTCAACAGTACTACGGTCTCCTATTACACTCTCTTTACTGGATCAAATGGTACACTCGTTTGATAAATGCAGCTAATATTTTTTCTAAATTTATATTGTTATAATCTATACAACTAATTATTAAAATAAAAGGAACAACTCAAAATGTGAGTGCTCCTTTATTTATTTCGTTCATTTTATCATTAAAAAGCACATATTCTTTATAACAAGCATATATTTCTATCGGTGTGATAAAGATTGAATAAAAACTTATTCGATATAAACTTATCCTCATATTACTAACGAAAATCCATAATAGTATAAAAATTATTACGTAAATTCCCCTATATTTATACTTATGAAAATATTCCCTAGGAATAAACAAGTCTTTTTTTTCTAATGCTCCTAATACTCCAAAGCCTATTATAATAATTAATGAAAAAAACATTCTACTTAATAAATAATTCACGCTTAAATAATCCATTAGTGGGAAAAATAAGATTAAAAATATATGAAATATGCATCTTATAATAATCTGTTTTTTAAAAATCTTTTTATTATATATTCGTGAAATATCTGTAGCATCTTATTAAGTTGTCTCTTCATAAAAAACAGTCCATTCAATTTCATTACGAATCTTTTCAATTCCATCTTCATCCACATAGATATACTGTTCTGTTAAAGCCTCCCATATTTTTTTAGAAACTTTTACTCCACCAAACATATATTCATCATTTTTGTCATATACACCATTTTCATTTTTATCAAATTTTGAAAAGGTAACTGTCCATACCTCATTTCCCATATAATCAAAAATATGATAACAATATGAATCATATTGAGGACCAGCCCCAAATAATCGGCTAATAAACGCCCCATTCTTTAATGCATAGTATTGAGGATAAGGTGATAAATTCAAAAAAATACTTAATTTATCATTTCTATAGGTTAAAACATAATAGTAACGTGCTGAACATATATGCAGTTCCGGTATCTTATCTCCGTTTGAATCAAATAAAGCGTAATCTGTAGCATAGTGTCTATCGGGTTCCTTTGTCGGTATTGTTATAAAATTCATATCGATTCCATCTACACTTATTTTATTTTCTAGAAATTCATTATAAGCTTTCGTTGCTTTTTCAACTTCTGTACTTTGAATTTCATTTTCTTGTTTATTATTAGTTATACTTTTATCAGTCGTTTTTTTACCCTTGCTATTTGTACACGCTGTTAAAACGAATATAGATACTAATAAAATAACTTTAAACTTCTTAATCATAATTTTCTCCTATAATCTGTTAGATTTTTTAGGACTTACATATTGCTGATACAGAGTATTTGTAGTATTAGCCTTCAACATATTTACTTTCGTCCTAAGATCAGCATCGCTTGTTTTAACTATCGTATTCCATCTTTAACTGTTGGTTCTGCTAGCTATGTTCAATAATCGTTGGTTATGTTTACACTGGATTTTTTATTTTTCCAATAATCTCTATTGAGGAATTCGTGTTACCAATTTTGATGCTTATCTATTAATACATTTAAGCTATCTCTTATTACAATTTTAATTTCATCTATAAAATTTCCTATATAAATCCATTTTTCTGTTTATTAAACGTATTTTATATATATAATACTCCATATATTACCATATATCAACATTTAATTCAATGTACCTTACTGAACCTTACTTTCCTACTCTATCTACTACTCTATCACTCTATCATTCCTCACCGTGAGTAATTATAGTTTCGCACAATAAAAAACTACCAACTCCATGTTGATAGTTGGTAGTTACGAGACTTGTATTAATTTGTTTCCTTTAGATTATGCTTATTTTTTGCGATAAGCTTCAACTCCACAGATTATAATTCCAATAATTAAAACAATAAATGAAATAATAAATGGCACGGTCAAACCTGAATAAAGTAAAGAGCCGTATAAGCCACTAATGTTATTGTATGTACCTGGATTCATAACTGCATAGAAGAAACTAAATGCAAAAAACAATAATCCAATAAAAGTTATCATAACACCATAAATAAATTTCTTCATTCTAGTCTCCTCCTATTAAATAATAGCCTTCCCACCAATGATACTCTATATTTTACCAACTATCAATATTAAGTTATCAAAGTACTTAGTTCTCTAAATAAAGGTTTATAGTACTAAATTTTGCTTTGATAAATAACGATCAACCAATACAATAGTTTGAACTTATTCCAAGTCAATACTTAATTTACATTATCTAAGTCTATAATCTCTTTTATTCTGTGATAATTATCACCACTAAAATAGTGTAATTCAAGTTCATGATCAGATATAAATTCAATTTTATAAATAGCTTCAGTTGGCTCTGCAGTACGCGTAAAGTTTCTTTTAATCTCTTTGTAATATTTTGCTTTATCGAAAATATCTCGTATAATCATTTTACGATTTTCAATATAAATTACTTTATCTTCCGTTACTAAAACAAGTAGATTGTATTCTTGTGAAACTATATTTTTATCAATATCATAAAAATATGTTGTGTAATACCATCCACCATAATAATATATAATTTGTAACAAACTTCTATTTCTTAAATAAACGCAAGGTATTTTAGGATGTGAAATTTTTTTCACAGTAGCTCCATTATCATCCATTAAATATAAAATATATTCATTTGTTTTTTTATCATATGAAAGATTATAATATTTTCCTAACACAGATATTTCATTTTTTGATAAAAGAGGGTTAGCAACTACACCAGGCGAATTATCACTGCTCACTGCTACAGGAATAGTTTCTATATCATCATTGATTATTTCGTCATGATCAGTATTAAATAAATCTCCATTATCTTCTATCTCCTTTTCTAAGCATCTAATTCCATTTTGCAAAATTATATCAGAAAATTTAGTATCACTACTATTATTATTATTTTTACATCCAACAATAAACATAGTAAATAATAATAGTCCTACAATTAATATTTTTTTCATAGTTATTAATCCTCTCAAAATTATGTAGGCTAAAGTATCATATTTTATTTATACTTATAGAATCTAAACTCATTACTTTTTATACCATCAATTTTTACTTCTTTTAGCTTATCAAAATCCCAACTAGGTTTACTAGTATAATAATCCCTACTTATTATTAATATAGCATATTAATTCATTTATCGCTATTTTTCAATGGTGATTCATTCCTATTATTGCTTATTTTTGCTTTTTTAGTACTTATTTATCAGCTTTGCTGAATTGAAAGGGCGAAGGTGAATTGGCTGAATTGAAATCCGAGGTTCCAGTTTGCAAAGTTAACTTCCAGTTCAGCATATTTATTGTAAGCCATATTCTGGAAAACTGCATTTTCTTTTACCTCGCACCCCAACACTTGTCAAAGAGCCAACAAAAAAGACCCCAAACACCTTATTTATCGCATAAAATGTGATAGAATAAGGCATTTGGAGCCTTTGTAAGTTCTTATTTATTTTGATTGAAAACTTTGCCTATTTACCCATTTGAGCGGCAACTTCAGCAGCGAAATCTTCGTTTTTCTTTTCAAGACCTTCACCAGTTTCGAAACGAACGAATTTCTTAACTACAATTGTAGTACCGATTTCTTTTGCTGCATTTTCAACGTATTTCTTAACTGTTAAGTCTTCATCTTTAACGAATGCTTGTTCTAATAAACAAACTTCTTTTAATTCTTTGTTTAAACGACCAATGATCATCTTTTCAATGATATTTTCTGGCTTGTCTGGATTTTCATTTATCGCTTGTGCTTTTAAGATTTCTTTTTCATGTTCTTTGTAATCTTCTGGAACATCTGCAGATGAGATGTATTTTGGAGAAATTGCAGCGATTTGCATAGCAACATCTTTAGCAACAGCCTTTGTTTGATCATTTACAACTGGAGTTTCTAACTCAACTAATACACCAACTCTTCCGCCTGCATGGATATAAGATTCAACGAAACCATTTTCAGCAACGATTTTATCAAATCTTCTGATGTTCATGTTTTCACCAATTACAGCGATTTGTGCAGCTAATGCTTCTTTAACAGTTTTCGTTGTGTCACCAGCCCATGCTTCATCTAAGAATGCTTCGATAGTTGTAGCATTTGTTGAAGCTGCTTGAGCTGCTACTTCAGCAACATAAGCTTGGAATTTTTCGTTCTTAGCAACGAAGTCTGTTTCACTGTTAACTTCAACAATAGAAGCCACTTTGCTATCAGCTGAGATATTCGTAGCAACGATACCTTCTGCTGCAATTCTTCCAGCTTTCTTTTCTGCTGCAGCAAGACCTTTTTCTCTTAAGAATTCTACTGCTTTGTCCATATCTCCTTCAGTTGCAGCAAGGGCTTTTTTACAATCCATCATTCCTGCACCAGTCATTTCTCTAAGTTCTTTTACCATAGAAGCTGTAATAGCCATGTTCAAATACCTCCGTTATTCATTTTACGTTTCTGTATTTTATTCTTATATATGAGTAGCTTTCGCACCCGCTTCATTTATTCATTCACTCCTCGACTCGCTTTAAACGATCAATCGGAATGGACCAACTTGCTCTGTTCATAAATAATGCCTCAACCGGGAAACCCCTGGCTGAAGCATTGTGCAAGCCCATAAAGGGTATGATTAATCAGATTAAGCTTCTACTGTTTCTTCTACTTCAACAGGAGCTTCGTCGTTTAATTGAGCACCTTGGTTAGCTTCGATAACTGCATCTGCCATTTTAGCAACGATTAATTTAACCGCTCTGATTGCATCATCGTTACCAGGAATTACGTAATCTAATTCTTCTGGATCACAGTTAGTATCTGCGATACCGATTAGTGGAATTCCTAATGTATGAGCTTCTTGAATACAGATTCTTTCTTTCTTAGGATCAACAACAAAGATTGCATCTGGGATGTTCTTCATATCTTTGATACCGCCAAGATTCTTTTCAAGTTTTTCTTGTTCTTTCTTAAGATTGATAACTTCTTTCTTAGGAAGAACTTCGAAAGTTCCATCTTGAGACATTGTTTCGATTTCTTTTAATCTAGCAATTCTACCTTGGATTGTCTTGAAGTTAGTAAGCATACCACCTAACCATCTTTCGTTTACATAGAACATTCCACAACGTTCTGCTTCAGATTTAACAGAATCTTGTGCTTGTTTCTTAGTACCAACGAAAAGAACTGTACCACCGTCAGCAACGATATCTTTGATTGCATTGTAAGCTTCATCTACTTTACCTACAGATTTTTGTAAGTCGATGATGTAGATACCATTTCTTTCTGTGTAGATGTACTCAGCCATCTTAGGGTTCCATCTTCTAGTTTGGTGACCAAAATGTACACCAGCTTCAAGTAATTGTTTCATTGAAATAACGCTCATAATTTACCTCCATTTGGTTGTATTCTTCCGTATATTTCATCTTAATAACAGACCACTTAGGCACCCTGTTAATAATCAATATACGTGTATTTTAACGTAGCAATTATATCATATGATTGTTCATATGACAAGCTTTTTTTATTTTTGTTTTGGTTTTTCTGATATACCTGTTTTTATTGACAAGTTTGTACTTGTCATTTTCCCATATAAAACAGCTCCGTGCAACTTAGGAGGCATTTTGTTGTACCTCTCTTCCCATGCTTGCACAGAGCTGTAATACTCTAAAATGTATTACTTTGAAATAATATTTGCGATCTTTTTATACGTCGCATTGACTGGAATCAAATATTCACCAGTATGAATCTTTCCTGAATACCCCTGTTCTGACATATACGTACGGAATTCATCCGCATCCTCGATAATGCCTTTTTCTTTTAACATTGTACTGACACTAGTGGCTGTCATTCCTGCAGTGATTTCTATTGGGATATAATCAATAGTTACCACAGAAGAATTCTTGTCTTTATCTGCTGTTGTATCTTCTTCTGTTGTAACTTGTGTTCCTGCTTCTGTAGATTCTTTGTCTATGGAGCCATCTTCTGTTGAATTATCATTCTCCATCGGATCAGCTTCTTTTTTGTCGTCTTCTGACTTTTCGCTATCACTAGTATTTTCATCTTGTTGAACAACAATCTCTTCTTTACTATTGGTAACGCTGGTATCATCTGTAGGATTCTCACTCAAATCAGTTGATGTATTATCTTCCTGATTTGCTTCTACCATACCATAGGATATCGCCTTTTCAATAATTTCCTCTTTTGATAATGTACTTTCTCTTCTTATCCTACTTCGAGAGTTTTGTAAAGAAATCGACATGATCAGTGCAGTAAATACAATCCCTACACCCAATCCTCGAATAAAGTATTTCAGTTTAATCTTCATATGCAATCCAAACCTTCCTAAAATCTCTTATTTATTGCGCTCATACAGATTCACTACAAATTTCACTTCACCTTTGCCTAAATCAAGGGTTTTAGCAATTTCCGTTATACTTTTTCCTTCGGCATATAGTTTCATGATGGCTTGATTGTTATTTTGTTTATCTTCTTCTGTGAATTCCTGCTCTTTATACGTATAAGCGGTTGGATTGATTAACATCGCTGCTTCTTCATCGTTGATTCCCTGTATATCTCTTTTGGGCTGTTTTTTATCCTGCTTATTCTTATTTTCATCTGAAGTATTAGGTTTAGAATACTCCGTTGTTTCTTTCGTCAAGGAATTTTTTGCTACAACTTCCTTTCCATATTGTTCTTTCATCGTTTCTTCTTTTTCGTTTAGCATATTATAAAGAAACACAACTTCCGTATGATTTTGATCAATCTTCTCTAAGATTTGATCAGAATAATCACTAATTGCCATAATCTTTTCATTGGTTACTTTATTTAATCCATTTTCTGTCTTTACAATTGTTTGTTCTGAAAGTGTTGTAAGACTCTCTTCTACTTTGTTCTTCAGGGCAAGGAGGGAGGATTCATCCAACCGATTCCCTGAATTATGATCCAATCCATCTTCTTTCTGTCCATTGCTTTTCTCAGTAAAAAAGAAACTTATCGCAATAATGATTAATCCCAGAACTACCATAAATACATCAAATACTGTCATAAATCTTCTCCCAGTTTATATTTTAATATCAAAAGAACCTTTTTCATAACCAGGTACAGAATGAAGGGTGTCCTCTTTCTTCTTTCCCTTCTTATTCTGGCCATTATATGACTGTCCATTTCCTTTTTCCTTTGCATCATAACGATACTCGTTATTTTCACTTTTTTTAGACTCAATGGTTTTTCGTTGTTCGTGTTTAACTGTCTGTTGAAATGTTGTATTCATTTGCATTTGTTCTTCCATTGGTCTTTGTGCTTCAACATGTTTGATCGCTGATACTTCATTTGTACGTGGTACTAATGTTAACATATCTAATGGAGTGATTGGCATACGCTCATCCCCTTTCTTGCTTGTTAATTCAACCCAAGTACACGAATGTCTGCTTTATCTTTTATGAATTGGCAATGATGTTCTGTATTCTTGATAATATAGATTACACTTCCTATAGATATACGAACACCTGAATATGCCATATTTTCAACAATAACTTTTCCGTTAATATTTTCTTCCATTTGTTCTTGTAGTATCATATATTTTTCCATAAGTGGTTCTAGTTTTTTCTCAATCTCCGTATTTTGTTGGGACAGTTTTTGTAAATACTGTAATTTATCAGCACTAATCTTCTCTCCCATAACAACCTTTTTCTTAAATAATGTTAAAACCTGAACCAATTTATCTTTTGCTTCTTGTAACTGTACGATTTCTACTTCACAATCATGATATGCGTCTACCAAAGTTGGGTCGACTCCAACTTCTAATACAGTTGTTGTTCCCATCGTTGAACCTGCAGTCTTTAGTCGGATCATTGAACCTGCTTTGATCTCACCACCAGTTACAAAGCCTTTTTTTCCACTAACAATAACATCTGTTTTTGCATACACTTTGCTATGCAAAATAGCTTCGGTATCTACATATCCACCAGATTTTACAGTGGAACTCTCTATAAATTTACTAAAGATATTCCCCTTTGCCTGTAGTAATCCACGATTCATACCTTGAATACCACGTTTTAGTATAATCTGACCATCGCTATGTAGTTCGGCTCCTTCAACTACACCATCTACTATAATATCTCCTTTTGCGCGTACTGTGAACCCAGTTCTAACATTTCCTTTTACATGTACATTTCCATCATATGTAATATCACCTGTTGATGTATCTACATCTGCTAATACTTCATATGTATCTGACACAAACACTTTACCATCGGTTAATTCTACATGTCCCGATACTTTCGTGTACATCTTAAGTCCATCTTCCGAAAGATATATATTGTTTCCATGACGAAGAATATTATTGACGACTTTTTGAGGGCGAATAATATTTCCATTAACATCGATACCTGGCACACCTGCATTCGCTGGAATCAGCTCTGCCAACAATTGATCTTTATTAACATGACTAATCATATCTAATTGGTGGAAATCCACGGAACCATCTTCATTATGTTTTGGTTTTAGCGTTTTATCTGTTTGAAAATAGTATTTGATTTCCGCACTTTTTCCTTCAACTGGATCCAATCCTTTTGCTATCACAATTTCTGTATTATAGCATCGTTCTCTCATAAAATCTGTAATTGCTGTATTCTGCACGCCATATTTAATATTTTCTCGTGTTAAACTTGATTTAATATCTTCTTCATCCAATAATTTCCCGCCTACTGATGGTGGAAACCATTTTGCATAAGCGGTCTTACGATCTTCAGAGATACGAAAAGTGACTGATTCCATTATCGGTAACATGTTTCCATTACTTAGTTTAATTTCTGTTTCTTCCACTAAGGATATTACTGTTGTATGCAATGTTTTTATATCATAATCATTTATCTTAACCTTAGACAAATAACTTGTAATTTCATCTGTTGTAATTGATAACCCTCCCTCGGTTTCAGGGATTAGATGGATATATACCCCATCTTCTTTCGTGTTTAAATAGAAATAAGCATTTTTTTGTTTCATTTTTTTCCCCACTTTCACGTAGTTGATCCTTTTGAACGACCTATGTCCCACCATACTACGTATTGCTACCCACACAGTACTTTCACAATACGAAAACATGACCTTCTGCCTTTGTATTATTGCATACTCATATTATATTTATTTTTTTGTATAAAAACAAGCCCTCTATAACTTTAAGATAAGAGAACTTGTATTTTTTATAATATATGAAACAAATCTATATTATTTCCCATTTTGCTTCGCATCTTCTGCAATGCTTTTGTATGAAGCTGTGATACCCTAGATTCAGATACTTCCAATGTTAAGCTAATCTCCTTTAGAGTCAATTCTTCATAGTAATATAGAATGATTACTTTCTTTTCTTTTTCAGTTAATGATTCTAGACTTTGCAATAAAATCTCTTTTAATTCATTGCGTTCAATAAATTTATCCGGTTGTGCAAATTGTGAATTGTCATTCGCATCAACACGAACATCACTTCCTTGTTCAATATATTCATCAAGCGACACTAACGATGAAATCTTGGTCTGATTTTGCCATGTTGCTAATTCTTTTACTGTTATATCTAGCTCGCTCGCTAATTCATCATCTGTTGCTACTCTACCCAATCTTGCTTCAATCTTCTGGTAAGCTAAATCAATTTTCTTTTGTTTTTGCCGTAAAGTACGAGGTAACCAATCCATTTTTCGAATCTGATCTAAAATTGCTCCTCGAATCCTTAGCGTTGCATAGGTTTCAAACTTTACACCTTTGCTATAATCAAATTTATCAATTGCATCAATCAGACCAAATATTCCATATCCAACCAAATCATCGTATTCTACATTATACCCAAGATACATGCTGAGACGGCCTGCAACGATCTTAACCAATTCTGCATACTCCAAAATGATTTTTTCTCGACTTGAACTTGATCGATTTTTGCTATATTCTTCCCATAATTTATTTCTTCCTTCTTCGTTCATGTTCGCCTCCAAAAGACAGTATCCTTATAACTTTATTTTTCTGTAACTGGTTCCTCTTCAGCTGCAGTTTCTTCACCTTCCGTAGCGACATCCATATCTTCCGCTTGCTCTAAATCTGTCGTAATAATTCTATTTATTAGATTCCTTGCGATTAGTCCAATGACATAAAAGATAACCAATACACCAAGTAAAATTTCAAGAGTCAATGTAACACTGTATGATTTGATCAAACAAAACGCACAGGTGATTGTCCCCGCTAAAAGCATAATTATTGATGGTATATATCTTGTCCTCATTCTCTTCACTCCTGCCAATTATATACTATATATGTCGAATAGACACACTATATAATTTTTATCGGCTTTCCTACTGATTTTATTAATAGTTCTCCAGTCTCAGTATAAAATTCGATCGTACGACCATAATTCAATCCCGTATCTTCACTTAGTATCTTAATACCTAGCGCATTCAATTTTGCTTTCGTGGCATCAACATTACGATCCCCAATACGAAGCATATCATTGTTGGAACTAAATGCGAACATTTGCGCTCCACCTGCAATCTTTGCAACCAAATTTTGACGTTTAGCACCTAACGATAACATCAGTTTTATTAATTCATCAATACCTGTATCTGCAAATTTTGCATGGTTTTCATTCTTACGTATCTTCGTACTATCGGGTAGCATAATATGTGCCATTCCTCCTACTTTTGTAGAAGGATCATACAACGCAATACCAACGCATGAACCAAGTCCCAATGTGGTTAATGCATTTGGATATTTGCAGGCATTTAAATCTGCCATCCCTACTTTTATCATTTCTCCCATAAAATCACCTATAGTCCTAAAGAACTCATGATTTTCCCGTATGAGTCCATAGTTGGAATTAGTATAAAGTAACCGTTAACTTCATCATCATCTTCACAGAATTGCGATTGAATTAAAAGTGCTTTGTCTCCAATTTTTCCAAATTCAATGGCTGGTACACTTAGAATCGCCCCTGACATATCAATCGACATATATGGTATTGACGCTGATATTCGCATATTGGTTAATGCTGATAAAGAAGACAGGTACGCACCTGCAATAATATTCCCTATTTCATTTAATGCAGATAATTCCATCTCTGAGAATTCCCTATTTTCTTCTGTTTTTGTGCCTAATATCATGTCGACTAAATGATGTGCTGAATTCTTTTCTAGCATAAACATCATCATTCCATCGATATCACCATCAAGGGTGAGTAGAATTCCAACTACAATTGTTTCTGCTCCACCAACAACCTCCGGTAGATCGCGAAATTCTAGTAAATCAACAATAGGAACTTTCATATCTACTTTTGAGTTTATCATTTGTGATAATGCTGTTGTTGCATTCCCTGCTCCAATATTTCCAATCTCTTTAAGTACATCAAAATGCATATTATCAATTTGATCAATATCCACCAGTAACACCTCCCGACTCTACTCTTTTGTAAAAAAGGATTGCCACAAGAACATTACATTGTTTTAATGATTTGTAGCAACCCCTTTTTCCAATCCGACTAAACAGCCTCTTTCTCTACTATTACACCCGCGATATTTAGTAAAGAGATTAAATTATCACCATTCTTACCAATACCACTTAAATACATGGATTTTTCATCCTTAGCATTATATGTTACTTTTTCAATACTTTCTTCTTCTAACGTTACTACTTCTTTTACTTCATCTACAAGTATACCAATCGCAGATTGTGCCTCAAACTTAAGAATGATAATTCTTGTAGAGTTTGTAATCTCATCTGGTTCAAGGCCAAATTTTAATCGAATACTCATAACTGGAATGATCTCACCTCGAAGATTTATGACACCTTTGAAAAAAGACTGTGCCTTAGGAACTCTAGTGATTCTTTGCATTCTTACGATATTATCAACATATTGAATATCGATACCATATTGTTCATTACCAATTCTTACAACAATATATTGTTTTGCTTCTGCGCTCATATTCGTATCCATAGTAAGTTCCTCCTATACCAACGTATTAACATCAAGAATTAGGGCTACTTCACCATCACCAAGGATCGTTGCACCACCAATCATCTTATTGTTGTTAATATATTTGCCTAATGATTTAATAACAATTTCTTGTTGTCCAATCAAGTTGTCAATTACAAGACCTGCAAGCTTGTCTCCCTTTGAAACGATAACAACAGTTAAACTTTCAGGCGTTTCATTTGTCTGTTCAACATCAAGAATATCAGCTAAGCGGATGATTGGAATTACTGTACCTCTTAAATTGATTACTTCTTTTGTCTGAACATACTTAATATCATGAACAGGAACATCTTCTATTGTTTGAATACTTCCAAGAGGAATTGCATATTTTTCTTTTCCGATTTCAACCATAAGTGCTTGAATGATTGCAAGTGTTAATGGTAAACGAATGATGAAATTACTTCCTTCACCTAATTTTGTTCTTGCTTCGATATCACCACCTAATGCTTCAATTCTTGTCTTAACTACATCAAGACCAACACCTCTACCTGAAACATCAGTAATCTTTTCTGCTGTAGAGAAACTTGGACGGAATAAAAGATCAATTACGTCTTTATCAGTCATTGTTTCTGCTTGTTCTTTCGTTACAGTACCTTTTTCAATTGCTTTTGCCTTAACTTTTTCTACATTGATTCCGGCACCATCATCACGTACTTCAATGACAACATTATTACCATCTTGGTACGCATCTAAGAAAATGGATCCAACTTCAGGTTTACCAGCTTTTCTTCTCTCTTCAGCACTTTCCAAACCATGGTCAGCAGAATTACGAAGAAGATGCATCAAAGGATCACCAATTTCATCGATTACCGTACGGTCAAGTTCTGTATCTTCACCAGTCATATATAATTCCATCTTCTTGTCTAGCTTCTTAGATAAGTCACGAATCATACGTGGGAATCGATTAACAACACTTTCAATTGGTACCATTCGAACTTTCATAACGGATTCATGTAAGTTTGTTGTTACACGTTCCAAGTATTCGATTTGTTCATTAAAAGCACTTTCGGAACGATTTTCATTCTCTCCTGAACTAATGGAAACCAAACCATTCTTTGCGATGATCAACTCACTTACTAAGTTCATTAATACATCTAACTTTTCAATATCTACACGTACAGAACGGTTAACAACTGGTTTAGACTGTTGTTTTGCCTGCGCTGGAGCTTTCTGTTGTGTTGCTTCTTTTTTCTCAGTTGGAGCAGTTGCAGTTGCTGCAGCAGCGGCTTGTACGGTTTCTTTTGCTACAGGAGCTGTTTCTGATTTTTCTACTTGTCCTTCATTCTTCTCTTCTGGTGCTTGCATCTTGTCTATGTATACAGACTTGATTTCTGATACATTAAGAATCTTGTTCTTAACTGTTTCAAGTGCAGATTCTGTAATGAGAATTACACTAAAATCAAATTCAAACTTCTCATCTTCTATGTCTTGTACATCAGGATAAGATTTTATTACTTCACCTAATTCTTCTAATGCTTTGAATACAAGGAAAGCTCTTGCAGCTTTTAAGATACAAGTTTCTTGAATATATATTGTTATACCATATATATTCTTTCCAATCTCTTTTGCTTTTATCATTGCATTACTTTCGTAATCAGCAATGCGAAGATCCTGATATTTTGCACCTTCTTCATGTGCTTGTGCTGGTTCTGCCTGTGTCGCAGTAGCTGTAGTAGCCTGTGTATCTACTTTTTCTCCAACACCTTCCTGTAATATTTTATTTAATTCAGAAATAATAGGTTCATTATCTTCTGTTCCTTCATCTGCTGTTTCCTGGATATTGCTAAGATAAGACTCTAATGCATCTAATCCCTGGAATAAAACATCTACAAGATTTGCGCCTACTGTCATCTTTCCATTACGGATTTCTGAGAAAACATTCTCCATATCATGAGTAAGACGCTGCATTCTTTTATATCCCATGGTTCCAGCCATTCCTTTTAGTGAATGTGCAGCACGGAAAATCTCATTAATGGTATTTACGTTATCTGGTTCTTTTTCAAGAATCAACAATTGCTCATTCAGATTTTGCAAATGTTCTTTTGTTTCATCGATAAATATCTCAAGGTATTGACTAACGTCCATCTTAAAGCACCCCCACGTGATTTGTTATAGCCTCAGCTACCTTCTCTAATGGTACAACCTCATCAACTAGACCAGATTCAGCAATTACCTTTGGCATACCATAGACTGTACAGGTTTCTTCATCCTGCGCTATAACATAAATGTTGTTGTTTTCGTTTAGTTTCTTGATCCCTTGTGTTCCATCTCCACCCATTCCAGTCAAAATGACACAAGTAATTTCATCATAGCCTGAATCCACTAGTGATTCATACATTATATCAGCACAAGGTCTTAATCCACCTCTTGCGGCTTCCAATGTAACCGATAAGAAATATCGATCACGTTGTTGTTTTACACGCATTTGGTAACCACCTTTTGCGATATATACATAACCTTTTTGCACTTCTTCCCCATCTACTGCTTCTTTCACTTGTAACTCACTCATATCATTCAGTCTTTGTGCCAAAGAATTGGTGAATCCTTCTGGCATATGCTGTACAAGTAAGAAACTTGCATTCAGATTTTTGGGTAGTAATGGTATTACTTTTTGTAGTGCCTTTGGCCCTCCTGTTGAACAGGCAAGGGCAACTAACTTTGTTGCATCCTTTTCAAGTGGTTTTCTTTCTTTCTTTACCATATTTACTTTAGGCTTTGCTCTTGTACAATCTGGATATACAAAAGTACTGCCAACCTTTTCTTTAACACTAATAACATTTTTAGCTTGCTCTTGTAAAGTAGGATGACTGATCGTCTTTTGGTACAGATGATTCTGACCAGTTGCCAACAACAGGCAATTGATCAAACGATCTTTGAAATCATTTCCTTTCGCTTCAATAAAGCTTTCAGGTTTCGTAACAAAATCAAACGCTCCAAGTTCCAATGCTTGAATGGTCTCTTTTGCACCTTCTTTTGCAATTGTGCTTACAATGATTACCGTTAATCGGATATTTAACTTAGAGATACGCTCCAAGAATTCCAGTCCATTCATTTTTGGCATATTAATATCCAATACAACGCCATCAACATTACGGTAATTTGTAGTAACATAATCCAATGCCTCTAAACCATTGAAAGCGACTTTTGATACCATAAATCGATCATCTGAATTAATTATATCAGAAAGTAGCCTTCTCATGAGTGCAGAATCATCAACAACCAAAATATTTTTTTTCATTTAATCATTTCCTTTATCTCGTCGTCTTTTTGCACGTTGTACTTCAAATACATACTGTACAATTTTTTCTCTTGTTTCCGTAGTAATATGTTCATATACTGCGCGATATTCATAATTCACTGGTTTTGTGCGAACACATACCGCATCAATAATAATTAAATTCACGTCAATCAGGCATTCTCTGTTTCCACTATAGATAATAAAACTAAAATTAATTCGATCTTTCACATTATGTCTTTCTTGTGAATGAAAACGAATTCCCCCACCACTTAAATCGGTTATCGTTGCTTTGTGATTGTTTGTTTTTAACTGGCTTAATCCATGTCTGCATAAAGCAGATATCTCATCATAGTGTGAAGAAGCATTATGAAGCTTCTTTTCTATCCATTCCTCCATAGGTGTAACAACTCGGTAATCACCATCAATTATACAGGATAAACGATAATAATTCCTTCTTTGGTAATGTCGTAGTTCGTTTACGATTGAAATCTCCGCCAATTTTATTGTATCATCTGTAAATCTTCGAATTACGTATCCTCTTGAACGGTAGATATCCTTGTTGGAATAGAACGTAAGAATATACTCTGCTGTTTCATCCAAGTTGACTAGGCGATTCTTATATATTGGATTCGTAATTATAATTGATCGATCAGACGCTATCTCAATCAATTTCGACGGGAAAACCTCCTCGTTTCCATCTGAAAGTACCTTATCATTAACTTTTATTAAGCTAATTTTATCACCAATCGTAAGCATACTAATATCTGGCATACACTTCACCCCTTGGCAATTATTTTAATAAGATTAAAAATGTTGGAGTCTAAGATATACTGAACCTAACATTAATCATTTAAACTGGATCTATTTTTCTTAAACTTCACTAGATTTGAGAATAAATGCGATATTCCTTTCTTTTTATGCTTCTCCTCTTCTACTACTGCTTCATTACATAGTACATTAGCCATTTCATACATAGCCTTCGCAGCATCAGAATTCGGATACGCTAAAGATACCGGTTTCTGTTTTATTACAGCTTTGGATACATTCATATCCATTGGAATTGCTCCTAAGAATTCCACATTAAGATGCAGGTAATTTTGAACTACCATGCTTAGTTTATTATATAATTCTTTTCCTTCTAAAATGCTATCAACACGATTGGATACGATCTTAATTATAGTATCATCAATAGAAAACTGAGAACGTTTTACAAGTGTCTTTAACAAAGCATAGGCGTCTGTTATCGATGTAGGTTCTGGTGTTGTTACAAGTATTACTTCTGAACTTGCTGCAACGAATTCCAAAACACTATCTGATATACCAGCGCCTGTGTCTACAATGATTACATCCGCAAGATCATCTAGTTCATATAGCATCTTTCTTAAGTCATCTAATTGCACTCTTGAAAGATTGGCTAATTCATCGATTCCTGATCCTCCACTGATGAATCCAATATTCTGTGGTCCTTCTGTAATTATCTCACGTAACGTTTTACCATGAAACATTAGATCGGCCAAATTATACTTTGGACGAATACCTAACATGATTTCAACATTTGCTAAACCAAAATCCGCATCCAAGATGATAACACGTTTTCCTAATCGACTTAATTGAACGGCAAGATTAACCGAAATATTCGATTTACCAACTCCACCTTTTCCACTAGTGACAGTAATTACTCGTGCTACATCTTTTTGCTGGTTTTGTTTCTCTATCATCCTTCGTAATTCTTCCGCTTGATCCATCAATCACTGCCTCCTAGTAGTTTTTTAGCAACAAATTGTGCATCGAGCCTTCCAATATCATTTGGTACGTTTTGTCCCCAAGCTGCATAAGATAGAGGTGCACCTGTCATCATTCTGACATTCAGAATATTACCCATGCATATTGTTTCATCTAATTTAGTAAATATAATTCTATAATTTGCTATTGTAGAATACGTTTCTGTAATTCGTACCAAATCTTTGTATTTCGTAGTCGCACTTAATACAAGATAGATTTCCTTCATAGAATCATCAATCGTATTAAGCAATGATTCTAAATCATCTTTTTGTTCTGTATTCTTATGTGATCTTCCTGCTGTATCAATTAGAACGATATCATAATCGTTAAATTCTTCTTTGGATTGCATTAATTCTTCTGCAGAATATATAACCTTCAGTGGTACCCCTAAGATATTCGCATAGATCCGCAGTTGCTCTACAGCAGCGATTCGATACGTATCCGAAGTAACTAGTGCCATCTTCGTATTCTTATTCATCTTAAACCCGGAAGCGATTTTAGCAATCGTAGTAGTTTTTCCTACACCAGTTGGTCCAATGAAAAATACAAACTTAGGTTTTTGTTCTCCCAACTCAATTGTCTCTGGTTGTCCTAACTTTAACACAATTTTCTGATAAATGCTAGTCAGAATATTGTCTACTGGAGCCCCTTTTTGTAACGTTGACTCAATTTCACTAATTATTTTATTCGCGAATTTTTCATCTACTTCATTCAACAGCATCTGTTTATAGATTAACTTAATGTATTCATTGTCACTTGAAGAATCTATTTCTTCTTTCTTTTCTTCTTCAGGTTGTACTGTTGGTTTAATCTGCTTTTCTATAAGATTCTGTAAATTATCCAAACGCTTCTCTATTGCAGAGGAATATGTTGATTTAACATCTTCAAAAAGTGTATTGTCTGACTCCCTTTTCTCTTCTGCAACTTTTACGTCAAATGTACTTCCCTTACCTTCTCCTTGTGCGGCATTTTGATTTTCGCTTATTAACTTTTGAAAAGAGGATAATAAACTATCCTCTTCATAATTCACTGTATCATCAACAGCTGCCGTTATTTCAACTTTTGAAGGTTTAAAAAACTTATAGATTCCTTTCGGTTTGATCGTCTTAATGTTAGTCACAATGGCATCTTTGCCTAATTCTTCTTTTGCAAGTAATATTGCTTCTTTCTCTGTTTCAGCTTGAAATTTCTTAATAATCACTACGCTGTCACCATCCCTACTGATTGTAATTCAACATTGGATTCAATTTCGCTATAAGAAACGACAACTAAATCCTTAAAATAATCAGAAGTAAGTTTTTTAAAATACATTCGTACGATTGGAGATGTTATTACAATCGGATTACGACCTAGATTCTCCAATTTCGCTACTTCTTCTTTTACTGAATTCATAATACCTTGTGTCTTTTCAGGATCTAATGTTAAGTATGCACCCTGTTCTGTTTGCTTCACAGAACCCATAATTTCCTGCTCTACTTGAGGATCTAAAGTAACTACACTAGTAGTCTCTCCATTTGGAAAATACTTATTAGAAATTGCACGTTTTAAACTTTGACGTACATATTCTGTAAGAACGTCCGTATCTCTTGTAACAGGTGCATTATCTGCCAATGTTTCAAATATCGTAACAAGATCTCGAATGGAAATTCCTTCATGTAAGAGATTCTGTAGTACTTTTTGAATTTCGCCAACTCCAAGTTGTTTTGGTACTAACTCTGTAATGAGTGTTTCGTTTGCTTCCTTCACATTGTTGATCAGGTTCTGAACATCCTGACGGCTTAACAATTCACTTAAGTTACTCTTAACAACTTCCGTCAAATGTGTTGCTATGATTGAAGGTGGATCAACTACCGTATAACCCAAAGACTCTGCACGTTCTCTTTGATTCTCTGTAATCCAAATTGCTGGTAAGTGGAAAGAAGGTTCAAACGTTGGGATACCCGTGATTTCCTCTTCTACATATCCTGGGTTCATAGCCATATAATGGTCAAATAGAATTTCCCCATCACTTACTGGAATTCCTTTAATCTTAATAACATACTGATTTGGATTCAACTGGATATTGTCACGTAAACGAATGATTGGTACAACACAACCAAGTTCCAAAGCAATCTGCCTACGAATCATAACAACTCGATCAAGCAAGTCACCACCCTGATTTACATCAGCTAATGGGATAATACCATATCCAAACTCCAACTCAATTGGATCAACTTGCAATAAAGAAGTAACATTCTCTGGTTTTCGAATTTCATCTGCATTGTCTTCTGTTGCAGCAACCTCTTCTTCAATATTGCTCTCTTCAATCTTCGCATTAATCATACGACCACAGATAATAAATACAACACCATATGCACAGAAAACAACTACATTCAATGGAGTCGTAATACCCAAGAAGATTAAAGCTCCACCAACCATATAAAGTACTTTTGGTATAGAGAATAATTGCTTAACAAGTATATCGGAAATATCTGCTTCTTTGGAAACCTTTGTTACAAGCAAACCAGTTGCTAATGAAATCATAATAGAAGGGATCTGTGAAACAAGTCCATCACCAATTGTCAAGATTGTATATTTTTCTAAGGCATCTGCAATTGGCATACCTAGTCGAACAACACCCATGATGATACCACCAACAATATTAACTGCCGTGATGATCAAACCAGCTGTTGCATCTCCCTTTACGTACTTCGTAGCACCATCCATCGCTCCAAAGAAAGCCGATTCATCTTGTAACTTCTGACGTCTCTCTTTTGCTTCCGCATCTGTAATGGCTCCTGTATTCAAATCGGCATCAATTGCCATCTGTTTACCAGGCATTGCATCCAAAGTAAATCTTGCTGTTACTTCTGCAACTCTCTCAGAACCTTTATTGATTACCATAAACTGAACTAAAATCAAAATCATGAATACTACTACACCAATTACTAGGTCCCCACCACCAACGAATTTACCGAATGTCTCAACGACATTACCCGGTTCTCCTGATGATAAAATTAACTTAGTTGATGATACATTCAATGATATACGGAAAATCGTTGTGAACAACAGTACAGTAGGGAAACTAGACATATTTAATGCTTCCCTTGAGAACAATGCATTGAATAATATTACCATAGCAGTTGCTATATTAAGTGCTAGTAATATATCCAATATAAAAGAAGGTATTGGTACAATCAAAAATACAATGGCTGCCATGATATATAACCCAAGTACCAAATCTGACTTTTTCATTCACCTAACCTCCTAAACTAAATCTTATTTTTTATTCTATATACATAAGCTAATATCTCAGCCACCATCTGATATAGTTCCTGAGGTATCTCTTGTTCGATTTCAACATTAAAATACAACATTCTGGCAAGAGGTTTGTTTTCTACAATCTCTACTTTATTTTCTCTTGCTACATCTTTTATCTTCTGTGCCATGAAATCAGCACCTTTTGCCACTACTACTGGAGCGGAAGCAGATTCTCGATCATACTTTAACGCTACCGCAAAATGTGTAGGGTTTGTAATAACTACGTCTGCATTCGGTACTTCACTCATCATTCTTCGTCTGGATGCTTCTAACATCTTCGATTTAATCTTACCTTTGACTTGCGGATCTCCTTCTGAATTTTTCCATTCATCTTTTACTTCTTGTTTTGACATCTTCATGTCTTTCTTAAACTTTTTCTTTTGGTAAAACAAATCTGCAAATCCGATCAATAGGAAAAGCATACTAATCTTTAATCCAACATCGATTACCATTGTACCAACTACATTAATTGCCTGAAATAAAGTAAAGTCATATAACTTTAAAATCAAAGGCCATTTGTCCTTTAACGTATTATATACAAGAATCATAATCATGATAATCTTTGCTACGGAAAAAAGCAACTGTATTAATTTGCTTTTTGAAAACATATTCTTAAATCCTTTTAATGGATTCATTTTACTTAGTTTCGGTCGTAATGGTTTCTTTGTGACTTTCCACTTAATCTGAACTTTATTAATCAAAAATCCAACCACCATACCAACTAAAAAAATTGGTAAGCCAATAAGAATAATTGACTTAATCCCATAATTTAAAATAGATAAGATAATATTTTGAGACATATCATCTTTGACAACTACGGGAATATTGTTAAAAACCTTTGGAAATATTTCAATAAATTTCTCTCCAATTGTCCCTACATAAACTTTCAACACCAAAAATAAAGACATCAGCATAACCGCTGTGATTAATTCGGTACTTTTTGCTACCTGTCCTTCAGACCTCGCTTTATTTAACTTTTTAGGCGTAGCATCTTCAGTCTTTTCCCCACCTTCATCATTTGCAAACAACTGTAAGTTGTATGGAAGCAATATGGGTTTGACTGTCTTTATCTTATTCTCTTCTATATCATTTTTATCTTGCAACCTTGTAAACCTCTGCATCATAGTCCACTACTATCCCATCATTCTACTAGATTACCTACTACCATCTGAATTATCGTTTTCATTTCTGAAAACAGAAAATCCGTTACTTGAGGCATTAATCCCATAACCAAATACAGAATAAACAATCCCACAAAAACTTTTAGCTGCATACCTATAACGAACATATTCATCTGAGGTGCTACTTTCGCCAATATACCTAACACAATATTAACAATCAAAATAGTAGCAAATACAGGAAGAATGATTCGAAAACCGATAACAAAATAATCTGTTATAAACTTTAATACATTATCATAAAGTCCTGACTTAAATACCGTATGACCCAACGGTATCAAAGTAAAGGTATCCATTATTGCTTTAAACAGATGTAAGTGTAGATCACTAAGTAACATGATTAACATAACAATATATGTATATAGATTTGCAGTAATCGTTGTTTGAATTCTTGATACTGGATTTAATTCCATAACCATAGAGAAACCAATCTCCATATCAACCATTTGTCCAGCAAAATTTAATATATACATACACATGTTTGCGCTAAAACCAATTAATATGCCTGTTATCAATTCTCTTGTTATCAAGATTGCATAATCTAATACGCCTGTGTATTCTAGTCGAGCACTTGGCATTGTACTGAATATGATAAGAGCCATAAATACACTTAATCCGACTTTAACTTTTCTAGGTACACTGGTTAGACTAAGAAAAGGCGCAGTATATATAAATCCTGATATTCGCACTAAAATTAATAAATATACTTCTAAATCCTCTACTGCAAAATTCATATCATCTCATCCTACCTAGTTATACCGTGCATCCCATTTATTTTATATACGTTCCGAAATTAGAGAATAATTCATACGTAAAGTCTACAATATTCTTAAAAATCCAAGAACCTGCTAACATGATCACCATAAAGATTGCAATCAGTTTTGGAACAAATGTCAATGTTTGTTCCTGTATAGATGTAATCGTCTGAAATATACTTACGATTAAACCTACAATCAGCGATACAAGCAACATTGGTGCAGAACACTTAATGATTACTAATAGTGTCTGTCTCGCTATATCAATAACTACATCTACATTCATAAAACACCTCTTCACCAAACATGAAATCTATCGTCAATAGAACGTCTTAACTACATTGCCAATAATCAAATTCCAACCATCTGCTAATATAAAAAGCAAAATCTTAAATGGCATAGAAATCGTAGTTGGTGGTAACATCATCATACCCATTGACATCAGCGTTGACGCAACAACCATATCGATTACAATGAATGGAATGTACAATAAGAATCCAATGATAAATGCAGTTCTTAATTCGCTGATCATAAATGCTGGAATTAATACTGAGTTTGGTATATCATCTAACTCATATACCGTAATATTGGCCTCCCCTAAGTTCGCAATATCCATGAATAACTTAATATCCTGTGGACGATCCTCTAACTGTTTGTACATAAATTCACGTATAGGTTCCATTCCACGCTTGAATGCCTCTTCCTGCGTAATTTCCCCTGCAGATAATGGTTTGATTGCTTCATCATTGATCTGAGTAAAAATTGGTCCCATAATAAATACCGTTAAAAACAAGGATAATCCGATTAAGACTTGGTTTGGTGGTGATGTTTGCGTTGCTAAGGCTGTCCTAACAAAATGTAATACGACAATTATTCTTGTAAATGAAGTCACCATCAATAGCAAAGAAGGTGCAATAGATATAATTGTTAAAATTATTACAATTTTTAAGGTAGACGCTACCCCATTCCCTTCTCCATTGGTAGAGAGATTTAAGTCAAATCCCAGTGGTTCATTACCAGATGAAACCTTTATATCAGAATCACTTGACTGATTAGCTGTTTGACTATCCGTTTGACTACTTGTCTGACTACTTGCCTTAACTGGTACAGAAAAAACCAGAATGACGATAGACAGAACAAACAGAGCAACAAATGAATTTAGGATTGCTTTACCAACTTTATTTTTTTTCTTTGTGCACATCTTTCAACCTCTATACATCATTCTTATCTTTTTTTGTCTCTTTTTTAGTCTTTTCATCATCGATCGCTTTCATATTTGTATTTGGTTTAATTTTCGCCAATATCTCTTTAAAGGAAGGTGTTTCACTCACGCCTTCATTTATCTCTAATTTGCTTCCATCAACCTCTGTCAAATACTCAACATGATCCTTTGATACAGCTATAACAATATACTTATCTGAAATTTTCAAAATCTGTACATACTTTGATTGGCTTAATCGCAATGTTTCAATAACTGTAATATTGCGATTTTTTGTTGTCATTCCAACACCAGTTTTTCCAATCCACCTTGATGTAAAATAAGCCAATACCAAAATTAGTACAAACACCACTAATAGTCCAAACAGTTCTGCAATATTTTCTATCGTAGAACTGCCTTGGAATAAATAAATATATGATCGCATATATTAGCCTATCGCTTTTTTTACTGCTTCGAGTACACGATCTGCTTGGAATGGCTTAACGATGAAATCTTTTGCTCCAGTTTGAATGGATTCAATTACCATTGCTTGTTGTCCCATTGCTGAACACATGATAATATTTGCAGCAGGATCCATTGATTTAATTTTCTTTAACGCTTGGATTCCATCCATCTCAGGCATTGTTATATCCATCATTACTAAGTCTGGTTTTGTTTCATTATATTTTTCTACTGCTTTTGCGCCGTTTTCTGCTTCTCCAGCAATTTCATAACCATTCTTCGTTAAAATGTCCTTAATCATCATTCTCATAAAAGCTGCATCATCACAAATTAAAATTCTCTTCGCCATTTTTACCTCTCCTATCTATACTTCTCTTCTATTTTATGATTTCTGTCACTCTGATACCAAAGCACTCTTCAATTACAACGACTTCTCCTTTAGCAACAAACTTGCCGTTTACTAATACATCAATTGGCTCACCAGCAAGTTTATTCAATTCAATAATTGTTCCAGGGGCAAAGTCTAAAATCTCTTTAATTGATTTGTTAGTTCTACCGAGTTCAACGGTAACCTCAAGAGGTACATCCATGATCAAATCAATATTCTCCTGTCCAGGTAATTGGGCAGCAACATTGTTAAATGGCTGGAATTGTGCAGGCTGAACATTAATATCCTGCATAGGCATCATCTGACCCATATTAGGCTGCATATAAGGCATCTGTCCTTGATACATTGGAACAGTTCCATAACCTGGCATAGGTTGATTCATCATTGGTTGTTGCCCCATCATCGGTTGAACTGGAGGCATCTGTTGCATTTGTGGTTGAACCTGTGGTGCTGGTTGTGGTTCTGGTGCATTACTTTGTACGTTGCTTTGTTCATGTGTATCTGCATTAGATCCTGACTCAGAGAATTTCTTATATAAATCTCTTGCAAAATCAAATGGATACAATTGCATAATCTGACTATCTACCAAATCTCCGATTTCCATCTTAAATGCAACTTTTACAAATGGATGCTTTAAGAAATCAGAAATCTCAGATTCATCAATTGTACTATTCAAATCGACAAGACTAGCAACTGGTGGGCTGATATCCACTTTCTTTTCTAACATAGAGGAAAGAGATGTAGATGCTGAACCCATCATTTGGTTCATTGCTTCACCGATGGCACTTAAATGTAAGTCAGATAATTCACCTGCTACATTGGTTCCATCTCCACCCATCATTAAATCTGTAATAATCTTTACATCTGATTCATTCAGAATCAGAATATTGTTTCCATCTAGACCTTCTTTATATGAAATCTGTATGAATACACATGGTTTTCCAAATTCCTGAGATAATTCTTCCCATGTAGAATAGGAAACAACAGGAGTTGTAATCACTACTTTATTGTTTACCAAGGTAGACAATGTTGTAGCCGCAGTCCCCATGCTTATATTCGATATCTCTCCTACTGCATCTTTTTCATCAGCAGTCAATGATTCCGATGAACCTGAAGCAGTATTATTTGCAGAAGAATCATCATTATCAATGCTACCTAGCAACGCATTGATTTCTTCTTGCGATAACATACCATCCATACTGTTACTCCTCCCTAATAATTGATGTTAATCTTACAGCATACGAATCCGAAGAAGCTCCCGGAAGTGCAGTAAATTTTTTTATATTACCAACATAGATATCTAGTTCTTCATCGACTTTGGTATTCAGTCGAATAATATCACCATTCTGAAGATTAAGGAAATCATTAACCGATATCATACTACTACCAAGTACTGCTTTAATTGGTATCTTCGCTTTTTCTATAGCAATTTCAATAATATCTTGATATGCCTTATCATCTTTCACTTGCATTGTAGAGTACCAATACTTCGTATTCAACTTGTCGATTACCGGTTCTAAGCAATTGTAAGGTAAACAAACATTCATTAAACCTTCTACATTGCCAATTCGGATATTCATTGTTATGATCGACGTCATTTCACTTGGTTGAATAATTTGAGCAAATTGAGAATTAGTTTCAATTCTTTCTAGTCTTGGTTCTATATTGATAACATTTTGCCATGGCTCGATCAACAAATTCGTACATATATTAAATATTCTCTCGATAATTATTAACTCAATTTCTGAAAAATCTCTTGCTTTTTCAAGAGGTAACCCATTACCACCAAGCATACGGTCTACAATAGCATAACCAAGATTTGCCGCTAGCTCGATAACAATGTTTCCTTCTAGTGGAGCAAAATTAACAATACCTAATAGTACTGGATTTGATAATGCATTGGAAAATTCGGAGTATGCAGCTGCTTCTGAGTTCATAACTTCTACCTGAACATTCTTTCTCAAATAGGCAGGTAAGTTTGTTGAAAGCAATCTACCATAATGTTCGAATATAATCTCTAAAGTACGTAGATGTTCTTTCGAGAATTTTGATGGTCTTGCAAAATCATAGTTTTTAATTTGCTTCTCGCCTGTGTCTTTTATCTCATCGGCATCTAATTCACCACTACTTAACGCAGCAAGCAAATTATCTATCTCATTTTGCGATAAGACGTCACCCATTGTTTCTCACCTCCTAGGTGATATTATAGTCATAGTAAATCCAGAAATTTTCAATATAAAGAAATGGTTGTCGTAAATTTCTACATTCTATTACAAAAATTATCATAAAAAATAATTATAACTAATAATATCACATTTTTCGTTTAATATAAAGTAATAAATTAGTATTATTTAAAAACTGCTTATAGTAAATTATAATTAGTAATTTATTGATATACTAAACTACCAAAGGCAATATCTTGCACTACTTTATCACCATATTTCTCATTCAACATCTTTATGATATTTTCTTTGATCACATCTTCATTTAATTTTGCTTCGTCTTTTGTATAGTTACTGAAGCTTTTACGAATAATATCATATACATTTGAAGTGGAAGCTTCGATATTTTTCTTTACTTTAGAAAAATCATCTACACCTTTATAAAGAGATATCGATATTTTACTAACTACCGCATATCGTTCTTTAGAAGAATCGGAGTCTTTCTTTAGATTGATAACTAATTCTTCATCTAAATCATAATTCTCCAAATCATCGACTGTAATTACTTTTTCATTGCCATTCTGTGCTTCCAAATCTAAATTAATGATTTGTGCAACTTGATCAATTAAATTATTCGTCTTGTTGACATTTGGTACTACTGAAAAAACAATAACTGCAGTCAGTACTAAGTTAACGATAGATAATGCTAAAATAACGATTGTTAAGATGTTTCTTTTCATACATGTCACTCCCTATTTGTAATATAGTAATTGTTACTTGCTTAATTCATTATATATCTTGATTTCCACTCTTCTATTCTTTGCCCGTCCTTCTGGTGTATCATTGGAAGCAATTGGGTCAAACTCACTTCTACCAGAAGCTTCAAGAGTGGAAGGATCCAAGCCCTTTTTATCTGTTAAGTAATTCCATACAGATATTGCTCTTGCTGCAGATAAATCCATATTATCTGCATATTTAATATTACTTGATATCGGAACATTATCTGTGTGACCTTCGATCTTAATCAAACAATCACTATATTCCTTAAGGATATCTCCAATTTTATTTAGAATAGGAAGTGCTTCTTCTTTAATTTCAGCTACTCCTGAATCAAATAATACGGAACCGCCAATTGAGAGTTTAATATATTGATTTTGTCCGTCAATCTTGACATCAACTTTCTTATCGATATTATACTTCTCAGTTAACTCGGTGATTTCATCATACATTTCCTCAGAAATTTGTTTTCTTTGCTCTTCCAAATACTTCATAGGATCTGTTTCATCTGAATCAACTTCTTCCTCCGCTTCATAACCCATCTCTGAAATGTAATTAGACAGCTCATTTAACTGGCTTACACCACTGGATATTAATTGGCCTTCACCAATTGCGGATCCTCCACCACTGAAGATACTAAAGGAATTATTCAATGATGCTACCAATTGTTCATATTTATCTTCATCTACGGAAGACATGGAGAAAAGTAAAACGAAGAAACAAAGCAATAGATTCATCAAATCACTAAATGTATTCATCCAAGCAGGAGAACCTTTTGGTGGATCTTCTTGCCTCTTTCTAGCCATTTACTTCACCGCCCTCTTCTTCCGTCATATCATTTCTCATTGAAGGAGAAAGGAAGGATTTTAATTTTTCTTCAATAACACGAGGATTTTCACCTGCTTGAATGGATAATAGTCCTTCAACCATGACTTCCTTCGTCATAACTTCTGTATCATTGTTTAATTTTAATTTAGATGCGATTGGTGTACAGATCCAGTTTGCCAGCAATGAACCATACAATGTCGTAATTAAGGCTAAAGCCATCTGTGGTCCAATGGAACTTGGATCATTCATCTTTTTCAACATGTTAATAAGACCGACCAAAGTACCAATCATACCCCAGGCAGGACCCATTGTGGCCAAATCTTCCCAGAATGCTATTGTCTTTTTATGTCTTCCTTCAATCGAAATTAATTCTGTCTCCAGAATACTACGTACTAATTCAGGATCAGTACCATCTACAATTAATAATATACCTTTCTTTAAAAACGCATCTTCTATATTATTCGCTGCTTCTTCCAAAGCCAGTAAACCTTCTTTACGTGCTATATTGGATAACTCGATAATCGTTGTAATTGTTGCAGATTCATTAGAAGGTAATATCTTTAATGCTAATTTAAAACTCTTTAAGTTGTTTAAGAATGATTTGATGCTTTTTGAAGCTGTAAATACAGCCATGAATGATCCACCAAATGTAATCAGCATGGAAGGATAGTTAATAAAATCACCTACTCTTCCCCATAATAATCTCATATTATCTTCATCAAATATAATACCAAATATCAATAATATAAAGGATACAATTAAACCGCCTATAGTTGCTATATCCATATCACCACCGCCTATTCTATGTAATTATTTATGTGAAAAGTTTATACTGTAATAAACTCTATTGTTCTAGGTTAAAAACTAAATTTTAGCATATATTTTTCTTTTAAAATCAATTATGCGATCATTGATTTTTTCCATCTTCTCTGATACAACAAATTTTTTCCCATTAGTCAAGGTTATTACTGTATCTGGAGTTTCCTCTACCGTTTCAATTAGATCGCAATTAATCGAAAACCTTACTCCATTCAATCTAGTTAATTCAATCATAAACGTCCTCCTTGTTTTCTTTACTTAAAGATAATCCTGCTCCTTACAGCAAGAAGCAGGATTATCTTGTAACTCTGATTCTTCCCTGAATCTTGTAAAAACTTATTTATTTATTCTATTCCATCTATGATTTTATACTATCCGTTACTATCTCTTAAGATTGATCAATTCCTCAAGTAATGTATCTGATGTTGTTATTATTCTTGAGTTTGCTTGGAAACCTCTTTGTGTTGTAATCATGTTCGTAAACTCGGAAGAAAGGTCAACATTTGACATTTCCAATACACCAGTTGAGAACTTACCACCATCGGCAGTTACATCAACACCTTTTCCGTCGAAATCGCCAGAGTTTTGTGTTGCAGCAAATAAACTTCCA
This sequence comes from Anaerosporobacter faecicola, assembly GCF_012070565.1. Taxonomy (GTDB): domain Bacteria; phylum Bacillota; class Clostridia; order Lachnospirales; family Lachnospiraceae; genus Anaerosporobacter; species Anaerosporobacter faecicola. The sequence continues at coordinate 69,641 of NZ_JAAQRO010000011.1, forward strand.
CCAATCGCTTCCAAACCAGCTGGGTTTGAGAAACTAGCTACGGCAATTTGACCAAGTAATTTTGTTGTACTGTTATCATATGAACCGTAAATCTTACCATCTTGCTGAACAATTACACCAGACAAGTTTCCTACTTTTCTACCAGCACCTGTATTTGCAAGACTACCTCTACTAGAACTGATGCTACAAGCACCTGTTGTAGAGTATTGTGTAATAGAAGAACAATCGTACTTAATCGTACCTTCCTTACCAAATAAAGAAGAACCTTCTACTGGAGGAGTTGCTGTTGGTGCAGCTGCTACGTCAGATGCAGTCTTTAAAACAAGATCTAACGTATTAGTTGTAGTTCCCGCTGCAGCACCTGTTGCTGTAGTAGTCATAAAAGCACCTGTTACTGGATTAAAGGAAACGGTTGGTGCTGTTCCTGTCGTTTTTAATTGTTTTGTTGTAGCATCATACGTATATGTTGATCCTCCAAATTGAATGGAATTAATCAAGGAAGTATCTTGTACAACCGATTTACCCGTTGCATTTGAAGTAATATCCAATAGGTTCATTGTATACTTTTGTTCTGTAGCAGTTGAAGTAGTTGAATTCAATGCAATCTTAGCTGTATATGCATTACCAAGATTATCATAGAATTCAGAACTTATGATATAACCATCTCCAGCTAACGTACTATCTGTTTTATCAATATTACCTTTTAATGTACAATCTGATGTTGCTTCTGGAGGAGTTGATGCATTCTCAGGAGTTTGAATTGCAATCTTACCTACTGTATCTTGTTTAATCTTGTTTGGATCATCCGGATCGGTTGACCAACCCATTACATAGTATCCAGTTTCTGTTGCAAGGTAACCTGCTCCATCAATTGTAAAAGAACCATTCTTTGTAAAGTAATTTCCATTTCCATTATTAACAATGAAGAAAGAATTACCAGTGATCATTAAGTCTGTTGCATTATCTGTTCTTTGTGAACCACCTTGTGTAGTCATTGCTGCGGTAATTGATGCTAAAGAAGTACCTAAACCAATCTGTTTTGCATTGGTACCAGCTGTTCCCGTTAATTCATTTGCACCACTTGCATTTTGTGTTGTTTGATAGAATATATCTGAAAATTGAACAGTACTTGCTTTAAAACCAATTGTATTAACATTTGCAATATTATTACCAATAACGTCCATTTTTGTCTGGTGAACTTTAAGTCCAGAAACACCAGAGTAAAGTGATCTCATCATAATACATTTCCTCCTTAAATTCGCATGTTTCGCAATTTGGTATTCCAATAACTTTATCTGTCATTCAAAAGTTATAAGCCTCCATTAAGGTCCAGCTTTTATGCGATAACAGCTCCATCAATATTCGTGAATATCTTGTTTTCATTTTCTGTAACCGCTGTTACTACTGTGTTGCTTGGCACATTGACGATGAATGCCAAACTGTCAATCATAACAAGCGATTCTTTTATGCCTTTTTCTTGTGCTTTTCTTGTGCCATCTTCTAAACGTTGTAGGACTTCTCCTGACAACTCAATATTCCTGCTCTCTACTCTCTGATTTGCATGCTTTGAGAATTTTAATGTAACTTCATATGTATCGCTACTTGCTTCATTCTTTTTGCTTTCAAGTAAATCAGAAAAGGATACGGAATTAGCTGAGTTTGTCTGATCGAAATTCGTTTTCCGTTTTTGAAGATATTGATTCGTAATCTGCCCAATAGAAGCATATTGACTATTTCTGATATCCATATCTTATCACCTCACCCAGAGAAAAGTTCCATCTTATCTCTAAACTACGAAATCAATTAGGTTGTACTACCTGAATCTTTACTTGCATCAGAGCCACTTGTATCTTCCACAGGTTTATTAACAACCGTAACTGTAACTTTATTCGATGCTGTTGTCTCAATTGTGTTATTGAAAGATACAGAAACACGATAAGTTCCTTCTTTTAAGTCTGCAAAAGCTTCTTTCTTAATTGTCATAACACCATTTTCAATACGAATAAATTCCTCATTGATTTCATTGCCATCAATTGATACGATTGCTTTTGATGCAGAATAATTACCAAATCCTAAGCTAATCTTAACCGTTGCATCTTTTGGATCTGCGATATTATATGAGATATCCGTATCGGCTACTTGTGGCAACTGATTCATATAATTTTCATCAATAACTGTATCAAGATTTTCTGCAGCATATAATTTACCAGCAATTGAAAAATATGCTTTTCCATTCGTTACTGTTACAAAGTCAACGGTACCACTATAATATGTTGTATTACCAATGGAATCCTCTGATTTCATAATGACATCTTTACCTACCAAACCAAAAGCTTGGGAGTTTGTCATTGTTGTTCCAAGATTCTGCAATTGTTCCAATTGAGAGAATGTTGCTAACTGCGAAACAAACTCTGTATCCGTAGATGGATTCAATGGATCTTGGTATTTCATTTGTGTAACAAGTAATTGTAAGAATGCATCTTTTCCAAGTGAGTTACTATTTGCTGTGTCTGATGTCAACGACGAAGTCTTTTGTAATACCCCATCCGTAATTGAACTTACTAAATCTGCCATAGTTGTTCCTCCTTGTTAAGCACTATAATCGATGCTGTTACCATTCTTTTGCATCATATCAACTTTCAATTCTTCTTCCTCTGAATAATCACTTTCAGAAAAATCTAAATCTGCTAAATTGATATTTCTCTTTTTGCTTGATGATTTCTGTTGTTCCTTATTTCCATCTGTAAAATCATCTTGAGAAAATGGGAAATTGGAAACGGTTACTTCAACTGCATCAACCTTAATGCCTTGTTGCGAAAAGTTATCTTTTAATGTTTGGATCTGGCTTTCCAAGGCTTCTTTAGCAATATCATTTTGCACGGTAAACTGTGCAGTTAATACGCCTTCTTTTTGAGCCACAAGTAAATTAACTTTTCCTAGACTTTCTGGATTCAAATGCATCTCCATGCTCGTTTGCTCTGGTTTGATTACTACTTTAATCTGCTCAATTACTTGATTCGCTATATCTCGTAGTTGTTGTACCTGAACAAGTTCATCACCAAAACTCTCTACTGTTGTAGATTTTGCGATATTGTTTACAATTGTGGCTGCATTTGCTTGTTCTATTGCACCCTCAGATTTCTGTTGTTGTTGATCCGATGATTGAGTATCTGCATCTGTCGAATACTTTTCTACTTCCACTTTGATATTCTGTGTTTCTGCATTTGTATTCGTCTTCTCTGCATTCTCATTCACAACATCATCTTCTGTGTTTGTTTGAACTTCTGCAGTCCCTACAACTTCTTCTTTTGCACCAGTTTCTACTTTAGGTGCAGTAAGTTGTTCTAGGTATTGATTTACCTCTTCATTCGTAAGACCATAATCCTCCAACTTCACATCATTCATCTCTGTAATTAATTGACTGAATTGATCTGACAGTTGCTGATCTGTCAACATCTGCGTTGGATCTGTCAATCCATTTACTTCCATGAATACTTGTGCTAAATTACTAGGTTCTAATAATTGAAGGTAGTCTAATCCAAGTGCTGTCATAATTGATTCAAGCTGTTCCTCCGTAATATCAAGGTTCTCCATAAGAATATTCTTTATTTCTTTTGTTGCTTGATCAATCTTATCTGCAATTGGATTTTTCTGTGTTGTTTGTGCTTCTGTCTTCGTAGCACTATCTTTCTTTGATGAATTAACAACCTTTTTGTCTGCATCTTTTGATGTGTTTTGCTCTAAGTTGCTCATCTTCGATGCATTCTCAGATTTTTTATCAACTGCAGCACTTGTCTTTTTATCATCTTGCTTTGACTGAAGATTGGTATCCATTACATCTTGAAAACATGTGCTCTTTGCATTATTTGCTTTTGCAGAAGCCTGATACGTTGTCATTGTAGATATTTGCGACATTACTTCACTTGCTTTCATTCTTTTCCTCCTTTCATAGTTTGTTATATATCTAAAATAGATTTTCAAGTGAAATCTACTCTAGTATCAAATTCATAGGAGATTTCCTATTCCTCTTCTAATGTAGAAAGTCGTTTTACAACTTTTGCATTAAATAAAGGATCCATTTCATTCATAATTGCAGCACTTTGAGCAGGTTTCATTGCCTTAAGTATCTGACAAACTAATTTAATATCGCCTGTCATCTCCTGCATTGTCTCAGCAGCAACCTTTGCATCCATCTTTGCAAATCGATCTGCTTGTTCTTGTACTAATTCATCAGCAGCTAACTGTTCGCATACCTGACGATAGATCTCCTCTGCATTAGCAGGATCAATCTGCTCATAAAATTTCTTATATTCTTCAATATCCGGTGCCTGTTTTGCAAATACAACTTCTTCGTTGAACTCTTTCAATTTCTTTTCATAATCAAGTTGATTATCTTCAAACACCTGTAGTCTTGCAACTTCTGCTTGTAGATCAAGAATTGTACTATTAGTTGTTGAACTAGACGTTTGGCTTAATTCCAATTGTCTTTCTAATTCTTTAATTCTCGCATTTGCTTTTGCGATATCGCTATATGCATAGTCATTCTCTTCTGCAATTTGTTCATCGGATACATCTGGTAAGATTTTATTAACAATCGGTACATCTTTTAATATAGGACGTAACACACCCGAACCAAATCCACCAACATCGAATTTAACTAATAAAGCAAAGATCGCAAGCCATATTAGAACAATAAGTACAGCAATAAGTACTGTAACAATTCGACTTCCGCCTTTTTCTTCGTTATCCAGTTCAATCTCATTTCCATTATTGTTTTTTGCCATACTTAATCTTCCTCACTACTTACCGTATTATTGTTATATTTGAAACTAACTAACTCATCAACTTCCTTATTTTCAATGGAATTTAGTTCTTTTTTGAACTCTTCAAACTCATTTTCTTTAAGTTTTTCATGAGTTTTTCGATCAACCATAATTTCGGTTAGCCTGACCCTTACAGCTTCTAATTCATTTTCTGCTCTTTTCACTACAAGAATCTGTATTTTTATCTTGTATTTCATTGTTTCAACTGCATTTTCATACCATTTTATATTTTTGATATCCAGTGCAGATTGAACTCTCATTTTCAGCTCATTCTGATAACTGTTCTTCTTTTCTTGAAGAAGTTTCAGCTTTTCTTCTTCTTTTGTTAACTTCTGCATTGCCAAAGAAAACGCCGTCTTCTGTTGCTCTTCTAATTTATACTTAATATCTAGTATATTCTGCATTGTATAAAGGAATTTGGCCACTTGATCACCTATTCTTCAAATATATTGCCTAGCAAAGAGACAACTTCGTTAAACTCATACTTTTCATCTACATTCTGCATTAAGAATCCATTAACAGCATCAATCTTTTCAATTGCATAGTCAATATTCTTATTGGAACCTGATTTATATGCACCTATATTAATTAGATCTTCCGCTTCACTATAAGTTGCTAGTACATTCTTAAGTTTTCCTGCATTCTGTTTGTGTTCTTTTGTTGCTATTGAACTCATAACACGGGATATACTCTGTAAGATATCAATTGCAGGATAATGATTTTTATGTCCTAACTTTCTAGATAAAACAATATGACCATCTAGAATACCTCTCGCCGTATCTGTGATTGGTTCATTGAAATCATCACCATCTACCAATACAGTATATAGACCTGTGATTGATCCAACATCGGAATTACCCGCTCGTTCAAGAAGTTTCGGCATTTCAGAATATACACTTGGTGGATATCCTCGGGATACTGGTGGTTCTCCAGATGCAAGTCCAATCTCACGTTGTGCCATTGAAAAACGTGTTAAAGAATCCATCATTAATAGAACATCTTTCCCCTGGTCTCTAAAATACTCAGCAATTGCTGTTGCTGTTTTTGCAGCTTTATTACGAATTAATGCTGGTTTATCTGATGTTGCTACAACAACGATCGACCTACGCATTCCTTCCTCACCTAAATCTCGTTCAATGAATTCTCGTACTTCCCTTCCACGTTCTCCAATCAATGCAATCACATTAATATCTGCTTTTGTATTGCGGGCGAACATACCAAGTAACGTACTTTTTCCAACACCACTACCTGCAAATATACCAATTCTTTGTCCCTTACCAACCGTAATCAATCCATCAACCGCTTTTACTCCCAGTGGTAGTACAGAATCAATAATCTTTCTTTTCAGTGGGTCAGGTGGCTCCGCAGCTACAGGATAAGACTTGCCTGTATATAGCTGTGTCCCATCAATCGGAATTCCTAAACCATCTAAAGTCTTTCCAAGCAGATCATCACCTGCTTGTACTTGCAATGGTTGATGTGTACTTTCAACCATACTTCCAATTCCAACACCTTCGACATTCCCATATGGCATCAATAAAATTCGATTATCCCGGAATCCTACTACCTCCGCCATAATTTTCTGTGTTTTGTCTTGCGAGGTAATCACACACAAATCATTAAGATTTGCACTTGGACCAATCGATTCAATTGTAAGACCAACAACTTTAACAACTTTTCCAAGTCTTCGCTCATACTTTCGGTCAAGCAATTCCGTGTATTTATTAAAGTCTATCATGCTCAATTGATTACCTGCTTTCCTCTAATTCTATATTCCTGCTAACATACGTAAATCAGTAACTAAGTTCTCTAACTGTGCATTCAAACTACAATCAATTACACTCGTATCTGTTTCGATAAAACATTGGGATTTTTCCAACTTATTATCAATCACAACTTCAACGATTGCATTTTCTTTTAACATTGCTTTGATTGCGTCAACTTTTGTCTTAACGTACTCATAATCTTCTCTTGATACACGAATACAGTAATTTTCATCATTGGTATTATCATCAAGTGCTTTCTGAATCAAATGCAAGATTACTGATTTATATTCAGATGAAACAACACCTGTTAACTTTTCTAGCAATTTAATAAGAATACTTGTATATTGTGGTTCGATTGACTGCAAAAATTTTTGTTGTTCTTTTGCATTATCTTGAATTTGTTTTTTTAGATCTTCTTGCAGTTTTCCAATCTCTGCTTTTCCATCTTCATATCCTTGCTGATAGCCGTCTTTCTTTGCTTCTTCCACAATTTGATTTGATTCAACCTGTGCAGCATGAACAATGTCTGCGGCTTCTATTTTTGCTTTTTCAAGAATCTCATCTGCTTCTTTCTTTATTGCCTCCATATCAACCTGCTCTATCTGGCTGACTGGCATAGCTTGTAGACCTGGAACAAAATTGTCCAAGCCTTCCTCAGCTACTGTATTCTGATCCACATTTAACACTTCAAGATGATCAAAACTTAGAGGTTTAAAATAAGGAAGCTTAGAGTCAGAGTCGATAATAATCTTCTCTTCTTTATCATAGTTAACGTAATTATACTTTATTAAATTACTAGACAACGATCTCGTCACCTCCGCCTCTGGAGATAATTATTTCACCAGAGTCTTCTAACTTACGTATGATATTAACAATCTTCTGTTGTGCTTCTTCAACATCCTTCATACGAATTGGTCCCATAAAGTCCATATCTTCTTTAATCATGGCAGATAAACGTTTTGATAGGTTATTAAAGATAACCGTTTGGACTTCTTCTGTAGATCCTTTCAACGCAACAGCTAATTCATTATTATCAACTTCTCTAAGTACTCTCTGGATTGACTTATCATCAAGAGAAAGAATATCTTCGAATACAAACATCTTTCTTCTGATTTCATCAGCAAGTTCTGGTTCTTCAATTTCAAGAGTTTCCATAATATGTTTTTCAGTTCCACGATCAACTGTATTTAAGATTTCTACGATAGAATCCACACCACCAACAATCGTGTAATCCTGATTTACTAAAGAAGATAACTTTCTTTCCAATACTTTTTCCACCTCTTTGATTACATCTGGTGATGTACGGTCCATCTGAGCAATACGTTTTGCTACATCTGCTTGCTTATCCGGAGCAAGAGATGATATGATTGCTGCTGATTGATTTGAGGACAGATAGGATAAGATCAAAGCAATCGTTTGTGGATGCTCGTCTTGGATAAAGTTTAATAACTGACTTGCGTCTGTCTTACGAATAAACTCGAATGGACGTACTTGTAAACTTGCAGTAAGTTTTCCAATAACATCTCTCGCTTTATCTGTACCAAGAGCTTTTTCAAGAAGCTCTTTTGCGTACCCAATACCACCTTCGGCAATATACTGTTGCGCAAGACAAATCTCGTAAAACTCATCTAATACTTCATCTTTTACACTTTGCGAAATGCTTCGTGTGTTGGCAATTTCAAGTGTCAATTGTTCAATTTCATCTTCTTTTAAATGTTTGAATATATTAGCTGATTTTTCTGGTCCTAAAGCGATTAGTAAAATTGCAGCCTTTTGAACGCCTGATATTTCACTATTTTTTTGTGTTGCCATACACGATCACCCCCAATCATCGTTGAGCCAATTTCTAAGCAATTGTGCAACTGCTTCTGGATTCTCATCGACGAATTTCTCTATCATCTTTCTAGTTTCAGATTTTTCACTGAACTCAATATCTTCAAGTGTTTGATTTTCTTTCGTTGTAGCTAATAATTGCTCAACTGAAAGTTCTGGTTCCTGTTCTGTAACTTCCACAGGTGCCGTTCCTTTGAATACAACAAATAATAATAATGCTACAATAAGAACAAATAAAATAATTGCAAGATAATTCGTAGCTTTCGATTGTCCCTCTTCTGTTGCTTGGAATACTGGAACTTCGAATGCTTGTACACTTATGGAATTTGATGAGATTCCTGTTGTGTTAGCTACAGTAGTAATGGTATCTTCATCAACCTCTAATTTTGTTCTTGTATTATTCGCTTTAACATATTCATCAAATGACATATCATCAAGAAGACCTTGATTTTTCAAATCCTCTTCTTTATAAACTACATACTTCGTTAGGATAATTGCAATCGAAGAATCTTCAGGAACAATAGCCCCTACTTCTTTCTTCGTATTCGTTGATCGTTCATTTGGCAAATATTCAATCTGAGAAGTTTTAGTTGATGAATCAGAACTTGTAGAATCACTTGTTAAATAATCTGTTCCGTCATTAGAATCCGTTCCAGGAACTCCACCTGATGAATTTGTACCAGTTGACTCATAATTATAGCTTGATTTGTATACACCTTGTTCTTGTCCTTCAGCTGGCGTATATTCATTCTTCAACTCTTCTACAACATCCATATCCAATTTTAGATTAAGACCAATCTCTGCATCGTCATATCCTAATTTCAACATCATCATATAAATGTTATTTGATATAGTTGCATTTAATTTTTCTTTATATTCAAAATTCGTTTTAAAATTGCCTACTGAATACAAATCGCTTGTACCATTAAACAATACATTTCCATTTTGATCTGTAACTTTAATTTTTTCTGTTGATTGATTTCCAATGGCAGAAGCAACCATCATTGCAATTGCTTCAGCTGAAGTTGTACTGAAATCATCATTTACAGTAAGTAGTACACATGCGGGTTTTTCTTTTTCATCTTCAAAGATTGTATATGAACTTGAAGAATCTCCTATGTATACAACCGCATCTTTCACGCCTGTCATATTCTCTCGAATAGAACGTGCAATATCATCTTGTAGGTAAATTACAGCTTTTAAATCTCTCTCACTCTGTGTTGTCGTAATACTTGTATCAAACAAATCATCTGTTGTCATTCCAGTCGTCATTACGTCCGCAGATCCTAATTTCAATAACGCATCCGTATACTTCTTCTCGTCTACATAGATTGTTAATCCATCATCTGATTCTTTATGAGCAATTCCATCTTCATCAAGCAAAGTAACTATTTCATTTGTTTGTTTTGTATTCTCACAATTCGTCAGTTTTTTCCATGTTGTACGAGATAGCATGTAAACTAGTATGACAATCGTTAAAAACACAGCCAAGACAACACTAATAATCAGTGTTTTCTGTTTGCTCGTAAATTTGTTCCACGTTTCAAGTAACGTGGTAGGTATTTTTTTTAATCTTTCTACCATCGTAACGCTCCTCTAATCACCCTTACCTAATATGAGTTAATAAGTTTATGGGTTATTTTCTTTCTAATATGAGCATAAATCTTATGTCACACTATAAGACTCAATTTTATCCGCTAAAATTGCATATTCATAATTTCTTTGTAAGCCTCTAAAACTTTATCTCTCACTGCAACCGTATATTGTAAGGATGTATTAGCTTTTGTCTGAGCTACCATTAAATCAAGTGCACTGTCAGAATAACCCAAAGAATACTTTATCGCTTCCTCTTCTGCTTGGTTGGATAATGTATTCGTTTCATCAATCATGTTTAACGCAGACTGGAACAAGTTTTCAAAACCTGTACCTTTGCTTGTCTTCGTAACCGCACTTGTACTCGTCGTACCTAGCACACCCGAAATACCGCTTATTGCATTAATATTCATCTCGTAAGCCTCCTAATTATTTACCAATTTCCAACGCTTTGGATTCCATCGCTTTTGCCCCATTGAAGCAGGTGATATTCGCTTCATAAGCACGGCTTGAATCAATAAGATTGGTCATCTCAGTTACTGTATCAACATTAGGATAGCTCACATATCCATCTTCATCTGCATCCGGATGAGAAGGATCATAAACCTTTCTCATTGGCGTATCTGTATCTTCTACAATCTTCGTGACTTTAACACCATTGCTAGAAGCTAGCACATTCTTTAAAACACCACTAAAACTTCTCGTATCTTTTTCCTCAAATACTACTGTTTTTCTAACATATGGTTTTCCATCAGCACCACGAGTAGTGTTTACATTCGCGATATTCTGAGAAATAATATCTGTTCTCAATTGCTGTGCTGTCATACCACTTGCACTTACGTTCATTGCATTAAATAACGACATGCTATTCCTCCATCCTAGGTTCATTATCTATCTATTAATTGCGATTACTTGCCCATCGCGATCTTAATTGCACTAAAACCGCGTGTCATATAATCTACCAACGTATTATATCTTAATTGGCTTTGTGCATAATATGAACTTTCCGTAGAAATGTCAACATTATTTCCATCCAACCGATAACTCAAATTTGCATTATCAGTATATACTCTACCGTTCAGAACTGATAAATTTGTATTCGCTACTTTTGAATCCAAACTACCGCCCCCTGCTAATTGTGAAGCTAATATTGATTCAAATTGCACATCTTGTCTTTTGTAATTTGGTGTACTTACATTTGCAATATTATTTGCGATAACCGTGCTTCTCAACTTACTAGCCGTAGCAGCTTTCTCAGTTATGTTGATGTAATTGTATGCATCTGATAATATCATTTCCTTACACTTCCTTTCAAAGCATCTCTTATAATAATTATATAGATTTTTGTCAAAAAGACAAGTTTTATTTCTTTCTTGTACAATTTGAAATATTTCTTTGTTCTTTTCTAAAAATCCTTTATTTAAGCCATTTGTCGACTATAATCTGTTTTATTTGCTCCCTATATTTAAAGTAAATAGGATTATTTTACTAGCTTATGTGTATTTCTTCGACCAAACATCTATTTTTTCGATATTTACAAGCTTTTTTCTTCTACAAATAATTATAGTATTAATAAGTATATATATTCAACCCTTTTTTTTATAAATATAAACTTTTTTTATTTTGTAATTTTCAAAAAATTTATTTTATCCCCTTTCGTTTTCATACAATTTCTTTTAGAGCCTTTTCTTATGTACTCCAAGGATCTGTATATTGGTGATCCTATCACATTTTACTATATTCTCTCATGCCAAATGCTTCTCATTAACTATACTTTAACGCAAAAAAGAATTTGCATTCTTCAATGCAAATTCTTTACATAGTGAATGAATTCGCAATAAACAATTCTATGTATCTAAGAAAGAATCCCCCGCGATTTCTATCCATTCTACTCACTATTTATATTTTAGTTTTTTAAGTTCATCAAAAACAACGTCATTGAGAACTTTAATATACGTGCCTTTCATTCCAGATGATCTTGATTCGATAACACCGGCACTTTCAAACTTTCTAAGTGCGTTTACGATAACTGATCTCGTAATCCCAACGCGGTCAGCAATTTTACTTGCTACTAGAATTCCTTCATTACCATCTAATTCTTCAAAAATATGTGTAATCGCTTCTAGTTCAGAAAATGATAATGTACTGATCGCAGATTTTACAATCTGCACTTTTCTATGTTCTTCTGCATTTTCTTCATTTACAGAACGCATCATCTCTAATCCAACAACGGTTGTTCCATACTCACTAAGAATAATATCATCAATGATATATTGTGAATCATTCTTATATAGGAATAAGGTTCCTAATCGTTCTCCTGCAATCTCAATTGGAGTAATCATTGCCTGATAATCATTAATGTTTTCAAATTCAAAACCAAGCGTCAATAGATTCACATTTTCTTTGGTAGATAATACATTGAGTAACCTTTCATTTAACAAATTATCAATATGACCACCAACACTATCTTTGATCAATTCCTTAATTTCTTTGAAATCATTGCGATTCTTAATTCCTAGAACTTTTCCTTTTTTACTTATAACCAATATGTTAGATTCAAGAATCTCACTAAGCACATCACAAATATCATTAAATACAACTTTATGTGAATTATTATTGTGAAGTAACTTATTAATTTTTCTTGTTTTATCTAATAATTGCACGCTCATATTGTCAGCCCTCCTGCTTTTAATTACATAAACTCAAAACCCTAACATCACGTACTTCATTGTAAATAGTGAGATTCCTTTTCAACATTACACAAAAATCTTCTAACAAAATTCGGCCACATTCTCAAAAACGTCAGTATTTAATTCACTATTTACAGAATTTTTCTTGATAAGCCAAGTTTATCATACATTTTGAATAAAAACAATAGTTGTTTGACAATTATAGCACAATTCTTTTAAATAATACTGATTTTATATAAAAAAATAGTATTTATTAATAATTATATGGTATTAGTTATTACCATTAATCTTCTTTTTTCTTTTCCTTCTGTTTTGTGAAACCGCAAGTTTCGCCAAGACAAACCAAATTATTACCTCGTTCAACCATGACATTGTCGCATTTTGGACATTTCTCATTGGTTGGCTTTTGCCATGTCATGAAATCACATTCTGGATTGCTTTCACAACCATAGTACTTTCTTCCTTTTTTCGTCTTACGGATTACTACTTCTTTGCCACACTTTGGACAATTTACGCCTATTTTCTCTAGATACGGTTTCGTATTACGGCAATCTGGAAATCCAGGACAAGCAAGGAATTTTCCATGTGGTCCATATTTAATTACCATGTTACGTCCACATTCCTCACAAACTACATCAGTTACTTCGTCTTCTATCTTGATCTTCTCAAGCTTTTCTTCGGCATTTTTTACAGCCTCATCTAAGTCAGGGTAGAAATTACTTACAACAGTCTTCCAATTGACAGTTCCTGTTTCTACACAGTCCAAAAGCATTTCAAGATTGGCTGTAAAGTTAACGTCGACAATTGTAGAAAATGCTTGTAGCATAATTTTATTCACAATTTCACCAAGTTCTGTAACATATAGATTCTTATTCTCTTTTGCCACATAACGTCTTGCAATGATTGTTGTAATCGTAGGTGCATACGTACTTGGACGACCAATTCCCAATTCTTCCAACGTCTTAACCAAAGAAGCTTCTGTAAAATGTGCAGGTGGTTGTGTGAAATGTTGTTTTGAATCCATTGTTTCCAGTGATAATTTTGATTCCGCATCAAGCGATTTTGACAAACTGTTATTTTCTTCTTTATCTTCTTCTGTACTATATACAGATAAGAAACCGTCAAACACAAGCTTAGAAGCACTCGTAGTAAAACGATATCCATTTGCTGCAATTTTTACAGAAGTAGTCTCATACTTTGCAGGTTGCATACGAGAAGCAATAAATCGTTTCCATATTAATTGATACAAACGGAATTGATCTCTGCTTAGAGACTCTTTAATGATTGTAGGTGTCATCTCTACATAAGTAGGACGTATTGCTTCATGTGCATCTTGGATTTTTTTCTTAGAATTCTTGTTCATATCCTCTGCTGCAACATATGTCTCACTATATTGTTCCTTAATGAAATCTTTTGCACTTGCATCTGCTTCATCTGAAATACGTGTAGAATCTGTACGCAAGTAAGAAATCAAACCAATCGTACCATGTCCTTTTACGTCAACACCTTCATACAATTGCTGTGCAATACGCATTGTCTTTTGTGTTGAATAATTAAGTACTTTAGCTGCTTCCTGCTGCATTGTACTGGTAGTAAACGGCAATGGTGCTTTTTTAATTCGTTCTCCTTTTTTTACATCTGTCACACTGTAGGTTGCATTCTCCAGCTTTTTAATGATTTCATTCATCTGCTCTTCCGATTCTATTTCGAGCTTTCCTTTTTCATCTCCATAGAATTTTGCAACAAGTGGTTTCTTTTCGCCAGCGATTTTAAGAGTCGTTTCCAATGTCCAATACTCTTTTGGTATAAATGCATTGATTTCCTCTTCCCGATCACAAATAATGCGCAACGCAACAGACTGTACTCTACCAGCACTGAGACCACGTTTTACTTTTTCCCATAAAAGTGGGCTGATTCGATAACCCACCATACGGTCTAACATTCTTCTTGCTTGTTGGGAGTTTACAAGATTCATATCAATGGTTCTTGCTTGCTTTAAAGAATTCTTTACCGCATTTTTTGTTATTTCATTAAATGTAATTCGATTCGATAATGTATCATCAAGTTTTAACGCTGCTGCTAAATGCCAAGATATAGCTTCTCCTTCACGGTCAGGGTCAGTTGCAAGGTATACTTTGTCTGCTTTTTTTACTTCCTTACGCAACTTAGCTAGAAGGTCTCCTTTGCCGCGAATTGTTATATATTTAGGTTCAAAATCATTCTCTGGATCAAAACCCAATTTACTTTTCGGTAAATCTCTTACATGACCGCTCGAAGCCAACACTTCATAATTTGAACCAAGAAATTTTTTTATTGTCTTTGCCTTAGCAGGTGATTCAACTATCACGAGATATTTTGGCATATAATCACTCCTTTAATTATTAAGCAAATCTGTATACGCCCGTACATATCAACAGATTTATTCCTTGTTATCAACAACGTCAATACCAATTATCTCCTCTGTATTACCGTGTCTAAACTTAACATAGCATACACTATTTTTTCATACGTTTCAAGCACATTATTATTTTTTTTCATATTTTGGGTATAATTACTATCTCAAAGTCATCGTATTCACTTTCTATAAATGATATGCTAATGATAAGCAAATGCTACCAATCTTATATAATAATTCGTTGAAATCTCTTTCACAAATTCCTTCGTCTGCAAGACAAATAAGATTTCCATTACCTTTGTTATTGAATAACTCGTCCGTTCCAACAGTTGTTCCAGATGAATCGGTTCAAAATCCAATTCTTTTAGTATGCATTTTTCTTCTTCCGTTACTTCCTCATCCAACAGGATCATTTGTTGTTTACTTTTCTTTCTTTTCTTTTGCAGATACGGATAACGCACACTTAGTTCTTCGATGATGTCTTCCGCAGATTGTACTAGTTTTGCCCCATTCTGAATTAGTCTGTTGCATCCTATAGATAAGGGATCCGTTATTTTTCCTGGTATAGCATAGATATCCTTCCCCTGCTCGAGACCACTATCTACTGTAATCAGTGTTCCACTTTTTTCTTTTGCTTCTACCACAACAATACTGTCAGAAAGACCCGCAATAATTCGATTTCGAATTGGAAAATGGAACGGGATTGCTTGTGAATGCATCGGGTATTCTGACAATATTCCTCCATGCTTGCTAACCTCTTCATAAAGGTATTCGTTTTCTTTTGGATAGCAATGGGAAAGTCCACTTCCAATTACGCCATACGTCCTTCCTCCGGCTTCTAACGCTCCTTTATGTGCATACCCGTCAATTCCTTTTGCTAACCCGCTGATGATCTGAATCTTTCTTGTAGCAAGTTTTTTTGCTAACTCTTTTGCAATTGTAGCACCGTATGCAGTACATGCACGTGCACCAATGATAGCTACACATGGTAAATCCAATGCTGGCGTATCTCCCTTATAGTACAAAAACCAAGGTGGATCATACATCTGTTTTAATTGTGTTGGATATGCTTCATCCTCTGGTAGAATAAAGTGCGCACCTACCTTAGACAGTTTCATATACGCATTATATTCTGTTTCCTCTTCATATGGCTCCATCATTCGTTTTTTTGCTCGCTCAGATATCCAAGGGATCTGGGTAATCTCCTCCTTGCTCAGCCGATATAGTTCCTCTATGTTTCCATAATATAAGAGGAGTTTTCTCGTTTCTCCATAGCCAATCTCCTCTTTTTTTGACCAAGCATACCACATTAGTCTTTCCCGTTCTGTTATCATCTATAGATCCCCCCAATATTTCTTGTCCAAACTACGATAACTGATTGCTTCGTATAAATGCTCTTTTCGTATTCGTTCTTCTCCTGCCAGATCTGCTATTGTTCTACACACTTTCAGAATACGATGGTATGCTCTAGCACTTAAATTCAATGTTGAGAATGCATTTTCTAATACCTTTTCTTCTTCTCTTTCCAGTCTGCAATATTTCTTGATCTGTTTTGCATTCAGTAGCGCATTATAATAGATTCCCGCATCTTCATATCGTTCCCTTTGCAACTTCCTCGCTTGAAGAATTCGCTTCTGTATAGAAGCTGATGATTCCCCCTGAACCGTATTCGTCAAATCTTGGTATTCTACAGGACTAGTTTCTACACATATATCTATCCGATCCAAAAGTGGACGCGATATTTTCCCCAAATATTGTTTCACTTGTTCAACGGAACAACTACAGCGATTTCGATCTGGATAATACCCACACTTACATGGGTTTAATGCCGTTACAAGCATAAAGTTCGCTGGATAAGTATAGTTTCCCTGTAATCTCGTTATCGTAATATTCTTTTCTTCTAACGGTTGTCGTAATACCTCCAATGTTCTTGTTTGGAACTCCGGTAATTCATCCAAGAAAAGCACACCTCCCGAGGATAGGCTAATCTCTCCTGGCGTAGGTATTCTTCCACCACCTACTAAAGCAGTTGGCGTGATCGTATGGTGTGGAGAACGAAATGGACGTTGTTGGACCAATACTTGATCTTCTCCTAACATCCCTGCAATACTATATACTTTTGAAATTTCCATACTTTCGTTCCATTCTAAAGGCGGCATAATACCAGGAATTCGTTTTGCTATCATTGTTTTACCCGCTCCAGGTGGACCGATTATCGCTATATTATGCATGCCTGCTACAGCAACTTCTACAGCACGCTTCATTAGTTTTTGTCCCACCAAATCTGCAAAATCTTCTGTTTGTATCTTCTCGGTAGTAGCAAATAAAGTATCCACATCTACAAAAGTTGGTTCAATGATTCGACCCCCCAATAGGTATTCAACCGCTTCCTGTAACGTTCGAACGCCAATAACATCAAGTTCAGATACAACTGCACCTTCTTTGGCATTATCATATGGAAGAATAAATCTCTTAAATCCATGTATTGCGGCGGAATATGCAATGGGTAAAACTCCATTTACTCGTTGCAGATGACCATCAAGACTTAACTCTCCGACCATCATACAATCTTTCACATTTTCTTGAGGAATATAGCCAGATGCGACTAGAATCGCGATTGCGATAGGAAAATCAAATGCAGTACCTTCTTTTCGAATGTCTGCAGGCGATAGATTAATTGTGATTCGTTTTGGCGGAATCCGAAACTCTGAATTTTTTAAAGCAATTCGTACGCGTTCCTTTGCTTCTTTTACTTCTGAAGCCAAAAAACCCACCATATCAAAACATGGTAGTCCATCACTGACATCTGCTTCTACTTGAATCGGTATACCTTCTATACCATGGGTAGTAGCACAAAATGTTTTACTAAACATAAATATGATCCTTTCTCTCTCTTCAAGACTCAAGAACCATTCTTTACCAATATATCACATATTTCTCAGTATGACAAGATTCGTTCGCATTTACTCTTTCGCCCTTCAATTTCTCTAACTTCGTTTTCGTTTTGCATGTCCTTTCAACAGTCTACAAAGTGTCGTATTATCAATTTACTTGATGACAATGAATCAACTCGTCCAATCAATCTCTTTTCCCAACTGTACGTCCATAGGTTGTCATAAGTAATCAAAACATTGGCCAACCAATAGGAACTAGTATAGAACAAAGTCTGCTTTAGCTGACATCTACCTTATGTGCGAGTGCGTATCCCTCGGAGGGTTTATTTAGTAGGAAAGTTGGAGGACTTTCCCAATATATAAAAAAGACTACATAACATGTCAAAGCACATTACATAGTCCTCTTAATTCATCATTCTACTAACTTCCTTATTCTTCTTTATTATCAAGAATCTTCTTCAGTTCGTCCATAAAGGTATTCACATCTTTAAATTCTCTATATATAGAAGCAAAGCGTACATATGCTACAGGATCTAATTCCTTTAGCTTATCCATAACGATCTCTCCAATTAAACTACTGTTAATCTCATTTTTATCCAAATTGAATATGGTATTCTCAATGTCATCCACCACTGCTGTTATATTATCTACAGAAATTGGTCTTTTATGACAAGAACGGAATACACCTGCTTCAATTTTAGAGCGATTGTATGGTTCACGGTTCAAATCTTTCTTGATCACCACTAAAGGGATTACTTCTATCTTCTCATAAGTCGTAAAACGTTTCTTGCATTGATCACACTGCCTCCTTCTTCGAATGGAGCTGTTATCATCTGCTGGTCTAGAGTCTATTACTCTTGTATTCTCTTCTCCACAAAATGGACACTTCATAAAAGTCCCCCCTCAATTACACATTTGTCATAGTTTTAATTATAGTAATTGATTTTATTATGTCAAGAACTTTTCGTTTAAAACAGCATTTGCCGGCATTTATCAATATTTGCATCCGACCAAGCAGCGTTCTTCATCAACATCAACTAAGATTACATCTGATCCTATTTGTTTCACACATGCAATATCAATAATATACTCGCTTTCTCTACCAAGGATTCCCCAGATCTTACATGGACCAGGAACAATCAAACATCGTATCTTTGCTGTACAGGAATCGAAATCAAGGTCACATACATATCCAAGGCGTTGACCATTCCTACAGTTTATTACCTCCTTTTCTTTCAACTCACAGAAACGCAAACGAATCGCCCCTTTGCTTTATTTTCCTACCAGATAATTCTTCATATTCTTAAGTGCAGTTTTTTCTAGTCGGGATACTTGTGCTTGTGATATGCAGATTTCATTTGCAACTTCCATCTGTGTCTTACCTTCAAAAAAGCGGAGCTTAATAATATTATTTTCTCGATCGGATAATTTACTCATTGCTTCTTTTAAAGCAATCTCTTCTATCCAATTCTCTTCTTTATTCTTTTTGTCACTAATCTGATCCATAATATACAAAGCATCTCCACCTTCTGAATATACAGGCTCGTATAAAGAAACGGGACTTTGTATCGCATCAAGAGCAAATACAATATCTTCTTTACTTATACCAATTTCATTGGCAATCTCACAAACAGTTGGCTCTTTATCATTTCTTTTCATCAAAGCTTCTTTTGTATAGATTGCTTTGTATGCTGTATCCCGTAACGAACGACTTACTCGTATACTATTATTATCACGCAAATACCTTCGTATCTCACCTATGATCATGGGCACAGCGTAAGTACTAAATTTTACATTTTGTGTAACATCAAAATTATCGATTGCTTTCATTAATCCAATACAGCCAATCTGAAATAAATCATCCACGTTTTCATTGCTATTGGAAAATCGTTGAATGATACTTAACACCAATCGAAGATTTCCCCTGATATAGAGATCACGTGCTTCTTTATCCCCTTTCAGAATTCGCTCAAAAAGTTCTTTCTTTTCTTCATTCTTAAGTAAAGGTAATTTTGCTGTATTAACACCACATATTTCAACTTTGTAAAGAGCCATTTTTCATTAACCTCCACATCAAATATATACATAAATGATGTGCTAATTACTGGCACTTTATACTTATTATATTTTTCATTATTTAGTACTTTTTACCATCATTCTATTCTAGTCGAACGATTTCTTTCTTTAGTCGTTTCATAATCTTTTTTTCCAACCTAGAGATATAGGATTGGGATATTCCTAATAGATCTGCAACTTCTTTTTGTGTCTTCTCTGCACCATCTTTCGAATTCAATCCAAACCGTAACTGAACAATAACACGTTCCCGTTCACTTAATTTTTCCAATGCTTTATTCAATAGTTTTCGGTCGACTTCATCTTCAATATTCTTATAGATGATATCTTCATCTGTTCCAAGAATATCCGAAAGAAGCAACTCATTTCCATCCCAATCCACATTCAATGGCTCATCAATCGAAACTTCTAATTTCGTTTTATTATTTCTACGTAAATACATCAAAATTTCGTTTTCGATACACCTAGAAGCATAGGTTGCTAACTTAATATTTTTATCTGGCTTGAACGTATTGATTGCTTTAATTAACCCAATCGTTCCAATAGAAATCAGATCCTCGACACCAACACCCGTATTATCAAACTTCTTCGCTATGTACACAACTAAACGCAAATTATGCTCGACCAATATCGATTTTGCTTTTGCATCATCGTCTGTTCCCAATTGCGAGATAATATCTGATTCACGTTCTGTATCCAATGGTGCAGGTAACACTTCCGCACCACCAATATAGTGAATATCGCCTCTTTGCTTAAATATAACATTGCGAAAATCTGGTATTACTCGAAATTGAAATTTATTTGGTATTGATACCTTTAACAACATGCTCCATTCCTCCCGCTATAATAATTCCTTGTGTAAGATTACATGATACCCATTATCCACCGTTAGTTTTCCCTGATAAATTGCAACTGTTATATTCGGATTATGTATGACGGTTTCTTCTTTCAGAATATTAACTTCATCAAATACGATCCCTGGTAAGATTCCTTCCTCCGTTCCCACAGCATGATAAGGAATCCATTTTATCTTTACAGCATAACGGTCAATATTCTTATGCTTCGCGTCACAGGAAAAGCATTCTGCATAATCAATTAACTCTTCAGGTAGTATTTCTTTAATTCCCGCCATATCAGCAATAACAACAGGTTTCATTGATATTGGCTCTCTCAATTGATTTCCTGTATCCAAAAAACCCTTACAATTTATCTTTTTGTCTCCAAATACCAACTCCACATCATAGAACAACTCCCTTGTTCCTTTCATCTGCTGTAATACCTGTTTAAATATATGGATAAAACCACTTGCGATACCAAATAAAACAAATAAAAAGGTAAGATCAAGTGCTTTTTTCGGCAATCCACGTATAAACTCTGTAAGATAATATCCTACGCTCGTATAGTAATAGAAATAATTAAGGATGCCTCCTACTAAAAAAGTAATCGCATAGTACATGAAGATATCCTTGGCAAGTGATTTTACCGTTTTGTATCGAAATGCAATACATAGCATTCCACCTGCTATTATAATTCCTATAAGTATAGCCGATACACCAGAACGAAAAATCGGTATGCAAATGCTTAGACAAGCTCCCAACCCGCCTAGTACCGCCGCCAAGATTTTTCGACCTCTTTTACTCTCCCGTTTTACTATCTTTTGCATCATTCCAAGAAGCAAGTAATCCATAATAAGATTTACTCCAAATACTACATCCATGTAAATCTCAAGTCTCAATGTTCACCCCCACCTGTTATTCAAATTCAAATACCGAAACGACGTGATCATCTCACGCACTCAGTGATTTTATTATACCTCACACTTCCTATGTTTTTTGTCACTATTTGGTTATTTTTTCCATTTACTTTTCATCATAGTGGAACACAATCCTACAGAATATAGGCAGATACAACATAATAGGAAAAACTTTTTGTATATATGTGTGTTTTTCCCATGTTTCCTGTTGTTTTAGAATACTTTTGAAGAGTAAACAGAGAAGAGCTTGTTATTCGCATAAGCGATAACAAGCTCTTCTCTGTCTTGTATGTTCAAAAATCATGTGCAAGCGATATCCTTAAGCACATGATTTTTGAACCATCTCCTAATAAGGAGCTATATTTATTTACGATTTTTCTTTAAAAATTCAGGAATCTTGATTCCTTCATGATCTGTATCTTGTGATACTGGTCTCGTATATGTTTGTGTAGGTCTTGTTGCCGCAGTCTGTGATTGTAATTGCTGCGTATGTGATAACGATCCAGTTCTTTGGAAACTTGTCGTATTCGTTGTTGTAGAGCTTGTACTACTATTCATTCCTGTTCCAAACTTAGGAGCTTGTGTTGTTGTAGTCGTACGATTTAAACCTTGATTAATAAAGGATGGTGCCTTCACTGGTTCTTTTTGTGAGGATTCTTCCAACCCTGTAGCAATTACCGTAATTGTACATTGATCTGGAGTCGCTTCATCATACATTGCACCAAAGATAATATTCGCACTTTCTCCTGCTAATTCTTGAACATAGGTAGCTGCTTCATTTGCTTCAATCAAACTAATATCTCCAGATATATTGATGATTACATGGGAAGCACCTTCGATCGTTGTTTCAAGTAGTGGACTAGTGATTGCCTGTTTAACAGCTTCCACACATTTGTCATCGCCATGTGCAACACCGATTCCAATATGTGCAACACCTTTATCTTTCATTACTGTTTGCACATCGGCAAAATCTAGATTAATTAAACCAGGAACATTAATCAAATCGGTAATACCTTGAACACCTTGCTGAAGTACTTCATCTGCCTTACGTAACGCATCAGGCATCGTTGTTCTGCGATCAACAATTTCAAGAAGTCGATCATTTGGAATAACGATCAATGTATCTACATTTTCTTTCAAACGTTCAATACCAGAAATGGCATTATTCATTCTTGCTTTTGCTTCAAATTTAAAAGGTTTTGTTACGATACCAACGGTAAGGATTCCTAGTTCTTTTGCAATCTGAGCTACAACAGGAGCTGCACCTGTACCGGTACCACCACCCATACCACAAGTAACAAATACCATGTCTGCACCCTTTACGATTTCCGTAATGTCTTCGACATTTTCTTCAGCGGCTTTTGCACCAACTTCAGGTTTAGCACCTGCACCTAAACCTTTCGTAAGTTTTTCACCAATTTGTAAACATGTAGGTGCCTTACAAGTTTTTAAATGTTGGTTATCTGTATTAATACAGATGAATTCAACTCCCTTAATGTTTTCTTCTATCATTCGATTAACAGCATTATTGCCAGCACCACCAACTCCAATGACAAGTATTTTCGCAGTTGAATCAGATTCGTTCGTTCTTATTTCAAGCAAGGTACTTCCTCCTTTATACTAATATCAATTTTCATAAAATAAAATCACTCCCCTAGGCGATTCTATTAATCCCCCTTAAGAAATACGCTATGCGTATGCTTTGCGCCATGCTATAAAATTACTTACAATGATAACATCATAACTATATAATATAATATCTTTTCTGAATTAAATAATCAACCCTTAATTAAAAGAAATTTACTTTGTAATCTCAAAATAGGTCTTTTTTCCTGTTGTGAAATCTTCCATGTGTAAAATACCTTTTTTTCCCTCAATATTCGGCAGCATATTCTTTAATTCGGCAACAGTTTCGTCATACATATCACGTTTTCCAAGTAGAATCTTAATGTCATCGTTATACATAACAACCTCGTCATCTGATTCAAACTGGATCGTATCAATTGTAATTTCGTATTTATGTATGAGCCTAGTCAAATCTTTGATCACATCAAAAAGCTTGTCCTTTTGAATGGCTAATTTCTTTGTTAGAATCATTTCATTAAAAGAAAGACCCGTAACAATTGGGATTCCCTCATAGCGTTCATTCGAACTATCAACAATAATTCCATCCTTATCAAAATACATATAATCTCCAAGATATTTGATACAACCAAAGATCGCTTTTTCATATACATGTACCTTAAGTGTGTTAATACTTGTGAGCTGTACGTCCATGTATTCAATAAATGGAACATCTTTTGGTTTACCGTATTTGTATTTTAAATAGAGATATAAACTATTATTGTATTTTGTATCTGCTTTCAATATATCTTTGATTTCTTCCTTCGAATACCGTTCACAACCAACAACAGTGATACTCTTGATCTTACTCATCTGCAAGAAGATTGCGATTCCTGCAACCAAGACCAATAGTAAGATTCCTATGATCTTTTTCTTTATCTTTCCTTTTCTTTTCGGATCGTTTTTCATACTTTATCACCATTTTCTTCATCTTGTTTTTTCAAACATATTCTATTTTCCCACCATAAGATGATTGCTTTCTTATGGTGGGTTGTTTCTATATTAATGAATACGTTGTGTTCGACTACATTCTGTTCATTTACTATTATTTTCTTTTTTATATTTTCTTTCCTTTTTACTGTTACGTTTATTGCATTCATGTTATTCCTGATCTGCTTCCTCTTGCCTATATAGAATATTTGCACCAAGCTTCTGCAAATCTCCACAGATATCTTCATATCCTCTTTGTATATATGAAATGGAATGAATATTGGTTACGCCTTTAGCAACAAGACCTGCAATTACAAGCGCAGCTCCACCACGTAATTCATAGGACCGTACCGCCGCCCCCTTTAAAGCATTCACTCCACGAACAATCGCGACTTTCCCATCAATCTCTATATTGGCCCCCATCGCTAATAATTCTTTCACCACTTTATATCTTGCTTCAAAAATATTCTCAATCAAGATACTATTTCCTTTCGCAATAGACAATGCCGCCATGAATGGTGACTGTAGATCCGTTGGGAATCCTGGATACGGTTTTGTTCTCAATAGATCATAAGCGTTGGGTCTAGCTTTCTGATTGATTAAAATTCCTTCTGGAGTAGCTTTCGTTATGCACCCCATCTGATCAACGACTTGAATTACCTCCTCCATATGCTCTTTGACAGCCCCACGCAGGAAAACCTTTCCACCAGTTGCTGCTACTGCAGCCATATACGTGCCTGTCACGATTCGATCTGCTTTCACTGTAAACTCACTATCATGTAAATCTGCTTGTTTCACACCTTCTACAACAAGTGTATCCGTTCCAATTCCTTTAATCTTTGCTCCCATATTCTGAAGGAATCGGCACAGTTCTTCAATTTCAGGTTCTTTGGCAACGTTATTAATACATGTTGTTCCTTCTGCAAGAACTGCAGCTAATAGGATATTCTCCGTTGCACCTACACTAGGGAATGACAAATTCACTTCATTTCCCTGCAATTTGGTTGTCATACATGTAAGTAATTCATTCGCTTCCACGATATCAACATTCAATCGTCTCAGCCCTTTCACATGCAGATCAATTGGTCTGGCACCTATCGTACAGCCACCTGGATAGGAAATCGTAACAAAATGTTGCCTTCCTAACAAAGGTCCTAACAGAATGATGGACGATCGCATTCTCGAAACATACTCATCTGGTATACGATAACTATTCAACTGTGAAGCATCTACGATTAAAGTAGAATGTTCCTTCTTTACTTTACAGCCAATACATTCCAAGATTCGAATCATACATTCTACATCAGAGATAATCGGACAATGGTGGATTGTTGTAACACCATTATGCAACAAACTGGCAGCCAAAATAGGAAGTACCGCGTTTTTCGACCCCTGTATTTCAATATCACCGTGAAGCTTTTTGCCTCCAGTAACCTGAATATAAGTCACAGCGCACACCCCTAACAGTCCATAAATATAATATATTATATGACCTGATAAAATATGTGTGCAAAATGAAAAACATTCCCTCTTATCTTTCGTTTCTAATCTGGTTGGATACACTAAGTGCCACTCCAATCTCTGCTAATAATACCGATACCGATGTTCCACCATAACTAATGAATGGAAGTGGAATACCTGTGGAAGGAATGGAATTCGTTACAACGGCAATGTTAAGAATTACCTGAATCGCAATATGTGCTAATATACCAACTGCGATCAACCCTCCAAATAAATCAGGTGCATTAATAGCGATTATGAACAATCTCCATAACAGGAGTACAAATAGCAAAATGACTGCGATTGCTCCGAACAATCCTAGTTCTTCGCAGATAATTGTAAAGATCATATCATTGTGTGCCTCTGGTATAAAACCAAGCTTTTGCATACTTTCCCCTAGGCCGGTACCAAAGATTCCTCCAGATGCAATCGCAAACAGTCCTTGCAAAATCTGAAATCCCTTTGGATGTGTTTCAACATTTCTCCATACATCCACACGCTCACTTCGATACCCTACTCCGAATACATAGAGCGAACCAACAAGGACACATATAATTCCTACCACGATGAAATACAGCTTCTTACGACTGGCTACGAAACATACCGAAACCATAATACCAGCAATTACGATTGCAGTACTTAAGTTTTCCTTGGCAATCAATCCAAGCAATGGTGCCATATAGACTGCCACACGAAAGAATCCTGTTATTTTATCCAGTCTTCTTGGGGCAAGATTTACCACATATGCAACAAAAAGTATGGTAGCGATCTTAGAAAGATCGGACGGTTGGAATGATATGAAGCCAAGATCAATCCACCGTTTTGCACCTTTTACTTCTCTACCAAAGATAAGAACGGCAACCTGAAGTCCTACAGCACCTATGTAGATTAATGTAACCAAACGAACTGGTAAACCTAATACTCTTTTCAAAAAGATTCGATAATCAATCTTAGAAATTATCAGCATGGCCGTGATTCCCAACAAAACTGCTAATGCTTGTTGTTTCAAAAAATGCGTCTCATCACCGTACATTCTTTGTGCATTAAATGAACTTGTACTGTATATCATTACCAACCCAAAACAAACAAGAAACAAGGTTAGAAACAGTAAACTATAATCATAATAGCTATGCCTTTTTCTCTTTTGTGTCATTCTTCTATTTTCACTTTGTGCCACTTTCTATCCTCCTGCCTTTCTCGTTTTGAGTCTTTCCCAGAACAGGAATCAGCAAAACTATTCTTCGATCTTATACACTAATTCTTTGAAGATTTCTCCTCTTTGTTCAAAGTTCTTAAACATTCCCCAACTAGCACAGGCTGGTGATAATAAGACTGCTTCTCCAGGTTTCGCTTCATCTATACAAATTGCCATTGCTTCTTCGAACGTATCTGCAAATACATAATCTGTAAAGCCACATTCTCTTGCTGTCTCTGCAATCTTTTCCTTTGTCTGCCCAATCAATACTAACTTCTTAACTTTCCCGTCAAATGCTTCAATCCACTCTTTGTAATCCGAATTCTTATCATAACCACCACCGATCAACACCGTTTTTGTTGACATCGATTGTATTGCCTTAATTGCTGCATCCGGATTGGTTCCTTTGGAATCATTATAGTACTTTACACCACGTTTTGTTGTAACATATTCTATTCTATGTTCTACCGCTTCAAATGCACAGATTGCTTTCTTAATGACATCCATTGGAACATCCAGTGAAATCGCAATCGCAACTCCTGCCATGACATTTTCATAGCTATGTTTTCCAATTAATTTCAAATCATGAACGTTGCAAATCAACGTCTCAATTCCATCAAAACGGCTAAATATCTCTTCTCCTCTTAGAAAGATTCCCTCCTCTAGTTCTCGTTCCGAACTAAAGTAGATTACATGAACATTTAACTTTTTCCCTACCTCTCGAAGAATCTCGTCTTCATAATTCAATACACATGTATCATATGGGGTCTGATTCTTTGTAATATTAACTTTAGCTTGAATGTATTTCTCCATTGTATGATGTCGGTTCAGATGATCTGGTGTTATATTCAAGATTGCACTAACAGATGGTCGAAAATCCTGAATGGTTTCCAATTGGAAACTACTCATCTCCGCTACTGTAACAGAATCATCCGTTGTCTTCGATACCGAACTGGTATATGGAATACCAATATTTCCAACAACAAACACCTTCTCAAAATACGCTTTCATTATCGCACCAGTCAATGCAGTTGTAGTCGTTTTGCCATTCGTACCAGTGATTGCTGCAACATGGCCTTTTTCAAATTGATATGCTAATTCAATTTCACCCCAGATCACCACTCCCGTTTTACGAATTTTATTCACGATTGGAAGATCCGTTGGAACTCCAGGACTAATGACCATAAGATCCAATGTACCAATTACTTCATCGGATAAATCTCCTGTTATGATGGTTACACCTTCTGTATTACCAAGGCGTTTTTCTACTTCTTCCTTAGCTAAGTCCGCATTCGAATCAAAAAGAATTACATTCGCTTTTACTTTTTTCAATAGATTGGTTGCCGCAATTCCACTTATTCCTGTTCCCATAACTAATACATTTTTATTCTCTAATTCCATACTTTTCTCCCATCTGTACAAGACTATTTGCCTGTGTACTTAATATATTTACATGGCACCAAATGCTATGATGCAAAGGATTGCTGTAATTATTGAGAATACAGCAACTACCCTTGTCTCTGACCAGCCACACAATTCAAAATGGTGGTGGATTGGCGCCATTTTAAAGATTCTCTTGCCCCCAGATAATTTAAAATACAGTACTTGAATAATCACTGACAAGACTTCCACAAAATAAATTACGGCTACGATTCCTATATATAAGGGCATCTGTAACACGAATGCAGTGGAAGCTACAAAACCACCCAAAGCAAGAGAACCAGTATCTCCCATAAAAACTCTAGCTGGATATACATTATAAATTAAAAAACCCAATAAGCTACCAGCAACAGCACAAGTTATTGGTGATATCCCACTATTTTCTCCGATTGGAGCAATCATAGCAACAACAGAAAAGAATGTGGCAATTAACACCGTCACACTGGATTCTAATCCATCAAGTCCATCTGTAAAATTAGAACCATTTACCGTACCTAGCATGATAAGAAAGAACATCGGTATAAACATCCATGAGCTCTCTACCATCTTTCCTCCCGAAAAAGGGATGAGTACTGCTGTTCCAATTTCTGTGTCATTCATTAAGTAATACCCAAAAATAGCAGTAACAGTAATCTGTCCTAACATCTTTTGCCATGCACGTAAGCCTAGATTTCGCTTCATAACGATCTTGATGTAGTCATCTAAGAATCCAATTAACCCGAAGCCCAATGTCACAAAAAGGATTGGGATTATATTGGGGTAATCTTTGATATAGAATAAGCATGTGATTACAATACTGACTAGTATTACGATACCACCCATTGTAGGAGTTCCCGATTTTTTCTGGTGTGACCTAGGTCCTTCATCACGAATGTATTGCCCAAATTTCAGTCTTCTTAGAAATGGAATTACAATTGGGCACAATAGAATCGTTATTACAAACGACAACAGTACCGGTAATACTATTATAGTATTCATGCCATTCACCTCGTATTTTCATACGTATATCTTATATTTTCAAGCTTCAAGCATAAGAACACAAGATCACAAGATCACTTGTATACTCTGTCATTTTCCTTATAGACTTTCAGCCAGAAGTTTGAGTCTTCTCTATAATTTAGCAGACTCGCCTAACTTATTAATTATAATCTAATCAAGATATAGAATCAAGTCACTATTTTTGTTGACTTGCTCTCCCTCTAGTGGAAATTGCTCCGCTACGGTATCGCCTTCCCCTATATAGTATATTTCACCGAATTCATATATTTTAATCAGTTCTGCTACCTCTTCTTTTGTTTTCCCTAAAAAATTCGGTACCTGAAAACTTCCAATTTCGAATTTCTCCTTTTCCTCTTCTGAATAGTTTTCTTCAATTCCTAGATAAGGAAGTACATTGCTGAATACATCTGCAATTACAGGAGCTGCTATTGTACCACCATAATAAATTCCTGTTGGTTCATCAATTAAAACGATTGCAATTACTTTTGGGTCATTGGCAGGGGCAAAACCAATAAAGGATGAGATATACTTACCGGTTCCTCTTGGTAATTTTTCAGAAGTTGCTGTTTTTCCACCAATACGAAATCCGGGAAGGTATGCATTCTTACCACTTCCATCTGCTACAACAGCTTCTAACAACTGTTTCATTGTCTCTGACGTTTCTTTGGACAATGCGCCTTCTTTCACATCATACTGTAGTTCCTGTACATAACCAGTCTCTGGATTCGTAACGGAAACACCAAAATGGGGAGTGATTAATTTACCTCCATTAATGATAGCGCTAGCAGCACGTAACAATTGAAGTGGGGTAATCTGAAAGGATTGCCCGAATGATATGGTGGCAAGTTCCACTGCTTCAATATCTTCTATTTTATGCATGATCGAATTTGCTTCTCCAGGTACATCAATTCCTGTTCGATTGAACAAGCCAAGTTTTTTAAAATTTTTATATAAATTTTCTGCACCAACTCTTGCCCCAACTTCCATGAATACTGGGTTACATGAATTCATTATTCCATCCACAAATGTTTCTGCTCCATGTCCGCCTACCTTATGACATCGAATCTTTCGATCCTCTACAATCTTATAGCCCGGACAGAAGAAATTATCTGTTAGTTTTACCACCCCTTCTTCCAACGCAGAAGCTGCGATTACTGTCTTAAATGTAGATCCTGGCTCATACGTATCACTTATGCATGGATTTCTCCACATCTCGTTCAATAAATCATTTTTCTCTTTATCGGTTAATGTGTCTGTGTCCACCCCCGTTTGCACTGTCAAAGTATAAGGGTCATTAAGATCAAATTCCGGATAGTTCACCATAGAATAGATTTCTCCATTCTGTGGATTCATCAAGATCATCTTCACACTTTTTGCTTCTTTTTCCTCCAGTACCTTTTTTGCAGCTTGTTCACAATACTGTTGGATGTTTACATCGATACTTAATGTCAGATTATTCCCTGCAATGGGTTCCACACGATCTTCTGCTGCATTTTCAATCTCTAATCCCTGTGCGGTGGTCAATGTTAAAATTGTACCATCAATTCCTTGCAGTACTTCATCATAATCTACTTCCAATCCGATAATTCCTTGATTATCACTACCGGTAAAACCGATTACTTTGGATGCCAGCGAACCATATGGGTAATATCTTTTATAATCCTCATCAACCATTACTCCATCTAAATCAAAATTACGGATCTTATCTGCCGTTTCTTTGTCTACATTGGATTTGATTCTTTCAATAGAAGAAACTTTTTCTACACGTTTTCTTACTTTTTCTTCACTTAATCCCAATGTTTCCGATAACAGGCGAATTACTGTCTCTGGGTCTTTAATCTGACTATGGATTACGGAGATCGTACAAACTGGTTTATTAGACGCAATTTCAACTCCATTTCTATCATAGATGATTCCTCTTTCCGCCTTGATTGGCCGTTCTCTTTCGTGCAATTGTTGTGCTCGTACGCCATAATAATCTGCTCGATATACCATAATATATGCAAGACGAACAATCAACAAACACGCGATCAACATTATAATTGTATAAACAACAAAAATATTTCTCCGATTATAGGTTCGATTGGTTGCCATAGTTAACCCTCATTCTGTTATTAATTCATTGTATTACTAATAACAACGGGTTATTCCTATAGAAAGATAGGTCGACAGCGTTTTAGGGCACCGTCGACCTATCTAGTTATTCTACACCTTCCTCGTCCGTATCTTGGTTCTGATTTGATTCAATTTCTTTCTTGATTTGCTCATCTGCACTGTCATCTAAGAAATTGTAATTTTCAGTATCATTTTCCTCATCTGAATCTTCATTGGAAGACTCGGAAGAGGTGTCTTCTTTCTTCGTCGATTCTTCTTCCGTTTGAGCCGCATCTTCTTCTGTATCTGTCGTATCATCTGCTGTTTGTGTTGAAGCATCGTCTTTCTTACTCTTGTCATCAGAAGCTGTTTTAGCATCATCTGTACTATCTTTTAAGATTCCAAGGAAAGGAAAGATTTCATCCATAATATCATGAGATAATTTTAATGCATAACTGCTTTGTGCTTGGTTTTCATCATTTACTTCATCAACGATTGTATAGATTACCACTTGAGGATTATCATATGGTGCATATCCCAGAAAGGATACCAAGTAAACCCCTTCTTCACCCGTATGTTTCTCTGCTGTTCCTGTCTTTCCACCAATGGAATACCCTTCTACACCAGCAACTTTTGCTGTTCCTTCTTCCACTGTATTATACAGATAGCGACGTAGCAAATCACTTGTCTTCGTACTGATCACTTGCTTCGATAATACTGCATCTTTCGTTTCAACCGTAGCACCCTCTGCATTCTGGATCTTATTCACAACATGCGGTGTATAATAATAACCACCATTTACAGTAGCACACATAGCAGACGCCATCTGTACCATTGTTACGGTTAAACCTTGACCAAATGAAGTTGTAGCAAGCTCAAATGCGTTCAATTGCTCTTCTGCAAATGTCTGTCCTTTTTCTTCTCCCGGTAAGTCAATTCCTGTCTTTCTACCGAATCCGTAATTTGTTTGATATTTCCAAAGTGTTTTTCTACCCATTTTAGCTGCCACTTGCATCATAACGTCATTACACGATTTCATGATTGCTTCTTCAATAGTAAGATCGCCATGCCCACTTCTGTTTACGCATCGAATCGGCTTTATTCCTTCTACAATTGTTTGTTTTCCATCACAATAATAATGGTCTCCATCTTCCACTATATCTTCTTCTAGTGCAGCCGCCATGACAAATGGCTTAAAAGTGGATCCTGGTTCATAATTTTGTGCGATTGCAAAATTCTTCCATATATCATAAAGCGCATTCAGTCGTTCTTCTTCTGTCATGGCTTTGATTTCTTTTTTGGTATAATATTTTGTCAGATCAAATGGATCATTCAAATCATATTGTTTATCAGAAGCCATGGCAAGAATCTCCCCATTATTGGGATCCATAATAATAACAGCTGCATTCTTCGCCCCTATATCCTTCATGAATTTATCAATATGTTTTTCAACGATTGTTTGAATATTCAGATCAATGGTTGAAACAACGGTGTCCCCATCTACTGCTGGTTTTACTGTACGCTCCAGATTTAACTCATTATCAAAATACCCGTATTCTCTACCATTAGTTCCATTCAAATACGAATTATAAGTCTGTTCAATTCCCCAATTCCCCACATTTCCAGCAGAAGTAAATCCAATGATATCACTTGCTGCTGTGTTATTCGGATATATTCTCTTATATTCTTCTTCAAACCATACCCCTTGAATCTTACTACCCTTGGCAGCCATTGCTTCTTCAAAATCTTTAATTTCACTATATTCTAATTGTTTTAATAAAACCGTATACTGATTCGTCGGTTTATCGGTTAAGATTTGATTAACCTCATCATAATTAACATCAAAATATGTAGTTAATGCTTGCAATGTTGGTTCTCGGTATGGGGTCGTTTTCGCACCGTCTACTGTTTTTGTTTCTAATATAGTTTTCGGATCAAGGATCAAATTATATACTTTTATTGAAGTTGCCAATACGGATCCATTTCGGTCAATGATATCACCCCGACGATAAGGTATAACACTGCTGCTATATGTTTGCTGTGACAACACCTTTTTTGAATATCTCTCTCCATCTTCATTTCGTAAATATGTTAATCGAACAACCAGTGCTAATAATAATAGCAAAACGACACCAAACACAAGCAATGTCTTTGCCTGCATCTGGTGCGTAAACTTTTTGATTTTCTTCGCTTTATTTCGTTTTCCTCTAATCATAACGTCACCTACTTAACATCTTCATCACTTGGGATTTCTTCGAACTGTTTTACATAATCACTCTTTTGACTATCATACTTGATTACTTGATCTTTTTCTGGGAATACCATGCCTAATTCTTTCGTAGCAATTTTGTAAACATAGCTCAAATCGTAGGTTCTAGAGATTTCCTCCATTGCAGCATTGTTATCCTTCTTTAACTTGATTACTTCACTTTCCTTTGCTGCAATACTCTTACTGAGAGCGGTCATATCAGCTTGTACTCGTATATATTGGATGCACACAAAGAACGTCAATGTTACGGCTCCTACAAGCAAAAGTAAGGACACCCCATCCATCGTCTTCGTCTTCTCTCTTCTACGTTTTGCAGCTCTTTCTCTTCTCTTTCTCTCTTGATAAGTCTGCTGTTTTCTTCTTCTTTCTTCTTCGTAATCATAGTCATCATAATCGTCATAATCACTTTGATCATTGTAATCTGGGACAGCTTGCAATTTTCTTGCAGTAGTTCCATCAACGTAATGGTCTCTTTGATAGTACCTGTCTTGCACGTTTTTTGTTCTTTTTATTTGTTGTCGTGCCATTTGTCCATTCTCCTTCCCAGATTTTTTTATTCACTAAATTCTCTCAAACACTCTCAATTTCGAACTTTTTGACCTTGAATTTTCTTCCAATTCTTCTTCTGATGGAATGATTGGTTTTCTTGTTATAACTTTACCCTTTGATTTTTTCCCACATACACAAACCGGAAAACTTGGTGGACAGGTACATGGATTTTCATTATTCCGATATATACTTTTTACAATACGATCTTCTAATGAATGGAACGTTATAATACAAATTCGTCCTTCTGGATTTAATAGATCAATCATATCATTCAAGGTATCATTGAGCACTTCTAATTCTTTATTCAATTCAATACGAATCGCTTGAAATGTCTTCTTAGCTGGATGCCCTGTATTCATACGAACTTTCATCGGTATTGCCGCTTTGATTACTTCCGTTAATTCATCCGTTGTTTCAAGTGGCTTACTCTCTCTTGCTTTCACGATATGCTTTGCTATGTTTTTCGCAAATTTATCTTCTCCATAATCTCGAATGATTCGATAAAGATCATATTCGCTATAGCTATTCACGATATCTTTTGCTGTCTGTTCATTCCTCTGATCCATTCTCATATCTAGTGGAGCATTCTCCCGATATGTGAATCCTCTCTCTGCTGTATCTAACTGGTATGACGATACCCCTAGATCTAACACGATCCCATCAACTTTTTCGATTCCAAGTTCTTGTAATACCTGACGCATGTTACAGTAATTACTTCTTACAATTGTCACTGTATCACCAAACTCTTTTAGTCGTTCGGATGCTGCTTCAATTGCTGCTGCATCTTGATCGATCCCTATGAATCGTCCTCCCTTATCGAGCCTTTTGCACACTTCATAGGCATGTCCACCACCACCAAGTGTTCCATCCACATAGATTCCACCTGGCTTAATATGCAAGCCATCAATTGTCTCTTCTAACAACACTGATTTATGTTTAAATTCCATCCTACGACCTCCATTTCGCTGATGATTGCATATCTTTATCTCTTCTTATTATTTCTGCACATTGCAAAGCTTATGATTACGTATTTTTAAAAACTTAATCCAAATTCCGACATGTGTTCGGCTATTTCATCCATATTTTCGTAAGTGTTGTTGCTTTCCCAACGTTCCTTACTCCAAATCTCGATCTTATTCAGCACACCAACGAGTACTAAATCT
Organism: Anaerosporobacter faecicola; assembly: GCF_012070565.1. GTDB lineage: Bacteria > Bacillota > Clostridia > Lachnospirales > Lachnospiraceae > Anaerosporobacter > Anaerosporobacter faecicola. Next base: position 105,223 of record NZ_JAAQRO010000011.1, read on the forward strand.
TTATCCAGACCTGCATGCTCACGTAATTTCTGTGGTACAAGGATTCTTCCCTGCTTGTCCACTTCACAGCTAGCTGCACCAGCCATAAAGTAACGCTGCAATTGTCTTGCTTCTTTTGTTCCAGGAAGTCCTTTTAGTTCATTCACGAAGTTCATCCACTCTTCATTAGGGTATACAAATAAACACCCATCAAGTCCGAGAGTCATAACAAACTCGTCACCGAGTTCCTCTCTGAATTTGGCGGGAATTATAATTCTGCCCTTGGCATCAATTGTATGATTATGTTCACCCATAAACATATAACACACCTGCTTTCGTGTTTCATCAGCAAAGAGAACGTCTGATCATTGGAATTCGCCTTCTTTTTGTTGATATTGATACCACGAAGTGAAGAATGGAACCACTTTTTCACCACTTTGTACCACTTCACACCACTTTGCACCACTTATGATGTAATTTTATCTCATTATTGGGATTTAATCAAGCATTTCTACAAACAAAAAGACGACAAATTATGGTATCATAATTTGTCGTCTTTTAATTAGTACAAGATATTGTACTTATCTTGACATATATTTATTTTAATACAAGATATTGATTTTTTATAAAACAAGTACTTTAGTCCTATTTTGCAATAGAAACTCTAGGGCTTTCTTCATCGATCTTCTTAATTCCATCAGATCCAATCTTTGAGATATAATTAATCAAAGCTTCATCTAACGCAGAGAATTCATTTACTACAGGTTGTGCTAACATTGTATAGTCATCTCCACCTGTTGCCATGAAATCATTGGTTGCAACAACAAAGCTATCTGTATCTTTGATTGCTTTTCCATTTTTCGTAATTGTAACAATTCTGCTACCTTTTGGTGCTTCTGGATTGTAAGTAACTTCAATACCTGCAACTTGTGCAATACAAGCTAATGATTGAATCTTACCATCTACCATTTCAGGTAATCCGTGTTCAATTGCTTCTTTTAATTCTTTTCCAGTAACTTTCACTGTTACGATATAGTTACCAAATGGTAATACAGTAATTGCTTCTCCCTTAGTAATATCACCCTTATCAATGGAGGCACGAATTCCACCACCATTGGTGATTGCTACATCTGCTCCAGTTTCATTCAACATTGCTGATGTGATCAAACGAGATAGATTTGTTTCCTGTGTACGAACATATTCTCTTCTACCTTCTAATTCAATTGGTGTTGAAGCTACTACTTGATTTAGAATTGGTTCCTGTGCAGCGGTAATACTGTCAATAACAGATTGCACATATTCGTTGTTCGTGATCATACTTGCATTGTAATCGCTTGCTTTGAAAGATGATGCTTGTACATCAACATTCTTATATTGATCAATCGTAATTGTTACCATACCAGCAGTTTCAAGATACTCTCCAGTACTTGTGATTAACGTATTATTTACTTTATGGTAATCACCTAATTGGCTATGGCTATGTCCATCAATGATCAAATTAATTCCATCAACTTTTGCTGCTACATTGTAGCTTTCATTAGCACCACTTGCTTCATCAATTCCAAGATGCGCAAGACATATTACAACATCAACGTCTTCTTTATTACGTAATTTCTCAACAACAGATTTTGCTGTTTTAACAGGATCAGCAAATTTGATTGCTGAAACGTTCTTTGGATTTGTCTTGTATGCTGTTTCTGGTGTAGATAATCCAAATACACCAATTTTTACATCATTTACTTTGTATGTTATGTACTCTTTGTAGCCAGATGCAATTTTTCCAGTTTTCTTATTCAATACATTGGCACCTAATAATTTAACGCCTGCATCTTTTGCTAATTTTGTTGTTGTAGCAGAACCATAATTAAAATCATGATTTCCAGCTACCATTGCATTGTACCCTACTGCTTTTAATACTTTTGCAATGCTTTTTCCTTGCTCTAAAGTTGCAAAGGATTGTCCATGGAACGTATCCCCTGCATCAAAAACGAAGACACGATCTGCATTTTCACGATTGTTATTCACTAAAGTTTTAAACTTTGCATACCCAAAACGTGACAACGTTCCATCACTGTTTGTTGCTTCGTTATACCTAGAATGGACATCATTGGTGTGAAAAATCTTAACAACCGTATCTTTATTCTCTGTCTTTGTTTCTTCTGCAAATGCAGTACCAGGTAATAAAGTTACTACCATCATGACGCTCAACAGTAATGCAAGCAACTTCTTTGATAATTTCTTCATACTTTAAGAACCTCCCTACTAATATGTTGTTCGGTAATCAGAGATCACCCTTTGTTAATAAAGGGTCAAAATAAACTATTAACCCACACATTATTATATAGGTACTCTTCTTTTAATTCAACACAATATATGAAGATTTTTCATAATGAAAATCATTTCTTAATAATTAATGGTTATTGCACACATAACCTGGTTACACTAAGTAATATTTGGTAATTTTCTTCACGTTCGCACCACTAATCAAACGATGTCCAGGTTCGCTATTACCATATTCGAATCGTATTAGAATCTGTATTTTCTTACACAACTATGATAAACACGCTTTGCGAGTTTATCAAGTTATCGCGGCAGTCGCCAAGGTCTCAAGTAAACTTGGACTTTGGCTTGTTGCTCGCGTAATTTCCTTCTATTCGTTTACTTCTCCACTTTCTACCACAAGATTATCTGCATTAGCCGCATCTCCATAAACTGGTTTTAATGTCTCTTCATAGTTTTTGTGGAAAAATTGTTCTTCTCCTAATGTTTTAATCTCCTCATTAAGCCAATTTAATAATTCTGTATTTCCTTTTTGCACCGCTGCAGCAATTGTATCTTGATTTCCAAGGGCATCAACACCGACGCTATACCCTTCGTTTTCCAATGCCCACGCTAAAACTTCTGTATTATCGGTTGACATTGCATCTCCTCTTCCATCTAACAATGCATTGTAAGCATCACTATATTGGTCAAACTTTAGAAGTTTAATATCTGGATAGTTTTCTGAAAAGTAAGTTTCTGCTGTCGTACCTTTACTTACAATCAGTGTTTTCCCATTCAGCTGTGCTGCATCTGTAATCAAGTTCTCCTCTGGTGATACAATACCTAGCGAAACTTTCATGTAAGGCAATGCAAAATCTACTTGTTTTGCACGTTCCTCTGTTACTGTGAAATTCGCTAATATAATATCCACCTTTGCAGAACGAAGATATTCTACTCGACTTGCAGCTTCAACAGGAACATATTCCACTTCTACACCAAGATCATGTGCGATTCGATTTCCATAATATACATCATATCCTTGATAAGTCCCATTTTCATCTACATAACCAAATGGCTTCTTATCAGAAAATACACCGATTACTACTTTTTTGCTGTCTTTAATTTCTTGTAATGTTCTAGATTTTGCCTGTTGATTTCCATTATCTTCTTTTTTTGCGCATCCTGCAAATACCATTCCTACTAATGCTACAATTGTTAATAATGCTGTGATTTTTCTTTTCCCAATTCTACTCATATAAACACTCCTTTTCCTTATATTGCTACCTTTTCTTCTTCCTTTACTTTTTCATAAGAAAACCCTGACAAGAATCTTCTTGCACGATCCGTAGATGGATTACTGAAAAATTGTTCTGGAGTTGTTTCTTCTAGTATAACTCCTTCATCCATAAATACGATTCGATCAGCAATTGCTTTGGCGAATGCCATTTCATGGGTAACGATTACCATTGTAATTCCCTGTTTTGCTAGTTCAAGTACAACATCTAATACTTCTCGAACCATCTCTGGGTCTAATGCTGCTGTAATTTCATCTAACAACATGATTTCTGGTTTCATACACAAAGCACGTACAATGGCTACTCTTTGTCGCTGCCCTCCGGATAATTGTCTTGGATATGCATTGACTTTCTCCGATAAGCCTACCCTCTCCAAAAGCTGTATTGCTTCTTTTTTTACTTCTTCCTTATTTCGATGCTGCACTTTAGTTGGTCCCAACATAACATTTTGTAAGATGGTCAAATGTGGAAATAGTTCATAACTTTGAAACACCATACCGATCTTCTGTCGTACTTCATAGATCTTGTTTTTATTATCATGGACATTCCATCCATTAAAGGAAACCAATCCACCCTGTATCTCTTCTAATCCGTTAACACACCGAAGAAGGGTACTTTTTCCACAGCCAGATGGACCTAAAATTACAATTACTTCCCCTTTCTTCACTTGCAAGGAAACTTGATTTAAGATCTTACGTTCCTCATATTGTTTTTCCAAATGATCAATTTCTAAGATTATTTCTTTTTGATTTATCTTCACTTAACTTCCTCCTTCCACACTCTGTTCCAACCTTTTTGCAATTCTTGTAATGGGATAACAGATCATAAAATACAGAAAAAATATAACCGAATATACCACAAGTGCCGTACCTGGTGTTGTTAATCTTGTTGCTTCAATAATCTGCTGTCCTACTTTTACCACTTCTACCACTCCGATCAAAACGACTAATGAGGTTGTTTTGATCATTCTTGTTACCAAGTTCATTGCCTGTGGAAGTAGACGACGAATCGTCTGTGGTAGAATTACCTGCACATATAATTGTCTATTTGTAAAACCAAGTGCCATTCCACTTTCATATTGATGCTTTGGAATAGATTCCAGTGCTCCTCGGAACAGATCGCCCATCTCTGCAGTTCCCCAAAGGGTAAATACTAAGATCGAAGCACTTTCACCAGATAGATTTAACTGTAAGGTTCTTGCCAATCCAAAATATACAAGAAATAACAAAACAAGTTGTGGCATGATACGAATAAACTCCAAATATATTTTGCATAGGAAACGAACCAGACGCCTTTCACTCTTCATCAGAAAACCGAAAAGCATACCCAACAGTATGGATAATGCAATGGAAATAAGCGCAATACGAATGGTTACCCATAATCCTTCCAGTAATCGTATTGCATTTCTTCCTTGAAATAGTACATCAATTGCCGATTGCCACATGCTTCAACCTCCTTTCTACCAGTGTGAATAAAATTGATATTGGTAATAGGATAATCAGATAGGATACCACCAATAAGAATAGTGCTTCCTCTGTTTCGTAATATAATCCAATTAAATCTTTTGCAACATACATTAGATCTGCCAATGCGACAACACTAAATACGGATGTTTCTTTTATTAAGAAGATTACATTTGCTAAAAATGCAGGTAAAGATACTAGAAATGCTTGTGGTAATAGGATATAGATAATCACTTGCCATTTTTTTAATCCTATACACAAACCGGATTCCTCTTGAATCTTTGGTATTGCTTCAAAACCACTTCGGAATGCTTCTGTCATATAACTACCACCTAGGAAAATCAACCCTACAATCGCACATGTTTCTGACTGCATCACAATTCCAATCTTCGGTAAGCCAAAATACAAAAAGAATAATTGAATTAATAACGGTGTATTTCTCGATAATTCTACATAACCATTTACAAACCTATGTAAAATAGGAAAATGATAATATTGAATCAAACTACACATAAGTCCTACAACTGTAGCTCCCAAAATACCAAAAAACGCTAAGCGTACGGTTAATATTGCTGCCTCTACATACAGCGGAATATATTGTTGAATCACATTAAGATCCATTTGTGCTTTCCCCGCTTTCTACTACTTTTAAAGATTATTACCTTTTGTTATATTCATATATTCATATATTTCATATAGTTTTTATATGAATTGTATGAATATAATATACTCTGTTCTCTTCCAGTTGTCAACACTCTTTTTTCTTTTGTTTTTCTCAGATGAAACAACGCATACGTGTAATCCCCGTTGTTGCTAACGTGTTGTATAGATCATGGAGAGATAAAATTCAAAAAAAGTCGGCATTTCAAGTCAATTAATTGACTTAAAATGCCGACTTTTATATTCTATTCTACTGACGATTCTTATTTTCTTTATTCTTTCCTATCTTTGTACGTTTAGCAATCCATATTCCAATTGCGACAATTACAATCGTAATCGATAACAATTCTGAAACAGCTAGATTGGTTCCCCAAAGCAAAAGTTGGTCTGTTCGGAGTGATTCGATCCAGGTACGACCTACCCCATAGCCAATTACGTAAAATATAAATAGCTCTCCATCAAATTTCTTATGTTTCGTATAAAGAAGTATAAGTATTAAAAGAATCAGATTCCATAGCGATTCATATAGAAATGTTGGATGAACCTGAATGTATTCAATACCTTTGATACGTACCACATGATCTAATAATTCCTGGGTAATATTCGAAGACGCCACTTCTGCTTTATTAATCTGCATTGCAAGTAGTCCATCACTATAACCACCAAAGGCTTCCCGATTGAAAAAATTACCCCATCTACCGAGAATCTGTCCCAACAACAAACCAACGCTACACGTATCTGCTAATAAAGCAAAAGAAACTTTTTTCACTTTCGTAAAAATGATTCCTGCTAATACACCCGCTATGATTCCACCGTATATTGCAAGTCCACCTGTACGTAGATTTAAAATACTAAGAAGATCATCTTTGAACTCATCAAAGCTAAATATCACATAATAGAGTCTTGCACCTACAATTGATGCAATAATTGCATAGATTGCAAAATCCAAATACAATTCCTTTTGTTGTCCTGTACGTTTTGCCTGCCATTCTACCAGATAAAAACCTGCTAACATACCACATGCTATGATGATTCCATAATATGCGATCTCTATACCAAACAGAGAGATACCTGTCCCTAACTGTCCAATCTCAATTCCCAAATTGGGAAATCGTATACTAGTATCTAGCAACATTTCGTGAACCTTACTCCTTTCGAAAGTGACCTTGCCAATAGGAAGGTTAACATTGGATCATTATACGTTGAAGCGGAATAATACAACATCTCCATCTTGTACAACGTATTCTTTTCCTTCTGAACGAACAAGTCCTTTTTCTTTTGCTGCATTATAGCTACCGCAAGCAACAAGATTATCATAACTAACAATTTCTGCACGAATAAATCCTCTTTCGAAGTCTGTATGGATTTTTCCAGCAGCCTGAGGAGCTTTTGTCCCCTTAGTAATTGTCCATGCTCTTGTTTCTTGCTGTCCTGCTGTTAAGTAACTGATTAGACCTAAAATTGCATAACTAGCATGGATTAATTTTTCAAGACCAGATTCTTTTAATCCCAAGTCTTCTAAGAATTCTTTCTTTTCTTCGTCATCTAATTCTGCAATTTCCTGCTCGATCTGTGCGCAAATTACAAATACTTCTGAGTTTTCTTCTTTTGCGAACGCACGAACCTTTCCAACCATTTCGTTATCTTCTCCATCAGACACTAAATCATCTTCACTTACGTTTGCAGCATAGATAACCGGTTTATATGTTAATAGATTATAGGATTGAATTAGTGCAATTTCATCTTCATCATCTGTTTGGAATCCTTTTGCAAGTTTTCCTTCTTCTAGATATGCTTTCAGACGACCGATTAAATCCACTTCTTTTGCTAGAGATTTATCATTCTTCGCACCCTTTGATGCTCTTGATAAACGACGATCCAATACTTCAATATCTGCAAAGATTAGCTCTAAATTGATTGTTTCTATATCACGTAAAGGATCGACATTACCATCTACATGAATAACATTGCTGTCTTCAAAACAACGTACAACATGAACAATTGCATCCACTTCACGGATATTAGATAAGAATTGGTTTCCCAACCCTTCCCCTTTTGATGCACCTTTTACTAAACCAGCAATATCAACAAATTCAACAACTGCAGGCACGATCTTTAATGTGTCATACATCTTACCAAGTACATTGAGACGTTCGTCTGGTACTGGAACGATACCAACATTGGGATCGATGGTGCAGAATGGATAGTTTGCAGATTCTGCTCCTGCTTTCGTTAATGAGTTAAATAACGTACTTTTACCTACATTTGGTAATCCAACAATTCCTAATTTCATTTGTGTCTCCTTTTCTATCACTTATAACAACGTATTCGTTGTTTATTCTATCATTTAATAAATTGCAAAATCATGTCGTACAAAGAAACATGAGTAGCAAGAATGGAAATCCATCCTCTTTAATCTTTGGATTCAATCACGATTAAGATTCCTTCTTCAAGCACAATCGTACCCTTTTCGTCAAGAAGTTCATTACTAATTCCCAAGCTACTTTCTTTTACCAAAGTCGCATCATGTAATGGATACTTAAATCCCTGTAAGGTAATCCCATGTACTTGATCTGTATACGCAAGCAAAGAAAGATAGTTTCCATACATCTTTCTTTTTTCCAAAGAAGTTGTCTGTTCAATGGTATAAATCGCATTATGTGCATCAATGATTCGTGCATCGATGGAATTCTTCATAAAAAGTGTTAATAAATGAATATTGGCAAGTACATGATCGAATCTTGTACCAGTAGCACCAAGAATTGTAACCGAAGTTGCTCCCTTTTCAAGTGCTGTTTCATATGCCAAATGCGTATCTGTATAATCTTTTTCCGGCGGGAATTGCTTCCACTCAAGATTGCAATTATTCGACTTTCGAATTTGCTTTAGAATATCGGAATCAACGGAATCAAAGTCTCCTACGATACAATTAATCGATAATGGAAGTAATAGGGCTGCTTCCACTCCTTTGTCCGCTGCAATGACATAATCATACGTTTTCTCCTTAAGAAAAGATTTCGCAAAATTAATATCTACGAAACCTCCTGTTATGATCAAAACATTCATCCGCTCTACTCCCATCTAAACTAGTACACTAACAAGTCTTCATCTTCTTGTAAAACTCTTTTACATTCGAAGCTTTGTCTCCCGCAAATACAGCAGTACCTGCTACTACAATATTAACACCCGCCTTGATTATCTCTTCCACGTTGTCCAGTGTCACGCCACCATCAACTTCAAGATCAATTGTAAGGTTTTTTTCGTCTATTTCTTTCCGTAGTTTTTTAATCTTTTCTAAAGTAAACGGTAAGAATTTCTGACCACCAAATCCCGGATTAACACTCATTAACAGAACCATATCTAGTTCTGGTAACACATGTTCAAGTACACCGATTGGTGTAGCCGGATTTAGTGCAACACATGCCTTCTTTCCACATGCTTTGATCTTCTGTATCGTACTATGAAGATGCTTACACGCTTCATAATGAACAGTTATGATATCAGCTCCAGCTTTTGCAAATTCTTCTATATAACGTACTGGTTCTTCAATCATAAGATGAACATCAAATACCATGTCTGTTTGACTACGAAGTGATTTCATAACCGGAATTCCAAATGAAATACTTGGAACAAACATACCGTCCATAACATCTATATGAAGGTATTCTGCCCCTGCTAAGTCAATCGCTTTGACTTCTTCTCCTAATTTTGAAAAATCTGCTGCTAGAATTGATGGTGATAATTTGTTCATACTTTCCTCTTTCCTTACCGTCGGATTTTTATGGTATTCACTAATATTTTTTCTTTTCTTTTAATTCATTGTATAATAATAGATAATTTTCATATCTGGTTTTGCTAATCTTACCTTCCGAAAGTGCTTGTTTTACCCCACATTGTGGTTCATTAATATGGGCGCACCCTTGAAATCTACAATATTCTTCATATGGAAGGAATTCTGGAAAAAATGATCTCAGTTCTTCTTTTTCAAACTGATCAATATAGAGCGAGCTGAAGCCAGGCGTATCAAATAAAAAGGAATCATCATCAATGGCAAACAACTCAGAATGTCTCGTTGTATGTTTTCCTCGCTTAATTTTTTCGCTTATGCTTCCAACTTCCATCTGTGCAGAAGGAATCAGATTATTAATCATTGATGATTTCCCTACTCCTGATGGTCCTGCTAGAACTGTTGTTTTACCAGCCAATATGTCTCGAATAGGTTGCAATCCTTCTCCTTGCAACGCACTGGTAAAAAACACATGATATCCACCTAATCGATATGTCTCTTCTAATAGTCTTTGTTCTTCCTGTGAAACAATATCCCGTTTGTTAAAGCATACATAGGTTTCCACGTTTTGCTTATTCATCATGATCAAAAATCGGTCAAGTAGATTTAGATTGGGATCTGGATTAGCCGCAGCAAAAATTACCAATGCTTGGTCCACATTAGCAACTGCTGGACGTATCAATTCATTACTTCTAGGTAATATCGAAACGATATTACCTAGTTTTTTTTCTTTATCCAATTCTTCAATTCTCACATTATCCCCAACTAGAGGCTTTATCTTTTGATTACGAAAGATTCCTTTCGCTTTACATTCATATACCCCGTGTTTGGGTACATGAATGTAATAAAATCCTGCAATTCCTTTGACGATCTTTCCCTGCATTATTTCGCTACCTTCTTGAATGTTACTTCTTGTTCTCCAAACTCTTCTCCATCTAAGTAGAAGATAACCGTAGCAGCACCTTCATGCTCACCTTGAATCGTTACGGATTTAGGGAAGTCTGCTGCAGACATTGTCTTAGAATACGCATCCATCTGTGGATCATCGTAATTATCATAATAGATATCTATAGAAACGACGCCATCTTCCATATCATCTGCAAATGGACTTGTTGACATTGTTACATTCGCTGTATAGATATATTCCGTAGTATCTTCTTTAGCTCCAAGGCTTATGGTAATATCAATCTTTGTTCCTTCTTCTACTTCTGTATTTGCAGCATAGGATTGTTCCATTACCGTTCCCTTATCATACGTATCAGAATTAGCAGTACTTACTTTACCAACAACTAATCCATTGGATGTGATTAACTTTTCTGCATCCGACTGTGAATAATTACGTAAATCTGGAACCTTAACATATTTCGTTTCTTTTCCTTTGCTTACATATACCGTAATCTTGTCGCCTTTGTTAACCTTTTCACCTGCTTTTGGTGAGGTTTTAATTACTAGACCAGATTCTACAGAATCATCATACGCATATTCATGGGTAACTTTTAATTCTTGATCTTCTTTTAAGATTGTATCTGCCTGATCCTCTGTAAGACCTGTTACATCACGAAGTTCAAAGGCTTCTACTCCCGTACTTACTGTAAGTACGATCACTGTATTCTTATCAACTTCTTCTCCACCTTTGATACTTTGTTCAATTATATAATTCTCTTCTACAACATCAGAAGCTTTTTCTTCATTACGAGAACTTAACTCCGCTTCTTTTAAAAGTGCAATTGCTTCTTCTAACGTTTTACCAGTTACATCAGGAACAGGAACTTTTTCACTTAATTCGTCCGTTGCTTCTGGGGAGGCAGATTCTAGTTCTTCTTCAATTTTATTATCACTTCCTTTGCTTGATCCAAATTTAAACAGACCAAAGCCTTTTCCAACGATTGCAATAATAACAATACCTAATACGATCGCTACGGTAATTGATCCAGCAATAATAAATTTCTCTAACTTTGGATCAACATCTTTTTCATCATCAGTATCTTCTTCCTCATTCTCATACATCTGATTATCTACTTGATCCTGGTTATATCCATTGTTACGGTTTAGATTATTCTGCATATTATAATTTTGTGAATTATAATTACCAGAACCACCATTATTATACCCAGAAGCTTCTCTGATCTCACCAACTTGCTCAGGAGTCAGATTAATGGTAGGAGAATCGCTTACTCCCATAGGAGCCATTTTAACGAATTCCCCATTCGGGTTGGATAAAGAACGTTTTAAATCTTGAATTAATTCCGACGCACTTAGATAACGACGTTCTGGTTTCTTCTGCATACATTTCTGTACGATCTTATCCAAACTTGGTGGAATTGTAGGATCGATCTGTCGAAGTGGCATAGCATCTCCTTGAATATGAAGAAGTGCTACTGCAACTGCATTGTCCCCTTCAAATGGTACTCTTCCACTTAACATCTCATATAATGTAACACCTAATGAATAGATATCACTCTTTTCATCACTATAACCACCTCTAGCCTGTTCAGGCGAGATATAATGTACACTTCCCATTGCATTCGAAGTAATGGTATTCGAAGTTGCTGCTTTGGCAATACCGAAATCAGTAACTTTTACTTTTCCTTCTCTTGAAATGATTATGTTCTGAGGCTTGATGTCTCTATGAATAATATGATTTGCATGAGCCGCTTCCATACCTTGTGCAATCTGAATGGCAATTCCAACGGCTTCCTTTATCTCTAGTTTTCCTTTACGTTCAATAAAACTCTTTAATGTTATACCTTCAACCAATTCCATTACAATGTAATGTAGATTCCCATCATCTCCAACATCATATACATTCACGATGTTTGGATGCGATAATCCTGCTGCGGACTGTGCTTCGCCTCTAAATTTTGAGACAAATGTTTGATCATCACTGTATTCAGGTTTTAATACTTTTATTGCGACATTTCGATTCAAACGATGGCATTTTGCTTTATAAACATCAGCCATTCCGCCGGTACCGACTTTTTCTATAATTTCATATCTGTCGCTAATAAACATTCCCGGTTTAATCATTTTTTCACCTCTCTATTATGGTTTTACAACAAGTGCTGTAATATTATCCTTGCCACCGTATTCATTCGCTTTTTCAACAAGCATTCTTACTGCACTCTTAATTTTGTCTCTTCTTGATGTCACGATATCGAATATTTCTTGATCATCAATCATGTTAGTTAATCCATCAGAACACATAAGAATAATATCATCATCCTTTAAAGCCACCTCAAAGAAATCTGGTACTACATCCCGACCAGCTCCCATTGCTCTCGTAATAATATTCTTATTCGGGTGGAATCTTGCCTCACTTTTATTAATCTCCCCATTCTTAATCATCTCTTCTACTAAGGAATGATCCCTGGTGATCTGCTTTATACTGTCTTGTATCAGATATAATCGTGAGTCTCCAACATTCGCAACATACATGATTTGGTCAATGACTGTTGCTACAACAAATGTTGTTCCCATACCTTCCAAATTAGGATCTTCTTTTGCTTTATTCAATAGAAGCGTATTCGCATTTTTAATTGCTTCCTCAAAAAGTCGAATAGGTGAAGTCAATTTACTATTTTGAATAAACGTAACTACTTGCTCTACGCTAAACCTTGATGCAAAATCCCCTGCTTTATGTCCTCCCATTCCGTCAGCAACAATAAATAAATTGGGAAGGCTGCCAACTGGATTCTGTTCAGTAAAAACAAAATCCTGATTCATCTTTCGTTTCATACCAATGTCGGTGATTGAAAATGATTCCATGGCGTTACCTCCTTATTAATTCGTATGCTCATCCATATAGCTTTTTCTGAGCTGTCCACAGGCAGCGTCAATATCCGCGCCCATTTCTCTTCTAATAGTAACATTAATTCTATTTTTTTCAAGTATATTTTTAAAATTTTGGACGAAGTGCATCTGCGTCTGTTTGAAATCCCGCTCCTTAATTGGATTAACAGGGATCAGATTCACATGGCAATTCAACCCACGAATTACATGAATTAATTCTTTTGCATGCTCTTCCTTATCATTCACGCCCTCAACCAAACTGTATTCAAAGGTAATCCTTCTACCTGTCTTTTGATAATAATACGTAACTGCGTCAATAATCTCTTTTATACTATATCGATTGGCAATCGGCATGATTTCACGTCGAATGGTATCGTTTGGTGCATGTAAAGATATCGCTAAAGTAATCTGTAATTGCTGATCAGCTAATTCTCGTATTCTTGGTACTAACCCACACGTAGATACGGTAATGTTTCTTTGGCTAATGTTCAATCCATTTTCATCGGTTAATAATTCAATAAATCGATTTAGATTATCATAATTATCAAGAGGTTCCCCTGTACCCATAACGACTACATTCGACACCCTCTCTCCTGAAATTTTTTGGATCTTATAGATCTGATCAAGCATCTCCGCTGGCGTCAGATTTCTCTCCAAACCGCCTAATGTGGAAGCACAAAATCGGCAGCCCATTCGGCAACCTACCTGCGAAGAGATACATACAGAATTCCCATGCTTGTATTTCATCAATACACTTTCAATTACACGGTTATCGGATAACTCAAACAAGAATTTACAAGTACCATCTTTTGCAGATTCTCTTTTATCCACAACCCTTAAGGATGTTAGTGTAAAATTCTCGCGTAAACGATCTCGCAAAGGCTTGGACAGATTGGTCATCTCTTCAAAATCATTTACAAGCTTCTGGTGCATCCACTCATAAATCTGTTTGGATCGAAACGCCTTTTCTCCAAGTTGATTCATGACCTCTTTTACCTGTTCAAAATTCATGGATTTTAGATCTTGTTTTTCCATTTTTCTTTCACCTCCCATGCGCTATCTTCGAACAAATCTTGCAAGGAAAAAACCATCTGTATGATAGATTCCAGGAATGAATTGTAGATAACCTTTTGTCATTGTACTATCGCTTTCTTCTCTCTTCACAAAACGTTCTGGCAAGAATTCCGTTAAGGGCTCTAATACAAAATCCGAATGATTCAAGAACCATTCTACATTCTTTACGTTTTCCTCTACATTCACTGTACAAGTACTATAGATCAGTGTTCCACCTTTTTTAACGTACTTGTTTACTACTTTAAGGATCTCTTTTTGCAATGCTACCAGTTCTTTTTGGCTTTCAGGTGTAATATTGTACTTTATATCATTTTTCTTTCCAATAACACCAAGTCCAGAACATGGAAGATCTGCAATTACTACATCTGCTTGTTCTGCTAAGCTTTCATCAAACTGCAATGCATCTTGTACACGTGCTTCTATATTTGTGTAACCCAATCGTTGAATATTCTGTCTGATCAAATCCACTTTATAGTCTGTCAAATCACATGCGATTACTTTACCGGTTCCTTCAAGCAGCTGAGCTGCGTGTAAGCTTTTTCCTCCTGGTGCTGCACAAACATCAATTACAAGATTATCTTTTTTAATTCCTGCTGCATGTGCTACCATCATAGAGCTCTCATCCTGTACTTGAAAATAGCCTTCTGAAAAACCAAATAGTCGTTGGATAGAATCGTATTTGGAGATTTTTAGTGCCTCTTCTAAGTAAGTTCCGTCTCCCACCAATACGCCTTGTTCCATCAAACCTTTTCGCAATTCCTCTACAGAAATCTTATTGGTATTGCAGCGAATGGTTGTTTCTCTTTCAGCAAATGAAGCTTGCAACATCTTCTCCACCACATCAAAGGAATATTCTTCAAGCCAATTCTTAATGATCCATTCTGGCATAGAGTATACAACACTGAGATATGCTACTGGCATAGCAACTTTACTTGGATACGGAATCGTATCTAGCTGTCTGCTTATGTTACGCAATACACCATTCACAAAACCACGAAGATTTTTGAAACCTTTCTTCATAGCTAACTTAACGGATTCATTGCAAGCAGCACTTGCTGGAACCTGATCCATATATTTTAACTGGTATACACCAAGACGTAAAATATTACGTATTACTGGTTTTAACTTATTTACCTTTACACTAGAGAATTGATTGATGATATAATCTAACTCGATCATTCGTTCAATCGTTCCTTCTGTTAATCTCGAGAGAAATGCTCGATCTTGTTTTGACAGGTATTGATATTTGGTAAGAGTCTGGTTCAATACTTTATTACTGAATTCTCCGTTCTGGGTTACTTCCATCAATATCGCCAGTGCCATTTCTCTTAGATCCATTTCTTTAGTCACGGTTTCTTCTTCCTCCAAATAATATAATCAAACGAAGCAACTGTAAGATTGATGCAGCTGCGGCTGCCACATAGGTAAGTGCGGCTGCACTAAGTACCTTTCTCGTCTTCTCTACTTCATTTTCTGCTAGAATTCCTGAGCCTGCCAATATCTTCACCGCACGATTTGAAGCATTAAATTCCACTGGCAACGTTACAAGTTGAAACAGTACGGCTGCACTGAACAAAAGGATTCCCAAAGTAATCAATGGTTGTGCTCCTCCTAAAAAGATACCAATAATGATTAACGGCCAAGAAAGTGTTGCCCCAAAGTTCGCTACAGGAACAAGTGTTGTACGGAATTTTAATGGAGCATACCCCTTGTTGTGCTGGATCGCATGTCCGCATTCATGCGCCGCAACACCAATGGCTGCAACTGACGTACTTCCATATACACTATCTGATAGACGAAGAACTTTGCTTCTTGGGTCATAGTGATCGGTTAGATTTCCACTGATATGCTGTACCGTAACGTCATAGATTCCTGCATTTTGTAAAATTCGTTGTGCTGCTTGTGCACCTGTATATCCAGACATACTAC
This sequence comes from Anaerosporobacter faecicola, assembly GCF_012070565.1. GTDB lineage: Bacteria > Bacillota > Clostridia > Lachnospirales > Lachnospiraceae > Anaerosporobacter > Anaerosporobacter faecicola. Next base: position 121,461 of record NZ_JAAQRO010000011.1, read on the forward strand.
GTACATTGGAATACTTAGCAAAGGTTGATTTTACTTTTGCCGATGCCAATAAACTAAGCACAACACCAATTAAAACCAACAGGTAGGTTGGGTCAAAATATCGATAACCATATCCATAAAATAATGCCATAATTGTCACTCCTTTACTGCCCAAGTACAGTTCCCTTCTCTATGGAGAATCCACGTAAGAAGGCTCCTGCATCCATACGTTTTTTTCCTTCTAATTGTATCTCTTTGAGTGCCAATGCCTGTTCTCCCGTCTGAACGATAATTGCATCCTTGGTTAGTTCAACAATTTCTCCAGGCTTTCCACCATATTCTTTTAATTCCACATCAGCTCTCCATACCTTTAGTGTCTTACCATTCAGTGAAGTATATGCACTTGGCCATGGATTTAATCCACGGATCAATCGTTCTAAAACTACTGCAGACTTCGTAAAATCCATATTGCCTAACTCTTTTGTAAGTCTTGCTGCATAAGTAGATGCTGCACTGTCTTGTTTCGTACGCACAATAGTACCTTCTTCAAAAGAACGTAGCGTGTCAATAAGCAGATCTGCACCTGCTTCTGCTAATTTATTAAATAAGCTTCCACCCGTTTCTTCTTTTTCAATCGGAATTTCAACTCGATTGATCATATCACCAGTATCCAAACCTGCATCCATCTGCATGATTGTAACACCTGTAGTTGGTTCACCATCAATGATTGACCACTGAATCGGTGCCGCTCCACGGTATTTTGGCAACAAAGATGCATGTACATTTACACAACCATAAGTTGGCATATCAAGCAATGTTTGTGGTAAAATCTGACCAAATGCAACGATCACTCCGATATCTGGCTGTAACTTACTTAATTCCTCGATTACATGCTCCTCACGTACTTTAACCGGTTGATAAATTGGTAGACCATGCGCCATTGCAACTTCCTTAACAGGCGTATATAATACGGCTTTCCCTCTTCCTTTTGGTTTATCTGGCTGTGTTACAACTCCAACGACTTCATGTCCTGCTTCGATAATTTTCTCTAACGTTGTTACCGCAAAATCAGGAGTTCCCATAAAAAGAACTTTCATGCAAATTCCTCCTATTCTTCCTCTAAATCGCTCACATTGTAGAGTTTTCCTTCTACTTTTTCTACATAGAGATGTCCATCCAAATGATCAATTTCATGACAGAATGCACGTGCTAATAAACCTTCTCCTTCATAAACGACTTCCTCCATATTACGGTCCAATGCTTTCACTTTCACATAATTTGGTCGTGTTACAACCCCCACTTTTCCAGGAACACTTAAACAACCTTCATCCCCTGTTTGTTCTCCACTTGTCTCTATAATCTCTGGATTGATCAATATAATTGGAGAATCGCCTTCTGGTGTAACATCAATTACAACCAAACGTTTTAAGATTCCCACTTGAGGTGCTGCTAACCCAACACCTTGTGCTTCATACATTGTTTCTAACATATCATCAATTAAAATCTGTGTACGGTCATTCATTTCCGTGATCACTTTCGCTGTTTTATTCAGTACGGTATCACCCATTGTTCTAATATTTCGAATTGCCATTTTAATCTTCCTTTCCCTTCTTGTCTTCTCGTTGTGCAAGCATTCCTCGCATATTGTATCAAATCTGCTTGGCTCTGAACAGTTCCACTTGCTAATAACTACTCATTGGATTGAAATCAAATTGAACACTACAACCATTAAAAATCTTTGAATATTCAATAAATCCTTCCATAAAATTTTTCAAATTCCTTAAATATATATAATCCATATGTTTCATATAAAGAACATATCGGTATATATCGTTCACTTTTGCAACATTTGCTTTTACTGGACCAATGATTTCTAATTCTTCTTTTATCACATCTTCCGATATACTTTCATTTTCTTGTGCTTGCTCTAAGCGAACACATTCCTGTTGCTTATAGTCTAAAACTGCTGCCTTAAACAACTCTGAAGCTTGTTCAACGGATTGTTCATTTTTTGAAGTAAGAAATGCCACTAATATATTGGATACTGGTGGATATTTCATCATGGTTCGAAACAAGATCTCCTTCTCATAAAATCCTACATAATCATTCACTGCTGCTGTTGTTACACTGTAATTCGTAGGACTATATGTCTGAATTACCACTTCTCCATTATTCTTACTTCGTCCCGCTCGTCCCGCTGCTTGTGTTAATAGTTGGAATGTCTTCTCTGCCGCACGATAATCATTTGCATAGAGGGACAAATCTGCAGCTAAAATTCCAACTAAGGAGACATTACCAAAATCATGTCCTTTCACAATCATCTGTGTTCCTACTAAGATATCTGCTTCCTGTTTTGCGAACGCGGATAGGATCTTTTCATGTCCATCTTTTCCAGCCGTTGTATCCATATCCATTCGCAACACCCTAGCTGACGGGAACTCTTTTTTTACCATCTCTTCTACTTTTTGCGTACCCGTACCAAATGTCGCGATATATGGCGAACCACAACTTGGACACTTCTTGGGCATGGGCTCTTCATAACCACAATAATGACAGACCAACTGATCCGCTCTTCTTCCTGTATGATAGGTCAACGATACATCACAATGAGGACATTTCATAACATGTCCACAACTTCTGCAGGAAACAAAACCTGCAAAACCCCTACGATTTAAAAACAACATAATCTGCTCTTTTTTATCCAAACGATCCTGTATCAGTTCTTTCAATTTTTCACTAAAAATGGATTTGTTCTTCTTCTTTAATTCTTCCCGTAAATCAACAATATAGACTTTGGGAAGTGCAGCTTGATTAACTCTTTCTTTCAACTCATATAATTTGTATTCCCCATCTTTTGCACGTTTATATGCTTCTAGTGATGGAGTTGCAGAACCAAGGATTACGCTTGCTTCTAACAGACTAGCACGATAGATTGCCACCTCTCTTGCATGGTATTTGGGTGGCATTTCACTCTTATAGCTACCTTCATGTTCTTCATCAATAATAATAAGCCCTAACTTTTCAAATGGAGTAAATAATGCAGACCTCGGTCCAATCATAATATCAATCTCGCCCTGTTTTGCCCGCAGATACTGGTCATACCGTTCACCTTTTGATAGCCTAGAGTTCATAATTGAGATACGGTCACCAAACCGTTTATAGAATCGCATGACGGTTTGATACGTCAATGCGATTTCAGGAATTAATAAGATTACCTGCTTGCCTTGTTTAAGAACATGATCCATCATCTCCATGTAAACTTCTGTTTTCCCACTTCCTGTTATTCCATGCAGAAGATAGGTTCTTCTCTTTCCTTCTTCATATTCTTTTGTAAAATCATTGACGATTTCTTGCTGTTTTTCTGTCAATGTGACAGGTTTTTGCATTTCTTGTTTATTCTTAATTGGATTTCGATACAGCGTCTTCGCCTCTACTCTGATAACGCCTTGTTCTTCCATTGCCTGAATGACGGGACGTGTAATTCCATATTGATGAATGGCTTCCTCATAGTCCAATTGACCCTTATCCAGTAAGACCGTTAAAAAACGAATTCTAGCTTTATAACCTTTTCTTTGTACTTCTTTCAGTAGGTTCTCCGTCTCTTCCTTTGACCATTGTAGACAGATGGTACGTTTCTCAATCATCTTTACCGTCTGTTTAACCGGCAACACAACTTTCAATGCGTCATTAAGTGTTGCCCCGTATTGTTCCCGAATCCAAGAAGCCAGCTTAATTAGATGAGATTCCATCACAAGAGCATCATCTACTACCTCGCTGATTTCTTTGATATAGGAAATATCGATCTTAGGGGTTTGAGACAAAGAAATGATATATCCCTTTATAATCCGATTTGCCTTACCAAAAGGAAATTTGACAAGTGCACCTACTACCGCTTTTTCCTCAAGATGCTTTGGAACAGCAAACTGATATGTCTTATCCAAGTTGTCAACGGAGATATCAACGATGATATCTGCATATATCATTTCTCTCACCACCTTTATGCCAAGTTATCATTATGCTTTCAATGCCGCAACAATCTCATCGGTATGCATTCCACGGGAACCTTTTACTAAGATTGCATCTCCCGACTTAACATTGTTCTTCAGATACGCAATTGCTTCTTCATTCTTCTCCATACAATGTACAATTATGCGATCATTCTTTTCTTGCACTGCTTTAGCAATTGCCTTTGCTTCCTGTCCAATGGTTACTACTTCTTCAACTTTCTTTGTAGCAATGTATTCTCCCACACCGTAATGGCAAGCATAGGAGTGTTCACCCAATTCCAACACATCCGCTAATACCGCAAAATGTCGTTTTACATCAGGTAACTCCAATAGGATATTAATTCCTCCTCGCATAGAATCTGGACTAGCATTATACGTATCATCAATGATTGTAATCCCATTGTTCTTTACAATATCTCCACGCATTGCAAGAGGTTTATATTCTTTTAATCCTTCTTTCGCTACGTCTGTATCTATTCCCAATCGATTGGCAATGGCAATGGCAACTAATGCATTATATACGTTATGTTCTCCAAGTACTTGTAATTCTATTTGACTTGCTTGTTCTTTTTCTTCTATATTAATATGCTTTTGATTCCTAACGCTTTGACTTGTACGAAGTGTAAATTTTGTATGTCCCTGCTCCGCTATCACATCCGTCGCATGGTACATACAACCATCTCCATAACCAAATGTTACTACATTCGCAGTTTCTAATTTGGCTAGCGTACGATCATTTACATCAATTTTATCACAATTCTGTGTTTTTTCTTTGTCAGAATTTTTAAGATATTCTGAAAATGGAAGAACCTTCATTAACTGCTCATCTGTTCCATTCACAAATAGTGTGCTTTCAGAACCAAATTCGTTAATAATATTCATCTTTTCTTTTCGTATGTTCTCTTTGGAGCCTAATTGACCAATATGCGAAACACCAATGTTGGTGATCACCGCATGCGTTGGTTTTGCAACTCTAGCAAGTTTTTCCATCTCCCCTTCTTCACTGATTCCCATCTCAATAACTGCAACTTCATGGGTATGGTCAATGCGGAATATGGTTAGTGGCAGACCAATCTGGCTGTTCATGTTCCCTGCTGTTTTTAATACACGATATTTTGTTTCCAATGCTGCAGCGATCATTTCTTTCGTCGTTGTTTTTCCAACACTTCCTGTGATTCCAATAACCGGTATCTGAAACTTCTTACGATAAAAAACCGCTAAATCTTGTAACGCCGTAATCGTATCTTTTACTCGGATCACCGCTTGATTTTCTTTTACCTTTGAAACATCAACAGATTTACTCGTAAAAACAGCTGTTACTCCTGCTTCTAACACCGCTGGTATAAAAGTATGTGCATCTACCCGTTCCCCGATGATTGGAACGAATAACATACCTTCCTTCGCTTCTTTTGAATTGGTACCTACCTCATGAACCTGTAATTGCTCTTTCCCACAGAGTAGTTCACCAGCAACTGCTTCTACGATTTCCTTAATACTTAGTGATTCCATACTTATCTTCCCATGTTATCTCCTATTGCATTTCACTAATAATCATTCGAATCTACCTTTATTATGCTACATTCTCCTGTTTTCAGATTCTAACGCTCTGTGTTTCTTGCCAACACAAAACACATGACATTTGACATTGTAATATTACAAATTTGTATTATTACAATAAAATGCAACAAGATGTCACATAGCTCCTTCCTAAAATATAATCGTTTTGCTCAATTATTTCGCTTATTTTTCATTATATTACTCTTACTCTCATTTAGAATCTCCTGAATAATTATCCGTTCATCCATTGGATACTTTGCGCCTTTAATCTCCTGATAATCTTCATGCCCTTTTCCTGCTAAGATTACAAAATCTCCTTCTTGTGCATGTTCCATGCAATAACGAATTGCTTCTCTACGATCAGCAATCATTACACAAGTCCCTTGCGCTTTTTTAATTCCGGTCTGAATATCCGCAATAATATCCATTGGTTCTTCAAATCTTGGATTATCCGAAGTAACTACCGTCAGATCTGCAAGTCTGGCAGAAATTTCACCCATCTCATATCGACGGAGTTTAGAGCGGTTTCCCCCACAACCGAACAGACAAACTAGACGGTTCGGTTGATATTCTCGTAATGTCAACAACAAACTTTTTAAACTAAGTGCATTATGTGCATAGTCAATCATCAAGACATACGGCTTTCCAATTGGAACAATCTCCATTCTTCCTCTTACCTGCACTTTTGCAAGTGCCTCAACAAAAGTATGGGTAGGTATGGATAGTTGATAACATAAAGCAATGGCAGTTAATGCATTATATACATTAAATGTTCCTGGCATCCCAAGTCTTACTGGGGAATTCACCAAACCTTTTGTGTAAAATGCAATTCCTAGTTGGTCTTTTTCTTGGTACTGTTTAAAATCATGTGCCATTACATCTGCATGGTTCTCTACCCCATATGTTGTAATTTCACATGTATGCCCCGCTAGAATTCGCTCAACATAAGGATCATCTTTATTCACTATTCCATGTTTGCATTGTTGAAAAAGTAAACTCTTGCAATATAGGTATTCCTCAAAATCCGCATGTTCCTTCGGTCCAATATGGTCCTCCTCAAGATTCGTAAATATTCCATAGTCAAAAAGAATACCTGCCGTTCGTTCATACTTAAGCCCTTGGGACGAAACCTCCATGACAGCATATTTGCAGCCCGCATCTACCATTTTTCGAAGATACTTGTGTATGGTATATGCTTCCGGTGTTGTATTTTCTGAAGGAATCTTTTCTTGATCAATGATTGTTTCGATCGTCCCAATCAAACCTGTTTTTAATCCAACTCCCTGTAACATGGATTGAATCATATATGTTGTTGTGGTTTTTCCTTTTGTACCCGTCACGCCAATCATGGTCAATTCACGTGCTGGATAATGAAAATAGGCAGCGGACATTACTCCGTAGACATATTTCGTATCCTCAACGAAAAGAATTGTTCCAGTATAACCTCCTAACCCTTCAACTTCTTTTTCTACTACGATCGCACTAGCACCTTTGTTCATTGCATCAACTGCAAATTGATGTCCATCAACAGTAGTTCCCTGAATACAAACAAACACATGATTCTTAAGTTCTTCTCTTGAATTCATAGAGAGACCATCAATCTCAATCTCTATGCTTCCAGTCACGATTGTATAAGAAACCTCTTGTAAAAGGGCTCCTAATTTCATCTACTCACTCCTCATTCCATCTCAATTATGGATTTCGTTATCTAATTCTATTATATCCGATTTCTTACGCAAATGTTCTACAATTCGCATAATCCTCAATAACTTCTCTTTCATTATAATAATGTTTTACACCATTAATTTCCTGATACTCTTCATGACCTTTTCCAATCAGAATAATAATATCGCCTTTTTGGGCATGGTCAAGAGCATAGTGGATTGCTTCCGTACGATCCTCGATCTCAATAAATTTTCCATTGCTACGAGCTAAACCAACTTTAATATCTTCATTGATTGCAGCTACTTCTTCATCTCTTGGATTATCACAGGTTAGTATAGACAAATCCGCCATTCTTCCACATAATTCACCCATATCATAACGGCGTAGCTTCGATCGATTTCCACCACAACCATATACACAGATGATTCTCTTTGGATCATATTCAGAAACCGTTGTAAGTAGACTTTCCACGCTTACTGCATTGTGAGCATAGTCAATCATCACAATAAAATCATCCGATACTTTTACGATTTCTGCTCTTCCTCGAACGGTAATGTTGGCTAAGGCATCTAACATGATCTCTTTCGATAATCCAATTAAAGTACCAATCATCAATGCTACCATAGAATTATACGAACTAAATCTTCCAGGAATATTTGTTTCCACATGTGCATCCAACATACCACAAACATCGAAAGAGATGCCTAGATGTCCATGCATCATTAGGAAATCAATATTAGAAGCACGAAGGTCTGCTCCCTCATTGAAACCAAATGTCTTCACTTCACAGGTGTGATTGTTTAAAACTCCTTCTGCACTTGCATCATCACAATTGATCACGCCAACTTTACATTGTCTGAATAACAAGCTCTTACATGCAAGATATTCCTCCATGTTAGCATGTTCATTTGGTCCAATATGATCTGCTGAAAAATTCGTAAAAACACCATAATCAAAGTTAATTCCTGCTACACGGTCCATCTTCAGGCCCTGAGATGACACTTCCATAACTACATATTCACAACCAGCGTCTACCATCTTGTGGAATAAGGAATGTAATTCATAGGATTCTGGTGTCGTGTTCTCTGTTTTAACTTTTTCCCCATTTATAACAGCACCAATGGTTCCAATCACTCCTACTTTTTTCCCTGCTTCTTCTAACATCTTCTGAATCATGTAGGTTGTTGTTGTCTTTCCCTTGGTACCGGTTAGCCCAATGGTAACCATCTTTTCAGCTGGATAATCAAACAAAGCAGCTGACATGAATGCCAATGCTCGTCTGGCACTGGTAACACGAATCACCGTTACTGCTTCATGAATCTCTACTTCTTTTTCAACTATGATTACGGTTGCACCTTTTGCAATTGCATCTGGAATAAAACGATGGGCATCCACCGTCGTTCCACTAATACAGACAAACGCAACCCCTTTTGTTACTTTTCTAGAATCATAGATGATATCTGTTACTTCTTCTTCTAGATTTCCTTTAAGAAGCTGAAAATCAATCTTCTCTAATAAGTTACGTACTTGCATACTCCATTATCCTCCCTAAGCCATGGGCTCAACTATTCTATCACAAATCAATTCATCTCATTGTTTACGCACAAATATCCCCTCTTCTTCTCCATGTAATGACCATATCAAAGAATAGGGGATAAGTTAAATCATTATTCTTCCGTAATTATATGTCCAACTTCAAGATCCGACTCAAACATGGTGTGAGATGGGCCTGTCATGAATACATGATTGCTCTTCTCATCCCATTCAACCAACAAAGGTCCGCCAATCTGTTCTACGGTAACCTTTCGATCACATCGGTCTGTTAATACTGCTGCTACCACTGCTGTACAACAGCCTGTTCCACAGCCAATCGTTTCACCCGTACCACGTTCCCACTCACGCATCTTAATGTAATCTCTGCTCACTACTTGTGCAAAAGTAACATTCGTTTTGTTTGGGAATAATTCTGTTTTATATTCAAATGCTCTTCCATAACCATGAACATCAAAAGAAGCAACATCATCAATAAAAGAGACACAATGTGGATTTCCCCAGGAAACTGCTGTGGTATGAAACTCCTTGTCAAGCACTGTTACTGGTTGCTCAATAAATTGCTCCAATTCACTATTCACTGGTATTACACTCGTTAGCAAACGAGGCTCACCAATATCTGCACGAATATTTACGGCTTCACCATTTTCAATAAATAACTGTAATTTCTGAATTCCACCTAAAGTTTCAATGGTCAAGAATTCTTTCTCCGTAAAATGATGGTCATATACATACTTTCCAACACTTCGAAGAGCATTCCCACACATCTCTCCTTCCGTTCCATCAGGATTAAACATACGCATACGGAAATCTGCTACTTCTGAAGGACAGATTAGGACCATACCATCTGATCCAATTGCAAAATGTCGATCACTTACGTATCTAGCCAACTCTGGTAAATGATTCAACTGTTGATGAATTGCATCAATATATACGTAATCATTTCCAAATGCCTGCATTTTTGTAAATCGTATTCTCATGATTTTCTTCCAATATACAATTCCAACATAATGATGGGATCTCATTATACGTAATCGTATACCTGCTCCTTTCTTACTCTATTCGCTCATTCCTTGTACCAAACAAACCCAAACTGAGATTTAACTGTTCAATGCTTGGTCAAGATCATGGATGATATCATCAATATGCTCTAATCCAACCGATAACCGTAAGAATGTCTCTGTAATTCCAAGTTTCTGTCTTGTTTCTTCTGTTAACGATTCATGAGTCTGTGTACGTGGATACGTAATCAATGTCTCCGTTCCTCCCAGACTTTCTGCAAACATAATCATATCCAGATTCGCCAATAATTTTTGAACCGTTTCAAATGAATCCACATTAAATGAAATCATACCGCCAAAACCAGTCGTTTGTTTCTTCGTAACTGCATAATTCTTATGATCTTCAAATCCAACGTAATATACTTTCGTAACTTTAGGCTGTGTTCTTAACCACTGTGCAACTTTCATCGCATTCTCATTATGACGTTCCATACGAACAGGAAGCGTCTTCAATCCTCGTAATAAAAGCCAACAATCAAATGGTGCCAACATATTTCCCTGTGTCTTAATCTGACCACGAATAAAATCTGCCATCTCTGGTGTCTTCACAACAACAATCCCTGCTAATGCATCGTTATGCCCACCAATGAACTTGGTTGCACTATGAATTACAATGTCCGCGCCTAATGTCAATGGCTTCTGGAAATATGGAGATAGGAATGTATTATCAACAACCGTTAGCGCTCCTACCGATTTTGCAATCTTAGCGATTTCTGCAATATCTGCTACTTTCATCATTGGATTTGTTGGTGTCTCGATAAATACAATCTTTGTTTTCTCCGTAACCGCAGCTTTCACATCAGCAAGATCTGACATATCTACATAACGGAAATTTGCACCGTAACGACGATAGATATCTTCACCCATACGATAGGTTCCACCATAGATATCATCGGTTAATAATACCTCATCTCCTGGATTCAGGTTCATAAATATTGCCATATTGGCTGCTTGTCCACTGGTAAAAGCAAATGCTTCATACCCTTGTTCCAAGATTGCCATTGTTCTCTCTAATTCCTGTCTCGTTGGATTCTGTAATCTAGAATAATCAAATCCTGTAGATTGCCCCAATGCTTTGTGACGGAACGTAGACGTTTGATATATCGGAAAGCTCACAGCACCGGTAATTGGATCATTGCCCAAAGCACCATGAACTGCTTTTGATTCAAAATGTAAATCTTCTTTTTTGCTATAATCATTAAAATTACTAAAATTCTTCATCTTAATTCCCATGCCCTTTCATAAGTGTGGCAATCCTTTCAAGTCACAAATCGCCGTGAAAGATTCTTCCTTCACACTACACTTCATTTAATATATACTAGGAAATTCGAAGGACTTTCCTAGTATATGAAAAAGGTCATAAAAGAATTTTCATTCTCTTATGACCTATTCTTCCTGTTAAATTATAATCCACGCAACATTTCATGTCAACTTAATATTCAAGCATCCATAAGCCCTACGTGCTTTGCTATAACGATTCCTACTGCGGATTATCCCTCTGGTAATCTATATTCTCGTAGACCAGTTAGAACAATCGATTACTTTCGTTGCAAAACCTTCATAAAAATCTGGTTCATGGCAGATTAATAAAATACTACCTTTATAAACACTCAAGGCACGTTTCAGTTCCTCTTTTGCTTCCACATCTAAGTGATTGGTAGGCTCATCAAGCAATAAAATATTCGTTTCCTGATTGATCAACTTACAAAGACGAACCTTTGCTTGTTCTCCACCGCTTAATACACGTACCTGGCTCTCAATATGTTTCGTAGTCAGACCGCATTTTGCAAGTGCAGAACGTACTTCGTATTGCGTATAGGAAGGAAACTCTTTCCAGATTTCTTCAATACACGTATTATTCTTCGCTCCTGTCATCTCTTGTTCAAAGTATCCTTTATATAAGTAATCTCCCAAAACAACCTTTCCTTCTAAAGATGGAATGATACCAAGAATACTCTTCAGTAATGTGGTCTTACCAATACCGTTCGCACCTGTTAATACGATTTTCTCGCCACGCTCCATTGCAAATGTAATTGGTTTGGATAACGGTTCTTCATATCCAATTACCAGATGCTCTGTTTGGAAGATATAGCGGCTTGCAGCACGTGCTTCCTTAAAATGAAATTCCGGCTTTGGTTTTTCCTTGGCAAGTTCAATCACATCCATCTTATCTAGTTTCTTCTGGCGGGACATTGCCATATTACGGGTAGATACTCTTGCTTTATTTCTAGCAACGAAATCCTGTAACTCACTGATTTCCTGCTGTTGTCTCTTATAAGCAGCTTCTAGCTGTGTTTTCTTTACTTCATAGACTTCCATGAATTTGTCGTAATCTCCAACATAACGGTTAAGTTCTGCATTTTCCATATGATAGATGATATTCACTACGCTATTTAAAAATGGAATATCATGAGAGATTAAGATAAAAGCATTCTCGTAATCCTGTAGATATCGTTTTAACCATTCAATATGTGTCACATCAAGATAATTCGTCGGCTCGTCAAGTAACAAGATATCTGGCTTTTCCAACAACAATTTTGCCAATAAGATCTTTGTTCTCTGTCCACCACTCAAGTCTGTGACATCTTTATCTAAGCCAATTGCATCAAGACCTAATGCTCTTGCAATTTCATCAATCTTCGTATCAATAATATAGAAATCATGAGAATCTAGGGTGTCTTGAATAACACCAAATTCCTCCATCATGGAAGCTAATTGTTCTTCATCTGCTTCCGCCATCTGATTACATAATTCATTCATCTTCGCTTCTAATTCAAAAAGATAAGCGAATGCTGATTTTAATACATCACGTATGGTCATCCCTTTTGACAAAACAGCATGTTGATCCAGATAACCAACACGAACATTTTTTGACCACTCTACATTACCTTCATCAGGCATCAATTTGCCGGTCACAATGTTCATAAACGTTGATTTTCCTTCTCCATTTGCTCCTACAAGACCAATATGCTCTCCTTTTAATAAACGGAAAGACACATTATTAAAGATAGCTCTATCTCCAAATCCATGATTGAGATTGGTTACATTTAATATACTCATTCTTACACCTATGCATATCATAGTTCTCTATGATACCGCCTAGACCCTTTCTTTATACTTCTTATCGATTTGTTCTTTCTCTGTCATTCCACTAGATGACGTGCAGGATACTACGTATTGCTATGATTGTATTCTCGCAATACAAAACAGGGAATTTACCCTAGTATCATATTATATCGAAAATAAGTAGAAAAGCAAGTCTATTTTCATTTCCTATTCGCAACGCTGGTTTCGTTTCTTGCTAATTACAACGGCAATACAGAATAATGCAACCGCAAAAATCAACTCAATTCCCATATACCCAAAGATCTCACCTGTGTTTTCCTGGGTGAATGTTGTAATCTCTGCAATCCGATCATTGACACAGACAAACCAGTAATTTGGCGTAAATCTTGCAACCTTCATCACATTTTCCGGCAAAAGGTATTGTGGTACAAAAGCACCGCTTAGAAATGCAAGCCCTAGTGACAATACCGTTGCAATTGCACCGATTACTTTTTCACTCTTTAGCAGACTGCCTACCATATAGCTTATTCCCAGTGCGCAGAACATGAATACAAATGCATTCAAGATGTGTAATGCTAACCCCGTTGTCATCTCCTTACTAGGACTTAATACAATACTCATAACAATCATTAGAATAAAGATTACAAAAGAGAAAATCAGATTCGCTAACATTGTCTGTAACGTTACACTTCGGTTCGAAACAGGTGCAACATTAATTCTTCTGCTAATATGAATATCATTAAACACGACCATTATACTTCCAATACACGTCACTAATCCTGCAATGAATAAGTAAGATAAGAAGTTATAAAATACCTGATAATGTGATTCACTATCTGCATCTGTTTTATCCTGTACAAGATTTAATGATGCAGTTTCGTCTAATGTATCTCTTGTTAATGCACAGAGTTCACTTAATGATTTTTCAGGCATAATTTCATAATAGGATTTCAGTGTATTAAAATAGTTATTGATCATATTATCGATGTACACTCCATCCGTAGAATCTGGTACACTTCTTTTATCAACTGTAACTACTTTATTATCTAAGAATCGTTGTTCAAATCCTTCTTCAACGGTAAGAATATACTCTACTTTTCGAATGAACAGAGCATCTTCTAATTCTTCCTTTTCCGTTCCCACATCGACAAATTCACAGTAATCGCTAAGATAATCCTTTAGGTCAGCAGCTAACACACTATCTTCATCGTTATTAATAAAAGCAGTGTCAACCTTCGTCGCTTCGAATGTACCTGTTGTAGAGTTTGAACTCGTATTAGAGAATAACACAAGGATTACGGTGAATACTGCAACATAGATCAATAATGTAGGTATTGATTTTTTTAATATTTTGATGTATCCATTAAAGACTTGCATATTGTCTCCTCCTTGTTGCAAAAGGTAGTGTCAAATTTTACTACCTTTTTTATTGTATAAACCTCGATTTTATGGGAGTTTGCAATAAAAAGAGCAATGACCTCCCTTTTTGAAGTATAATGTAGTCACCACAACAAACAAAATACGAA
>NZ_JAAQRO010000012.1 GCF_012070565.1 Anaerosporobacter faecicola
ACGAATCAAAAAATACAAAGAAAAATGGTGTGCATAAAAAATGACCATACCTCATACGAAGTATGGTCATTCAGTAAACACTCATTTTAGATATTTAACCTGTCTACTTGACAGGGGGCATATCATTACGTGAAATGATAAAATCTGTTAATGAACAGGGCGTTGTCTTCCAATATACATATGGAGAGAAAAAAGGCAATTACAATACGTATATCATATCTTCCGATAATGCGAAAATGTATTACTACAGTGTAAAATTTGTTCATAAACTGAACGAAGTAATACAAAATAAACTGAAAGAGAATCATCCTGGAATTGTAGATCTAACTACGTATCCTGATGAACATACGAGAAAGACAAGGATTCTATATGATTTTGTTGTAGCTACATTCTTAGAAGATTACGGTTGGTTTTATGATGATTATGATTATCATGAATATATTACAGGATTTGATGAAAAGACTACGTTTACGGAAGCTTATTTTGATAATTTTGATAATTATGATTATGATAATAGCTATACTGACTTCATAGTTAAAGAGCATACAACTGACCCAGATTCCTACGATCATTATGTATTACGTTCCTATGAAGAATTTGCAGCATTACCGAACCTTGAAGAACTATCAAAGGAAATTGCTATGAATGAGATAAATTCTCAGGAAGCATTGTTGCTAAATCATACATTTGGAGAACTGAGCGATGCAATGAAAATCTATGCAATCGACTATAGTACGTATTTCAGTTGTTATTTCTCACGTCCAGACTTTGGAATGGTATATAAAACGGATTACACAAGTACCTATGGCTATAAGGCAATGAAAACCATGTATGAGAATAAGGCAGAAGGAGTATGCATGATATTTGCTAGGTATGAGTGTATTTTATTTGAACAGCTAGGCATGACGAATTATTACAATAGTTCCTATCAGATCAATCATGCTTGGAGTGTTGTGAAAGTGAAAAATTCCAAAGGAAAGATTTTGTGGATTCCATTTGATTATGGTATTGGACCTTCCCCATCGCTAGTAATCGACCCAAGTCAGGCAAAATATATTGACACCGAAAAGAAACGGTATAAACTTTATCTGAATGGAATTAAGGGTGCACCTTCTAAGAAGAATTTCAATGAAGATGATTTTAATTAATAAAAATCTGCCAAAGAGGGGGTTTATGCGGGATTTCGCATTTCGCAAGCATCTATAATTCCCCTATATACGAAAGGAGAACACTCTATGCATTATATCATTGACCGTTTTGAAGGCTCCTTCGCCATATGCGAACAAGAAAATGGTGGTTTTCTTACCATTCCACGTTTCGAACTTCCTGCTGATTGTAAGGAAGGGGATTGTTTGACCCATACGGAACAAGGCTATCGATTGGATCATAAGGAAACCCGTGCGCGCGCAAAGCGGATTCAAGAAAAACTAAATAACTTGTTTGAATAAGTTACAAAGGTAACACAAACCATATACAAAAAGACAATCTTTTTACTTATAGACCCTACACTGTGCTTTCATAAAACATCAAATACAGTGTAATGACTATTGTTAGAAAAGATTGTCTTTTTTATGTTATCTATTTGTTCATTCTATCTTTTTGTTACTCTACCTTTGTAGTTTATTCTATCCTTGCTTTTATTCTATCTTTGCTGTAAACGCAACATTTCTGTATAGGCAAGTAAGAATGGTCCAACACCTTTTGCATCATCTTTCACAATTGGTTCTGACATATAATAATCAAATGTTCCCGGACGTTTTGTTGCTCCGCCTAAACCAGCAACAAGACAGATTCCATCTAGATGCATATTGCCATCTTCCACATGAAGATACGTATTGCAAACACCATTGAATGCCTTTTCTCCATATGCAACATAGGACTCATCAAGGAAACCAAGACGAACGCCTTTTAACAATGCATACGCCATAATTGAACTTCCGCTTGTTTCAAGATAATTACGTTCCATTCCTCCAAGGTTAACAACCTGATACCACATTCCACTTTCATCTTGGTAACGAAGCATGGCATCCATAAGATCCACAAAAATCTGTTTCATCTTCTCATAAGGTTCCTTCACAGAAGGATCTGCCTTATCTAATGTATCAAGGAGTGCCATTGCATACCAACCAAGTGCACGTAACCAGAAGTTCGAAGAAAGTCCTGTTACTTTATCACACCAAAACATCTCTCTTGAAGCGTCATAAGCATGGTAATATAATCCTGTTCTTTCATCTCGCATATTCTTCACAACTTGGAAGAATTGGTTATAGATATCATCGTAATTCTTATTTCCATGGAATCTCGTTTCATATTCCATATAGAATGGTTGTCCCATATACAGTCCGTCTAACCATACTTGGTTTGGATAGATGTTCTTATGCCAGAAGTTTCCTTCCTTTGTTCTTGGCATCTTCTCAATTTGGCTATATACAAGATCAATGGCTTTTCTATATTTTTCTTTTCCTGTTAGATCATATAATTCAAATAAAGTTTTTCCTGCATTTACATTATCAATATTCAACTCTTCCACAGAATAACCATCGATACTACCATCTTCCCGAACACGATAGTCAATAAAATTATCTGCAAAGTCAAAGTATTTTTTCTCTCCTGTAATTGCGTACATTTCCAGAACTGCTTTGATCATGCAACCATCTATGTAGTTCCAATCAACTTTTTTTCCCTCAAGAATCTTCTCAATATTCCAAATTGGTCGATCTGGTGTACTCTTTTCAAGTAGTTCATCAATATACCGAAATATATTATCTTGTAATGCTTTATCCATCCTGCTAAATTCCTCATATCTTCCTAGTAATCTAAGGTTTAAATCCTTACATCTATAATAGTATACAGGCTATATCCCTGTCAAATGATTCTATAGTATATTGGTATGTTTTTTTGAAGATACATTCCTACCTTGTATCCATTGCTATACTTGCAAAATTGCACAATTTAAACAATTGTGCAATTCATATTCGTCATGGGTAACTACTTTATTCATCAAAATCTACGATTACATAATAGCCTCGATCCGTCTGTTCAATCTCCTTAACGATCCCATATTTGGATTTTATTCGATCGGCAGGTCCAATACAGCCTGACATGGCAACAGCTGGTTCAATGATGTAGTAATAGTGAAAGGACTTTTTCTCCAATACTTCCACGCGATCTCCCGCTTTTACCAAGTTTTCTCGTTCCATCTTAAATCGAACTTCTCGCATCGTTCTCTTCCTTCTTTCCTACTAACATACAAGACGATACTGTTTGCATGTAGTATACTCTATACCACCTGTGCTCCTGCCCAGTTTAGATCAATACAATAGACATCATCCTCTAAAGGTGGCACTTCATCCTGCACAATATGCAGAACATTTTCATACATGGAAAAATCAATATCAATTCCGTCTACATCTTCTTTGTACATTAAGGTGAACTCCAAACTACCACTTTCACTCATACGATAGAAGAATATATCCTCCATTGTATCATTTTCAACATGAATCTTTGCAAAAGTAATTAATTTTAGTAATTCGATCGCTTGGTCATTCAGCCCTGCTTCCAGAACACGAACCTTCTCAACGAATGTATCTGCTGTTTTACAAAATCGCTTCGTAAAACCTGGAAATCTTGCTTGCTCTTCCTCGCCAATACAGGTTGCATCTGCTGCATTTGGCCTTAAGAAGATTACAAACTTCTTTTCCTCATTACAGTACATTGTTGGATAAACCAACTTAACTTTATGACCACAACTTTCACAATCCCATTGAAAGATTGAAGAATTCATTACTTGCTCTTTTTGATCGGGACCTATTTGTTCAAAACAGGTAACCTTATGTTCTTCTTTGCATTTGGGACAGGTAAATTGTAATTGTTTTTCAATACTATTCATAATTGTCAACTTTCCTTTTTCTATTTTGCGGGTGTACATCAACAGGATCATCCATCAACATGGTTCCTTAGATCACACATAACTTCATTATACACGAAGAAAATCATAACAACAACTGCGAACTATAAGATCGTCTGATAGTCATAAGGAGTAAATCGATGATAGAATGCTCCCATTTGTCCAAAACTGAAGCAATACCGATAAGGATCTTCCTCATAATCAGGATAATAGATTACATAATCGAATTCGTCTCCATTGGCTTTTTCACAGATTACCTCTGGCTTTTGCTTCTTGAAAACGACCATTACATCATCAATGGTACATGCTGGTTTTTTTATAACTTCCATAAGTTCCAACAAAAAGGTATTATCCTTCTTACATTCATGTACATATCTTGTTCCCTGTGCCGGAATGCCAACACAGAATCGCTCACCTTTGTTACTTAACTTCACTTGACCAAATCGTCCTTCGATTGCTTCTCTCCATTGAATCAAAAATGCTTTCGCTTCTTCCACTGTAGGAAGGGAAAGTCCAACCAGTTGTTCCAAGGAATCCCGATTATAATAGATATGGATCATCTCTTCTGCATATCCTAATTTAACCTGCCATTCATGAACGGTATCAATCACATTTTTTTCTAATCGTCTATATGCATTTTGCGTTAACTCATTCACTATCATCCCTCCATTATTGTCCTATTTCCTTGTGCTCCATACGTTTAAAAAAACCTTGTGGTATCTCAAAGATAAAGATAATTCCTAATACGATTGCTACAGCATATTTTATTGTTTCAAACCCTTTTGCTGAAGCCAAAGAATACTGTTCCATAATAGTATAATATGCTGTCCAATAGATTCCTGCTCCCGGTACAAGAGGAAATATTCCTGAAATTAAGAAGATCGTAACCGGGCAACGCATTCGAGTGGCAAAGAATCGGCAAAGAAGTACAACTACGCACGTCGCGAAAAAACACCCTACGATATTTCCCACATAAGAACCACTTATCAAATAGCATAACCACCCAATGCCACCAACTATACCACACCAAGGATAATATCTACTTGGTACGCTAAAAAGCAAAGAAAATGCAATCGTTCCAATCATTGCTGCTAAAAATTGTTCCATCATATCATACCACCTCCTGTTAATCGATGGTATATGGTAAAAACAATTCCAACTCCAAGTGCAATACAAAAAGCAATCAACAAGGCATCTACAAGACGAACAATCCCACTGATGTAGTCCTCATTTGCTAAATCACGAATTCCATTGGTAAAAGCAACTCCAGGTACGAGTGGTATGATTGATCCGATTACAATGTGGCTCAAACGATCCCCGATACCTAGTTGATAAATGAGAATGGCACAAGACGTTAAAAACATTCCACCACCTAAATTTAACATAATCTTTGTTGTCCGCTTTTTTCTTTTTGACATGACGCAAAGAAACATCCATAATAGACTGCCTACTATGAATGCTGCTATGCTATCCATATATGTACCACCAAACAAATATCCAAAGCAGGCACTTCCAATTCCTGATGCAAGAATCTGTGCCCACTTTGGTTTCTCCGGCATTTGCTGAATCTTTTCTAATTCCGCAATTGCTTCTGTGGCTGTATATTTTCCTTCTTCAATTTCTCTCGATAATTGGTTTACTGCTGCTACTTTATCAAGATGAGCCGCACTAAGAGGGATATGTTTAACATTTGCATAAAAATGTTTATCATCTTTTTCCTCTGTAATGAATATTCCACTACTTAATACAAAGGAACTGTTTCCTTCCATTCCATAGGATTTTGCGATTCGTTCAATCGTTTCCTCCACGCGAAAGATCTCTGCTCCATTCTGCAAAAGAATTCTACCTGCCAGTGCAGCAGCATCTAAGCCTGTTTTTTCTTCCATAATACGTAACATGCCCTTTCTGTTCCAAACAATTTTGGTTCATACCTTTTTCATTCATCCATTATGTTCCATAGATATGATCTCATCGTTCTATACACTCTATTTCTGTATATGCATGAATACTATTATGTTACCATTCTATTTCCTACTATGCAATCCTGATATTCGTATGATAGGGCTTTGTTTTCCTTCTTGAGACATTCTCTCAATGTTCAGAAGGGAATTGTATATGAAAGGTAGTTCCAACCATTGGAATACTGTTTACCGAAATCGTACCATAATGCTTCTCCACAATCTTCTTCACAATGGATAAACCTAATCCGGAACCTCCCATCTGCCTTGAACGGGATTTGTCTACCCGATAGAACGGTTCAAATATATGTTGTAACTCCTCCTCCTTCATACCAATTCCCTGGTCTGCAATTACTATATTAACCGTCCCGTCTGGGGAATTAAAACTTTCCACATATACATTGCCACCTGGTCGATTATACTTGATGGCATTCTCCACCAGATTAAATATAACGCGATATAGCAGTGTAGAATTACCATACATCTCTCCCGTACAGGTTCGAACTTCCATATTCACTTGTTTTTCCTGTGCTGTTAGCATTAACTCATCAACCACAATATCCACAAGTTCTTGTAAATGAATATGCTCCCCATATCCATTTTCTTCCTCTCTTGTAAGATTCAACAAATCTTCCACCACATGAATCAATCGCTCTGTACTCTGTTCCACTACATCAATTGTCTCTCTATATTCTTGTAGCGTTGGCTCTCCTTCCAACTGAAGAACCTGTATGCCCGCTTTCATGGTTGTTAAAGGCGTCTTTAATTCATGTGCCGCATTCGCCGCAAAATTCTTCTGCATCTGAAATGCACCATCTAATTTTGTAATCATTGTATTAAAGGATGATTCTAGGCTGATTATTTCCCGTTCCTTTGTTGCAACAGAAACTGGTTGGTTTAGATTTCTTTCATTCACATTTCGAATACTCTCCTCAAGTTGTTTCATTGGCTTCAACGCATGATTTACAACAAGTGAAATGATTAATAGACTAACCAAGCTAATGCCAATCATACATAAGATACTCTTCCTTGCAAAATCTAGATTTGCTTTTTGTAATGGTCCACGTTCTGTGTCTTTCCCCTTTCCCAGTTTATCAATAAAAGATAAGATTTCATTGAGATCATTGTTTCCATCAATATTGACTCCATTATCATTCATTGAAAAAGAGATTCCATTCCCTATCTGTAACTTGAATTCATTCCCATACGTTGCTTTCGCATTCTGTACGAGAAGTATGGTTAGTATAACGATTGTCACTACAAAGATTCCACTTGTGATTCCGATTAACTTCCCCTTTAATGACATATACTGTTTCTTTTTTCTTTCCATCATAGTACTTCCTCATCTTCTATCAGATAACCCTGTCCACGTAGATTTTTAATCATGATATTTGCATCATTAGCTGCTAACTTCTTCTTCAGAGAACTCATATGAAATTTAAAAGAATTGGAGAATAAATCCGTTTCACTATCCCACACATGCTCAATCAGTTCTTCGGTTTGTATGACACGATTCTTATGTAATAGTAGATATTCCAAAATGCCATATTCTTTTTTTGTTAGGTCACATTTCTTATCATCCACAAAAATCATTTTCTTTGCTGTGTCCAATGTAATATTATGGTATCGTTGTACCGTATCTTCTTGAATAAAATTGCGCCGTAGAAGGCAGCGGATTCTTGCTTCTAACTCTTGAAAGTCAAATGGTTTCACCAAATAATCATTAGACCCTGCATCCAGTCCTTGTATTCGGTCTTCCACACGACTACGCGCAGATAGGATCAAAACCTTCACTTCGTGATCTTTTTGACGAATCTGGTGCAACACTTCCATACCATCTACTTTAGGAAGGTTCAAGTCTAGTACTATCAGATCATAGGAATTCACATCAAATAATTCAAGTGCTTCTTCTCCATCATACGCAGAATCTACCGCATATCCCGTCTTCTTCAACCCTTTTGCTATAATGTTGTGCATTAATATCTCATCTTCCACGATCAGCAATTTCATAGTAATATCCATACCTTTCATAATTCCAACGAATTTGTACACGTGCTAAGCATGAAATATTGCTTAACAATAGCACCTATTCGTTAATAAATTCTTTTTCCATTTATAATAACCGTTGTATCCTCATCATGTAAAACATCGTCAACAGCATCACCAATTTCTTCGATGCAATCCTCTAACCAATTATGCATATTGGAATAATCTACAATTACTTCTCCATCTTTCCCTTTTACATATACTCCATTCGTATCGACTCTTACTTCCTCATCCCCATCTTGAATGTGAATACCAGATGCCTCAACCTTTACATTGGAATCTTGATCTTTCACTTCTACTTTCTTACAAGCAGTCAATCCAACTAAACTTACCATACCAATTGTAATTACCATTAAAACTTTATTCTTTCTCATATAAAATCAACTCTCCTTTGGTTTCTTTTCTAGAATGAGAAACAAGCCGTCTTTTCGTTCAAGACTCTTGCTTCATTTCTCTTATCAAAAGTATACCAAATGAAGAGTTAGATTTAGGTTAGAAATATTATATAAAAGCTTAGATCTTTTTCTTTTTTACTCTTTGCTTTTTATTCCCTTTGTTTTAACAGACTTGGTTTTTAATTTCCTTTATTTTCATACCTTTTGCATTTAACACTCTATGCTTTTAATACCCATTTCTTTAATATCCTTTGCTTCTATATCCTTTTCTTTAAAACAAAAACATGCCGCAAAGATAAGCACCGCACTTCCTATACCCACATAAACTGGATAATAACGTAATCCTGGAACTTTCAGAATCAACGGTAACATACTGATGGCTCCTGCTGGTGGGAAGGAAACCCTAATAACTGTGAATGCAACCAACATACAACTGATAATGACAAAGGTACAAAAAGTGAGAGAAAGTCTCATTTGTTCATGAAGAACCAACCGTGAACAAGTTCCAAGAATAGAAGCCGTCACCATAAGAATCATGACTTCTCTATACTTACCACGAATCTTCGCTTTTTCATTGGAAAACTCCATAAAGGTAACGATCAACGGTGGTGCAACTATGTATAATTTTCCAAAGAGAATTGGAATACAAGCAAGAATTAAAAATATTACAATCCGCTTCCCATAATACAACACACTTTCCTTATTCCTTCTCTCTACTGGTTGATAGATGACTCTTTCAACATAACTTTTTTTCTCAAACCACCACTGCACACCAACAATGATAATTGCCATGATGCAAACGGAAATTGGATAAATCACTTCTCTCCTAAAATCTCTGCAGTCACTGTCATCAGCATAATCATAAGGATGGAGGCAAACCATCGAACAAGTTTACTTTCTTTACGAATATCTTTTCCATTTGTTCTTTCCATAACACTTCATCTGTAACGACATACTCTTACGATTTGTTACATGTTCCTTTATTTATTTGTATCCAAACAGCTTGAAGTTCTGTTCGGTTACATTGCATATTTGCATATTAAATGTAATGTTTCCTACATTGCAAACACCTCTATCATAACATAAAGATGAAAAAGGGACAACTGTCTCAAATCGTTTGCATTCAGAAACATTCTATAAAGTATCTAAATTGTTTCTTAAAAAAGAATACTTTTGTATCTTTTTCACTAACTTCTGCTATACTAATCCTAGAAAGCTAAAGGAGGTACTTATGCCAGCATTTATTACACATTATCTATACGGGATCGATCTGTTTCATCAGCAAACCAATTCCTTTATCAAACAGATTCTATATCAAAACCAAAATGCATATAAACTTGGTTTACAAGGGCCCGATCTCTTTTATTTCGATGTATCCCTTGTACTGGGTGCCTCCGAATACAACCTTGGTGATCATATGCATGAACATAAGGTGTCACAATTCTTTCAATACTATCTTGAAGAACTGGATCAATTAACTGGAGACGAATTTTGTTGTGGGATGGCATATCTATGTGGTCTATTGGGTCACTATACACTGGATTCCTATATTCATCCCTATATCTATTATCGAACAGGTTATTCTCCTTCCATACCAGGTTCCAGTCTTGCAAGCTTTCCAACACATGGTACATTGGAAGCTTTAATTGACAAACAGATGTTATTAGAAAAGAAGTCTATGATGCCTTCTCAATTCTATCCTAATAAAACCATTAGCTTATCAAAAAAAGAAAAAGAAGTGATTGCTTCTACTATGAGTTCTGCGCTTAATGCAACCTATCACTCTTTCTTATCAAATTCCAGTAAGGAAGCCAAAATTACAAATCCTAGAAAGATCCGTAAAGCCATTACCGCTATGAAATACGAAACACTTCTACTTCATGATCCAAAAGGGCGAAAACAAAAAAGTATTCGTTCTATCGAACGTTTAGTAAAAAAAGAAGGCATGCTTTCTTCTTTATTTAATAATGATACGTTAACAGATACCATGGATGCTTGTAATCGCTCCCATGCCCTTTGGCACAATCCATGGGATCAAAGCATTGTTTCAAATGATTCTTTTGATGATCTCTACCGCAAATCTTCTCACTTTTATCAAGATATCGCATTACGACTTCAATCATATATTGCAAGCAAAGCAACTGCTTGGACAGAACGAAGGCTCTTTGACCGGTTGCTCGAAACCATTGGAAATCGTTCTTACCACAGTGGTCTGGATGTAGGATAAAAACAAGGCAATGTCTATAAATAGCAGACATTGCCTTTTACTAACTCTACATCTTCCTGATCATGTGTTACCATAATTACGATTTTTTCTTGTTTTTCCTCTAGTAATCTTTTTTGAATATACGAGGCAACCAATTGTTTATTCTTTTGGTCCAACCCTTTTAAGGGTTCGTCCATAAGTAAGATATCATACTCACTTAACAATGCCCGTAATATAGCAACGCGGCGTTTCATACCACCACTTAATTCTTTCACCGGCTTATTCTCTAACGATCCAAGTCCCACCGCTTCACATGCTTCTGAAATTTCAGCCAATCTACGTTTTAATGCCCCCCTTTTTGTTGGAAGGACAAATAGTAGATTATCAATAATTGTATTCTCCTCTAGTAATCGATCTTCCTGAAAAACAGCACGGATCTTCTTATTCTTTACTCCTATAAGCTCTCCTTCATCTGCATCCGTTAAACCAAGAAGGATACGGAATAATGTGGTCTTCCCCTTACCTGATTCACCCATGATGCAATGAATCATTCCAGATGAAAAACGGTAAGAATAGTCCTTTAATACCATCAAACCATTATATTGTTTACATAGATTTTTCACTTCAATATACATGAGCTACCTCACTAGATTCGTTTTGTAATTTTACGATATAACCAACGTAGAAGCAGTAAAAATATCTTTTCAAATACAATACTAATTATAACAATGACAATGGTCCAAGCAAACAAATCTGGTGTATCCAGATAAATCTTCGACTCATACAAGCGTTCTCCTATGGTTCCATCTGGTATCCCGATTACCTCGGCCGCAATTCCTGATTTAAAACTAAAACCAATACCAACTTTACAAGCTGCATAAAAGAATGGCCAGATTGCCGGGATATGAATGTAACGAATCTTCCGAAACCATGGAACTTCAAATACAGTTGCCATCTCCATTCGTTCATGATCCAAACTTTTCATCCCCTGAAGCATATTCGTATACATAATGGGTAAAACCATTAAAAATACGATAAAGGTAGATAACTTCTTTGATGACAAAAATACCAGACATAAAATGATAAAGGAGGCAACTGGTATGGCTTTCATTACAGCAAATAATGGTTGTAAGAATTCTTCTATATACCGATTCAGCTTACTTCCAATTGCTAGGATAATTCCCAAAAATGTGGCAAGCAAAAATCCCAGAATGATCTGAGACATGGAATATGCAATTCGTTGAAAAAAATCCTGGTCTCCTGTTAATATACATAAACGCTTTGCCACGAAAACAGGAGATACTAAAAGTATCTCCTGATCCAATATACGACTCGCTCCCTCCCAAATCAGCAACCAGCAGATGACTGCCCAGATCCGGATGGATTGTTTCTTTTTGCTATTATCGTTTGTAGTAGAACGATTCATCAGGTAATGTTCCTCCAACTGATTTTGGATTTTGATCAAATAATACGGAATAATAGCCTTCTAATTTTGCTTTCATCTCCTCTCCTTCGATGAAAACAATGTTACAATACGGTAGTGCAGTCTTGGCAACTGCTGCTGGTACGATGTCTTGTTCTTCTATCATAGTAGCAGCTTCTTCCACATTGGTATTCACGTAATCTACAGAATCTTTATAAGCATCTAGAAATTCATTCACTTGATCCTGATGTTGTTTTAAATACTCCGTACGAACTACAACTGCTCCTGTTACCATTGCACTCTTATTGTCCTCTGTTTGCAAGGCAGCCCATGCTTCATTCAGATCAATTGCAATACGGATGGATTCATTCTTCATCTGCGCTGTTGTTACGAATGGTTGAGGCAGCATGGCAATTGCATTTTCTTCACTTGCTAATGCAGCAACACATTCGGAATGTTCTGACTTATATTCAATGGTTACATCCTTTTGTGGATCGATTCCATTCTCCTTTAAGATATAATTCAATGAATATTCTGGCGTTGCTCCTTTTCCACTTGCATAAATGGTTTTCCCTTTTAGATCAGCAATGCTATGTACGGTATCCCCATTCTCAACAATATATAAAACACCCAACGTATTAATTGCTAAGACTTTAACTTCACCTTTTGTATTATTATACAGAACCGATGCCAGATTGGCAGGTACTGCGGCAATATCCACTTCACCCTTTACGAGCATTGGCGTGATTTCGTCAACAGCAGATGCAATTTGAAATTCATAGGATTTCGTATTCTTTGCATCATCCATCATCTTAACCATTCCCATAGCCGTAGGTCCTTTCAACGCAGCAACCTTTATTGGTACGGAATCAGTCGTGGCTTCTGCCGTTTCTGTTGTTACTTCTGCCGTTTCTTCTGTTACTTCTGCCGTTTCCTCAGTTACTTGTTCTGCATTATTCTTCTTCTGACAGCCAATGCATGTTACAACACACAAAATCGCTATACATAATAAAGTAATTCTTTTCTTCATGTTATTGAATTCTCCCTTCCAAGCTTATCTTTCCGTATGAAATAGCAAATCAATTGGTTACGCTCGATTGTTCGCTCATCAACCAATTCTACAATATCACTCTTCTATTATAGCACGATTGTCAAACATACCTAATTCAAAACTCGTTAAGGATTCAATCTTTCCTATTTTTTTATCTCTTCTTCTACAATATGATCCAATTGTTGTAAGAAATCGATTACTTCACACAGAAGTGTGGATTTCCTTGACATTTTTTCATTTAATGTATCCAATTTGCTTCCTAAATGATTGATAACCGATGCAATCTCTGTGGTATCCTTAGCAACATCTTCGATTTCATTACCTGCAATACCAATTTGATTCACTATCTTATTGCTGAATTCTTTTACTTCTTTTGTACACTCCGTTACTTCAGCAAAATTTGTTTTCACATCTTTCGCATAGGATAGGTTATCCTGTATGGTACTTTTTGTTTGCTCAATCTCTTTCTTTAATCCATCAAGGCTGTCATACAACGCTTTAACCGACTCATCAATTCCTGCAACTAACTTAGTTGTTGAAGTAGAAAGATCTCGAATCTGCTCTGCTACTACAGCAAATCCTCTACCCGCATCCCCCGCTCTTGCTGCTTCAATGGAAGCATTCAAGGCAAGTAAATTCGTATTAGAAGCAATTCCTGTGATATTTTGAGACATTTCCTGTATGTTCTCAAAGTTCTTTTCCAATGTTTTAAAGGTATTCGTTATATTCCCTAATTGCGAACAGGATTGTTCAATATAGTTTGATAATGTACCTACTTTTTCATCTGCTTGTGATATAGCAGCATCTGACTTTGATACAATATCATTCACCTGACTAGCATAACTATGAAATTCCTGAAAATTCGTATATGTATGATCGATATTGTCATTAATTCTATTAAATTGCATATTCGTAGAGTCAAAACCATCCTTAATCTCATCAAGATATTTCGTAACATCTCCTTCTTGATTCATAAAGTCTTCTACACGTTTTTCTACATGTTCAACACCATATTGGATATGTGTTGCATCTTGATACTTTTCTTTCACCTCATTCTCTATGATTGTATTTTCTTTGTTTCTATTCTTCTTAAAGATGTTCATATTCTTCACCATGTCCTTTCAAAGGTCTAACAACTTTGTGATCAACACAAAGCTTCATGCAAGATTTTCTCTCACAAAGTCGATCTATTCAAATACTACTGCTGTCATTGTTTGATTAAAATTATGTTGATTTAATTGTTCTCCATAACCGGAAAAGCCTACATAATCACCTAATTCTGTACCAATTTTCTTCGCATATTCCTGCAGATATCCTTCTCCCTCGAATAATAGTGTTCTTGCAAGACAATGTACAATCAACGTAAGAGATGGTTTTGGTACTTCCTTTTTAATCTCACGAAATGTTTCCTCTCCAACAGTACGATAATCATCTGGTTCCAACAACGCCATTTTGGCATTATTATAGACCCTTGCATGATACATGATTCCCTTATTCTCCAAAACACTACAATTAGCTGTTATGTACATATGATTTCCAATAATTCTACCCATTGGACAAGTATCCATATATTTGCTTAATCCAGAAACGGTGGTATTCAGCGCTTCTGCAATCACATCAGCCGCAGGTCTGTGATCATACTCATATACAATTCTCTGTCTACTATCCACTTTCGTTGCTATGAAGGTTTTACCCGTGGATTTGTAAATATTCTCTCGTATAAAATGGATCTTACCACCTAAGTTTCGAATCAGCACAAATACGGAAGATTTTTCTACAATCTTTCCATTCAATGCTACGTATGTAACATTCTCTTTTGCATTGTTACCTGCTGTTCCACCAACAACAGGGATATTTTTTTCCATTAAAACAGAATTCAGCGTATTCAATACCGACTCTTCACACCCCAGAAATGCATTACTAAATACAAAGCATATACAATTCTGTAAACTAGACATTTTCTTCACACATTGTTCAACACGATTCACATACTTAACTGGATATCGATCTACGTCTTCTAGCAAATCCGCACTACATTCGATACCATCTTCAATACCAAGGACAAGTAATTGATCTTTAAAAGCTCCTTCCTTACATAATTCAACAATTGTAGTTGAACCAATCGTAATACTAGCAGGAAATAAATTATAAAATTCTTTTGTATATTCAGAAAAGTGAGAAACACCACAAAAGAAAAAAATTAACTTTGGTTTGGTAAGATTCTGTGTTGCCTCTTTTACTGCTTCTGTAACATTTGTGTTTGAACTTCTTCCTATATAATACTTCATGTCAAGCACCCCTTTTGTTATTTTTGTATAACATTCCAATTCATTTTTCTTTTGTATTGTTTATATTTTAACATATAATACAGTATAATTCTACTATTTCCTCCTTTTTTGTATATAATATTTCGGCAAATTGCATGCATTTGTATTATATTTATTCTTTTTACCGTCGTTTTTATTATCAATTTTATTCTAGTAAATATAATTTTATATATTTTTTATATTTTTTTACCAAATACACTATACTTTCTAAGCATATTGTAGTATAATATAGTCAATCCAAAAGCTTACTATTAAGTAACAGAATGGAAAACTAAAAGGAAAGACAGAAACGAGAGGAGCGATTCATATGAAGTTAGAGAACTTAATTTCAAAAGGTACCAATGCTAGTGTATTCAGAGACGGTAACACTGCAATTAAAGTATTTAATAAAGATTTTCCTAAAACAGAAGTATTGAATGAAGCGTTAAACACCTCAAGAGTTGAAGAAACTGGATTAGCAATTCCTAGTATCAGTGAAGTTTCCATCAATAATGGCCAATGGGCGATCAGCATGAACTTTATCGAAGGAAAAACCCTTTATCAATTAATGAAAGAGAATCCTGATCAGATCCAATCCTATATTGAAAAGATGGTGGACTTGCAGTTAGAGATTCACTCTAAACGTTCTCCACTCCTCAACAAATTAAAAGATAAGATGGTTCGTCAAATCAATAGCCTTGATTGTATCGACAATGTTAAAAAGTATGATCTGTTAACTCGCTTAGATGGTATGCCAAAGCATATTAAAGTTTGTCATGGCGACTTTAATCCTCGTAATATCATCGTAGCAAAAGATAAATGGTATGTTTTAGACTGGGTACACGCATCACAAGGTAATGCAAGTGCAGATGTTGCAAGAACATATTTGCTTCTCTCTTTGGATGATGCAAAAACTGCAGACCTCTATTTGGATGCCTTCTGCAAGAAGAGTCAAACAGAGAAACGTTACGTACAGACTTGGTTACCTATCGTAGCTGCTGCTCAACTTACGAAAAACAAACCAGAAGAAAAAGATTTATTAATGAAATGGCTTGATGTAGTAGATTACGAATAGAACCTACTGCTTCCTCCGTACATTCGCTTATACATAATATAACAAATTACTCGCAAGTAAACCTAAAGGGACTGTTTTCACAGTCCCTTTTCTTTTTGGTAACACCAATATATAGTACACTTTGTTCTCCGCGCTGAGGACAGCCAACTTCAGCTGACATCTCCCTTATGTGCGAGTGTGCATCCCCCGGAGGGTTTCTATATAACATAATGATTCATTGCTTCTTTCAGTGCATTTACCTGCTCTTTTCCATCTTCCAATGAAGTGGCTTTCACGCCCATATAGAACTTGATCTTAGGTTCCGTCCCAGAAGGTCTTACACAACACCAGGCATCTTCTTCAAGTTCAAAATACAGTACATCTGATTTTGGTAATCCGGTAGAAGCAACCTCTTGGCTTTCATAACATAGGGAACGATCTAATAAATAATCACGCAGACCAAGTACTTTAATGCCAGCGATTTCAGGAATTGGCCTCGTTCGAAATTGCTCCATAATCTCTTGAATTCGTTTCGCTCCTTCTTGTCCTTTCAAGGTTATAGTATGAAGATCCTCCACATAGTAGCCATATTTCTGATAGATTACCTGCATCTGATCCCATAATGTACGTCCCATTGCTTTATAATAAGCAGCAGCTTCACAAAGGGCCATCACTGCAGAAACAGCATCTTTATCTCTCGCATAGGTTCCAATCAGGCAACCATAGCTTTCTTCAAATCCAAACAGGTACTTATAGGATTTTTCTTGTTCAAAGAATTTAATCTGTTCACCAATGTATTTGAATCCAGTTAATGTTTCAATACATGTAACACCATAAGCATTTGCTATTGCTCTTGCCATATTGCTGGATACGATCGTTGTTACAATTGCTCCTTGATCAGATAGTTTTCCTTCTTCTTGATATCTTGATAATAGATACTCACAGATCAACAACCCTGACATATTTCCTGTAAACGGCATATAAGCACCTGTTATTCGATCTTTCGCATATACACCCAAACGATCTGCATCTGGATCCGTCAATAAAATCACATCTGCATCCACATTCTTTGCTAGATTAAGAGCTAATGTAAATGCTTTCGGATCTTCTGGATTAGGATAGCTCACAGTTGGGAATCTACCATCTGGTTTTTCCTGTTCTTCCACAACATATACTTGGTCAAAGCCTATTTCTTTTAGGATTCTTGTAACGGGAACTAAACCCGTTCCGTGAAGAGGAGAATATACAACTTTGATTTGTTTCGCATACTCCCTCACGCGCTCTGGATCATGGACAAGTTTTTTCATCTCATCTATGTAGGCATCTTCCATCTCCTTACCAATCACTACGTAAAGTCCTTTTTCTTTTGCCTCCGTTTCCTTCATCGTTTTTGCCTGTGCATAATCCTTAATCGCATTTACTTCTGCAATGATTTCCTGATCAAGGGGATAGGTAATCTGCGCTCCATCCTCCCAGTAAACCTTATATCCATTATAATTCGATGGATTATGGCTTGCCGTAATAACAATACCCGCAATGCAATTAAGTTTGCGTACAGTGAACGATAATTGTGGTGTTGGACTTAATGTTGGATATATGTAAACTTTGATTCCATTTGCTGCAAGACACAATGCTGTTTCTTTTGCAAATTCTGCTGAACCAATTCGAGAATCATACGCAATGGCAACGCCTCTGTCCTGTCCCTGTTTATTACAGATAAAATTAGCTAATCCTTGTGTCGCTTTACGTACCGTATATCGGTTCATCCGATTTGATCCATTTCCTAATATTCCACGTAATCCACCTGTACCAAAAGCCAGATCACGATAAAAACGATCTTCAATCTCTGCTTCATTATCTTTAATTGATTGAAGTTCCGCTCTGGTTTCCTGGTCAAAATATGTATTGTTACACCATTCCTTGTATTTTTCCAAAGTATTCATACTCATTCTCATGCCCTTTCCTAAGTCTGGTGAATTTGTGCAAGACACAAATCATCCCACGTTAATCTTCCCAAATTTCATCACCTAATGACAAAAGATAGGTACTAAGTTCCTTTGCCATATCTTCTGCCTCTGGAATCCGTATATGTCCTGGCGTTCCACTTCCATTTTGAGAATATAGGAAATGTCTTATTCTTGGATCCTGTAGTTCCTTGGTAACTGCTTCAATTGAAGAATCCCAGTTTTTATCATGTTCTAAGATGGTTGTGGTAAGAACAATCCATGCTTTCGGATAAGTTTTTCGAATGGTACAGATCCATTTCTTATAAGACTCCCTCCAATGTTTTGCTTCTACACCATTGTAATCCTCTTTCATATAATCAAAAGGATGATTATCATTCTGACCAATGGCTACAATTACAACATGAGGGGTGTATTTCTTAAAATCCCACGCTGTTTTCGTGCCCAGATGTGGATTGTATTTGATCTTGTCCCAATTGTGTTCCATTCCATAAAACTCTGGGGCGCAAAACCATCCTGTTCCATCTAGTAAAGCAATTCCCCCTTGGGCTATATCATGCAATTGTGCCCCAAGTTTTCTTGCAGTAATCCAGGTGTAGGAATACCATGCATTGGAATACTCTCCATTATGCTGTGGGTCTGGTTTTTTCATATATTCCAGTGCTTCTGATACTTCACCTGCTGACACAGAATCTCCATACACTTCAATTCGTCTCTCTGGAAGTTTCTCTGTTTGATAAAGTTTAGCTTTCTCATCGATTACAAATCCAAACAACGTAAAATAATGACACCCATCCATCCGTTTGAATAAGAGGATTTCATGCTCTTTATCCTCTAACTCTTCTCCAATGGATAGAATCACTTTTTGTGAATCTTCAGGTAACAGAAGCCTTCCCTGTTCTCCATCTAATATGTAGCCAATATAATTATCATAGTAATCGTGTTGATTGCTCACTATAATTTTAATTTTCGTTCCCGTAAAACGAAATGTTACAAAACTGCATGGATAAACAAAAACAGGTTCTTCTGAGTTCGACCAATCAATTCTCCCGCAATATTGCAATTCTTTTTCACTAGGTGAAACGATTCGATCGGTTATCGGTATTCTTATTTCCATTTTCTTCTCCCATCTACAAACATTCCAATACTATATATAGAAACCACTTCGCCTATCCTATAAAAATTGTGAAAGACGAAATGGTTTTCATATCAGTTTTCGGCTCCTAGCCTTCCTTCTTTTCTAAATACGCTAGATTCTTTCGGATTAAATCACATCTTTGTTTCACACAATCTGGCGAGCGCAATGGATCACTTGGTGTATGGAATACATAATCGACTAAACGATCGATGGTAGTAGTCGCAACGTGCATTCTCGTATCAGAAGATGCATAATAGAGATAAACGTCTCCATTCGCTCTTGCGATTGCACCATTGGTAAATACAACATTGGATACGTCTCCCACTCGTTCTTCCCCCATTGGCGCGATCAAATATCCACTTGGTTCAGCAATTACTTTCCATGGTTCGTTTAAATCCGTTGCAAATGCATAAATAACGTATCGTAACCCTGCTGCAGTATTTCGTACTCCGTGTGCAATATGGATGAATCCTTTTTCTGTTTTAATTGGTACAGCTCCAGCACCATTCTTAACTTCTGTAATGGTATGATATTTTCGGCAACTTGTAATGATTTCTTCATCTATAACCGCATGTTCAATATCATCACACAATCCAAAGCCAATGCCACCGCCTGACCCTGTATCGATAAAATCATCCATTGGTCTCGTGTAAAAGGCATATTTTCCATTCACGAATTCAGGATGTAAAACAACATTTCTTTGTTGAGGAGAATGTAGTGTTTTCAAATTGTCCAAGCGCTCCCATGTCTTAAGATCTTTTGTTCGAACAATGCCAGCTGCTGCAACAGCTGCTGATAAATCACCCACACTGGTATCTTTACTTTCTGAGCAAAATACACCATAGATATAACCGTCTTCATGTTTTGTCAGACGCATATCATATACATTTACTTCTTCTTTACAAGTATCTGGTAATTCAACAGGATAATCCCAGAACTCGAATCCATCAATACCATTCTCACTCTCCGCTACTCCAAAGAAGGATTTTCTATCATTTCCTTCGATTCGTGCAATCAGATAAAACTTTCCATTCAGCTCGATGGCACCGGAATTCATTACTGCGTTCACGCCAAGTCGCTCCATAAAATATGGGTTTGTCTCTACATTCAGATCGTACTTCCAAGTTAATGGAATATGCTCTCTTGTCAATACAGGATTTTCATAACGTTCAAAAATACCATTATAAAAATCAGCAATCTTATTCTCCCTATGTATTAGTGTATTATATTTCTCTAATTCTGTAAAATAATTTTTATGCAACATCAATATTCCTCCTTATAATTTCAAAACACATTCTTCCGTTGTGATATGGGCATTTCCATGGTTCAACGATTGGCCTCTTATCTGGATTTCCATACTCATCAATTTGCCAAAACCATTCAGAACCTTCCCTGTGATCAACAATTTTGCTGTCGATAAACTTCCAAATATCTCTCACCGCATCTTTGTAGCGTTCCTCTCCTGTTTTTTCGTATGCATTCAAGAAACCGACAACCGCTTCTGCCTGTACCCACCAAACACGATTTTTGTTGGGAATTCCATTCTCACACTCATTCATTAAAGAATGTTCTTTATAGGCTACTTGATAGATCTGGTCTTCCAACACTTCTGTAATCGCTCTTACCCGTTGGATTAAATCTTCTTCCTGAAGGACTTCACAACCACGGTCCAGCAGCCATGCAGTTTCAATGTCATGTCCATAGGAATGCAGATCAAGTATCGTATTCATATTCTTATCAAAAAAGACTTCTAGTCTTCGTCGTTCTTTGTTAAACACTTTATTCTCAAACATATTCAATATGTTCATTAGCTGCTCTGCTACTGCTTGATTTTTGGTAACTCGATAAAGCTCTGTATATGCTTCAAATACATGCAATAATGTGTTCATGGTTTTCTCTGCCATTACTCCATTTTCCGATAACTTTTCATTACTTTCAGGCTGAAAATCATAGGTGAATGCTTCTAGATATCCAACTGAATCCTTACACTTTGTTTCAATAAGGTGATAGATCTGTTCTGCAAAAATTCGTGCTTCTTGCTTATTCGTTGCAGCATAATAGGAGCTTAACGCATAGATAGCAAACGCCTGATTATACGTATGTTTTGTTGGGTCATTCACGGTGCCATCATAATTAATCGACCAATAAACACCACCATAAGTGGTATCCATACAGTACTTGATCATAAATTCATATGCCTGCTCTGCATACGTTAATAGTCTCTCATCATGCATGGTAAGATAGGCATTGGAGAAGAACCATAATATTCTGCTATTTAATATACAACCTTTCACTGCCTTTCTATCTAATTTTAGATTATAGTCCAGCAAACCATAATACCCACCGAATGTATCATCTTTTAGATTTTCCCAAAATGGGAGAATTTTTGTTTCCAACATTACTTTTGCTTCATCCACAAGCATGTTACTTCCTCCTCAACTTATTTGATGATTAGATTTGCCCCATTGCTATTAATCACATCTTTATACCAATAGCCTGAATCCTTAATTATTCTCTGTTGCGTTTCAAAATCTACATAAACCATACCAAATCGTTCTGTATAACCACAATTCCATTCAAAGTTATCTAGTAAAGTCCATTCAAAATATCCTCTGATATCAATCCCTTCCTGAATGGCACGATCTACTTGTAACAGGTAACGATGTAAGAAATCAATGCGGTTTGGATCATGTACTTCTCCATCTAGTGATACTGTATCATGGCAGGAAATACCATTTTCCGTTACATACATGGGAATGTGGTATCGATCGTTCTGAAATTTCATTCCCCAATAGATACATTCTGGCGTTACTGGCCAGTTAGTTGCCGTCTTGGAAAGTCCCACTTTACGATTTACAAATTCCCACGGACTGTTTTCTCCCGCTTTAACCTGATAACCGTTGTATATATTCTGTCCTAAGAAATCCAATGGTTGTTGGATTAATTTCATATCTTCTTTTGTTATCTTTGGTAGATAGGCATGATATTTGCGGAGACCATCTTCTGGATATTCCCCCAAAATCACTGGATCACTCCACCAGCTTACATTCCAGGTCCAACGCTCAAAATCTGGGCAACTAAAATAACATTGTCTTGCTGCTTCAATATCTTCTGGTTTTGAACTTGCTGGATACGCAACACCACAGGTAGGTGCATATCCTACTTCAATTGGTTGTTTCGCATATTCTCGAAGCATTCGTGTTGCATTACCATTTGCTCGTAATACGTTATGTGCCATCTCAAAAGTATCTCTCAATGGCAGTTTGATTCCAGGGGCATGTTCTCCTGTTAAGCACCCAAGCCCCACAAAGCATTGTGGTTCATTGAGGGTAAAAAACTTTGTAACACGATCCGAAAAATACGTTGCTACAACCTTTGCATATTCTCCAAACCAATCGATGCATTCTGGATTCAACCACCCACCTTTTTGATATAACGCATATGGCAACTCCCAATGATATAAGGTTATGTACGGTTCAACTTCATTCTCTAGCATGCAATCAATCAAATCATTATAGAAAGCAATCCCTTGTTCATTCACCTTTCCAATTCCATTTGGTAAAATTCTTGACCAATCCATTGAAAAACGATAAGCACGTATGCCCAATTGTTTCATTAATGCAATATCTTCCTTGTAACGGTGAATATGATCACACGCCACCTCAGCAGTATGCCCCTCTTTAATCTTCCCTGGTTGCTTTCCAAAGATATCCCAGATTTCTTCACCCTTTCCATCATTCTCTGCCCTACCCTCAATTTGATAGGCAGAAGCTGCAACACCCCATACAAATTCTTTCCCGAACGCCATACTTCTTTCCTCCTTTTTCTTATGCAATAATTCATATGAAATGGATTGTTAATAATTAATTTAGCAATTTTATTAAGCTAATATTAATCTCTTAAACAGATTAATTTATTTTCCTATACTCAAATTATAAGCAGACATGAACCAACTGTCAATGTTTTCTTTTTGATTTTTATCAAAATGTTTTCAAGCATCTTTCCACCCATTTTTCATTCATATTTACGGAAAATATATGATCATCCACCAGCTGCAACCGTATTGTTCTACTATAATGGTTTGGGTGTCAAAAACCCTTATTTATTTTGATGTCCGTCAATTTGCACAATTTAAGTTTGTCTAACATGTAATACAGGATATCGTTCACTCGCAACCCAACACGTGGCACAGAGCCGAAAAAAAGCCAAAAAAACCCCCGGAAGAAACCTTCCAGGGGTTTTGGCAGAATTTTGATTTAATTAATCTCTATTGATTATTTACCGTAGTAAACTTTCAAGTACATTTCTTTGATTTCTGACATTAATGGATATCTTGGGTTAGCTCCTGTACATTGATCATCGAATGCTTGCTCAACCATCTTGTCTAATGTGTCTAAGAAGTATTTTTCATCTACGCCATAATCAGCGATTGTTTTCTTAATACCAACTTTTTCTTTTAATTCTTCGATTGCTTTTAATAAGTTATCGAATTTTTCTTGATCATTCTTACCTTGAATTCCAAGGAAGTTAGCACATTCTACGTATCTTTCCATGCAGTGTGGATATTGATATTGTGAGAAAGTACCCATCTTAGTTGGAACATGAACAGCGTTGAATTTCATTACTTCTGTAATTAATAATGCGTTAGCAACACCATGTGGTAAGTGATGGAATGCACCTAATTTATGTGCCATTGAGTGACATACACCAAGGAATGCATTTGCGAAAGCCATACCAGCCATAGTTGAAGCATCACCCATTTTTTCTCTTGCATGAGGGTCAGCTGCACCATTTTCATAAGCACTTGGTAAATATGTGAAGATGTTCTTCATTGCTTTTAATGCAAGACCATCTGTGTAATCAGTAGCCATGATTGAAGCGTAAGCTTCTAATGCATGTGTTAATGCATCGATACCAGAAGCACTTGTTAATCCTTTTGGTTGGTTTAACATCATGTCAGCATCAATGATTGACATGTTTGGTAATAATTCATAATCAGCTAATGGGTATTTAACACCAGTTTGTTCGTCAGTGATAACTGCGAATGGTGTAACTTCTGAACCTGTACCTGAAGAAGTAGGAACAGCGATGAAGTATGCTTTTTCACCCATCTTAGGGAATGTATAAACACGTTTTCTGATATCCATGAAACGCATAGCCATATCCATGAAGTCAGCTTCTGGATGTTCGTACATAACCCACATAATCTTACCAGCATCCATAGCTGAACCACCACCGATTGCGATAATGCAGTCTGGTTCGAATGCTCTCATAGCTTTTGCACCTTCTTTAGCACATGCTAAAGTTGGGTCTGGAGCTACTTCGAAGAATGTAGTATGTTGGATACCCATTTCATCTAATTTATCTGTAACGCATTTTGTGTAACCATTCTTATATAAGAAAGAGTCAGTTACGATAAATGCTTTTTTCTTGCCCATTACGTTCTTAAGTTCATCAAGAGCTACAGGAAGACAACCTTTCTTAAAGTATACTTTTTCAGGTGCTCTAAACCAAAGCATGTTTTCTCTCCTCTCTGCTACTGTCTTGATGTTGATTAAGTGTTTAACACCTACGTTTTCAGATACAGAGTTTCCACCCCATGATCCACAACCAAGAGTTAATGATGGAGCTAATTTGAAGTTGTATAAGTCACCGATACCACCGTGTGAAGAAGGGGTATTGATAAGAATTCTACAAGTCTTCATAGCTTCTTGGAATTTTTCAATCTTTTCTTTTCCAGTTCCAACATGGATATATAATGATGAAGTATGACCATAACCACCATCAGCAACAAGTCTTTCTGCTTTTGAAACTGCTTCATCAAATGTTTTTGCTTTATACATAGCTAATACTGGAGATAATTTTTCGTGTGCCATTTCTTCTTCGATGGATACAGATTCAACTTCAGCGATAAGAATCTTCGTTGCTTCTGGTACATCAAATCCAGCTAATTTAGCGATAGTAACTGGTTTTTGACCAACGATTTTAGCGTTAAGAGCGCCATTGATAAGGATTGTTTTTCTAAGTTTTTCTGTTTCAGCAGCGTTAGTGAAGTAACATCCTCTATCTTGGAATTCTTTCTTAACTTCTGCGTAGATTTTTTCATTAACGATAACAGATTGTTC
Source organism: Anaerosporobacter faecicola (assembly GCF_012070565.1). Lineage (GTDB taxonomy): Bacteria > Bacillota > Clostridia > Lachnospirales > Lachnospiraceae > Anaerosporobacter > Anaerosporobacter faecicola. The sequence goes on from NZ_JAAQRO010000012.1 coordinate 25,574, forward strand.
GGAAGCACAGATCATACCATTATCGAAAGTTTTTGAATGAATTAATGAGTTAACTGCTAATTTAACATCACATGATTCGTCCATGATTACTGGAGTGTTACCAGCTCCAACACCAAGTGCTGGTTTACCTGAAGAGTAAGCAGCCTTAACCATACCAGGACCACCTGTAGCTAAGATGATATCAGCGCTCTTCATAACTTCGTTTGTTAACTCTAATGAAGGAACATCGATCCAACCAATAATTCCAGCTGGTGCACCTGCTGCTACTGCTGCATCAAGAACAACTTTTGCTGCTGCAATTGTAGAGTTTTTTGCACGTGGATGTGGGCTGATGATGATAGCATTTCTAGTTTTTAAAGCAATTAATGTTTTGAAAATAGCTGTAGAAGTTGGATTAGTAGTTGGGATAACTGCTGCGATCAAACCAATTGGTTCTGCAACTTTCTTGATTCCAAAACTAGTGTCTTCTTCGATAACGCCACAAGTTTTTGTATTCTTATATGCATTGTAGATATATTCTGCTGCGTAGTGATTTTTGATAACTTTATCTTCAACAATACCCATTCCAGTTTCTTCAACTGCCATCTTTGCTAGTGGGATTCTTTGTTTGTTTGCAGCTGTAGCAGCGGCTAAGAAAATCTTGTCTACCTGTTCTTGTGTGTAAGTTGCGAAAATTTTCTGAGCTTCTCTGATTTGATTCATCTTTGCTACTAATGCATCAACGTTATCAACTAAGCCAGTTGGTTGTACTGTAGCTTGTTCTTCTTTCTTTGCCATTCCAATTATCCTCCTAATTTTGAAATCATACCGTATCCAGAGGGGTTCCTCATGAATACTACTTCTTGGATATAAACTTCTTAACTACTTCAAACATAAAATCGCATCTATGTTCTTTTCGTTATTAACTGAATAATTACGTTAAATAATTAACAAGAATCTCGACAATACTTTCTTCGAGATATTGTTTATCTTTTAACAAAGTCTATTTTATAATGTTGTTAATTATTTGTCAATGTACATATTAATCAAAAAATCGATATTATTCTATTTTTTTTATGCAATTTAACACATCCCGCCTTATGCCCCCCCTCTAGCTCCTTTCTTTGTTAATTTACTCCTCTGTTTCCAGTATTTTTTCGTTATATTGCACATAATCATCATACAATCTTATAATCTACGAACGAATTCGCTTATCTAATTCCTATAATAAGATTTGTTCTTCGCACCGAGCACAGTCAGTGTCAGTCATAGCTAATCTCTACCTTATACGCAAGTGCGCATACCCGGAAACTTCTATAATAGGAGGTCGGAGGATTTTCTTATTTAGAAAAAAAGAACGTTTAACAAGTCCAAAAGGAACTGTTAAACGTTCTTTCTCTCCTACTGAATTAATCACCAAGTCCATAAAAATATCCTTATCACTCTATGTCCCACTCCCCGTGAAACACCATTTCTGCGGGTCCACGCATATAGACATGATTGGTTGCTTCATCCCAGTTGATGGTCAATAACCCACCATCTAGAATCACATCAACTCTTCTCGTTGTATATGCATGTAATGCACTGGCAACTGCACAGGCACACGCACCTGTTCCACAGGCTAATGTAAGTCCCGTTCCTCGCTCCCATACCCGCATACGTAAGATATGATCGGTAATCACTTCTACAAATTCAATATTACAACGTTGTGGAAAGATTTTATGTTGTTCTAGTAAAGGTCCTATCTTTTCCACTTCCACCTCACATATATCCTCAACGAATACAACTGCATGTGGATTTCCCATAGAGACACAGGTTAACTGATATGTTTGATCATTCACTTTGACAGGCAAGTTCTTTGTTATTTGATTATCAGATATAACAGGAATATCCTCTGGCAGAAGCCCCGGTTCTCCCATATCTACTGTTACCATTTTAACAATATGATCCTCAACTTCTAAGAAAATGTGTTTCACTCCGGCTAATGTTTCAATATAAAGTTCTGTTTTCTCTGTTAAGCCTTGCTCATATACATATTTCCCCACACAACGGATTCCATTTCCACACATCTGTGCACGTGACCCATCTGCATTGTACATATCCATTCGATAATCTGCCACACTTGAAGACTTGATCAATATAATTCCATCTGCACCTATTCCAGTATGTCTTCTGCATAATTGCATTGCTAAATATTTGGGTTCTTCTACTTTCTCCTCCATTGCATTAATATAGATATAGTCATTTCCCAGTCCATGCATCTTACTAAACTTCATAGATCCGCAACCTTTCAATTCCACTATTCTATACTATGCCCTTTTATTCTCCCCTATACCCGAAAGAGTTAATCCTTACAGGATTTCTTTGTATACACGTAGCACATTCTTATAGCAAATGGCTTCTATCTCATTTTCTGTAAAATCTGCTTTTCTCAAAGCCTCAACAAGTTTCTGTATATGGGAGGCATTGGTAATCTCTACGTCACCTTCGATACCATCAAAATCTGTACCAAGTCCAATACACCCAATTCCACCAATCTTACGCATATGCTTAATATGCGCGATCATCTTCTGAATACTTGCATAAGCATTTCTATTTTCATTTGCTGGCACCTCGTCGAGAAATGGTGGATAAAAATTAATCCCCATAACTCCTCCACGCTCTGCAATCCTTCGGATCATATCATCCGTCACGTTTCTACAATGATTACAGCAATGCACCGTATTGGAATGGCTTGCAACAAACGGTTTTCTTGTATAACGTAGAACATCATAAAATCCTGCATCGGATAGATGAGAAACATCAATGATCATTCCCAAACGTTCCATCTCCTCCACGAATGCAATGCCATATTCTGTTAATCCTTGCACGGTATTACGGGATTTACGGTCAGGTTCTTTTCCTTCTTCATCTATAAAATTCGGATATCCGATTCCATTCTCGAAATTCCATGTAAGCGTAATCATTCTCACACCCAACCGATAGAACGTTCGAAGATATTCTAATTTTCCCTCTGCTTCTCCCCCCTCTTCAATGGTAAGCAGTGCAGAGATTTTCCCCTCTCGTTGGTTTTTCTCTATCTCTTCATAGGAACGTACCGCACGAATTACATCTTGATTTGCTTCCATTTCTTGATAGAAGTAATCAATATAGTGGATACTATCTTCAAACATATTCGGATGCTTTTTCAAGGATTGAAAAATAGCAAAATTCTGAAGCATATACTGTCCTTTTTGCAACTTTTCCAGATCAATATGTAACGAATTGTGCCGCAAGTTTTCTTGACTTTGCTCCTTTTTTCGTTTGTTATATAATTCTGTGATCGTATCACAATGCATATCAATGATCTTCATGGATTCTCCTTCTGATTCTATTTCCATTTCTTTTTTTACACTATCTTTCCTCTTATTTTTTGTTTACTTCTAGCTGCACTTTTATTTTTATTATGTTGATGCGTATTTCATAATCGTATCTTTTATCTCGTATTGCATATCCCATATTTCATATTTCATATCTTATATCTTATATCTTATATCTTATACAATTCGTATTTCATACAATTAGGGTACGATGGGTGTTTCTCTATATGATACTATTCGTTAACCTCCGCAAATGCATCCACTGTATATTGGTTGCTTCCATTCCACATGATCCATTCCTCATACCCAGCATCATAGACCCCTTTAATCTGCTCAAGTATCTCTTGCTTTTGATACTTTTGATAGTTATCAATCCAGGATGCTGTAAAATCTTGCAGCCATGGGCGTACAATTGCTTGGTGTTCTCCAGCCTTTTTAGCGGCCAGAACTTCCTTGGAATTCTCTAGTGCTTTCTTAATTAAGAGATAAGGTTCCAAATCAGGGTAATCAATTCCGTAGGCTCCATTTCCATAGTGGGAAGGATAGATCATAGGACAAATGTAGTCTAGATATTTTGCCATCTTCACATAACTTTGCCCAACGATCTTTGCATCCACCTTACTTCCAATGATTGTTCCATATACATCTGCTGATATATAGACACCCAATGGGTTCAATTGTTCATAGGCATATTTTGTAAATGAAGTAATCGTTTCAATCTTTGACTGCTCTTTTGCAGCCTCTCCAAAATCCGCATTTTTGATTCCACTGTCAGTAGAAAATCGAATATAATCGAATTGGATCTCATCAAATCCTAAGTTGGCTGCTTCCGTTGCTACACTCACTAGATATTCCCATACTTCCTTTTTATATGGATTCACCCATGCCAATCCTGCTTTATCACGAAAGATCGAACCATCTGGATTCTTAATGCTAAGTTCTGGTTTTTTCTCTGCTAAGATGGGATCTTTGAAGGCGACAATTCGTGCAATCAGATAGATGTTCTTTTCTTTTAACGTTTGTATCAATTGTTTCATATCGGTTATATAATTGACAGGCGCACCAATCTCTTTCGCAAGATCATTATCCATTTTATATGTAATTTCACCGGAATCATTCTTAATATCGATCACCATTGCATTCAATTCCGTGGTATCCACAAGATTAATCAGTTTATTCATATTCTTTGTTGAGCCTGCCATCTGCCCCGTTACATAGATACCTTTCACCTTACATGGTTCTGTTTTTTTTGCAACATCCGTCTCTTTCGTTTCATCCGACTCTCCAGCTAATTCATTATCCGAATATTCTCCTGTCTTTTCCTCTCCGTTTTGTTCTGTTGCCCCTGAACCATCTTTCTGTTGTTCCTGCTCTTTTTCCTCCTGTTTTGGCACAGTCTGCTCAACCGTATCCCTTAATTTTTCTTGTTTTTCATACTCTTCTATCGTTTTTACATAGGAATAGGTTGGTTCGTCTTTCGATACCTTCTCAAACAGCTCAACTCCAGTAGCTGCTATACAAACCGAGCCAATAATCAGTAATCCACCCAATAAAAAATTCCTTACTCCACGATTATTATCATTATCTTGCTTCATTTTTCCCATAAGCCACCCTCTATTCCTTGTTATATTCTATTCAAACATACTATAATTTAGCATTTAATCTATCTAGCAATCATGTAAACTTGTAAAACATTTGACAACGTACTGTGAACCAAATAGTATACTTCCGAAACATTAGAAACGAGCCCTGCGCTTTACTGTAACTTATATCCCGCACAAAAAAACTGCTACATAATGTATGAAAACATTACGTAACAGTCTCTCATTCTTCGAATAGATGGTATTATCTACCGCAGCATTGTTTGTATTTTTTACCTGAACCACATGGACATGGATCGTTTCTACCAATCTTCTTCTCTTTCACAATTGTTCCAGATTTCTTTGATTGAAGGTATAACTCTTTTCTCTTATCTGGAGTTAAGAGGTTGTCCCATGCTGGTAATTCATATAACCAGTCTGCTTTGCATCCAACCATGTTATAATAAAGTTTTTCTTTATCGAAGCCAAGGTTTACTTCTGTATTCTCATCCATTGTCTCAATTGGATTTGGATTTTTTAAACTTTCATCAATACCATCTAAGAAACCAGTCATGATTTCAATAGTAGTATCGTACTTTTCTGCTAATTCTTTAACAGTTCCTGTTACAACATTCTCAGGATCTGCTAATAATTGTTCATAGATGCCTTTTTCAATGTTGAAATAATTAGCCCAAAAAAGCTGACCTTGTTTTTGGTTTGTATCTTGAGAGTAAGCATGCTCTCTCCATTGTTCTAATAAACTCATGTTAACCCTTCCTTTTGCATTGGTGTTCATTGCTCGTTTCAGTATATCATACCTTGTAGGGCAATTTCAACCGAAAATTTGCAATTCCCCCAGAGGATTGCATTTATCGATTTAATTCGCTGACTTCTTTTAATCCGGAATGCTCTTCCATAATACGAGTAACTTCGTTAAGATTTGTGGAAAGAACATCTCCTGGAATGGTATTCTTAAGTGAGCTCACAACATTACCAAACTTTAGAGCTTTCTCACAATCATCGTATTGAAGTAATCCATAAAGTACGCCTGATACATATGCATCACCACTTCCAATACGGTCTACAACTTCAATGTTTTCGTATGGTTTTTCTTGATAATACTGATCTTCCACCGCATTATAGATCATAGAGTTGAAATGATGTTTCTTCGGACTAACGATTATTCTCTCTGTCGTTGCAACAATCTTCACGCCATATTCCTCGGCATAGGACTTCATAATATCCTTCAATTCGCCTTTCTTTGCAAACATTCTTCTTGAAGTTTCTTCTGAAACAAATAATACATCCACATAAGGTAAGATTTTTTTAATTGTTTCTCTCGCTTCATCCTCACTCCATAAGTTTGCTCGATAGTTCACGTCAAACGAAATCTTTGTTCCCTGTTCTTTGAATTTCTTGATGACCTCTACTGCTGTTTCACGTAATTGGCTAGACAATGCTAATGTGATACCACTTGTATGGAACAAACGAGTAGAACGATACACTTCTTCTGGAATCTCATCTACTGCTAGTGTCGTAATGGATGAATGGGAGCGATCATATACAACGGATGTTTTTCTTGGATAAGCACCATTTTCATAATAATAGATTCCAAGTCTCGAATCCCTCGCTTTATCATATAGAAGGAAATCATCACTTACACCGCAGAATCTAATGTGGTTACGCACGAATACTCCTAGATCATTTTGCGGCACTTTGGAGATGATTCCTGTACGCAAACCAAGGGCAGAGATTCCAGAAACAACATTCAATTCTGCGCCTCCTGCACATTTTTGAAAGGTATCTCCACGTACGATTCTTTCATTATTCGGTGTAGATAAACGTAATAAAATCTCACCTAATGCCAATGCTGCATATTCCTTTTTTTCCATGCTGATTCCTCTTTCCTCGCTTATGTAGCGAAACGTAATTTATAACAACCTTTATATATTTATTTCAACAAATGGTGCCATAAGAAGACATACGTTCTCTGGCACCATTAATTATATCATTGTTCCTGTTCAAATCAAATCATGAACATACATCATAGTCGATACGAGCAAGCTTCATCATCTATAATGAAAATCCGAAATATCGAACTGCATTGTTATAGGAAATGTCTTCGATCATTTTTCCAAGAACTTTTTCATCATTTGGATATTCTCCGTTCTCAACCCAATTACCAACTAATTCGCATAAAATTCTACGGAAATACTCATGTCTTGTATAAGACAAGAAGCTTCTTGAATCCGTTAACATACCGATGAAATTCCCTAACAAACCAAGATTTGCCAACGAAGTCATTTGTTCTGTCATTCCTGTTTTATGATCATTAAACCACCATGCGCTACCTTGTTGGATTTTACCAGCTATTGAAGCATCTTGGAAACATCCAAGAATTGTACCAATTGCAGCATTGTCATATGGATTTAAGCTGTAGATGATCGTCTTTGGAAGTTGATCGGTTGCATTTAGTGCATTCAAGAAATCAGCCATTTGAGCAGAAGGTGCATAATTATTAATACAATCATATCCTGTATCTGGCCCTAATTGATTAAAACGGAATACGTTGTTGTCACGTTTACATCCATAGTGCAATTGCATTGCCCAGTTTAAACGATGATATTCTTTGCCAACGAATACCATGAATGCTGTTTTGAATTTTAATTCTTCTTCTCTCGTTACTGCTTCCCCTTGTAATCTCTTTGCAAAGATTGTTTCGATCTCTTCTTCTGTTGCTGGTGCATACATCACATATTCTAATGCATGGTCAGACACTTTACAACCATTTGCTGCAAAGTAAGATAGACGTTCTTGTAATGCTTTCTTTAGAGATGCAAAGGTTGTGATTGTAACACCGCTCACTTCAGCTAATTTATTCAGATATGTTACATAATCCACTTTTTCAATATTCATAGCCTTGTCAGGTCTCCATGCTGGAAGAACCTGTACATCAAAGCTCTCATCTGCTGCGATTTTTTGGTGCCATTCTAAAGAATCCACCGGATCATCTGTTGTACAGATTAAGGTTACACCTGATTGTTTTATCAGATTACGTACACTCATAGAATCTTCCTGTAACTTCGCATTACATAAATCCCAAACTTCTTGTGCTGTTTCTGCATTTAAGTGTCCTGTATAACCAAAGTAACGCTGTAATTCTAGATGGCTCCAGTGATACAATGGATTTCCAATCGCTTTTTCTAATGTTTCTGCCCACTTTTGGAATTTTTCACGATCCGTCGCATCTCCCGTGATGTATCGTTCTTCAATACCATTGGAACGCATTTGACGCCATTTGTAATGGTCACCACCTAACCAAACCTGTGTAATATTCTCGAACTTACGGTCATTGGCAATCTCTTCTGGATTGATATGACAATGGTAATCGAGTACAGGTACCATCGCTGCATGCTCATGATATAATTTCTTTGCTGTTTCTGTTGACAATAAAAAGTCTTGATCCATAAATTGTTTCATACTAATTCCCATGCCCTTTCTTATGTCTGGCGATCTTGGTTCCTATCAAAACCGCCTGTTTTGCGGGTCAACACGTCATGTTCACATATGTGCAAGCCAGGTGTGAAATGACCTTTTGATAACCCTTGCCAATGCACGAATTGCTTCGTTGCTTTGCAACTCTCGCAATTCTAAAACATTCGCAATCCGCGCTCCGCGCTCCTTGCTCATGTTTTGCGGGTCAACACGTCATGTTCACATATGTGCAAGCACAATGTGAAATGACCTTTTGACCCTTGCATTATAATATTACGCCATCGCGGAATACGGAGATTTCTTTGTATCCTCGTTCTTCGTTCTTGGTTTTCTTGCCTGATGCTACATCTAGTAGGTATCTGAAGAATTCATCGGTTACGGTTTCGAATGTCTTACCTTCTAAGATTTGTCCGGCATTAAAATCGATCCAGTTTGTTTTTCTTTCATATAATTTGCTATTTGATGAAATCTTCACGGTTGGTACTGGTGAACCGAATGGGTTTCCACGTCCTGTTGTGAATAAGACCATCTGTACCCCACTTGCCACAAGATTTGTACAAGATACCTGGTCATTACCTGGTCCAATGAGTAGATTCAATCCACATTTTTCTACTCGTTCTCCATAATTTAATACGCCTACTACTGGTGCATGACCACCTTTTTGTGTACAACCAAGTGATTTTTCTTCTAAAGAAGAGATTCCACCTTTTTTATTACCTGGAGAAGGATTTTCATAGATTGTCTGATCATACTTTGTAAAGTAATTTTTAAAGTTATTGATCAAATCCACTGTCTCATCGAATGTTTCACGGTCTACGGCACGTTCCATTAATAAGGTTTCTGCACCAAACATCTCTGGTACTTCTGTAAGAACGGTACTTCCCCCTAAGGAAACAACACGGTCATTGATTCTACCGCAAAGTGCATTGGCTGTAATTCCAGAGAATGCATCGGATCCACCACACTTGAATCCCATGACTAATTTGTCAGCAGATACGGTTTCTCTCTTGCATGTAGAAGCGTATTCTACTAATTCTTTCATAATGTCCATACCAGCTTCGTATTCATCTTCCACGTCCTGTGTAATCAGGAATTTGACACGATCCTGATCATAGTCCCCAAGTACTGGTTTGAATACTTCTAAATTGTTATTCTCACAGCCAAGGCTTAATACTAAGACAGCTCCTGCATTTGGATTGTTAATGATTCCTTTTAATATGTGTTGTGTTCTTTCATGATCCTTTGTTAACTGGCTACAACCCATGTTGTGGGTAAATGCACAGATATCATCCACCTGATCACCAAACATTTTTTTTGCTTGTTCTTCTAAGATTTTGGCTGTTGTATTCACACAACCAACCGTTGGAACAATCCAAACTTCGTTACGAATACCAACTTTTCCATCTTTTCTTACATAACCTTCAAATGTATAGTCCGTTTTTCCTTTAAATGGTTCAAACACTTGCTCGTTTTTCTTATACTCATAGTTTAAAACACCATCAAGATTTGTCTTTAGGTTATGCACATGAATGTGTTCACCTTGTTTAATATCACAACGAGCATGACCAATTGGATGACCATATTTGATGATATTTTCATTTTCATTTATATCAAATAGTGCGATCTTGTGACCGAATGGGATATCATTCTGTACTGTGATTTCATTTCCATTCACATTGACAACTTCTCCCGCTTTGATTTCTGATAATGCCACTGCAACACTATCCTTATCCGAGATCATGATTACTTTATTTTCCATAGAGACCGTTTCCTTCCTCTTTTTTCCATTGTGCATGTCATTATTACAGACTTGCTACGATTTCTCTCATATCTTTGCTATTCATCTCTTCTAGATAAGCAGCTACTGTTTCTTCTAAACCAGCTACTTCTGTTAAGTCTTTTCCGCTCCAGAATGCTGTATTGGATAATACCGCTTTGGCGATTTGTGCACTTGTGTTGTCTTCCCATACCTTTTCAAAGAACGATAATACTTCCGCATCATCTTTTACTTGATACTCTGTTCCATCTGCACGACATCCCATGTATTTACCATCTACAGCTTTTACTTGATAGAATTTGATAAATGCTGCTAAGGAGAAGGTTAATAACTTAGGAATTTCATTGAATTTCTCAACATAACCAAGTAAAGAAGGCAAACATCTTGCGTTGAATTTGGCACAAGAATTAAGTGAGATATCAAGTAAGTTATGTTTGATATATGGATTTGCAAAACGTTCACCAACTGCTTTTGCGAACTGTTCTAACTCTTCTTTTGGTAAATCTAATGTAGGAATTACTTCACTGTGTAGTAATTTTTCTAAATATCCTTCGAATACATCGTCTTTCATAAAATCAAGTACGATATTATGTCCAGCAAGGTACGCAGCTAATACAGTTGATGTATGACCACCATTTAAGATACGAACTTTTCTCATCTTGTAAGGTTTCACATCTTCTGTCCAAAGAACATTGGCTTCTCCTTTATGAATTGGAAGAATGTCTGCCCATTCTTTCTTTCCTTCAATAACCCATAAGTTAAATACTTCACTTGTAACGATTACATCATCAGAATACCCATTCTTTTCTTCAAAATAGCTAATTTGGTCTCTAGGATATCCCGTTACAATACGGTCAACCAATGTATTGGTGAATTTGTTTGCTTCCTCGATCCAAGTCAGGAAGTCTTCACCAAGGTTCCATTCATTTGCATATTGAAGAACGATTCTCTTTAACTCAGAGCCGTTATAATCAATTAATTCTACTGGTAAGAACAGAAGTCCTTTGCTCTTATCTCCGTTAAATGCTTTGAATCTTTCATATAAGAATTGTGTTACTTTCGCTGGGAAAGAGCTTGCAGGTCGATCTGTCACTTGATCTCCTTCTTTATACGTAATACCTGCTTCTGTTGTATTCGAAATGACAACTTCTAAATCAGCACTACGTGCAATCTCCATAAGCGCATCAAAATCACGATATGCATTGATACATCTTGATACACTTGTAATTGGTTTAATCTTTTCAACAGGCTCTCCATTTTCAATGCCTCTCATTGCTAATGTATAGATCCCGTCTTGTGCATTGATCATATCTGCCATCTTAGGGAAATCACCAATTGGCTGACAAAGTACGATGCTTCCTTGATAGTCGCCTCTTTCGTTCGCTCCATCGATCATCCAATCTGCAAAGGCACGTAAGAAATTACCTTCTCCGAATTGTAAGATCTTCTCTGGATACTTACCAAATTTCTTTTCAATCTTTTCATTAATTTTCATCATTACTTATCCCTTTCTTCTCAAACCTCTCTACAGAGGCTTTGTTTCTTCTATCAATAAAAAGCAAACGTTTATTATATGGACTGATAGATCTTTTCTAGATATTCTCTAGCGGACACGGCATTATCCGGTGTCGTATTCTCTAATGTAGTATGAATAAACGGTTTATCTTTCTTAATAAACTGTAAAATATGTTCATAATTCATCATCCCTGTACCGGCTGCAACAGATTTCATCATTCCATTCTCAATTATAAAATCTTTTAAATGAACGACTGCAACATCTTTTCCCAATAAGGTGATGGCTTCCGAAATGATAGCGTCACGATCTTGATAATTTCCTTCAAACAACAGATTCACTGGGTCTAAGATAATCTGTAAGTTCGGAGATTGAATCGTATCAAGAACATACCTAGCCCTCTTTGGATTACAAACGATATGTTTATATACGGGTTCAATGGCAACAATTACGCCCATCTTCTCCGCATATGCAACGATTGGCTTTAGGTTTTGTATGAATATTTCTAAAGCCTCTTCACTATGGCAAGCGGGTTCAAAGGAATATTCCGTATTAGGCGCTCCCGTTTCTGTTCCAACAACGCCACAGCCTAAATGTGCCGCGAAACGAATATTTGCCATATAGCGTTCCTTGATTACAGCTAATTGTTCCTGATCTGGATTAGCCAGATTCAGATAACAGCCAAGAACTGCGATATCGATTTCATTTTTAGCGAACAGATTCTTAAGATACATGGCGTATCCTGGAGTTAATGCAGGATTCGCAACAGAATTCTCTGTGATTACTTTTGACAATGCCAAATGTCCACACACAAACCCTTGCTTTCTTATCTCTTCTAAACGTTCCTTTAATGGTAATTGTTTTGCATCATGAAGTCTTAATCCGATCTGCATATCTTACTCCTTTCCAATGACTACATTCTTATTGTATCTGTGGATCATCAATATGAAGTAACGTCATCGCTTCTCCTTCTTGTCCCGTAATCCTTACATTCTCGATGACCATTTTTTCAATATTATTCGCATAGATTCCAAGTTTGGAACATGGCTCAATGCCATTCATCATGGCTGGTACATCCTTTTGGGGATTCTGGGCATACGTAACGTTAATATCTTTCATTTCGATATATTCAATTTTCTTTTCTGGCAGACCATAAAAATACGCAGCAGCAACATGACAGTCTTCACAAGTAATATGTCGAAATGCCAGGGATTTAATCAAAGGTGTCCGTTCATCAACTGGATATGTTTCTTTGGATTGCACATATTCCGTTCGTCCATCAGGATCACAGAAATAAAATGCATTTACTACAAATGGTGTCATAACCTGTTCCATCTTAATATTCTCGAATACGATTTCATCTAAGATGGCATCTTTTCCACGTCCTCTTCTTGTTTTGATCCGTAGCCCACGATCCGTTCTCCGAAAGATACAATCTTTCACGAAAACGTGATTTACTCCACCTGCCATTTCACTTCCAATGGTTACTGCTCCATGTCCATTTTCCATAAGACATTGACGGATGGTAATATTGGTAGAAGGTTTTTTGTGCTTACGACCCATGTAGATTTTCCCAGATTTAATTGCTACACAGTCATCTCCTAATGTGAATCGAACACCAACGATGTCAACATTTTCACAGGATTCAGGGTCAAGTCCATCGGTATTCGGTGAATCTGCAGGATTTTCCACTGCCACATCATAGAAGCCAATATTCTGACTAAAATACGGATGAATTGTCCAAGCTGGACTATTCCGAAATAGCAATCCTTGTACGACTACATTCTTACAATGATTAATAAAGAACAAGCGAGGACGGAATGCCCCACGCATCACTTTCTCATTAAACCACCAGTTTTCCCTGCTAGCATTTCCTTCTATGATCCCTTGTCCATAGATTAGAACATTCTCTACGTTAACTCCTGTGATAATGCCAGAATACATGACCAGTGGGTTTCCTTCCCAAGTTCCTAGATTGTATTCCTCAGTTTCATCAAAACTTTCGATTAATCCTTGGAATTTAGGAAAATGTTCACGCTCCGTATCCGCAGACAACATCGCACCCTTCGCAAATTCGATTCGAATATCACTTTTTAAGAAAATACTCGTTACTTTATATGTTCCTTTTGGGAAATAGACTCTACTTTCCTTTGGACAAGCCATAATCGCTGCCTGAATAAATGTGGTATCATCTTGTATGCCATCCCCTTTAGCTCCAAATTTCGTAACATCCAATGTAACAAATTCATAATCGGTGCGAAAAGTTATGTCTGCAAGTGTTTCCCCCTCTTTCTTCACCTGGATCAGGTATTCCGTATCAGGCCAAAGCTCATATAAACTTGTTACGACCTTATTCGTACTACATCTATATTCTTCATTTACAAAAATGTCATATTGACACTTCGTTTCATACACACCTTCATCGTTAATCTCTAACACAACGTTTCTCGCTGTTTTCATTAGAATCGCAAGATTCATTCTTCTATTCACCTTCCTCTCTTCTCTGCTTCCATGACTCATCAAAGAAATCATATTAAAACTACTTCATTGACTATCCATCACAACTTCGTAGTTGATCTCATGATTTGAGTGATTAACTCAAACTTCGCACTTACAATTTTCTAGCGAGTAGATGTTTGCTATATACGAATCTCCTCAAATAATCAGATCAACAACGAACCACTGACATTCTCTTTTTTATGGAAACAGGCTGCTAAATTGAACACATTCAGCAGCCTGTTTTCTATATATTTACCATCCTAAACCGACTGGCACCAAATCCTGTTTGATTTTAACCTTTTACACCACCAGCTGTGATACCATCTACGAACGTACTCTGTGCACAGAAGAATACAATCAAGGATGGTAAGATTGAGATCAAGGAAACTGCTAATACTCTGTTCCATTGGAATCCATTATCGGCATCCATTGACAACTTAACGAAGTAAGACGCTGGATAACGAGATGGTGTACTTACATAAAGCAAAGGTCCCATGAAGTCGTTTGATGACCACATAAACTGGAATAACGCACAAGAAACGATTGCTGGTTTAAGCATTGGTACAATAACTTTAACTAATGTTTGAATTACATTACAACCATCAATTTCTGCTGCTTCTTCTAATTCTCTTGGTACATTACGTAAGAACTGAATTAACATAAATACGAAATACGTATCAACAGCAAAAAGAGTTGGAACAATAATTGGTAAGTATAATGGTGAATCAACCCATCCTAAACGATTGAATAAGATGAACTGAGGTACATTCAATACTACCTGAGGTAAGAATAATGTTCCCATTAATACAGCGAAAAGGAAGTTTCTACCTTTGAACTGAAATCTACCAAATCCATAAGCGGTAATTACTGCTGATATTACAGTAAAGACAACTTTAGGAATTACATATGAATATGTGTTAATTAAGGATTTTACTAAGTTAATATCGCCACCAAATCCTTGGAATGCCTTTTTATATCCATCTAAAGTAGGTTCTTTCGCAAACAAACCAACACCAGCGAAGATTTCATTGTTGCTCTTAAATGTTGCACTGATCATCCATAATAATGGATAGACCATGAAAAGCCCTACAAAGAGTAATACTGCGTACTTTAGAATAGTAGCTATGATCTTTCTAGTTTTCAACGACATTATTTTCTACCTCCCATCACTATCGCTATAGTATACCCAGTGTTTCTGGCTCCAGAATGCAATACCAGTAAGTATCATTACGATAATAAACATTACCCATGCCATTGCACTTGCAAGACCCATTTCATGTGATTGGAACGCACTGTTGTAAACCAATAATGACATTAACGTTGTTGAGTTTCTTGGACCACCGTGAGTAATGATATAAGGTCCATTGAATTCTTGGAACGCTTGACATAACTGCGTTACTAAGTTATAGAAAATAACTGGAGTGATCATAGGAACTGTAATCTTGAAGAATTGTCTCCATTTTCCTGCTCCATCGATAGATGCTGCTTCATATAATTCTTCTGGTACATTCTTAAGTGCTGCAAGGAAGATAACCATTGCAGAACCAAATTGCCATACACGAAGTAAACAAATAATAAAGATCGCATATTTTGGATCACTTAACCAATGTGGTCCTTCAATACCGAAGAAGCCTAACATTGTATTTACTAATCCGTCATCTCTAAAGATTGCTTTCCATAAAACAGCGATTGCTACGGAACCACCAAGAATAGATGGAATATAGTATGCTGTACGGAATAAGTTAACACCTTTGATCTTAAAGTTTAAGATATAAGCAATGAATAGTGCGGCAGTTAACTTTAAAGGCACCGTAATGAATGAATATTTGAAGGTAACCTTTAACGCTTTCAAGATCTTATCCGAAGTGAAGATCTCCTGATAATTCATAAGACCTGTCTCATTAATCCCGTTAAATAAATGAAAATCTGTAAAACTGTAAACCAAAGAAGATGCAAACGGATAAAGACGGAATACTAAAAATCCGATTAACCATGGTAAAATAAAGAAAAATCCCATATTATTCTTCATCGTTTTTTTCATCGAAAACTTTTTCTTTGGAACAAAAACTGCCGAGTCTACTGCATTCTTTGCCATATTTTTTTCCTCCCTTTCTAGTGTATTACTTCGTCATTAGACTTTGTGCATATGCCATCATAAAAGGACCAACGCCTTTTGGGTCATCTACTGCGACTTCTTCAGACAAATAATACAAGATACTGCCATCTCTTTCTGTACTTGGACCTAGTCCTGCTGCATGGCAAATATCTGTTAACACTTTTGTACCATCTTTCTCAACAAGTTTTTGTTCAATTACACTTGCTAAGATTTCTTCTGCACGTTTCTTATATCTTTCTTCAGAAAGTACACCAAGTCGACAGCCTTTAAAAATTGCATAAGCAATCATAGAAGTTCCTGACGTTTCTGTATAATTTTCTTTCACGTCACTTCTATCTATAACCTGATAAAACATCTTATTATTTTTGTCCTGATACTGCAAGATTCCCTTAACAGCTTCTTTGAACAAACCTTCTAACGTTTTATAAGCTTCAAATATTTCAATCGACATAACATCCATTGTGTCGATCAATGCCATGAGATACCAACCCATTGCACGTAACCAAAAACTCTTTGATACCCCCGTTATTGGATCCGCCCAAGGCATTGTCTTTGTCTCATCATAGCCATGATAATAAAGTTGCTTCTTATCATCAAATATATATTTTCTGACATTCATGAATTGATTGATGATGTCATTATAATTTTCCTTCTTATTAAATACAGTCTCGTAAGCCATGTAGAATGGTAGTGCCATATACAGGCCATCTAACCATATTTGATTTGGATATATCTTCTTATGCCAGAAGTTACCACAATTGGTTCTCGGCTGTTTCCTAAGCTGATCCATACTATATTCAATCGCTTTGTAGTATTTATCTTCCTTCGTCTGTTTATAGAGGAAAAATAAAATCTTGCCTGCATTAATACTATCTAAACTATAACTCTCTCTTTTATACCTCGAAATTGTTCCTTCCAGATTAACAAATGAATCCACATATGTTTGAATAAATTCCTTGTAAAACAAATCTCCAGTTGTATCATACATCTCTTTGCAACCCATAAGTACACACCCATCTTCATAATTCCAATACTCTTTATAGTTTTGGTAATTTGAAAGATATGTTTTTAGATACTGTGTTACGATCATGACTCTCTCCTGTCAACAATTTCACAAATCTTCTTTCATTTGCATAAAGGAAGGGATACCCGAAAGGATATCCCCTTCTTCTACACATCAGTCCTTCTCCTGAATAGAAGTTTGTCTTCTTTAATAGAAGTTTACTCCTATAAGAAGTTTTCCAAACAAATCGTTATTTTATTGATTATTTACCAAGAACATCATTGATTCCGTCAGCTAATACTTTAGCAGTCTTAGCAGAATCATATTCACCATAGCTTAAGCCTTGGAATGCATCATAGTAAACACCATCAGTTCCTTTTAATTTTGCATCTTCAAATGTTGGATCTAATTGGAATTGCGTCCAAGCTAAGATCTTAGAGTTTGCTTCAGCAACAGTAGCATCTAATAAGTTGTTGTTTTGGCAGTAAGCTAAACCACTTGCACTTAGAGGAATACCTCTTTGTGATCCCATGATAGCAACACCTTCATCTTCATTTAATAAGAAGTTGATTAATCTTGCACATTGTTCTGGGTATTTTGTGTTTTTAGAAATAGCAAACCCTAAAGAAACTTTAGAGAATCCACCTTGGTATTCACCCATATCTTTGAAGTAATCACCAACTACGAATTCTTGACCTTCATTTAGAGCGTCTCTGAATTTAGTAGCAGAAGAATCCCATTCAAAAATACCAGCATATGTTCCGTCCATCCACTTAGGGTTCTTATCTAATGATTCAGCACCATCACCTAAGATTGTTTGAATACTTGGAGTTACATGAGCATCTTCTAATGATTGAATAAATTCAATACCAGCTTGGATTTCTTCGTTTGTATAGTTAAGTGTTCCGTTTTCTACCCAGTTCTTACCGTATACAGATTCTAAGTAGTAAACCATAAGAATCATTCTGTCGTATTCACCAAGTACTAATGGATAATAATCTTCTCCAAGAGTATCTTTGAAAGTTTGACCAGCAGCTTTTAATTCTTCTAAAGAAGTTGGAACTGCAATGCCAGCTTTTTCAAATGTAGTCTTGTTGAAGTAGAAAATTCTACCTGTCATTGATACAGGAACTGCTTGAAGTGAATCAGCAACTACACATTGATCTAAAGCAGCTTGTGAAAATTTAGACAAATCTAACGTATCTTTTACAGTGTTTAAATCTAAGAAAACGCTTCCATCAGAACTGAAAGATGTAAGCCAGTTCCAGTTAATTTGGTTAACATCAGCAGCTGTGCTTGAGTAGAATGCTGTTGACATCTTATCTTCCCAACCAGACCATGCGCCGTAATCCATCTCTACTTTAACGTCTGGGTTTAATTCCATAAATTTGTTTACTGCGTCAATTGTTGCAGTATGTCTTTCATCTCCACCCCACCAAGATAACTTAATTGTTACTTGTTCAGTAGAACCTTCTGTAGATCCTTCTTCTGTAGATGCTGTGTTGTTCTTAGAAGATGAATCTTTTTTGCCACATGCAGCTAAAGATAATACCATAGTACATGCTAAGCAAAGTGCTACAACTTTTTTGAATTTTTTCATAAAAAGCCCTCTCCTTTTTCCTTTTTCTTGATTTCACATTTCTTCTACACTTAACTAAATTACTACTTACATGGGCTCTGTAAGTTATATGTAATATTATATGTAAGTGCTTACATTGATATTACAACATTTTAATAATTTAGTCAATACTATTTTTTAAACAATATGTCATTTTCATCAATATAGATTCAATCATTCCCCATTTTTTTGTATACTTTTATTCATTGCTTCCTGTTTTTTCTCTTGTAACTGCTATAATTATCATATATAATGTGTATAGAAATGAAAGTACTTACATATAATGTATGAAATGCAACGAATCTTTCAGATAATTCAATGCAAGCATTTCCTGTTCAGACAAAATATAGTATAATAGATATGCTAGATTTTATCGTATGTTAGCCTCTATTCGCATTATTGGTAACATATATAACTATCTATTAAATTAGTATTTTCTTATTCTGCAACTATTCAGAACTGATTCGTTCTGAAACAGTTACCCTATATTAAATAAGCAAAATGACGTTCATACGTCACACGTAAACATGTATTGAGAGAGGTAAAAGAATGAACATATACGACATTTCACAAAAAGCGGGGGTTTCTATCGCCACTGTTTCAAGAGTAATCAATGGGAACAGCAACGTGAGTGAAAAAACACGTAAAAAAGTAATGGCCGTTATTGAACAATATGATTATACACCAAATGCATTTGCAAGAGGTCTGGGACTTAATACCATGCAGACGATCGGTATTCTATGCGCTGATTCTTCTGACCCATATCTAGCAAGTGCAATTTACTACATTGAACAAATGTTACATAAAGAACAATATGATTCCCTTCTTTGTTGTACCGGTTATAATCAGGAAGACAAAGAAAAGTATCTTAATTTGCTACTTTCCAAGAAAGTAGACAGTATCATCTTAGTAGGTTCAAATTTCGTCGAAGCAGATGAAGAAAAAAATCAGTATATAAAAGAAGCTGCAAAATCTGTACCTATCATGTTACTAAATGGTGCCATCGATGCCCCTAATATCTATAGTTCTCTCTGTGATGATTATCACGCGACTTTTCAGATTACACAAAAGCTCTTAAAAACAGGGCATGAGCGCATCTTATATCTTTACAATTCTCATTCATATAGTGGTAAAAAGAAGTTAAAAGGGTTTCATGATGCCTATTCTGAGATGGGTTTAAAGATTAATGAATCTTATATTCAATATTTTGTTGGTGATATTCACGAAACTAGAGATTTCTTAGTAAATTTGACAAAGAAAGGCCTTACATTTGATTCGATCATAACATCAGACGACAATCTTGCCGTTGGTGCACTAAAATTTGCCAAGTTAAAAGGAATCTCCGTTCCAAAGGATCTCTCAATTATCGGTTATAACAATTCCATGATTGCAACCTGTTGTGATCCAGAATTGACTTCCATTGACAATAAGCTTGAAACAATCTGTAAAAACTGCGTTTCAACTCTGATGAATATATTTAATGGGAATTCTGTTCCGTTCCGTTCTGTCTTCTCAGCAGAATTAGTAAAAAGAGAAACAACAGACTTCTAGTTGCAAACAAAGAAAAGACAAGAACTTAGAATTCGTTTCGTAAGATACCTCTTAACGTAAACGAAAATCTAAATTACTTGTCTTTTTTTCCTCATTTTACTTCGATCTCTTTATTCTATTTACCTAATTTATATATTGGTTCTGTTTATTGTTCTATTTTAGTCCTATATATATTGTCTTTTTTCTTGGTATATTTACCATTCGATTTATCGTTCTATATTTTTCCTTATACTGCTACCCTTTGCTCTTCTTGCATTCTCTGCTTTCTAATCTTACCAATCTCAATGATTGCAATCAATGCTGATAGCACCCCTACGCCTATGTTGCTGATCATCATGACAATACCAACACTATCACTTCCGATGTTTGTGTAATTCTGTAGAAACCATAGCACAGGAACTCTTAGTGCAAATACGCGCATAAAATTCACTAAGAATGTGTATTTCATCAAACCATATCCGTACAGCAATGCCATAATTGATGCATGTATTCCAAGTGGTACCACACCATATGCTTCATAACGATAGATATGCTGTATCAATTCTCTAAAAACAACATCATCTTTTGCAAACATTCCACTGATGATCTGGAGATTCCACATTGTCAATCCATAACCAATAAATCCAACTACAATATTACAAACCATTATCTTTTTAAATGCGTCAAAGGCACGATCATACTGCTTAGCTCCTAAGTTCTGACTGATAATAGCCGCTCCACCCTCTTGGAATCCATTTTGAGGATTGGTTGTAATCCCACCAATATTATTTGATATCCCTAATGCTCCTACTGTTAGTGCTCCATACCCTGTACTCATGGAATTCACGATTACTTTCCCTATTGCGAACGAGAACTTCTCTACAATAACAGGTATTGACTGTTTAATCATTGGAGAAGCAATTTCATGATTCAATGCTGTTGCTCGAATAGAGAATCCAAAGATTCCTTCTTTTCCACTCATATTCTTAATAGCGATACCAAACATCAAAAGTTGAGATAGCAACGTTGCTATTGCTATACTGGTTACATTCCCGTGTAATCCATATACAAACCAAGCTGTCAAGGATAATTTCACCACAATCATCATAACATTCAGATTCAGGATTCGTTTCGAATTCCCCCTTGCTCTCTCAATTGCAATATACACATTGTTAAAGAACAGGATTACCAAAGAAAAGGTTTCTATTATGAAATATTGTTTTCCAACTGTAATCAATTCATCTGGTGTCTTAGCCATACGAAGAAATCCTTCTGCAAATGGAACGAATACACCAATTATAATCAGTCCAATTAATCCACAGATCAAATATAACGTACTTACCTGTTTCTTAACCTTCTTAAAATCTCCTGCTCCAAAAGTCTCACTAATCTTCAAACTCGCCCCTACCGCCAGTCCTCCACCAACAGCACTGATTGCCATATTCAACTGTGAAAGATATGCTACTGCTGATACTGCTTCCGAACTAATGTAGGAGGCCATTTGAGAATCAAATATCTTAAAAATCTGTGTCAAAGATTGATACAACGCCAAAGGAAAGCATATTCGCATCACCACGCTCCACATGTTCCCGTTTAATATGTATTCCCTATTTTTCTCGTCTCTTTTTGATAACTTCTCGTTTTCCGTTTTCATTACTTACCTCTTTACTTCCAATACTCAACCCATGCAAATCCTATATGTTCATATTCTGTAACTTCAATCTGTCCAATTGAGTACTCTATTCATATTCCATACATTGCCCATGTTTTATGTTGGTATTTTATCGCAATTTCTAAGTAGATTCTACTGTTTTTCTAGGGTATTTTTCTTTAAAGTACTGTTTTTTTGTGGTAAACTTGTCGATATAGATTTATGACTACTGTAATACAACACAGGAATTTCACACCCTAATCAATAAACAACGAAAGGAAGAACCCAAACCTATGAACAATAAAATCATGGATTTTTATATTGATAAAGTTTCACGAGGACCTTATTTCCAGATGGAATCCAATCACTTTCATTCCGAATATGAACTGTACTTCTTGCTATCTGGAACACGTAAATTCTTCATCAATCACAGTTTTTATACACTTCATGAGCATGATCTAGTTCTCATCTCCAAAGGGGAATTGCATCGCACCTCCTTTCTTTCCGATTCCTGCCATGAACGAATCGTTCTATATTTTAATGAGCAATGGCTCTCATCTCTTCACTTACCTATTACAGAGGATATCCGTTCTGCTTGTCTTTGTACACAAAAAAGAACCATTGGAGAGGATTCCAATGATTACTTTCAACAATTATTGAATCGTATGTTACAGGAATATTCTTCACAAGATAATTTTTCTTCCTCTCTCCTATTAAATTATTTTGAGGAACTTCTGGTTTTCTTAATGCGAACAAAGGAATCTTCTCATATGCAGAACGAAGATACGACAACGGATTCTGATATTGTAAGTGCAGCGCAATATATCTGTAACAATTATTCCAGCGACCTTACACTAGAAGATGTAGCAGCTTATGTAAATCTTTCTCCAACGTATTTTTCTAAAAAGTTCAAGACTTCTACTGGTTTTGGTTTTAAAGAATATCTGATTCATACAAGGTTAAAAGAAGCTGCTCATCTCCTAGCAGATACCAATGATTCCATTACTTCCATTGCGACACGATGTGGCTTTAGTGATAGCAACTATTTCGGGGATCTATTCCGTAAAGTTACCAACCAATCCCCTAGAGATTACCGAAAAAATACCTCTTACAATTATCAATTGTAAGAGGTATCCGAATCACCAAAGTGATTCAAAAAGGGGAGGATAAGTATTTAATTTTTCTTTAGTGACTTGTCAAGAATCTGATTTCGCCCTTTCGGACGACTGTATAATAATTGGAGGGGGAGTCCAACTATTATCATTTGCAACCAGCAAACGTAAACGTTGCTGTGTTGTAATCTAAACCAGAAGTAGGGTAAGTTCAACTTACTTCCTCACTGGTTATTAGATTAATTATAGTATGTATCGAAACAATCTTGTTTATACATTTCCAAAAAATATTTTTCGTTTTCTTGCTAGTTGCATTTCTATGTGGAGCAATCTATAATATATTCATACTTCGCACATGAATGTTCAGAACGCGTAGATGATTGCTTTATTCGTAGTGAATATAGAAATCACATGCACGAAGTAAATTTTTCGATGTGCGATGCTTGCGTAATAGAGATGGTAGGGGTGTACGCTCCTGTGTTTATGTTGAAAGAACACACGTTATTATGCCTCAATCACTTTTTCATTAGTAAACAATTCATGAAAGGACTATCCCATGCAAAAATCGAAACGTATCTTAGCGATTATTGGCATTGTTTTCTTAGTAGGACTCTATGTTGTTACCTTGATTTCTGCTATCTTTGCCACAAAGACGTCTGCTTCTCTTTTCAAAGCAAGTCTATTCTGTACGATCGTGATTCCTATATGCTTATATGTATACATGATGTTATGTCGTGTTTTTCGAAAGAAAGACGATAACAACGATCAACAAACGAAAGAATAAAAGAAAGAATACTCAAAAGAGCTCTATACCAACATTGGTGTGTGATTCTTAGAATCACGTACCAAGATGGATATAGAGCTCTTTTTATTATATGAGTCAAGGGACAAATAGACACAATTTCATGCTTGCATGAAAAATTGTGTCTATGGGGACCGCTAAAACATGAGAAAGTAGCACGATTAGTGCGGATTTCGCATGTTTTTAGCATGACGAAAGCATAAAATGCGTAGTCATGCGTAGACTCATGCCCGACAAATCCTATTTGTCGGGCAACTCATTATATGATGTAAGGATCAAAGACAACTTTTATCAATTACATTATTCTATTTCGAGAGTACTATACTTACTAATTCTACTTGTCTACTTGCTTCAAATTGAATAGTAATACATTAACTCCACCAAAAAATTCTACAGAACAATCGTTTTCTGTTGTATAATGCATGACTACTTTGTTTATGGATTGAATCTTTTCTTTGTATTGCGCTACCTTTACATTCGTATTACTTTCTAATAGCAACCATAAATCCTCTAATAATTGGTAGGAGTCATGGTCCAGATTATCAAGCGTATCTGTGCTCTTCCAAGTAACATAGTAAATATCCTTACTATCAACCCAATGCTCTCCCTCGCTTCCAACTAATTCGGTAATTTTATCTTTCAACTGATTAAGATCAATATCAGTGAATACGATCTGTATAGAACTTAATGCTTCTGAATGATAGGGATAATACTCCTCTGTACTTGCAGGGTCAAACTTTAGAAGTATCTCCGTTATTTCATCTGTGTAACCTAATATGCTTACCGTAGGAGAAAGACGATAAAATAAACTGTTATCCTCATTATTCATATCTATTTGATGATCTGCAAGATTACTTTTACATTCATCAATACTAGTACCCCAAGATAAATAACTTATGGGAGAAGAAATCCCGTAATCTTTATCTTTACTAGTCGATTTGTTCGAACATGATGTAAGAAAAACACTGATAAACATAATTAAAACCGTTGACAATACCCTTTTTTTCTTCACTTTATATACCATCCACTATGCTTAATATATCGATTTGCAGTTCAAATTCATTATTATTTGAAGTACGTACATTCATTATTGATGAATACATACCATTACTGTCAGATTTATAGTAGTTTGATTCATTCGCATATACATAATATGATTTATTATTTACCGGCGCCCCAACAGTTTGAATATTATAAACCTCAGGATATACACTTGTATTCAAAAAAGCAGTTGCAATAATACCATGTTTAAAATACGCAACTGCAGTTGAACTAAAATTCACATAAGATTCAACTTTAGTTGCATGAACTAAAATATCATTATATACACCAACTACACCTGACTCATAGTATTTGCAAGTAAAATATAACGTCTGCCTAGCAGCAATACTGTACTTTGTAGTATTCGTACTGGTAGTTGAGCTTGAATATGAGATACTTCCTGTAACCTTGTTTTCAAGTGCAAAATTATCAACAACATATGCTTTTTCTATGCTTCCGTCACTGTAATAACTTTCATTAACTAATTGAACAACAGTTAATCCATTATCATCAGAATTATCGACAGCTTTCATCGTATCTTGCGTAATACTATTCGTAATAGACATCGTTGTTTTTGTTTGATTTAGAGCCATATTAATCAATCCCTGCTCATCAGTAACTAAATCATATGACTCCGTACTGACACAAACTACTGCATCTGACGTTTGTGCAAAAGAAACATTTGGTTGTATAGATATAATTCCCAAAGTAAGTGTTATGCACATCGCCTTAGCGATACGTTTTTTTAAAACAATACTCTGTAACATTTTCATATAGTATCCTCCTTTAATTAGTAGGTAGTGTCAAATTTTACTACCTTTTTTATTGTATAAACCTCGATTTTATGGGAGTTTGCAATAAAAAGAGCAATGACCTCCCTTTTTGAAGTATAATGTAGTCACCACAACAAACAAAATACGAA
>NZ_JAAQRO010000013.1 GCF_012070565.1 Anaerosporobacter faecicola
AGCAGTTCTTTTTCGTGCTGTCAAGGGTGGCGGCAAGCTACCACAACCTATAATATCTGCAATTTTCAAGGTTCATCTGAGCCTTTTTTCTTTGCTCATTTTTTTCATAAATCATTTGACACTATCCCATTCTGTTTTTCCTCTGTCGTATCATACATTGTGAGAATATCTTCGTATAATAAGAGCACCAGGTGCACCACCATACATTATGCCTTCAATCTGTAATACCAACAAAAGAAAACCTTATCCATAACATAATAACAATAATTGTTGTTTTTGTAAACTGTTTCTTCTTTTGGTTGTTTATTTAAGTAGCTAATTAGGCGGTCAAAAGCCCAATTAACTTAATCAATGATGGTATTTACAAACGATCTTCCATCTTCTTTGTTGATTCGAATATTGATTTCTAATTCTCTTTCTAAATCCGATATGGTCAGATCATCTAACAAAATATCTTCATCATTCTTAAGCAGTACACTAGGAAGGACAAGGAATTCACCCAAATCTTTTCCTTTTAGCTGTTTGATAATATCCTGACCTGTTAATAGCCCTGCAACCGTTATATCTTTTCCAAAATACTCATTTTCAATGGTATAGACCTTTGCTTGTACATTGGGGTATTTCTTCATTACTTCATTTGCTAATTCCGATATAAATGGAGCCGCAAGTTTTCCCGTTGCCATGGAAAGCTTCCTTGTTAAAGTATTCCCTTCTAACTCTCCTAGATATTCATGAACTTCATCGAGTAAGGAACGAACCATTCCAACCCCATTTTCAATTTGTCCATATCCTTCATAATATTCTTCTGAAGGAATTGGTAGTCCTGCCGTTATATACCATTCATCACTGGCAAATACAAAGCGTGTACCATATGCTTCTTTGAGTTTGTCTTGCCAACCATGAATCTGCTCCAAAACTTGAATGGCATCTTCTTTTGTGAATTTCTCCACCTGGGTCAGATCATCCCGGTATTTTGTCAGACCAATCGGAACTACAGATAAACTTCTCATATAAGGTAGATACCCTGATAAATCTCGAATGCTTCGATCCAGTTCTTCTCCATCGTTGTATCCTTTACAAAGAACAATCTGGCTGTTCATCTCAATTCCATTTTCATATAATTTCTTTATCTTATCTAATGCTTCCCCTGCAAAACGGTTGTTAAGCATCTTGCAACGAAGCGCCTTATTCGTTGTATGAACGGATATATTAATCGGAGCTAATTTATATAGAATGATTCGGTCAATATCTTCCTCTGACATGTTTGTCAATGTGATATAGTTTCCTTGTAAAAAAGACAGGCGGGAATCATCATCTTTAAAATAAAGCGTATCACGCATACCTTTTGGCATCTGATCAATGAAACAGAAGATACATTTGTTACGGCAGGAACGATATTGATCCATTAACCCCTGATCAAATTCAATTCCAAGATCTTCTTCATACTCTTTTTCAATCTCTAATTCCCATTCTTCTCCATTACTTTTCAAGATTAATAACGTTAAGAATTCATCGTTCACATAATAATGATAATCAAATACGTCCTTTATCTCATTTCCATTTATACGAAGCAGGGTATCGCCTGGTTCAATCTCTAATTGTTCCGCAATACTTCCTTCTAATACACTTTTTACTACATGTCCCTTTTTTAACATGATTCTTTCCTTTCTAACCATGACACAAACTACTAAAGGTTTTATTTTAAAAGCCTAAATTACTGACATCCCATAGCAAAGCGAAGTTGCTTCCCCAAAGGCAGGAATCAAATCCCAAAGTCAGCTATTATTACTAGTAATGCTGTAAATCAGCATGTGGATTGGGTTCCCCAAACCAGTAACTTATATAATACCAATATATTCTCCAAAAGTAAACTCCCAAATCCCTCCTTCCTTATTGACGAATCCCTTTCTTGGTGATATAAATGATAGAGAATAAGTCACATGTGTTAATTAGGAGGTACCTCATGACAACAAATCCATTCAGCGAACTGATTCCAGTCGCTCCATTGAAGATATATGCTCACCCAAGTTGTGAAAAACTTGGTGCATTGGTTAATGAAGATCTTATAAAAAGTAGAGAACAAGATGTTGCAAAAGAGCAAATACATGCACTCAACCGATTGGGCTATCAATCAACTAGTTATCTTCTTGATGCTGATTGTCCCCGTTTTGGTTCTGGGGAAGCCAAAGCAAAACTAAACGAATCCGTTCGTGGGAAAGATCTGTTTATCCTTGCAGATGTTACCAACCATAGCGGTCAGTATAAGATTGGAGAAGAAGTAACGGCAACTTCACCCGATTCCATCTTTCAAGATATTAAACGAATCATTGCTGCTTGTAATGGAAAACCATATCGTACAACAGTAATCTTACCTTATCTATATGAAAATCGTCAAAATCGTCGCAATGTTCTAGAATCTCTCGATTGTGCTACTGCCCTTCAGGAACTTTATCAAATGGGTGTTGAGAACATCATTACTTTTGACTCTCATGATCCAACTGTTCAAAATGCAATTCCAATACAGGGCTTTGATAACTTCTCTACTGCATTCCAATTTATCCGTAAAATTGCTGCAACTGAAAAAGATATGCAATTTGATGAAGATCACCTTATGATCGTTAGTCCCGATGATGGTGGTATGAGCCGTGCCGTGTATTATGCCAATGTTCTCGGTGTAAATATGGGAATGTTCTACAAGAAACGCAATTATGAAACCAAAGTTGATGACAATGGCAAGAATCCAATTATTGGTTATGAATTCCTTGGTAACAGTGTTGCTGATAAAGATGTCCTCATTGTAGATGATATGATTGCCTCTGGTACAAGCATTTTAGAAATCGCATATGAATTAAAAAAACGCCATGCCAGACGTATCTATATTGCTGCTACTTTCGGTCTATTCTCTGATGGATATGAACGTTTTGATAAAGCTTACCAAGATGGTGTAGTAGATCGAATCTATACGACGAATCTTGTGTACTCTCCAGAAACGTTATTGCAAAAACCATATTATGTGAATGTTGATTTAAGCAAATACATTAGCTTGATTATCAATACACTCAATCATGATACTTCCGTAAATGATATTCTAGTTCCAACGTTAAGAATTCAGGAATTGTTATCCTCTCTTCGTTAAGCAAAGCTAATTGCAGACTACCTTATAGCCTATGTTCAACGTGCAACTCTTTTCCCCTTTTGGTAAGGAATTTGTACGTTGAACATGGCTTTTTTATATACTAGGGTTTGGGTGTCAAAGCCCTTATCTGAAATACATCTATATACTTCTATGCCAAACTTAAGAAAGCTGCTAGATTTCCGCGTTTTCCTTTTGATGCTCTATGAGAGAATAGTAATTCACTGTTACAGCAAGTGCAGATCTCTGATATGGTAATCTTCTCTGCTAGTATCCCCGCTTCCAAACAATTCGCTTTATTCGCTAACCAAAGGTCCAGTTGGTATTTTCCATTTTCTTTTTTCTCCAAAATCTGTTCTGCAAGTTCTTTATTGTACGCTTTTTGAAAGGCTACGGCAACATCCTCACTCACTTCATAACAGTCCCTACAAATAGATGGTCCAATTACTGCCAGTACATCCTCTGGCTTCGTACCAAAGTTTTCCGCCATTGCTTCCATCGTCCGACCTGCCATCTTATGAACGGTTCCCTTCCAACCAGAATGGGATAACCCAATGGCTTTATGGACAGGATCAACAAAATAAAGTGGTACGCAGTCCGCATAATAAGTCACTAATGGTAGGGAAACAATGTTGGTAATCAACCCATCTATTCCTACTAACTCTCGAGGAAATTGATACCCTTTCCCACGGTCTTTTTCCGTTACCACATGAATCTTCGTATCATGTACTTGATCAGAAAATACCAGATCATTTGGATCCATCTCTATGGCTTTGCAGATTCTTCGGTAGTTTTCTCGAACATATTCTTCCTCATCTCCCCTCGTAAAACTTAGGTTCATCGACGATAAATGCTCTTTACTCACACCACCTAACCGCGTACTAAATCCATGTTTAATATAAGGGATCTCCTCCAAAACAGGAAATGTAATGTATCCCACTTCTCCATCATATTGTAAACGCCCTGCTTTTTGTCCATTCCCATTATAAACTTGATTACTAACCTGATTCTGCTTTTTATAAATTACATGTTCTATCATTCTTATCCTCATTTCTATTTCATAACCGACGCTCATTCACTCTTTGATTAAGTAACCGTCAGACAAATGCTCTTATTTCTTCAATACTATGGTTTGGTCCACTTTTTCCCTAGTATCTACATAATACGTGTTGATCTTAATTCGCTCTTTGCTTACATCTAGCAACGTATAATTGCTTCTATTTTGTTGCACAGACACCGCTGTATAGATGGGAAGTGTCTGACACGGTTCATAATACTTACTTCCTGTGGAAGAATTGGCAGCAAGGAACAAGATGCCCTCTTCACTATGATATGCTACCGTATCCTCGCAGACTTTTTGAAATGCCTGGATTTGTTTTTTCATTACCTGCTGCCGTAGGGTTCTCTTTTGGTTACTTGTATTCACTAGCTTTTTCAGAATCTGCTTGGAAATGGTTATCCCATATTTCATAGAAATTAACGTTGGAATCGATGTATCCCTAGGAAGGAAATTCCCTGTCGTTACGCTATCTTGCTCCACATTTTGTGCTTCCATTGGTAAATACGCTCTTGCATAGCAATGATCATGTCCCGCAAGTACAAGGTCAACGTGATATTTTCGTAAAACAGGGATAAAACTAGCACGTAGTTGCACCATCTCCTCCTGTATGCTATGTTTTCCTGCACCAAACAAATCGTGATGCATAACCACGATACGCCATGTTACTTTTGGATTGTTCTCACACGCCCAGGCTAAGAAACGATCATGTTCTTCAGATTCCATACAATTAGAATTCAGCATGAGATACATGACGTCCCCATAAATAAAATAATAATCCCCTCCAGCATCGGTTTCTCCGTAACCTGTATCTGCATTAGGATTATTAAAATGGTATTGATAATTTTTACTTTGACTATCATGATTCCCAATGGAGGTTGCCACTGGAAGGTTTCGCATAAGGGACGGATATAGAAATCCCGCATACTCCACCTCATTTTCTGCAAAAAGATCCTGCAAGGTTTCTTTCTGATTTCTTGTGTGTACCTGGTCGCCAGCCGTTACTACAAATGCCAGATTGGTTGTATTCTTCTGTATTACCTCTAAGGTTTCATTCCAATGATAGCTATCTGCACAAACCGCCTGCTTTTGCTCGTTAGTCGGTTGCAACTCTACAGAAGCTCCAATCTGTGGATCACCAGCAAATGCTACCTGATACTGTTCTGTTGTGGCTACATATACCTCATATAATTCTGTCCAATTCCCTTCTATGGTATATTGATAATAATATGTCTTACCAATTGTAAGGTTCTCAACCTCAACATGATGATACTGATACCCTGGTGTCGCATTCTTCGTTATCACTGATTGCTTTCTGCTCTGTTTTCCCGTCTTTTCTTCTCCAATACGGAATTGTGTTTTCGATTCACCATTCTTTGAGTACCAGGAGAAACGCAATGTTCCAGGTTCTCCACCAGGGGAAACCGCCATTTGTATTGGAATTGGTTCAATCTGCTTCCACTGCTGCTGCCATTTGCCATAAGAATTGGTCTCAAGACTGGCAAAGTCCGTTTTCCCTCCTACGATTAATAGAAGTAGGAGAAAAACATACACAAGTCTTCTCTTTTTCATATACACTCCTTCTTATTGTTCGAATGCATTTTGAATTAGAGACACTTCCTTTCCTTGTATCGCCACCACATCAAACCGGCATTTGACGTCCTCTCCATATCCATTCTGATACAGATAATATCTCGCTGTCTTTAGCAATGCCTTCCTCTTTCTCTCCGATACAGCTTCCAAAGCCAAACCAAGCTTTTCGTCTTTTCGATACTTTACTTCCACAAATACAAGGTAATCCGCATCTCTTGCAATAATATCAATTTCCCCATTTCTACTGAAATAATTCATTGTAAGAATCTGATATCCTTTCTCCTGCAAGAATGCTGCAGCTGCCTGTTCTTTCTGTGAACCGATTACCCGCTTATTGTATTCCCCCATATATCTTCTATTGATCCTCCCCAAACATTCTTCTATGAACTAAAGTTTTTTATGTGATTCCGCCACTTTTCCTTTGATTCGATCCATGCTGTCTACAAAGACTAAGATTTCCGCAACTACATTATATAATTCTGGAGGGATATATTCTCCAATATCAAGCTGTGATAATGTATTCGCCAATTTACTATCTTTGTGCACAGGAACTTCTTCCTCTTTTGCAATGTCAAGAATCTTCTCTGCCAAATATCCCTGTCCACTGGCAACAACTTTAGGTGCCTTCTCATCAGGGGAATAGGACAATGCCACTGCTGTTTTCTTCTTATTGTTTTCCATACTTCTCCTCCTGTTCCTTCCGTGCAATCTACGCCCGCACGTCAAAAGAAAAACGTTTGCCTACTGTCTCTGTGTTCTTCTCTTCGAATAATTCCTGCACCATTCCTTTCTTCTCTTCTTTCTTCTGTGCCAAAGCAGAAAAGAAATAGCCCTCTTCTCGTAATCGCTCCTCTAATTCCGGTATATGATCACGAATGATCTCATAGGCTTCCTGATCGGAAAGTGAAAAGGTTGCATTCATCTGGTAATCCTGGGTACGAAGCATAATATCTAGATCCCCCAAATATTCCATATCCAGATGTAACAAAATGCTCATATTCTTTGAAGAGTTCCCTGAACTTTGTTTATTGCAATAGACATATAAATCACTATGTTTCAGTTGTCCCTTTAATTTTAAAGGAATCTGTGAATACAAAAGATCAAATGCATTCTGATTATTCGCCGCTTTTGCCATACTCTGGTTTAACTGTTGTGCCGTTGCCAGATTCGTGGAGGCTTGCTGTAATGCTTGCTGCAATGTTCCAGTCAAATCAGGTCTCTGATCTACCATGTTCTGTAAGTTTTGTAGTTGTTGTTCCATTTGTGTTCCAACTGCTTTTATGTTTTCTCCATTGACCTGCTCGGGAGTGATCCCCCATTGATTTGTTAGTTCTTTATTTACTGCTTGTGAAAACAAATCATGTTTCATGAAACTTTCAATTAATTTGGACGATTTTCCCTGTTCCATCTGTTCTCGTACCGCTTCTAATATTGTCTTTCCATCTAGCTGTTGGATACTATCCATATGCTGTTTTTGAATCATGGAAAGCAGTTCTTTCCATGTCATCCCTTCTTTAGAAGCCGTACCATCTGCACGCTCAGGTGAACCATGTAGAATTGTATCCAAAAGTTGTTTTGCTGCCTGTATGTCTCCATGTTCATAAACATCTGCTATTGCAATAGGAAGTTCCTTCATCACTGCATTGAGGTTTGTCGTTAAGTCCTCTTTTTCTGATAAAAAAGAATTCCACAGTTGCACATTATCATTGGTCAACGGTAATTTATTCTTCATCATATCCACCAGTTGGGATAGTGGGAGATCTGGAAAACGAAGGGATGCCGAAAGTAACATCGTTATGGTTTGTTTATCCACTCCCATTCCATTGGATAATAACGTATTCACAATATCAATGTTCTTATCCGTAGCTGCTAAACCTGCCGCTTCAAGTGCTTTATAGATGGTTCCATCAACAGGATTTCCATTTTGTTCAAGAAAGGGTGCAATGGTAACCTGCTTTCCCGTATTCTCTCGTACAACAAAGTTTAATGTCTCTCCAATACATATATTCACCATATCTTGAAATTTTGCGTGAACATATTGCTGGTCAATCTGTATTGTTACTTGATTATTCCGTATATCCGTTACAGTTCCTTTAAAAATCTGTCCCTGAGACAATTGCACAAGGGAAGCATTGCCTTGGTTGCTTCCATAAGTCGTATCTGCTGCCCCATGTAGAGATTGTAAGGACATCGAATTCGTTGTCGTTTTATTACCACTAACAGAATAGGATTGTGATGATAGATTCATACTCGTTCTCCCTTCTGGTCAATCTTCCTTTACTACGTTTTTACTCTTCTTCTACAAAATTTTTTATAAATGTATGCCGATGTATTGGAGTTGGACCTATCTTCTGTAACATGTCAATATGTTCCTTCGATCCATACCCTTTGTTATGTGCGAATCCATATCCTGGGTAGATTTTATCATATTCCACCATCAATCGATCTCTTGTTACTTTTGCTACAATACTTGCAGCGGCAATGGATGCACTTTTGGCATCTCCCTTGATGATTGGTACTTGTTTCACTGCCACACCAGGTATGGTAACCGCATCATTTAATAAAAGATCCGGTTTCACCTGTAGTTTACTTATTGCAACACGCATTGCCTCATAAGTTGCCTGTAAGATATTAATCTCATCAATTACGCTTGGTGGCACAACTCCTACGCCCACTGCAACTGCTTTTTCCATAATCACATCATACAATTCTTCTCTCTTTTTTTCACTTACTTGTTTGGAATCATTGAGATATAGAATTTCCTCGTTCGTTGGTAGGATAACTGCACAAGCAACAACAGGTCCTGACAAAGGACCACGTCCCACTTCATCAATACCGCAGATTGCATGGTACTCTTTTCCATACTCTCTCTCAAATCGACGCATTTCATAGCTGCGTTCTCTTTCCTTTTGTAACTTTTCTTTTTCTTTATCATATTTTGCAATGAGCTTCACGACACCGCTTCGGTTATCTGCCCTATATTGTTCCAATATTGCATCTATGTTAGTGATATCGGCTGATTCCAACTCCAGCTTAATATCTGCAATTTTCTTTTCCATTTTCTTTCGCTCCTTAATTGATTCCCTATGTCATAGATCTCTAGTCTACAAACTCTTACATTTTCTCCCGTATCTTTAAGTTACAATGCAAACATCTATTTCTTCATAAAAACCTAACTTGATTAATTTGCAAACAATAACCAAACTTCTTCTTCATTGTAGCATACTCTTTCCCATCTTTCCATAAGAACCATTGTCCAAGAAAAAAAGCTCTACCAGTTTGAAAGTGTGTACATATCCACACACTTTCTATAACCGATTGAGCTATTGTTCTACACATACATCCTACTTCTCATCTTTACCAGGAAATTCCAATGTGATTTTTCCTATTCTTCCATTTCTAAAATCGTCCATTAAGATACTGGCTGCTTTATCCAAATCTGGTAAATCACCTTTTTGTTTACAACCACGTTTTGCTGCAATATTCGTCAAGGTTAATAAAGGATCTTCCTCCTCTGTAATTTCATACTTTTGCGCTAATATGCCCGTATAATTCTTCTGTAAGAATTTGATCAATTCATAGGACAAATCTGTTATATTCAAGATTTCTTCCTTAATCGATCCAATAAATGCCAATCGAAGTCCAACTAACTGGTCTTCAAATTTGGGCCATAAAATACCTGGTGTATCTAACAATTCTACATTCTTGTTTAACTTAATCCATTGTTTTCCCTTCGTTACACCTGGCTTATTCCCTGTTTTCGCACAAGCTTTTCCTGCAAAACTATTGATAAATGTTGATTTTCCTACGTTAGGAATACCCACAACCATGGCACGAACGGGACGATTTAAGATTCCTCTCTTACGGTCTCGTTCAATTTTTTCTTTACAAGCCTGTTGAATCACTTCATGTACATTCTTAACACCGGAACCATTTTTTGAATTCACAAGTGCTACAAAGTATCCTTTTTCTTCAAACCATGCTTTCCAGGCGTTGGTTTGTTGTTGGCTTGCCAAATCATATTTATTTAACAGAATGATTCTTGATTTATTCTGCGCTAATTGATCAATATCTGGATTCTTACTACTTAATGGAATTCTTGCATCCACCAACTCAATCACAACATCAATTAGTTTTATATCCTCCTGCATCATACGTTTTGCTTTTGTCATATGACCCGGGTACCATTGAAAATGCATGTCTTTCCCTCTTTCTTTCTATTCTGTGCTTTCTTCCTGTGTCTTCTTTGCTGGATTCAGTTCATTTACAAAATTAAATGGTTTCAGTCTGATCCATGCTTTGCCAATGATATCATCAAATACTACATTTCCGATATTCGCAAATCGGCTATCTTCACTTAAATTTCGATTATCTCCTAGTACAAAATACTCTTTATCCTCTAATGTAATAGGATCTGTAGCCAAACCAGGATTCTTGATTGCCTCTACTGCTGCCTTCTCTTTGATTGGTTCATCATTAATGTAGACAATTCCGTCCTTTATCTGTACGGTCTCTCCTGGTAAACCGATGATTCTCTTAATATTATAATAGCTATGCTCTTTTCCACTTTGTTTGAATACAATGACATCAAATCGTTTTGGTTTTGAAAAACGATATGCTAATTTATTAATTATGATCTTATCGCCTTCCTGTAATGTTGTTTCCATGGCTTCTCCAACAACCGTGGTTTTCTCTACTGCATACTTTACAAGGAAGTACGCCAACAGGATAACAGCAACAATCTCTACAACCCATATGATAATTTCTTTTATGATCTTCTTTCTTTTCTTTCTTGTCTCATCCGAATCAAAATCATATCTCATCTCAATTTCAACCTCATCTCTATAACAACCGAATCTTCTTTGACTTAACTAGGTGACTATAATACTCCCGATCCGTTCGGACGACAGTGCTAATTGGAACTCGCCACAAGTGGCGTATTTTACAAATCACTTCGTTATCGTCCTTAAGAAAAAGGGACAACATACATGATGTACTTGTCCCTTCTTTTCGCTTCAATTATTTAACTAATTCTTTAACCTTAGCAGCTTTACCAACTCTTGAACGTAAGTAGTTAAGTTTTGCTCTTCTTACTTTACCATGTCTGATAACTTCGATCTTCTCTACGATTGGAGAATGTAATGGCCAAGTTTTTTCAACGCCGATTCCGTTAGAAGCTTTTCTTACTGTGAAAGTTTCTCTTGCTCCACCGTTTTGTCTCTTTAATACTGTACCTTCAAAAACCTGAGTTCTTTCACGGTTACCTTCTTTTACTTTCGCGTATACTTTAACAGTATCACCTACTGCAAATTCAGGTACTTCTGCTTTTAACTGAGCAGCTTCAATATTTTTAATAATTTCGTTCATTTGTGTGACCTCCTTCAATATTTAGATGTTCTTAATACACTCCGTAGCAGAGGAACACCTTTTTCATCTCACAACGATTTATTCTATCATAGAATTTATTATGATGCAAGGTATATTTTTAATTATTGCGAATAATGGAACAAATTCTGTTACTCTTTCCGCCCAACCGGTAACAGATGGCCTTCTCATTAATGTGCTAGGATTTCCATTCCATCTTCGGTAACTAAGATCATATATTCCCACTGTGCAGATGGCTTTCCATCTTCTGTATAGATCGTCCAACCATCTTCTTCATCTTGCACAACATCGGCTTTTCCCATGTTCACCATAGGTTCTACCGTAAAGATCATACCAGGAACTAATAGCATATCGGTTCCTCTTTGTCCAATGTGGCTAACCCATGGTTCTTCGTGGAATTCCAAACCAACCCCATGACCACCAATTTCACGAACTACTGTATAGCCATTTGCTTTGGCATGTTGGTTAATCACATACCCTACATCACCAAGAAAACTCCATGGTTTGATCTCTTTCATTGCAAGATCCACACATTCTTTTGTTACTTGTACTAACTTTCTCTTTTCTTCACTTACTTCTCCAATACAATACATTCGAGAAGAATCGCCAAAATAACCATTCACTATAGTAGATACATCGATATTAACAATATCTCCGCTCATTAGCTTACGTTCCTTGCATGGAATCCCATGGCAAACAACTTCATTAATGGATACACATACGCTTTTGGGATATCCTTCAAAGTTAAGTGGTGCTGGAATTCCACCCAATTCTTTGGTAAATTGGTTTACGAGATCATTGATTTCCTCTGTAGAGATTCCTTCTTTAATATATGGTTCTAACTTATCCAGAATCAATGTATTCACTTCGCCTGCTTTACGAACACCTTCAATCTGTTCTGGTGTTTTGATCATATCTCTTGAAGGCACTATTGCACCTTCTTCTTCGAAAGCAGTAATCTTTTCATCAAAAGCCAAATGACAACTCTTATATTTTTTATTGCTTCCACACCAACATAAATCATTTCTACCTAATTTCATTCTCATTCTTCTTTCTGTAATATATTGATTAGAGCGTCAAATACTACGTATGAAGCTCTTACTAATTTATAAGCCAAATCAAATCTCTTTCTACTGATATCTCTTTCAATTTGAATCTCATTCCACTCTTATCTTTTTCTGTGTATATTCAGTTAATCTTTTATCAAACCAGTTAACATCATAGTTGCTATGGTATCGTAAATCTGATTCCATACTTCTTTTTCTATTGTTATACCTACGTGATTTTCTTCCCTATTATATACAATGTAAACTTGTAGTTTCTTTTGTAGCATTCCCTGTATTCCCTGGCAATATAATAGAAGATATTCCATAGGGATGTCGTCACGAATCTGCCCTTCACAAAGCGCATGTTCTAACATCGGCTGTAAAGTTTGCTGGTAAAATGCCTCACACAACCGTTTCAAAGACGAAACGACGGATTCCTCATGTTCTCCTTTTGTTGAGAATAAGAAGCTAAGTTCCATCGGATACTGTTCCAAAAGATTCCACAGAATCCTTCTCATTTCTTTTACTACTACTTGCAGATCTGCTTTCTGTGTCTCAAGTAACTGTAATTCCGACCGTAAAGCTGTCTTGATCATGGAGTATGCATACCCTGCCAAATAGAGATAGAATTCTTCTTTGTCTTCAAAATATTGATACATGCTTCCTTTCGAAACATTGGCTTGTTTTGCAATCATTCCCACATTACCAATTTCATATCCCTTTTTTGCAAACTCCGCCAAAGCTGCATACACGATATTCCTCTGTTTTGCCGGTGGCAGATTAAAAAATGTTTGTCTTGGCATTCGATTCTCCCATTCTTCCTTGTGTATGTCATTTTACTGTAATTATTACAGACCACAATTTAAATTTTAATTCCTATCCGTATAAAAGTCAATTCTATGTGTGAAATAATCTATTTTGCTTTTCCGTTCTATTTATGTTACCATAGTTCATCATACAAATATGAATGGAGGTTATTCAAATGTTACGTTTACGACCATATAAATCTTCTGATGCTCCCTATCTTCTGCAATGGTTTCATGATGAAGAATCCTTTACCAAATGGTGTGCGAACAAGTTTACATACCCTTTAACTACAGAACAACTTGCTTCCTTTAAAGTAACCATTGATGATGATCCAGGTGCTTGGAGTTTTGTTGCTCTTAATGAAGCAGGAATTCCTGTTGGTCATCTTCATATGCGTAATGCGGATTATACCAACCAAAGCATCCATTTTGGTTTTATTGTAGTAGATGATCGTTACAGAGGGAAAGGTTATGGAAAAGAAATGCTCCAATTGGCCATTA
Organism: Anaerosporobacter faecicola; assembly: GCF_012070565.1. Classification (GTDB taxonomy): domain Bacteria; phylum Bacillota; class Clostridia; order Lachnospirales; family Lachnospiraceae; genus Anaerosporobacter; species Anaerosporobacter faecicola. The sequence goes on from NZ_JAAQRO010000013.1 coordinate 13,522, forward strand.
CTTATGCCACAACTATTCTTAAGATGAAGAAAATTACATTAGGTGTCTTTGGCAATAATCCTGCTGCTCATGCCTGCTACAAAAAGGTTGGTTTTGTAGACGAACAATTTCATCCTGCCTTCTTTACATACCAAGCAGAAAAATGGGATCTCTATGATATGGTTTATCTCTGTAATTAAGATCTTGTACCAATCAGCCACTGATTAGCAAAATTAAAGAGTGCTTGCATCTTTACGCAGTGTATGATTAAAAAATAGCTCTAATGTCAGTGTTGGTGCCCCGTATCTCACACCCCAACACTTGACATAGAGCCAAAAAAAGAACGGGATCTTTTCTAATTCTGGTAATTCCTTATCCCTTCACATTCCGTATAAGGGTGGAATTCAGTTAGGCAAGTTCCAGTTCTTTTTGTATCTAATGACGAATTATCGATTAATTATCAATTTTTTTGGAACATGCAATAGCTAATGCTCCATATCCAATATGGCATGCAATACTCAAGGAAAGTGGATCCATATGAACCTCATACGCAGGAAATTCTTTTTCAAGTTCTTCTTTCCACAGTAAAGCTTCCTCTAAATTCCCAGCATATGCTGCCTCTAGATGAATTGTCTGTTTTTCCTCTGTACAACCAAAACGTTCCTGCATATCTTTTCTCATCGCTTCAATCATTACTTTTTTGGCTTGTTTTTTTCCTCTTGATTTCGAATATGCATCAAGTTTTTCCCCTTGTATCTGCAAAACAGGTTTTAGGTTTAATACAGCTCCAATCGCTGCAGCTGCTGGCGTAATTCTACCACCTTTTTTCAAATACTTTAAGGTATCCAGTGTAATATAGATGCTCGATTCAAACTTAACAGACTCCAAATATTCTCGAATCTCAACAGCACTTTTACCTGCTTTTACTAGCTCCATTGCATCAAGTACGGATTGTCTCTGTGTAACCGATATTCTCTGATTATCCACGACCTGAACCTTGCCGTCATAATCCGATGCTAACATCTTTGCCGTTTCACAGGAACTACTTAATCCACTAGACATAGGAATATGCACTATTTCATCATAATCCTTTAATAACGAATCCCATAGATCAATCACATCTCCAGGAGCTGGTTGTGAAGTTGAAATTGCAGCACCCTCATCTAATTTGCTATAGAATTGTTCTTGTGAAAGATTCACATCTTCAAAATAAAGCACTTCGTCTATATAGAAAGGCATTGGCAATACAGCGATCCCCAACTCTTTGCTTTCTTCCTGTGTTATACCACTATTACTGTCTGTTACGACTGCTACTTTCCTCATTCTACACCATCCTATTTTTCTTCTTCTCATATTTTGCTATCACTTTCTTCATCGTAAGCAAATTACAAGTATTCAATCTATTATTTTACATACTTTCACTCGATTACCGATGAAACTTAACTAGCAAACGTTGAACAATAAAAATACTCATAACTGTAATGGTATATGATTCTCCTCAATTATGCAAGCAAAAGTTACATAAAACCAAATTATTCTTTCACTCTATATACTTTACAATCAGTTGAGCGATCAAAAAAACCATATTCGATGAGTGCTCTACGTAATGTTGGGTAATCATCATACATTCTTTTTAATACTTTGTTTACCTCTGCCTCCGAATAATCTCGACCACGTACAAAATTCTTCATGATTTCTCCAAGAATAATTATCTTCTTCTTCTCTTTTGACGGATACTGCTTTATTGCACCCTCCTCCGTCATATAGGTCTTAATGGTTTTCTCCCTCTCTTGATCCGTAATCGTATACCGATCATCTACCATTGTGGCATTGGAATGAATCTCTTCGATCACACCACAATCGGTCTCATTAATCGAGCGGCTTGTCTTTTCCTCTAAGGAACGCATCAATGCCAAAAATATCTTCGCTTGTTTTTCTTTTTCTCTTAACTTAAACCGATGATTTCGTACCGTTGATTGAGCAATACCCACTTCAGCTGCAATTTCCTTGTCCCCTTTTCCAGAAGACATTAATTTCAAAATCTGCTGCTGTACCTCCGATAAACCTGTTACATTTGAATGCAGATTCAATAGATAATCCACGGACTCACCATGATCTTTTTCCCGATGATGCTTGACAGCACCATATGCATCAAATAATGTTTGATCCAATTCATAGATTCGCCCTTTTTTAAAGGATTTGCCACAAAAGATACAGGTAAATCCTTCCTTCACTTCTTGAAAACCATCTACCAGCTCTTCAATGGTCGCTTTCCACATCACTTCTCGATTCTGTTCCATCTCATTCCCTCTTATTCTTAGTATCGGTCTTTCTTCTATTTCTTACTCTTAGGATTTATTTTTCTTACTCTTAATTTGCACAAATATACCCATACGTTTCTAAATAAATATATTTGTTTGCTTATTCCAAACATAATAATAGGAATTTGTCGGTCAAACTTTTATCTATACTTCGCTTCATGTGCCAGCAGATATTCTTTTATTGGAATTCCTGCTCCAAATCCTATCATTTGCTTATTCGCACCAATGACACGATGACATGGGACAATGATCATGATTGGATTTTTATTATTCGCACCTCCAACTGCTCGCATCGCTCCAGGCTGTCCTATCTGCATGGCTATGTCTTTATAGCTACAGGTTTCTCCATATGGAATCGTCCGAAGTGCTTCCCATACCTTTTGTTGAAATGGCGTTCCTTTTAATGCAATTGGTAATGAAAACTTTTTTCTCAGCCCCTGAAAGTATTCCGTCAACTGTTTTTTTGTCTCACGTAACAACAACGTTTCTTCTACATTCACACGGAAATGTTGTTTTGTAAGATTTAGTCCAACAATGTGCTCTTCTTCCTCCTCCAACAGGATTCTTCCAATTGGACTTTCATAATATGCCCTCTTCTTCCCCATACGATTTGCTCCCCTCTTGTATCACTACATACTTTCTTTTAATTTCTGTACAACTTCCTCTACCACTTCTACCGCCTCTAGGTTTTGGTCTGATAATTCATACGTAGCCTTCGACTGTTCCTCCACTGTTATACACGCTGCAGAGATTGATTCTACACATTCCATAACATTGGCATTACCTGACTGTAATTTTTTCATATTCTGTGATTGCAACTTCATTGATCCCACGACTTGATCCATGCTTTCTTTTATTCGATAAAATACACTCTGGGTATCGAAGATCAATTCATTCTGTTCATGATTGCTTGTCGTAACCTCACCAATGGAATTTTCCACATTTTTTGCTTCTTGTTCCAATTCTTCTATGATGGTAGCAATCTGCTCTGTTGCTGTTTTCGTTTGATCAGCTAAATGTGTAATCTCTGATGCAACAACTGCAAATCCTTTTCCTGCTTCTCCAGCTCTTGCTGCTTCAATGGATGCATTCAAAGCAAGTAGGTTTGTCTGATTTGCAACCCCTTTAATGATATTGACGATATTTATCACTTCACTCGTCTTTTCATTCAGTTTTTCCATTTCTCCAAGTACGGTATCATTGTAAGTGCCTACAACTTTGGCACTTTCACTTAGCCGTTCCATATTCACAAGTCCTTTATCCACATGGTTCTGCGCTTCATCCGCTGCATGATCGATCTGTTCAGACAAGGATGCTACCCCTTCAATTGTTCCTTGCATGATAGCTGTTACATCTCTTTGCATTTTCACAGAAGAAGCCATTTCATTTGTTTTATCTACTACATCTTTCATTGCAATATCCGTATCTTTTGCACATGACTTCACTTGAGTTACAACATCAATTAATTTATCCGTATTATTGGCAATTGCATTACTTGTCGTCGTCATACTATCCAACATTTCTTTTTGCTTACTTTCGTTTTCCTGTATGATCGCTAGCTTGCGATCTGCAGTTGAGATTGCTTGCTTTGTTGCGAAATATGCAAATACCATAGTTAGTAAGATGGATGCAACCTGTATCTCATAATTCGTAATTTCACTCGCTTGTGTTTGTTTCTTAATTACAATTTTATACAAGACTTCCAACAGATTTGCGCTGATACAAATTGCAGAGTATGCACGAATCACAGTATAACTATTACTTACCATTAATAGTCCAAACATCGGGAATGCGTATGTAAATACTAAATCTGTATCACCTGTAAATAATACAAACATATACATAACACCATATCCAACTGCAGTAATCAATGGAACCATTTTGCTTGTTTCATCTTTTTTATAAATACAGAAACACACAGACATTGGTATAATTGTAATTGCTAAAAAAATCAAATAATACACGATTGATCGATTATCTTTTACCAATTCCACTGCATATGCAGCCATTAATACCACGCAGATTACTGCCCAACCACGGAATAACATACTGTTTGCCTTCTTCATTTCATTCATGTCTAAAAATCCTTTCCATATATGTTTACCCCGTCTATAACTTCCCGTCCATATCTATCATATCTATATTAGACAGAAAATTCAACACTTTTGTATGAAAACTGCGTTTCACCTTAAAACATACATTCCTGTTCACTACAAACAAACTGCAATAAATCCAAAACCGATTACATCTACAGAAAACACGTTTCAACATCACACCCAATACTTGATATTAGACTAAAAACGATGGTCAATGTCATCCGAACTAGATGACATCAACCATCGTTTTACTAAATTTTTTCTGTTTTCTATTCTATACGTTTCACGTCTTCCACGTGTTTTTCTGCCAATCTTCTCTCCTGATCAGTAAGAACCGCTTCCTTCAAAAGATCCGGTCTACGCTTTGCTGTACGAATAACGGATTGTTCTCTACGCCATGCATCAATCTTTCCATGATGTCCCGATAGCAATACTTCTGGAACCTTTTTCCCCATGAATTCTTCTGGTCTTGTATATTGTGGATACTCTAACAGATTATCATGGAATGATTCGATTTCAGCAGATACATCGTTGTTTAATACGCCTGGTACAAGACGTGAAATGGCATCCATCATTACCATAGAAGGAAGTTCTCCTCCCGTTAGTACATAATCACCAATGGATACCTGATCCGTAACAATTTCTTCTAAGACACGTTCATCAATTCCCTCATAATGCCCACATAAGAAAACCAAATCTTCTTCTTTTGCAAACTCCTCTGCCATCCCCTGTGTAAATACATTTCCTTGTGGGGTTAGATAGATTACCCGTAAAGACTTGCCTTCTCCTACCTGTTCTCTGACATGTTGATAGGCTTTGTAAACAGGTCCAGCCTGCATCACCATTCCAGCTCCTCCACCATAGGGATAATCATCCACTTTCATGTGCTTATTCTCGGAGAAATCTCGAATATTGGTTGTCTGCAAGGTGATCAGATTTTTCTCCATGGCACGTCCTAAGATACTGGTGTTCAACCCCTGTTCAATCATCTCTGGGAACAAGGTTAATACATGGTAATTCATCGCTTGTTCCTCCTACTAATCCAATAAACCGTCCATAATATGAACGATAATCTTCTTTTCCTCGATGTTTACGTTTCGTATACATTCTTCGATATTTGGTAAAAGTACTTCTTTTCCTTCTTTTGTCTTAACAACATAGACATCATTCGCACCAGTTTGTAGAACTTCTACCAATGTACCAAATTCATTACCATCTTCTGTATATACGGTACTTTCTATAAGATCATAGATAAAATACTCATCTTTTTCTAATTTAACCGCATTTTCTCTCGTAACAAGAAGATCTTTTCCTTTGTATTTCTCTATATCATTAATGTTGTCGTATCCCTTAAATTTTACGATTACCATATTTTTAAAGAATCGTACACCACTGATTTCCAACTCCAACTTTTCTTTTCCCGTATCCAAGATTACCTTCTTTAAATCCTTAAAGCGATTTGGATCATCTGTTGTTGGGAACACTTTCACTTCTCCACGAATCCCATGGGTAGAACTAATAACGCCTACTCGTAATAAATTGTCCATCTATTTCCTCCTAATGCTTTACCATATTGTAATTGTTCAGAACGAATCCCAAAACACGGTATACATGCTTAACTCCGAACAGTTCCCATATATTTAAAAAGGATGTCCCAAAAGACACCCTCAGAAATCATAGTACTAGTAGTAGTTCCTACATTTATTGAATCTCAACAATTACTTTCTTTTCATCTTTTGATGCAGCTGCTTTTACAACCGTACGGATTGCTTTCGCAATTCGACCTTGTTTACCAATTACTTTACCCATATCGTCTGCTGCAACTTTTAGTTCTACAACAATTGCCTTATCTGTTTCATTCTCCGTAACAACAACTTCTTCTGGATGATCTACTAATGATGTAGCAATTACTTCAACAAGTTCTTTCACTACCCTCACCTCCACGATGCATATACCACAAGAGCCACGAAAAGGGAACTTCTCGTGGCTATGTGTATCCTAGCTTATATAAAGCGAATTATTTAACGATACCAGCTTTTTTAAATAATCTGTTAACAGTTTCAGTTGGTTGAGCACCATTTGATAACCATCTTTGAGCTGCTTCTTCGTTTACGTTGAAAGCACTTGGCTCTTGAGTTGGATCATATGTTCCGATTTCCTCGATGAATCTACCATCTCTTGGAGATCTAGAATCAGAAACAACTACTCTATAGAAAGGAGCTTTCTTTTGTCCCATTCTTTTTAATCTGATCTTTACTGCCATGTTATTTCACCTCCTTAAATATTGAACCCATATTCGACTACTGTCATATATATTCACAGGATAATCCTGTTGGTCCTCACTACAGACCGAAAGGTAATTTGAACTTGCCTTTCTTTCCTTTTCCAGACATCATACCTGACATCTGTTTCATCATCTTCTTGCTTTGTTCATACTGTTTTACAAGACGATTTACTTCACTGATGTCTACCCCAGCACCATTGGCAATTCTCTTCTTTCTAGAAGGATTCAAGATATCCGGGTTCGAACGTTCTTGTTTGGTCATGGAATTAATAATTGCTACTGTTCCATCAAAAACATCATCAGATACTTCTACATCTTTTAACTGAGCAGATGCACCAGGTAACATTCCCAGTAGGCTACCAATACCGCCCATCTTCTTAACCTGTTGAATCTGTTCTAAGAAATCATTGAAATCGAATTCTGCTTTACGCAGTTTCTTTTCCATCTCTTTTGCTTTTTCTTCATCGATATGTTCCTGCGCTTTTTCAATTAAGGTAAGCACATCGCCCATACCAAGAATACGAGAAGCCATTCGGTCTGGATAGAACTGTTCCAAATCGGATAACTTTTCTCCCATACCTACATAAAGAATTGGTCGTCCGGTTACTGCACGAATGGATAACGCAGCACCACCTCTTGTGTCACCATCTAACTTGGTAATGATTACACCATCTACACCAATCTTTTCATTAAATGTCTCTGCAACATTAACTGCATCCTGTCCTGTCATTGCATCTACAACCAGAACTGTCTGTGTTACATCTACATTCTCTTTTATCTCAATTAGCTCGGTCATCATATCTTCATCAATATGAAGTCGACCAGCTGTATCTAGAATAACAACATTATAACCATTCTTGTTTGCATGTTCGATGGCGGCTTTCGCAATATTAACTGGTTTATGTCCATCTCCCATGGAGAAGACCTCAACCCCTTGTTTCTCACCATTGATCTGCAACTGTTTGATTGCTGCAGGACGATAGATATCACAAGCTACCAATAAAGGTTTTCTTCCTTTTTGTTTTAGCTTTCCTGCAATTTTTGCGGTGGTCGTCGTTTTACCAGCACCTTGTAAACCACACATTAAGATTATTGTCAAATCGGAAGCAGGTTTCAATGCTAATTCGGTTGTTTCATCTCCCATTAGCTTAACCATCTCTTCGTTAACAATCTTAATTACCATCTGACCTGGTGTCAGACTGCTCATTACATCTTGCCCAACGGCACGTTCCTGAACAGATTTAATAAAATTCTTTACAACCTTAAAGTTAACATCTGCCTCAAGTAAAGCCATCTTAACTTCTTTCAAAGCAACTTTAACATCTGCTTCTGTTAAGCGTCCTTTACCACGCAAATTCTTAAATACATTCTGCAGTTTTTCGGATAAGCTGTCAAATGCCATGCTTAAACCTCCCAATCTTATTCGCGTTCTAATATCCAATTTGTCCAATTTCATTCTACAAATGAATAGTTATGACTATTATATCATATTCACTTGAAAACGTCATCTACAAATCTTCTAAGATTCGTTCGGATAATTGTTCAATCTCTGCCAAATGTGTCAGTTCCTGTGATTGCATCATCTGTTCCGATAGTTCTTTAATTCGACTAACTTCTTTTTTCGTCCGTTGAAATTTCTCTATTAAATGAAGTTTTTCTTCATAATTAATTAGCTGATTGCTACATCGCTTCACTACATCATGTACGCCTTGTCGGCTGATTCCCTGTTGCTCTGCAATCTCGCTCAGTGATAAATCATTTAGAATATAATCCTCATAAATGCTTTTCTGATTTTCCTTTAGCAGTTCTCCATAAAAATCATAAAGCAAAGACAACTCAACGAGCTTATCGATCTGCTTTATATTATTATTCTTTTCTATCTTTTCACTCATATAAAGCACCACCCTGTAAAGTTTTTTTCTTTACAGTCGATAGTATACCTAATAATCACGAATCTGTCAACCCATTTTTTTATTTTTTTGATGCAAGGGTCAAAAGTCCAATTCAAATTGTGCTTGCACATAAGTGAATTGGACTTCTTGACCCGCCTAACATGAGCAAGGAGCGCTTGGGCGCGGATTGCGAATGTTTAGAATTGTGAGAGTTGCGTAGCAACGTAACAATTCGTGCATCTGCAAGGGTCAAAAGTCCAATTCAAATTGTGCTTGTACATAAGTGAATTGGACTTCTTGACCCGCCTAACAGGAGCAAGAAGCGCTTGGGCGCGGATTGCGAATTAGTCAAGAAGTCATTTCAAGTGTTAACCAGCCATCTTCGAACTTGGCACCTACCACCTCTTTTCCTTTTAACGAGTCTGGTAATAAGAAGCATCTACTCTCATTATTGAATTTCACCTGCAACTCATCCCCTTTTTGATTCAACTCCATTTGCTCCTTATTGGCAAATGGTAAATGCAAACGTAACATTTGTTCTTTTCCGCACTTCTTTACTTCAAAAATCTGATCTACAAAAAATATATCAGCGGGATTAAACGCACCATAAAGAGAATCTGCCACCTGTTTTAATACAGTAAGCGTGTTGAGTTCGTTTTTTAACAATTCCATTCGAAAGATCGGGAGCATTGAAAAACTTTGCTTAATCTCTTCCATACCTTCATCCTGTAGTTCGTTCCATTTACTAAAATATCCATCAAGAGCAGCCTTTGGATAAATCTTATTCACAATGATGGCATCCACATTATAATTATATAGATGCAAACAAGTAAAATTACGTTTTGCTTCTTTAATAACGATTCGCTCAGGAGTTGTAACGATTCGAATACTGGTAATCTTCTTATCCATCATGATTGTCTGCAGTCTGGTTAGTTTATCATCTAACATTTCTATATCATCAAAAACTGACTCTTTTGGCATTGGAATCTTTGTCACTTTCTCCACCATTGGTCCAGCTACTTTCGTCGCTTTTCGTTTCATCGGTAGGATTTTTCGAATGAAATTACCAAATACCTCAGGGAACTTTAGTAACGATAATGTTTCTCCTGTTGGTGCACAATCAACAATTAATACATCATACTTTTGCTCTTCATATAGATCAATTATACGGAACAATGAGAATAATTCTTCTAATCCTGGGAAAACAAGCAGTTCTTCTACTTCAATTCCTCCCTCCGCTTTGGTTGTAAGGAATTGTTTCAAATATTCTTTCATATTACCCCAAGCTTTTTCACCTTCCACAACACTATCGATTTCAAGCCCCCATAGATGATCCTGAATTAATACAGGCTCATTTTCTAGTTTGATACCAAAACTATCCCCTAAACTGTGCGCTTGATCTGTACTCATGATCACTACATTCTTACCACTCGCTGCTAACTTTACTGCTGTTGCCGCTGCTATACTCGTTTTTCCTACTCCGCCTTTACCTGTATATAATAGAATTCGCATTTTGTCAGCCCCCTTACTCATTACTATGTTACAAACCTTTTTGCTTTTCTTTTTATTAGTTGCTTTCATTGTTGTTCTTTTTGCTTCCGTTGTTCTTTTTCCTTCTGTTCCACTAGCAGACTCCTTATCCTTCTCGGCTGTTCTTTTATACTCCATTGAGCTGGTTGTATTATCTGTTTTTTCTGTTTCTTCCATATTTCTCTCTTCTTCTGCCTGTTCATTTCTTACCTTTGCTTCTTTTTGAAATTGTTTAACTTTCCCATAGGTATGAAACGTTTTCTGTGCCATTTCACCCAATAACTCTTTCATCATTGACTTGCTCTCTTCTTCAATGATGTCAAGATGTTCGATCATAGAATCTGGTAACATCGTACAGATTGCTTCTTTTTGCAATTGTCTGATCTGTAACATTTTTATGAATACCTCTTCATTTAGCATATAATTTCCTTCTTTCTACAATTTTTCGATTGTTACCTGTTTTCAACTGTTTTTAACCTGTTTTCAACTTTATTTTCTACTTTCCTATAACTCTACGAAATCATTATTTTCTTTGCTATATTCTCTACTACTCTTTTTCAAACTGTATACAAAGTCTGTTGTCTTCAAATCTTGCATACGTTACTTCTAATCCACGAAGCACATTCGGTAGTGGAATATTTCTCTTATAATTACCGATCTTAAGGATAACATCACTTCCAGACAAATGAACATCCACCTGATCCTTTTCTATATATGGAAGATACAATTTAAGTTGGTAACCATTTTCCGTCTGTTCGTATGTTTCCCCTTCTAGATTGCTTTGTACCTTGAATAGATCCTCACTAGAAGCTAATCCATCTTCACAGATTCGCTTTACAGAATCCAAGCCTAACAGATCGGTATCATACCAAGGAATGGTGTACAATGGAATCTGTCCAAAACTTGTTTGAATCTCATCAATATATCTCCTCTGAATCTGCAACCAATCTGTAAAGAAAGGATTATCAATCTCCGCTGGTAGTACTCGATTGATAAATATTCCATCTACATTATAATTGTAAAGATTCATATACATATAATTCCGCTTTGTTTCTTCGACAATCATCTTCTCAGGTATCGTTACAAGACGTATGGAGGACACCTCTTTGTTTTTCAATAATTCTTGCAATTTGATTAGCTCCATATAAAGTTTCTCTATTTCACTCATAGCTTTGCCATCTGGTAATTGGATTTGAAATAAACGTTTGGATACAGGTGACAACACACGCATTGCAATTTTTTCAACCGGAAAAAATTTGTCCATATACCAGCAAAGCAATTCTGGAAATTTAAGAAGAGCTAACGTTTCACCAGTTGGTGCACAATCAACGATAATTCTTTCATAATCACTCTTTTCATATAATTGCTGAATCTTTAATAAAGAAAACAATTCATCTATTCCAGGAATCATGGTAAAGGAATCTATTTCCTGATCGTCTTTTCCAATTGATTCAATGAACTTTTGAAATGCTTCCATCATAGATTTAAATTCATTCATACAAACATAATCAGGATCAACCTCCAAAGCATATAGTTGATCTGTGATCTTCACTTCTTCGTGACCAATCTTTTTTTCAAACAAATCTCCCAAGTTGTGTGCCATATCAGTACTAACTAATATTGTCTTCTTTCCCTCCATCGCGGAACGAAGTGCATGTGCTGCGGCAACACTTGTTTTTCCTACGCCGCCTTTACCTGTAAATATAAGAATCCTCTTCATTACTCTCATCCTTTCTAATACTGAAATATATTTTATACTTCTGAACTTTTGTCGTTATGATCACTGTTAGGAACCCCTCTTAAAACACATCTGTTTCTGTTCACCTATCCCATTTTTATTTCTTTTAATGAATAGTTCTTATCTCGAAGTATTTAAGTTTGAATGTGGCATTATTCCATTGATTGTTTTATCGATCAATGACAATAATGCCAATTTGTTAATTCTTTTCTTCTCCTATATTTCCATATGAAGATACTTTTTACTTATATACATATTGCAAATTTCTTGTTATTCTATGGTAATCTTACGAATCTTGGTTTCCTTTTGCTCCACCATCCGTCTATTTCGTTCCTGTTTCAATACATCCATAAGTTTATCGATAAGACGAAAAGTAAATGCCATCTCCTCCGAAGTAAAATTCTCAAAGATCAGATTCCCATAATGCATCAGCTCTTTCATAATGCGACCCACTTGCTGGTTTCCTTCTTCCGTCATAGTGATCGTAACAATTCGCTTATCCTCTTCACTTCTCTGACGAAGAATCAATCCCTTTTTCTCCATTCGAGCAACAATTCCTGTTGCTGTATTCAGAGGAACAGCTATATATTGTGCGATTTGGCTCATATTTACTTCTTGCTTTCTGTATATAAGAAACAATATAAATAGTTCATTCTTCGAACAATTTAAAATCTCATTGTCCCATAACTCTTTTGTAAACAGGAATTTGACTTGATCTAAATAATCGAAAAACATCTCTTCTAAAGAAATACCTTCTACATTTGTCATAGAATTAATGATATGATTCCCCTTAAGTAGACAAGGTAAATAACCAAATCTACTTAGGGGGAAATTTTTATGTCCAAATATACGACAGAAATAAGGCTAGCAGCATGCAAAGAATATTTTGATGGAAAGTTAT
>NZ_JAAQRO010000014.1 GCF_012070565.1 Anaerosporobacter faecicola
AAGTCAGTGTACGTGTACCCGAAACCGGGTGATCTACCCATGTCCAGGTTGAAGTTGCCGTAAAAGGCAATGGAGGACCGAACGCACATCCGTTGAAAAGGGTGGCGATGAGGTGTGGGTAGGGGAGAAATTCCAATCGAACCCGGAGATAGCTGGTTCTCCTCGAAATAGCTTTAGGGCTAGCCTTGATTTAGTCTAATGGAGGTAGAGCACTGAATATCCTAGGGGGCGTCAAAGCTTACCGAAGATTATCAAACTCCGAATGCCATATAGATGATGATCAGGAGTCAGACTACACGAGATAAGTTGGGTAGTCAAAAGGGAAAGAGCCCAGACCACCAGCTAAGGTCCCAAAGTGCGTGTTAAGTGGAAAAGGATGTGGGATTTCAAAGACAACCAGGATGTTGGCTCAGAAGCAGCCATACATTAAAAGAGTGCGTAATAGCTCACTGGTCGAGAGGTCCTGCGCCGAAAATGTCCGGGGCTAAAACACGACACCGAAGCTGTGGAATGTACGAATGTACATTGGTAGAGGAGCATTCTTAGATCGCCGAAGCTGTACCGAAAGGAGCAGTGGAGAGCTAAGAAGAGAGAATGCCGGAATGAGTAGCGAGATAGAAGTGAGAATCTTCTAGGCCGAATATCTAAGGTTTCCAGAGTAAAGCTGATCTGCTCTGGGTAAGTCGGGGCCTAAGGCGAGGTCGAAAGACGTAGTCGATGGATAACAGGTTGAAATTCCTGTACTGCATAATAACAGAACTGTGGGGACGCAGAGAGAAAGCACAAGCCGGGACTGGAAAGACCGGTACAAGCGAGGTACCAGTATGGTAGGCAAATCCGCCATACAATGGGAAGGCGTGACGTGGACCGAAATAAAAGTAGGGAAGTGTGTGAGCTAGCTGCCAAGAAAAGCCGCTATTGTTTGTTATGTACCCGTACCGTAAACCGACACAGGTGGATGAGGAGAGAATCCTAAGGCCGACGGGAGAAGCATTGTTAAGGAACTCGGCAAAATGACCCCGTAACTTCGGGAGAAGGGGTGCCTGCTAACGCAGGCCGCAGAGAATAGGCTCAAGCAACTGTTTAGCAAAAACACAGGTCTATGCAAAACCGAAAGGTGAAGTATATGGGCTGACGCCTGCCCGGTGCTGGAAGGTTAAGGGGAGGAATTAGAGGTAACTCGAAGTTCTGAACTTAAGCCCCAGTAAACGGCGGCCGTAACTATAACGGTCCTAAGGTAGCGAAATTCCTTGTCGGGTAAGTTCCGACCCGCACGAAAGGCGTAATGATTTGAGCACTGTCTCGACAATGCACCCGGTGAAATTGAAATACCAGTGAAGATGCTGGTTACCTGCGCCAGGACGGAAAGACCCCATGGAGCTTTACTCCAGCTTGATACTGGAACTTGGTATTACATGTACAGGATAGGTGGGAGACTGAGAAGTGGTTACGCCAGTAGCCATGGAGTCGATGTTGGGATACCACCCTTGTAGTATTAGGTTTCTAACTAGTGCTCAT
>NZ_JAAQRO010000015.1 GCF_012070565.1 Anaerosporobacter faecicola
CTGGGCAGAGGACAATGTCAGGCGGGGAGTTTGACTGGGGCGGTCGCCTCCGAAAGGGTATCGGAGGCGCTCAAAGGTCTCCTCAGAATGGTTGGAAACCATTCGAAGAGTGCAAAGGCAGAAGGAGGCTTGACTGTGACACCGACGGGTGGAGCAGGTACGAAAGTAGGACTTAGTGATCCGGTGGTATAAAGTGGGATTGCCATCGCTCAACGGATAAAAGCTACCCTGGGGATAACAGGCTTATCACTCCCAAGAGTTCACATCGACGGAGTGGTTTGGCACCTCGATGTCGGCTCATCGCATCCTGGGGCTGTAGTAGGTCCCAAGGGTTGGGCTGTTCGCCCATTAAAGCGGTACGCGAGCTGGGTTCAGAACGTCGTGAGACAGTTCGGTCCCTATCCGGCGTAGGCGTAGGATATTTGAGAGGAGCTGACCTTAGTACGAGAGGACCGGGTTGGACGAACCTCTGGTGTATCGGTTGCATTACCAAGTGCATGGCCGAGTAGCCAAGTTTGGAAGGGATAAACGCTGAAGGCATCTAAGCGTGAAGCCCCCCTCAAGATAAGATA
>NZ_JAAQRO010000016.1 GCF_012070565.1 Anaerosporobacter faecicola
AGGAATTGACGGGGACCCGCACAAGCGGTGGAGCATGTGGTTTAATTCGAAGCAACGCGAAGAACCTTACCTAGTCTTGACATCCTCTTGACAGCATATGTAATGTATGTTTCCTTCGGGACAAGAGAGACAGGTGGTGCATGGTTGTCGTCAGCTCGTGTCGTGAGATGTTGGGTTAAGTCCCGCAACGAGCGCAACCCCTATCTTTAGTAGCCAGCAGTAAGATGGGCACTCTAGAGAGACTGCCAGGGATAACCTGGAGGAAGGTGGGGATGACGTCAAATCATCATGCCCCTTATGACTAGGGCTACACACGTGCTACAATGGTGATAACAAAGTGAAGCAGCCTCGTGAGAGTGAGCAAATCACAAAAATGTCATCTCAGTTCGGATTGTAGTCTGCAACTCGACTACATGAAGCTGGAATCGCTAGTAATCGCGAATCAGAATGTCGCGGTGAATACGTTCCCGGGTCTTGTACACACCGCCCGTCACACCATGGGAGTTGGTAATGCCCGAAGTCAGTGACCCAACCGTAAGGAGGGAGCTGCCGAAGGCAGGATCAATAACTGGGGTGAAGTCGTAACAAGGTAGCCGTATCGGAAGGTGCGGCTGGATCACCTCCTTTCTAAGGAAGAGAAGAAGTAAAGGTTGTTTTACTGTTGAGTTTTCAATCCAAGAATTGGTTATAAAATATACAGATTAAACATTGACAAATGTAAAAGCGTATAATACAATAATCAAGCTCTTAAAAAAGAAAACAAAATTTTTCTGGTGGCGATGCGTCTTAGGGACACACCCGTTCTCATCTCGAACACGATGGTTAAGACTTAGACGGCCGATGGTACTATACTGGAGACGGTATGGGAGAGTAGGTGGCTGCCAGATTAAAAAAGAAACAAGATATAGTAAAATCAAATAAGAATTATCCTAATTAGTCATTTGATATAAGTAATCTTATATGAGACAGAAAAGATAAGAGCAATTACTTATATGAAATGACTGATTATTGAGAAGTCAATGCAGTCACGTAAAAGAATTTATCGAAGATAAATCAGTTACGCTTGTACCTTGAAAACTACACATTGAATAAACAATCAAATATAAATTTGATTTGTCAGACATCTAAAACATCATGTTAGAATGAATGTTCAAACATGATAACAATGCAAAGTTAAAGAATTAAGACGTTTAAGGATTTAACGATGTAGATACTTACGAAAGTAAGGATCAAAACCCTTATGTTGCAACGCTATGTAACATAAGAGCAAATATTAGTTGGTTAAGCTAATAAGAGCACAGGGTGGATGCCTTGGCACTAAGAGCCGATGAAAGACGTGATAAGCTGCGATAAGCGTTGGTGAGGAGCAAATATCCTTTGACCCAGCGATTTCTGAATGGGGAAACCTAGCGGAGCAAACCTCCGTTACTGCATACTGAATCCATAGGTATGCAGAGGGAACCCGGGGAACTGAAACATCTAAGTACCCGGAGGAAAAGAAAGAAAACTCGATTTCCAAAGTAGTGGCGAGCGAAATGGAAAGAGCCTAAACCAGAGTGCGTGCACTCTGGGGTTATGGACCGCAATAAGTGAGTCGATTCTGTAGAAGAATGGTTTTGGAAAAGCCAGCCAGAGAGAGTGAAAGCCTCGTATTCGAAACGGATAGATAGCGAGCGGGATCCGAAGTACCACGAGACACGAGAAACCTTGTGGGAAGTCGGGGGGACCACCCCCCAAGGCTAAATACTACTTAGTGACCGATAGCGCATAGTACTGTGAAGGAAAGGTGAAAAGAACCCCGGGAGGGGAGTGAAAGAGAACCTGAAACCCTGTGTTTACAAGCTGTGGAACACCCTTATGTGGTGAACCGCGTACTTTTTGTAGAACGGTCCGGCGAGTCACGTTTACTGGCGAGGTTAAGAACAGAAAGTTCGGAGCCGAAGGGAAACCAAGTCTTAATAGGGCGAAAAGTGTTGAAATACACACTTACAAGTCAGTGTACGTGTACCCGAAACCGGGTGATCTACCCATGTCCAGGTTGAAGTTGCCGTAAAAGGCAATGGAGGACCGAACGCACATCCGTTGAAAAGGGTGGCGATGAGGTGTGGGTAGGGGAG
>NZ_JAAQRO010000017.1 GCF_012070565.1 Anaerosporobacter faecicola
GACTACATGAAGCTGGAATCGCTAGTAATCGCGAATCAGAATGTCGCGGTGAATACGTTCCCGGGTCTTGTACACACCGCCCGTCACACCATGGGAGTTGGTAATGCCCGAAGTCAGTGACCCAACCCACATCAGTGAGCATGACGTAAGTCGTGATAATTAATTTTACGAAGTAAAATTAATTATATTCGATAAAGAATACGTCGGAGTCGTGCTTAGTGATGTGGGAGGGAGCTGCCGAAGGCAGGATCAATAACTGGGGTGAAGTCGTAACAAGGTAGCCGTATCGGAAGGTGCGGCTGGATCACCTCCTTTCTAAGGAAGAGAAGAAGTAGAGGTTGTTTTACTGTTTAGTTTTCAATGAGACCTGCGCATAAGAGTGTAATGAGTACGGAAGAAAGCTTGCTTTCAGACGCACGGAATGAAGCGAGTATGCATAGGACGAGTAGCTCTACTGAGATGAAGCAAAGCGGAATCGAAGGAGAGGTAATCGACAGGTCGGAGTAAAAAAGAAAACAAAATTTTTCTGGTGGCGATGCGTCTTAGGGACACACCCGTTCTCATCTCGAACACGATGGTTAAGACTTAGACGGCCGATGGTACTATACTGGAGACGGTATGGGAGAGTAGG
>NZ_JAAQRO010000018.1 GCF_012070565.1 Anaerosporobacter faecicola
TAATGCCCGAAGTCAGTGACCCAACCGTAAGGAGGGAGCTGCCGAAGGCAGGATCAATAACTGGGGTGAAGTCGTAACAAGGTAGCCGTATCGGAAGGTGCGGCTGGATCACCTCCTTTCTAAGGAATGAAGAAGTAAGGGTTGTTTTATTATTGAGTTATTAAAATTTCTGGTGGCGATGCGTCTTAGGGACACACCCGTTCTCATCTCGAACACGATGGTTAAGGCTTAGACGGCCGATGGTACTATACTGGAGACGGTATGGGAGAGTAGGTGGCTGCCAGATTATAATAAAGTAAAGTTCATAAGACAGTAACAACTGTTTATATAGATTTTACTGGACAACGATTATTGAGAGGGTAAAATCTTTCAATAAGTTAACCAGTGATTCGATATTAACAAGTGATTGTTAGTATGGAATGACTGATTAACACGGTAAAAACCGAATAACAGTCAAGTTTGTACCTTGAAAACTACACATTGAATAAACAATCAAATATAAATTTGATTTGTCAGACATCTAAAACGTCATGTTAGAATGAATGTTCAAACGTGACAACAATGCAAAGTTAAAGAATTAAGACGT
>NZ_JAAQRO010000019.1 GCF_012070565.1 Anaerosporobacter faecicola
AACCGTAAGGAGGGAGCTGCCGAAGGCAGGATCAATAACTGGGGTGAAGTCGTAACAAGGTAGCCGTATCGGAAGGTGCGGCTGGATCACCTCCTTTCTAAGGAAGAGAAGAAGTAAAGGTTGTTTTACTGTTGAGTTTTCAATCCAAGAATTGGTTATAAAAAATACTAAAAATATGTTGACAAGCGTATAAATGTATAATAAAATAATCAAGCTCTTAAATAAGAAAACAAAATATTTTTGGTGGCGATGCGTCTTTGGGGCACACCCGTTCTCATCTCGAACACGATGGTTAAGACTTAGACGGCCGATGGTACTATACTGGAGACGGTATGGGAGAGTAGGTGGCTGCCAAATTAAAAAAACATATTAAGAAATATGGGCTTATAGCTCAGCTGGTTAGAGCGCACGCCTGATAAGCGTGAGGTCGATGGTTCGAGTCCATTTAAGCCCATACAAAATTAAAACACTTTGTGTTTTAATCTGGGGGTATAGCTCAGTTGGGAGAGCACTTGCCTTGCAAGCAAGGGGTCACGAGTTCGAATCTCGTTATCTCCATTTGAATTTTGGATTATCAAAGTTCAAATTTGTACCTTGAAAACTACACATTGAATAAACAATCAAATATAAATTTGATTTGTCAGACATCTAAAACATCATGTTAGAATGAATGTTCAAACATGATAACAATGCAAAGTTAAAGAATTAAGACGT
>NZ_JAAQRO010000002.1 GCF_012070565.1 Anaerosporobacter faecicola
CGCTTACAAAAGTAGCATCTCACTTACAAAGTAGTGTAAAAGTAGCGTTTCGTTTACAAAAAATGATTCTTGATTATAAACATTGCATTTCGTCTTACAAAGTAGCATCTCATTTTACAAGTCACCATAAAGGGACGGAGAAAATGGATAATGTCAATTTGCACAATGCAAAGATCCATTATTATGGTAGTAACTTACATAAATAGTAGAAAAATATTACAAAGGAGTAAAGTATGGAATTCAAATTAAAAACAGAGCGACTGATTATTCAACCGTTTGATTATGAATATTTAGAGCAGTATTACAGAGAGTTTACAGATGAGATAACGAAATATCAATACCCAGATCGCTTTAACAATATTGAAGAGGCAAAAAATCTAGTTTCAGAATTTGTTGAAGAAATGAAACAGGGAAATATGCTTGAGTTAGTAATATTGACATCTGATGGAGAGTTTCTTGGAAGTATGGAGGCCTTTGGTATTAGAGAAGAAACACCAGAAGTAGGGTTGTGGTTAAAACAATCAATACATAAATTGGGATATGGTTATGAAGCCTTAAAGGCTTTAATAGACGACTTGAGTGCAAGAGAAACATATCGATATTTTACATATGAAGCCGATGTAAGAAATGAGCAAAGTATACATTTAGTTGAAAAGTTTGCTCACGAGAAACTAGGCTGTGAAGAGATTGTTACGGAGTCAGGTAAAAAACTTAAGTTACAAACGTATCATATTCTTCCATCTGCGATTAAATAGTCTATTTGTTCAGATGTTTGAGGAATAGTCAAATGAACGTGTTTCTAAGGACTTTTTTAGTGGTTGTGAAAAACTCAACTACCCATTGTTAGACAGAACCAATATATTCCACTATACTATTCATAGGAACAGTCGACAGTTCAATAAAGGAAAGGACTGAGTATATGAATCTTAGTATTTGTAGCAATATCTTAAAATATAGGAAGGAAAATGGGGTAACGCAAGCGGCGTTAGCAGAGTATTTGGGTGTATCACCGCAGGCTGTATCAAAATGGGAACAGGAATTATCCTTACCAGATGTTTATTTGATTCCTAAAATAGCATTGTTTTTTAATATCACAATTGATACACTTTATGGTATGACAGATTTGGACACTAGCGATTTACTTGTTTCAAAGTATTCCATGAATCCTAATGATAAAACCTATAAAGAAGCGAAAGATTCTATCGAAATGCTTCTTGAAAGAAATTCCCAAAATGTAGATGCATTATCTTTTCTTTGCCGTCTTGAATTTCAAAGAGCACAGGAATTCTTACAGAAGAGTAAAGAAGTATGTGAAAAACTGAAAGTGTTAGTTGCTGGAAAAGAAGAAAGTTGGGAAACTAGAGCTACCATACAATTAATGCGAACGAATGCAATGTTAGGAAATTATGATTTCCTCGATGTATATACACAGAAGTTTGAAGACGAAAAAACGATTGATAATTTTAAATACCTAGTAATTGCCTCATCTCTTAATAATAGGAACCAATATGAAGCTGTTCTACATATGGCTAGTAGTTATATGGATACATTTGAAGAGAATGATCAGAAAAAAATATATCCAATTTTGATGGATTTGGCATATTCGTTAGGGGATATCGATTATGTAAAAAAATGCTTTCTTGTTATAGTTGAAGGGGAAAATTCTGTATCACAAGTATTCAATGCTTGGTGGGTATTATGGAAAACGTATTGTAAAATAGGGCAGATAAAAGAAGCGGAAGAGTGCAAAGAAGAGTTACTAAGGCAATTACCAAGTCAGAATTATAACGAATATACATATGAACAAATGAAGTCACATCTCGAAGGACAAGGTGCGAAACCAAAGAATGTTCTTTGAGTGATAATTTGACGATTAATAGATGGCAATGGTAGAAAAAGGGAAACTGGAAAGAAGCAGCGGATGCTATCGTTGAATTCGATGTTACGGTTGATTCATATATACGGAAGTTACAACATACGATTACATACGACACATAAGATTGACGAGTCCCTTTGCAAGGATATATAATGATATGATACAAGGGGCAAAAAGGTCATTTCACGTTGTGCTTGCTAAAGTGAATATGACAGGTTGACCCGCCAAACATGAGCAAGTAGCACATTAGAGTGGATCGTGAGGAACTAAGCAATGGAAGAAAAGGTCTTATATCAAAATAGTTATGAATTAACAAAAAAGAAATACCTTAGTTGGGGAAGAGAGAATGCATTCACTGGAAAAAGACGTAATTTCGCAATCTTTTGGATTGGTATGGCAATAGTCTGTATGGGGTTATGGATTTTTACAAAAATACTAATTGATATTGTGTTAGCGCTGTTCTGTATATATCGAGCATGTCTGCATTGGAGAATGGTAACGAGTAGACAATATGATCTACTGGCAAATCAACATGGGAAAGTGAATTGGACAAGAGATGTATTATTCTATGAAGATCGAATTCAGATTACCGATGTGGAAGTATCCGTTCAATATAAGTATGAAGATGTGGTTGGAATAAAAGAATCAGAGAATTACATACGATTGCTTCTTCGTAACAGAATGATGATTCGGCTATATGAAGATGCTTTTGTTAATTCCAATTGGGAAGAATGTAAAGCATATATTCTTGGAAAAAGTCACATACAATAGGAACGAAGTAGCGCATGAAAGCATCTTTGGAATATTTGGCAGATTATCAACCATTTTATAGAGGTCTCGTAATTATAGTAGAAACCGTAATTACGAGACCTTTTTCTTGACGAAAAACCCTGCAAGGAATACTATGGATAAGAGGTGAAACATATATGAAAACACTAGAAACAGAACATTTAATTTTAAGGAATTTTAAAGATGAGGATGCGAAGGATTGCTTTGCATTTTTATCCGATAAAGATACGTGTTATCTTGATGGCGGTTATGAACCATTTGATTCTATGGATGAAGAATATGACTTGTTAATGAAAAAGTTCAAAGAACAAGAGGAACGATTGATGATCGTATTGAAAAATCAGAATATTGTAATTGGAACCATCCATTTAATGAAAGACACAAGGAGAATGGTTAAAACAACAGAAATCGGTTATGTGATAAGCCCAAATTATCGAAGACAAGGGTATGCAACGGAGGCAATTCGCGAAGTGATTCGTTATGAGTTTGAGGAAGATAATGTAAAAATGCTTGTAGCGGGTGTTATTGAAGATAATGCAGCTTCTCTAGGATTACTAAAGAAATTAGGATTTATTAGGGAAGGCGAGATACATAATGGATTTTATTATCCACCAGTTGGGGTGGTTTCATTAGAAAGTTTCTATCTTGAAAGATAGGGCTGAATAAGAAAAGAACGAGCAACCAGATGAGAGAAGAGCAATGAAATAATGAAGTTAGGGGGAGATGAAATGAATCAGTTAGTACAAGAGGTAGTCGAATTATTAGAAGAACAAGAATTTGAATATGCAGTATGTGGAGGGCAGGCAATCGATCTATTCCTTGGATATGAATCCAGAAAGCATGGGGATATTGATATCCTAGCATATTGGAAGGATCGTAACAACATAATCACCTATATGAATTCCAGAGGGTTTCAAGTATATGAGATGTTAGGCGGTGGATATGCACATAAGATTACGGATATTAAGGAACAGTATCTAGTGAAGCGAAATATCTTCTGCTGTACGGACGATTGCGAATTGGTACATCTTATGCCAACAGAGAAAAAGGATATCTATGGAATCGAATTCGATCATGTGGGAGAGACAAAACTGAATTTTGTAGAATTCTTATTTAACGACAAGGAGGAGGGAAATTTCCTCTATGCGCGGAATAAGGAGATAAAACGAGAGTTAGGAAAGGCAATTCTTTGGGATAAGAAAGTTCCCTATCTTGCACCAGAGATGCTCTTGCTCTATAAATCCACTGACCCAAATCGGGAAGGGTATCAACAGGATTATGATTTGGCATATGGGAAGATGGATCAGGAGCAGAAAGCATGGCTTAACAATGCACTGACAATTCTTTATCCACAAGGACATATTTGGTTATAAATTATTTATATGACTTAAAATTCATTTTATAGAGATGTAAAATGAGAGATATGAATGAATAAATAGAAAAAGTAGCCGTAGAAGATTATGCAAGTTGGAATAGGTCGTATTTACTTGTATATACATGCAGAGAATTCAGTAGCAGAACATTCATATGAGAAATTGGGTATACGACTTTGTGTACGGAATCTTATGGAGTGTTTCGTAGAATAAACAAAAGGGTAAAGGGTACATAGTCATGGATAGAATACTAGTTGCAGATGATAATACGGAAATTACGGATCTGATTGAAAATATATTAGAAAAAGAAGGATATGAGATCATCAAAACATATTCAGGGTTGGAAGCCGTAGATGCATTTGACCATACGATTTCTCTGGTTATCTTAGATGTTATGATGCCAGAGATGGATGGGTTTGAAGTGTGCCAGAAGATTCGGCAGAAGAGCCAGGTTCCTATCTTGTTTTTAAGTGCCAAGGGGACGGATATTGATAAGGTTGTGGGCTTGTCTGCTGGTGGAGATGACTATATGGTTAAGCCATTTAGTGCCATTGAATTGGTTGCTAGAGTACGTGCACTGATTCGGAGGTACCATTATGCAGCAAAGACGCCGCAGAGTGGGAATGTCATTACGGTTAATGAGGTACTTACGGTTGATCTTGATGCAAGAAAAGTTACCAAATACGGGGAAGAGATTACTCTAACAAGAACAGAGTTTGGTATCTTAGAATTGTTAGCAAAGAACAAAGGAAAAGTATTTAGCACAGAGATGATCTTTAAAAGCGTATGGCAGGAGAAATACTACGAAGGCAATAATACAGTGATGGTGCATCTGGCAAGGCTACGGGAGAAGATAGAGGACAACCCGAAAAAGGCGCAGATTATAAAGAATGTATGGGGTGTTGGCTATAAGATTGAAGAGTAAGAGGAGGCAAGAATGAAACATAAATTACAGCTGAAATTCATCTTTTTCATGTTCTTAAGTGTGTTCCTTGGAATCTTTCTTTTGTCTATAAGTGAAGCGATCTATAGCTATCATTATAATTTAACGGCAGAGAAGACACAGGAAATTTTAGAAACAGGTGGAAGCGGAGTTGCATTTGTTATCGGGTTCCTTGTTGTCGTTGTACTTATCTTTCTGTTTTTGTCGAGAAATACGATTAAGCGGATTGAACGGTTAAACAACAGCATAAAGCAGATTTCAAAAGGAAACAGGAAGAATATTGTTCAGGATACCCACAAAGATGAACTGGGCGAACTGTCAAAAAGTATCTGTGAAATGGCAAGGTTGTTAGAGCAGTCCTTGGAGGACGAACGAGCAATGGTATGTAATATCGCCCATGATCTGCGTACACCGGTAACATCCATTCAGGGATATGCCCAACTTCTTAAGCAGAGTGAGGAGTTATCCTTACAAAATCAGGAACATGTAGCAATTATTCAAAGAAAGTCCGAGCATTTATCCAGACAGATTGAGGAATTATTGGAGTATTCGATTCTACAATTTGAAGAAAAAGAATACACCTTTGAGTCTTTATCCCTTAGTAGTTTGGTTGAACAAATCTTTATTGATTTTATACCACAGCTAGATGAACGGGACATGACCTTTGAATTGGTTGGGAATGATAAGCCTCATATGTTTCTATGCAACCAAAATCTGATGATTCGGTTGTTGGAGAATCTGTTAAATAATGCGTTACGGTATGGGAAGAAAGGAAAGAAGATCGAAGCGTATTTGTCGGAGAATGAGACGTGGATTACACTGGAAATCGCAAATTATGGAAGTGTCTTATCCCCTTCCCAGGCGGAACATATCTTCCAACCCTTTTATCAAGGAGAGGATGCGAAAGAGTATGTAACCCAAAGTAAGGGATTAGGTCTTGCAATTGTGTCAAAGATTGTTACTATTCATCATGGAACGATCGAGGTGCAGTGCCAAGAGGAAAGAAAACGAACCGCCTTTGTTTTGACATTTCCTAAAATGTTATAATTACGTATTCGGCTGGGAAACGCTTTTCCTAAAATGCATGCTCCAATTTGCACCAATAGTAATGTTATGGTTGTCCTAAACAGAGGACGATACGATATAAGTAGATTTGTTATAAAGTTGTAAGTTTTTCTTACAACTTTTTTTACGTTTAGCAAGTATCATAATGGCATAAGGAGGGAGCACATTATGTTTACAAAGCAATTTAAAAAAAATAAAGTGATTCATATAACATTACTATTATTCATGATTTTATCAGCATTCTTAATGACCATTGGTTCCTTTGTTATCTTACAGACAACGAGTTCCATGGAGCAAATCTTCTCCGTTGCGAAACCACCACATTTTTTACAGATGCATACGGGAGAGATTGACCAGAATAAGATTCAGGCATTTGCAAACCGTGTTGATTATGTGAAGGCAGTGGAAACAATAGAGATGGTCAATATTGATGGGGCAAATATCTGGTATGAAAAGAAGGGGGAAGAGGCCGTTTCTTTGTCAGAGAGTATGTTAGACAATGGATTTGTAAAACAGACGGAATCCTTTGATTATCTGCTAGACCTGGACAATACGATTATTAAGCAGGAAGCAGGAGCAATCGGAGTTCCCATCTACTATATGGAAGAATACCATATGGCAATCGGAGATTCTATTACGATTACCAAAGGAGATTTTACAAGAACATTTATCATTAAAAACTTTGTACGGGATAGCCAAATGGCTTCTTCGATGGCATCTTCGGTACGTTTCCTATTAAGCGACCAGGATTTTGAAGAGATTAGAGAGAACATGGGAGAAGTGGAATATCTCATTGAATTCCGTTTAACCGATAGTAGCAAAGCAAGTGCCGTTCAAAAGTTATATGAGTCTTCGGATATGCCAGTGAATGGGCAGGGAATTACGTATGTGATGATCAAGTTAGTCAATTCATTAGCCAGTGGATTGCTTGCAGGAGCCATGATCATCATTAGTATCATCTTAATCTTGATTGCAGCATTCAACCTACGGTTTACCATATTGGCAGTACTAGAGGAGGAAATCCGTGAGATTGGTGCCATGAAGGCAATCGGAATCAGCAATAAGGATATTAACAGCATGTATCGGAAGAAATACCGTATGTTAGCTGCGATTGGTTGTGGGATTGGCTATATGATCGGTCTTTTCGCAAACAAAGGGTTTACAAAGAGTATACGAATGATGTTAGGAGAACGGGATCTGGGCGTAAATGCAATCTTGATTTCCATGGTTTCCGTTCTATTTGTCTATTGGTTTATGATGCACCTTTGTAAGAAAATCTTAAAGCGAATCAATACCATTACGGTGGTACAGGCGCTTGTTTATGGAGAAACAGGAAGTAAGAAAAAGAAAACATCGAGACGCAGATATGCAATGGAGAAACATTGCAAGAGCCATGTAAATGCATATCTTAGCATCAAGAATCTGTTAGAAAAGAGGAAAGCATGGTTGTTGATCGTTGTCGTATTCTTCTTAGCAACCAATGTAATGCTGGTACCGATGAATCTGATCCATACCGTTTCCGATGTTCGTTTTGCGAATAATATGGGAAATGCCAATTGTGATCTGTGGATGGAGTTACAGACAAAAGATCACATAGAAGAAAACTGTGAGCAACTGGTAGGAACATTAGAACAGGATGCAAACATTCAAAATTACAGTGTATTCTCCACGAACAAATATGAAACCATCGGAGAAGACGGTAAGGAAACAATTCAAGTACAGTGGGGAGAGTATTCGGATTTCCCGATTAAGTGTATGAAAGGAACCACTCCAAAGCAGGATGGTGAAATCGCGCTATCGTATCTCAATCAAGAAAAATTGGGAAAGACAGTAGGGGATGTGCTATTGATTACCATTGATGGCAAACAGGAAGAATACAAAGTTACTGGCATCTATCAGGATATGACCAGTGGAGGTTACACGGCGAAAGCATTTGGTACGTTAAAAGGGAATATGGTTCAAAACTATACCATCTATGCCAATTGCGAGAAGGGAACGACGGCGCAAGAAGTTGCAAAACAGTACAGCCAGAAGTTTTCCTTCATGAAAGTGTTGCCGATGGAGAAAATGACGACACAGACATTTGGAAGCATTCTTGCTTCTTTTGATAAAGCAGCATATGTATCCATAGTCGTGGCATTATGTATTGGTGCTTTGATCACGGTTTTATTCTTAAAGTTACAAAGTGCCAAAGAATATGCGGAAATGGCGACGTTACGAGTTTTAGGTTTTTCCTTACAGGATATTAGAAAGCAATATTTGATCAAAGGTTTACTCGCTTCTCTTATTGGAATAGGTCTTGGTATCCTATGGTGTAATACAGGATGCGAATATTTGGTCAGTGGCATATTATCCATTGCAGATGTGGGACTTGCGGAGTTTGAATTCATCGTAAATCCAATCTATAATTTTGTAATCTGTCCAGTGATCCTGCTTGTTGTTGCATTAGGGGTGACAGATTGTTGCGCAAGAGAAGGAAAGAAATACGAAGTAATCAAGATGTTACAGGAGTAAAGAGGAGGAAGAAACGTGAGCAAAATCTTAGAAGCAAAGCAAATCTATAAGGAATTCGGTCAGGAGAATAAAGTTACGGTACTAAAAGGCATTGACATGGAAGTTGAACAAGGCGAGTATGTAGTAATTATGGGGCAATCAGGGTCGGGAAAATCGACTTTACTCTATAATATTAGTGGAATGGATAAGATGACATCAGGAAAAGTGATTTTCGATGGAGAGGATATCTCTGCTCTTGATGATGAGAAGATGAGCCAGTTGCGGTTAAGAAAGATGGGATTTATATTTCAACATTCCTATCTTTTGAAGAATATGTCCTTAAAGGATAACATCATGCTTCCTGCGATGAAAGCAAAGAAATGCAACAAAGGAGAGATACGTGAGAAAGTGGATACTTTGATGAAAGATTTGCACATTGATGAGGTAGCGGATCATGAAATCAACCAGGTATCAGGAGGGCAGATGCAGCGTACAGCCATTGGTCGTGCACTGATTAATGAACCGAAGATCTTATATGGAGATGAGCCAACAGGAGCGTTGAATGCTTCCACAACAAAAGAAGTAATGGACATCCTGAATTCTATCAATCAAAAAGGAATGACGATTGTTCTAGTTACCCATGATGCCAAGGTAGCAGCGAGAGCAGATCGAATCATTTACTTACAAGATGGGGAGATTGTGTCTAGTCAACATTTGGGAAAGTATCGTAAAGAAGAGGAGAAAAACAGAGAGGATATGACCAGTGCGTGGTTACAAAAGCTTGGTTTTTAATACATCGTCCTAGTTGTACGGCATATAGAAATATGATATAATAATGCAATACTTTACGTTAGAGAAAGGAACAATAGAAGGTTCCTTTCTCTTTTTCACATTGGTTCTCTGTGTAAGGGTAAGGAAAGGGGAACATAGAATGGAAGGGGAGGTTTTTGGAATGAATTATCAAGAGGCAGTAAATGAGATACTAGAATTAAAAGAAGAAATCCGTGTTATGGAGTACAAAGCGCAGGAAGCTACGAAATCCTATGAGGAACGTGTTAAGGAATTGAATCGATATAAAGCAGAGCTCAATGAAGAAAAAATGGATGTCGAGCAATTAGAAAACGTAAGTTTCTCAAAGATCTTATATAAGATAGCTGGAAAATACGAGGAGAAATACCAGAAAGAGTATCAGGAATATCTTACAGCGAAGAGAAAGTATGATGAGTATGCCATTGATATACAACAAGTAAAAGAAGCGCTGGAACATTATAGAAGAGAAATCAATGCCAAACAGTTGGAATTACAGGAGAAACAGGCAAACTTGCGAACAATTTATAAAGAAGGACAGGAACTTGCGCAGAAAGAAGAGGAGGAAAGAAAACGTCTATATCGTCAGAAGAAAGAACTAGATGAGGCAATTCAGGCAACAAATCGTGTGCTTAATTTGGCGAAGCAAGCCATGGATGAATACAGTAGTGCGAAGTCCTGGGCAACCTATGATACCTTTTTTAACGGAGGGTTGATTGCAGATATGGTCAAATACTCGAAAGTGGACCATGCAGCAGAAATCTCCAACCAACTGAAATCCGCTAGTACGATGATGAAGAAAGAATTATCGGATGTGAAGATGGCCTTCACCTGTGAACTAGACAATATGAAAGACGGAACACGTTTTTGGGATATTGCTTTTGATAATGTATTCACAGATTGGAATGTAAGGAATCGTCTGGGAGAGAATATTGATCAGTTAGCCTCCTATATTGGGAAAGTGGGACAAATCTCTTCTGAGTTGCAAAAGGAACGTTCCACAGTTGAGCAGAAACTGAATATGTTACCTCGATATTAAAAGTAAGGACTGTTAACAGGAATGCAACGATTGTTGGGGCTCCGCTCCTATACAAGATGAAGTATAATAGAATGGAGAATAAAGACTTCATTGAATGAACAAATTTCAATAACTAGTATCAATTCTTAGATTCAATAACTAGACTTAATAACTAGACAGGAAAAAATGAGGAAAAGGAAGAAGTTATGAATATATTTACAGATGATTTGGATTATGAAGACATCGATTTTTCTTTTTTTTACAATGAAGATGGAGAACCAGAAGAAATTGATGAGATGGAAGAAGAACAACTATGCAATATCATTGCTACGTTGGAACGACAGATCCGCATGTTACCAGAACATTACAACATTGAAATCTGGGAGGAGTATCTTCGGGTTTGCAAGGATGTTTTAAATCAAATTCGGTTGGATTAAGGGGAGAAGAAACCAATGAGTAAAGAATTATTTGATGAATTTCCAAGATTAATTTCGGATGAAATTACGATTCGAAAAATGGAATTGACGGATGTAGAGGCACTGGAGGAGATTTGTAGCAACGAGGCAATATTTCAATATGCACCACAGTTCCTATATAAGAATAGTAAGAAGTTGTTAGAAACGGCAATTAAGAACCTAGGTGGTCGAGATTTTGAGAAGAAGCGTTGTATTATCGGGGGAATTTATTTGACTACGGATCCAGACCGTTTGGTGGGAATGGCGGAGATGTTTGATTATGACAAGAACCTGAATATGCTGACAATCGGGTACAAGATCAATGAAGCCTACTGGAATCAAGGAATTGCAACAAAAGCGGTATCCTTGATGGTACACTATCTGTTGAAAGAGGTGGGGGTAAATCGTCTGCAAGCATTTGTGATGCCTGAAAATGTGGCTTCCACCAAAGTACTTCTTAAGAATGGTTTCACGAAAGAAGGCGTACTTAGACAAGCGAATATATGGAAGGGACAGGGGATTGTGGATCTACAGGTATTTTCCATTTTACAATCCGATATGCAAGAGGCATAGGTATGAGGAGAAGAAAACTTTTTTATGGAGTACTTTTATTCCTAGGATTGTTGCTTGTTGTTGGTATGGTTTGGCAAAGAATCATGGTACAGACCGAGATAGAAAAATACTCGCCCGTTGGTGATTTTGTTGATGTGGGAGGGTATCAAGCACATTACGTTACGAAAGGTACAGGAGATACTACATTTGTATTCATTACAGGTTCGGGAACTCCTTGTGCATATACCGATTTTTATCTACTTCAGAATGAACTTGCACATAGCGGGCAGACGATCACGTTCGATCATGCAGGAAGTGGCTGGAGTGGAAAAGCGAAAACAGAACGAAGTATCGGGAATTTAGTAAAAGAACTTTCAATCCTAATCGATACAGTGGCGCCGGAAAAGCCTGTCGTTTTCTTATGTCATTCTCTTGGCTCTTTGGAAGCAATAGCTTATGCACAGCAGTATCCAAAACAGGTAAAGGGGATTATTTTTCTTGATTCCGGTAGTCCAGAATTCTATCATACAGATTCGGAGCGGAAAGCAAAATTAATGAATCGAGGTTTTGCTTTCCTTCGTTCCACTGGTTTGAATCGTTTTATGGGCAATTGTGGTTTGCTCCTACCTTTATATGGAGAAAACGTAAGAAATGGTCTGTTGTCAGGTCCAATCAAGAAACTAGACCAAGTGATGTATTATCGGTTTGCAGGTAATAAAGACTCCCTTCAAACAATTAATAAGATGAATGAGAATGCAGGTGAAATTCTTGAAGGACCTTCTTTAGGAAACCTTCCGATCCTTGTTCTTTCTTCTGATAGCGGGAAGGCGTGGGAAAAGGTGCAGAGGCAATTAGCAACGTGGTCAAGTAATAGCAAACAGGTTACCATAGAACAGGGACAACATTATATATACTGGTCAAATTATGAGGATGTATTGCAGTACATAAAGGAGTTTTTGGAGGAAGAGCTCTGAAGAATATAGGAGGAAACGTACCAATGAAAAATTGTGAGATTCGTTATGCTCGAAAAGAAGATTATGAAATGGTTTCTACCATTATGAGACAGGTGCAGCAGTTGCATGTTGATTGGCGACCGGATATCTATAAACCAAACGATATCGTATTGTCGCAAAACGAATATGAAGAGGCAATCGAAGCAAAAACCTTTGTGGTAGCGGTTTGTGATGGTCAGGTCGTAGGTTTGCTTTGGTATCTGTTGCGTCATATAGAAAATCCGAATCAAGTAACAAGAGATATTCTGTTTGTTGATTCTATGGCTGTAGAGGAAGAATACCGCGGACAAGGAATTGGCCGCCAGCTTTTTGACTTTATCAAACAAGTTGCAGAAAAGCAGCATTTGGATGGAATTGAATTGCAGGTTAATGCAAGGAACAAACAAGCGAAAGCCATGTATGAAAGCTATGGGTTTACGGAAAAATCCATTAACATGGAGTTGCTATAGGCACAGAAGAAACCGGGAAATCGATATTGAGGATTTGTTAGGGAGGAATACATCGGATGGATCAGAAGTGTCAGGATGAGTATGTTCGAAGAATACATACCGTACAGGATTATATGGAACAGCACCTCGGACAGCCCATGTCAATAGAAGAACTTTCTCTTGTAGCAGGGTTTTCTAAATACCATTTTAGTCGGATCTTTCAGGGAATCGTACAGGAACCGTTGGCACATTATGTGAATCGAATCAAAATGGAAAATGGATTATTTCTGTTGGCGCATCGGGAGGATAAGAATATGACAGACATTGCATATGAGTTAGGATATACCGATTCCGCTGTGTTTTCACGAGCATTTAAGAATTATTTTGGGATTAGTCCACGAGAATACCGAAAGGAATACCAGAAGAATTGTGACGGTACAATCCTGTTATCCGATTACAAGAATGGTACAAAAGGGGAAAGAAAAGGGGAGCAATTCCCTGTGAAAGGGCAGATCACCATTGAGAACATGGAGGAGAAGAATGTTGTCTACATAAGACATACGGGGACCTATGAGGAGTTAGCAAATGTATGCCAAGAACTTGCACAAAACTTGTTCTCCCATGCAGCAAAGCAAAACTTGTTGGTGGGAGAACAGAACTGGGTGCTCTCCATCTATCATGATAATCCAGAATTCACGGCTGAGAATCAGTTTCGAACGAGTCTTTGCATGACCGTACCAGACCAGATTCCGATTCAAGAGGATGGCGTGCTTGGTTGTATGAAGCTGGAAGGTGGTCTCTATGCAGTCGGTCATTTTCGAATAAAACAGGAACAGTATCGGGATGCTTGGAACTATATGTATCAGGAATGGATAACAGGGAGTGGCTATGTTCCACGGAATAGTTATCCATTCGAGGTGTATTGTAACGACCCGCAGGATAATGAAGAGCATCTACATGAAGTGGAGATTTATGTTCCGATTGAGCCATTTAAATTCTAATTTGTAGGGGGGATAAGTGATTTATATTAATTATGTTTTGCGCAATTAGTTCATAGTTTTATTCATTCAATTCCTATAACAGAAGAGAGGGAGAACAACATGCATTTAGGAAGTATCTATATAATAGCAAAGGATTTTCAGAAATCCGTAACATTTTATGAAAACTTACTAGAACAAAAAGTAACGCATCAAAATATGGATCGATTTGCAATGTTTGAATTTGAAGGACATTGCATCGCAATCATGAATGGATATTTTGATTCTAGGAATCCCGAGAAAGTAGTGCATCGAGGAAAAATGGATACCTACTTTGATGATTTGGTGCAGATTGCAGAATTACCCAATTCAAGAAAAGTGGTACTTAATTTTTGGGATGAAGATTTGAGAAAAGAGTATGAACGCGTAAAGCAATTGAAGCTAGTCGATCATATTACGCCAGTCAAATACGTATGCAATGCAAGTCCCTATTATTATTTCCAATTGACAGATCCCGATGGGAATGTGATTGAAGTAACGGGCGATTATGAGCCAGAAGAAGGAGAGTTAGAGGACTTTGTGTAATTGGTTAATGGAGAAGGGAAAAAGATGAAAATGGAATTACAAGAAAACGTACTAATTATTATTCGTGGTAATTCGGGGAGTGGAAAATCAACGGTTGCTAAAGCGTTGCAACGACGAATTGGAAGGAATACCTTGCTGATTCCACAGGATGTTGTACGTCGAGAAATGTTATGGGTAAAAGATGGAGTGGGGAATGAAGCCCTTCCCCTACTTCAGAATATGGTGCAGTATGGAATGGAGCATTGCAAAGCAGTAATACTAGAAGGAATCCTGAATGTGGAGTATTATGAGGAATTATTTTCATACATCAAACGTGAATTTGGTGAGCAAGTCTATGCGTATTACTATGATATCTCCTTTGAAGAAACCGTGAATCGACATAAAACAAAACCGAATAAGGATGAGTTTGGAGAAGAAGAGATGCATCGGTGGTGGAGAGATAAGGACTACATTGGTTTCCTGCCAGAGAGAACGCTGACAAAGGATATGAGTGTTGAAGAGGTTGTAGAATTGATATATCGGGAAGCATTTATAGAGTGATTGGAAAGAAAAATACAATCGTTTTGTACGAACGAAGAAAGTAAGAATGAAAAAGGAGGTAATGGTTGTGCCAGTAGACAACCATATAGATCATATGCAATTAGAAAAATTAAAGGAAAAACAGATAAATCGGGAACTTTTTGCAAATTTTAATCGGCATCAGGTTGTAAAGGAATGCTATAGAAAAGTTGATGGAAAATGGTGCATCAAAGAGGATCCCTTCATTGATGATTGGTCAGAAGAGGAATATGAAGTGCTTATACAGTGTCTGCGAAATACCATCGCAACAGGTGGATTTGTACTAGGTGCTTTTGAGGAGGACAAACTTAAGGGATTTGTTTCAGTAGAATCAGGATTCTTAGGAACCAATAAAGAATACATGGATCTTTCTAGCATCCATATCTCAGAGGAGCTTCGTGGACAGGGAATCGGTCGGAAACTTTTTGGGGAAGCAAAGAAATGGGCAAAAGAACAGGGAGCAAAGAAACTTTACATATCATCACATTCTGCAGTAGAGTCTCAGGCCTTCTATCATGCAATGGGTTGTGTGGAAGCATTAGAATATAACAAAGAACATGTAGAGAAAGAACCTTGTGATTGTCAGCTGGAATGCGTATTATAAAAGTAACACAAAAAAATCTTCCATTAAGCGGAAGATTTTTTGTGTTCTGGGATAATAACTAATTAGGGTATCAAAACATGTCTATATCGGAATACTAGATAAGCAAAGATACTCTTTTATCTGGTAGTAAATTCTGGTGCCAGTAACCCGAATTCTTTCACCGCTCGTTCCATGAATTGTTCAGGAATATGTGGCCAGACACATTCTCCGGTTTCTTCACGACAGAGATTCATCGCCTTTTTTAGGACTTGTGTATGGTTAACATTAGCACCGCGTAAGATAGCACTGGTGATGATTGTCCAATAGGGTGCATGTTGATCTAAGGCTGCTTCTTTCAAAGCGCGAATGGTTTGTTCATAATCATAAGGAAGACTGATGAATTCTTCTTCCCAAGTGTTCCCACAGTCATGTAGGATTAAAAATTGTGTCTTGCAATTACTAAAGAAAGGAAGCCCGACGGAACCAGGATTGAGGATTCGTTTGTCACGATAGGTAATCTTACCTTGTAAATGCGTATGTCCACATAAAATCAAGGAATCCTCTGCATTTTTAAGTAATTCAATAGTATTCAAATCTGCAGGAAGAAGTTTTTCACTTATATGATTGGGTGACCCATGACAAATTGTCATAGTTGGAAGGGTACCAAACGTTAATCGCATAACAGCTGGTAAGGACTGGTAGAATGCAAAATCTTGTTCTTTTAAAGATTGATAGGTATAGAGAAGCGATCCCGTGATGGAATCAAAATCTTTCCAGTTGTTTTCCCGGTCTTGTTGATGGTTTAGCCAATATTCTTCTTTATTTCCCTTAATAAAATAACAAGTTTCTTGTTCCTGTAAATCATAGAGAAGCTTCATGGTTTTCTGTGCATTTGCCATTTCAGCTACATAATCGCCTAAGAAGAGATACGTATGAATGTTTTTGGCACGAACATAAGCAAGACATTCTTCAAAAGCAACATAATTACCATGTAAATCGGCGAATACAGCGATGTCCATTAATCTTCCCTCCCCACTCATAAGTGCTTTTTACTCCAATAATTCCTTTCATTATAATACATAAATGATACAAGCGTCAAAAGATATTTATACTAGAATCAAAGGGAATGTTAAGTAGAAGGAATGTCTTACAGGAATGGAAGAAAGAGAAATGGGCAGGATATCTTGCAGAAATGGCTGGAGAGGAGTACAATATGTGCAGAATTGGTACAACGACCATTTGGATAAGCTATTCATCTCAGATGTGCATGTACTGATGGTAAATGATAGAAAAAGAAGAACGCAGAAAAGAAAATCATAGAGAAAGATAAAGGAGAAGAATAATGTTAGAATTTCGTTATGATACGCAACTACTTATAGAAGGAACAAATCTTGATGAGGATGCCATCAATGAATATATAACAAACAATCTTAAAGGAGATTGTCTACTTGCAGTTGGAGATGAGGAACTGATCAAGATTCATTTCCATACCAATGAACCATGGGATTTATTGAAATATGCGTCATCATTAGGTGAAATCTATGATATTGTTATAGAAGATATGGATCGCCAAGCTAGAGGTCTTCAAGGATAATTGGAGATCTACTGACTACTTTTTTATATTAAAAGGTAAAGTTTGAAATTCATGCTTGACTGCCCCCTTGGGGATGGGCTTACCATTGCTATTGAGGTGATGAATATGTTAATACATGAAACAAGTAAGGAAACCGGGTTGACGAAGAAAGCCATTGAATACTATGCAGAACAAGGGCTTGTCATTCCAACAATACTAGAAAATGGGTATCGTGATTTTGCGAAAAATGAAATTGATAAACTGAAGAGAATTGCAGTACTGCGAAAACTTCATCTTAGTACAATGGAGATTAGAGAGGTACTAGAGGAAGGAAACAACGATGCACTTAAGAGAGTTGTAATTCAAAAAGAGTTAGAAGCGCAAAGAGAGAAAAGACGATACGCAATATTGGATAAGTTAAGCTGTGGAATCTCGTATGAGGAGATCAAACTAGATCTGGAATCGCTAGATAAGAATGCTACAGTTACAGAGAAAATCTTGGAAGCATTTCCAGGATACTATGGACGATTCATCTGTTTGCATTTTGCTAGGTTCCTCAATGAACCAATCGAAACAAAGCAGCAGGAAGAAGCATATGAAACCATTATGGAATTTTTAGATAATGTGCCTGCGATGGAATTCCCGGAGGATTTGTGTGAATACTTAGTCGAGAGTACGAAAGATATTAGTACAGCTCAGATTATGGAGATGAATGAGAAGACAAAACAATCCATGGAAGAACCAGATGCATTCTTAGAGGATAATAAAGAAGTATTGGAGCAATATCTTGCATTCATGCAATCAGAGGAATATACCCAGTCTCCAATGTATCGGATTCAAACGATCATGAAGGATTTTAATAAGAATAGTGGATACTATGATATATTTATTCCAGCAATGAAGCGGTTAAGTCAACAATATTTGGTATATACCGAACAAATGAAAGTTGCGAATGATAAATTATTAGAAAAGTATCCAGAAGTCCGCAATATAGATAATGGATATATGGCTGAATAAATGTAAGAGCAATGGATTTTTCAACACATAAAATTGCCCTTGTAATTATGTTCTAGCTTTGCTAATATCTAATTAACTCAATTATGTGTTCTAGGGAGGTTTGCGTATGGCTGTAAGCTGTAATCATAACGATATAGCAAATATTTACCTATCAGGGTTGAGTGTTCAAATTAGATAGGAGTGAAGTATATGCCATTTATCAATTCAAAAGTTACAGTAAAGTTAGACAAGAGTACAGAAGATTTACTGAAAGAAAAGTTAGGGAAAGCAATTGAAGTCATTCCTGGCAAAAGCGAAGCATGGCTTATGGTAGGGTTTGAAGATGAGTACTCCTTATATTTTAAAGGAAAAAGATGTGAAAAAGCAGCATTTGTGGAAATTAAGATTTTCGGAAGTGCACCTGCAGCATCATATGATAGTATGACAGAACAGGTATGTAAGATTTACGAAGAAGTTTTGGGTATACCAGGGAATCAGATCTACGTGAAATACGAAGAAGTACTGAACTGGGGTTATGATGGCCATAATTTTTAAAGGTTTCTATGCTCGAACATCTTCATAAATAAAGCAAAACACAGTGGTCACACATTAATTAGTCATTGAAACAAATAGATTACGAAGCAAATCGCTTTCGGCAAGAATGAATAGAATCCTTATTCTGGGTTCATCTTGCTGAAAGCTTTTTTCTATAATAGGGTTTTGGTGTCAAAAGCCCTTTTTTATTTTGAGGTCCGTCAATTTGCACAATTTAAGTTTGGCTAATATGTAATACAGGATATAGTTTACTCTGGGCACGCTCTCGCCCCGCTGAAGTTCGTAGTGGTACATAAGGCTATAAATCTATTATAGTATCTGTAAAAATGTGAGAAGAACGAAGACAGTGGCTACGGTTGCAAATCCAAAGGTTTTCCAGTAGCGATAGTAACATGCTTCTATCCATGCATAGAGAGCAAATCCAAGAGCGGATAGGAAGAGGAAGCTACCACAATAGGTATGTAGATAGAAGGAGGTACATCCGGCAATAAGAAATACGAAACCACTGCACATCATACAGATTACTTTCATTCGTATATTGTGTGGAGTAGCGGTTGGGGGAAGTTCGCCATGTTGCTTCCTTGCTTTTGCTAATCCTTGTTGCGTTGTCAAATAGTATAGATTAATAAAGAATTCAAAAGCACCGAATGCAACAAAAAAACATCGTAGAATTTCTTCTGTCCAAGTCATAGACATTCACCTCCTAGATTGTGAAAGATTCGTCTTAAGTACTGATTAAGTTGTTGAAGTTCGCTCTTCGTAAAACCAGCAGTGGCTTGCTCATTGCATGATTTTGCAGCAGCTGTCATTGCTTCAATTGAATTCTGAGCGAGATCCGTTACTTGAATGTGGTAAGAACGCCGATCACCTGGTGTAGAAATCCGTTCAACAAAACCATTGCGCTCTAAACGATCGATTACGGAGCCACAGGTTGCTTTGTCACTACCAAGGCGTGAAGCAATTTCCACCTGTGTCAGAGGACCTTCTTCAGAAAGTACTTTAAGAACCGACCAGTGAGATGGTGTTACCTGATAAGGGGTTAGTTTTTCTGTGAGTTGTCTTTTTAATAATTTGGCATTTTGATTAATCAGATAGCCAAGGGAATCTTCAAGTTTCATAAGAACCTCCTTTATACTTTAGTTATCGTATGTAATTCTTTTATATTGTTTGTATACATATAGTAAGTACACTTACTATATGCAGTATAGTAGATTTTGATAAAAAAGTCAATCGTATTATGTTGAATTGCTTTTCTTTCGATGATATAGTAATATAAATTATACAGGAAATATGTACTAGAAGTATCTCGAAAGATTCATTTGGGAGATACGCATTGGAATGACAGAACAATACATAGGATAAATTGATTTAGAATACAATTGGAGGAATGAATATGAAATTTTTGATGCCAATAAAATGTCCAAAATGTAAGGCAGATTGTCGAGAGGATGATAGCCAGACATATGTATGCCCAAGTTGTGGACATGAAGAACCAACAGATTATGGAAAAGTACGTACCTTCCTAGAGGCGGAGGGGAATTCATCAGCAATGATCATCTCAAGAGCAACAGGGGTTTCTATAGGAAAAATCAATAGTTTTTTAAGAAATGGTCGGTTGGAGATACCAGAAGAATCGGACGTGTTCATTGGTTGTCGAAGATGTGGAATTAATATTCGATATGGACAATATTGCCCAGAATGTGCAAATACATTAAAAAAAGAATTACAAGGTGAATTTGATCTTAGTACAGTAGGTGCTGTTCCAAAGAAGTCATCCGGTAGAATGCAGTTTATGACGAAAGAAAAGATGATGGATAAAGCATAGTAGATTGATTCAGAGAAGTCATAAAATGAGGAGCATATGAGAAGACAAGATCGAGAAGTGAAAGACTTACAAGAGATGGAAGAAATCATTACGATGTGTAAAACCTGTCATATCGGTATGGTAGACGAAGAAAGACCGTATGTTGTACCTTTGAATTTTGGATATGAGAGAGTGGAAGAACATTTCATTTTCTATTTTCATTGTGCTAAAGAAGGAAGAAAATTGTCAATTCTACATAAAAATCCTCAAGTTGCATTGGAATTATCTGTCGAAGGAGAACCGGTACATCCAGAGACTCCATGTAATTCTGGATATTATTATTCAAGTTTTATGGGGGAAGGATCGGTTGAATTCGTAGAAGATTCCGAAGAAAAATGTAAAGCGTTATCTCTATTAATGATGCAACAGATTGGTAAGAAGGTAACCTTTGAAAAGAAACAAGCGGATACAGTATGTGTATTCAAAGTTGATCTGGTTGAGTACTCTGCAAAGAGAAAACCTAGACCAGTTCAGTAAGGGGCAAAATCTACTATTGATACTTATATCATTCCTATATAGAACCACGAATGCAATGGTCATACAAACTTAATTAAATATTATCACATGATATAAATATTAGATATGACAAACATTACTAATATGAATTTTACTTATACTAACAACCGTGCTATACTCAGTTCATAAATCAAGTTAGTAATCACACTTTGAATGTAAGAGGAATTAATGAAACATGAATTCATGAAAGAAGAAAGAGTTAAGGAAAAGGATTAGGAGGGGATATAGTATGGATAATATAATGTGGGATTCAAAGAACTATGGGGAGAATTTTAACTTTGTTCATGAATATGGCAAAGAGGTTATGAATCTGTTGGAGATAACAGAGGGAATGACAGTGGTTGATCTTGGGTGTGGGAATGGACAATTGACGAAACAGTTAGCGGATCAGAAGGTTGATGTGTATGGCATAGATTCTTCGGAAGCGATGTTAAGGACAGCAAGAGAAGCATATCCACAGATTCCATTTCTTTGTGAAGATGCTACGAAGTTTAACATAGGAAAGAAAGTGGACGCAATATTTTCCAATGCAGTGATACACTGGATTGATGATCAGGAAGGTTTAATCACTAATATTGCTAACCAGTTAAAAGTAGGTGGACAGTTTGTCTGTGAGTTTGGTGGAAAAGGAAATGTAGAATCCATTCATGCTGCTTTGGAAAGAGAGTTTCGTAAAAGGGGATACGTCTACAAACGGGGATTTTATTTTCCAACCATAGGTGAATATACGGCTAAGCTTGAAGCACATGGATTACAAGTTCGATTTGCTACCTTGTTTGATCGTCCAACCAAACAAGAAGGAGAAGATGGTTTAGCAAATTGGATTCGGATGTTTAATCTGTTGCCATTCCAAGTACAGGGAATTACCCAAGAGGAACAAGAAGAAATCATTCGGATTGTGGTAGAAGAATTACGACCAACCTGCTATACCAATGGAACTTGGTATGCAGATTATGTTCGTATTCGGATTAAGGCCATAAAACAATAAACTGCAAATCGTGTATAGCAAAAAAAATACAGGGAAACCTAATTGCAATGTGCAAGCTGTTTTACTGTGGCACATTAACTCATATTGGAAGATAGGAGCAGTATTATGTCAGAATGTGAAAAAAAGAATGAGGAATTTGTGCCTCCTAGTGAATGTATTTGTACTCGTACCAAATGCGTACGTCATGGAAAATGTGAAGAATGTATCAAGCATCATACGGAAGTAGAGACAAGATGGGCACCACAATGCATGAGAAAGAAAAAAAGAAAAGTGGTTGACAGACAAAAAAAAGAGCATATAATATAAACTAACATAAGAAAAGCAAAGACGGAAACAGTAGTCTGCTTGGACACAGACAGAGAGAAGAACGTTTGGTGAGAGTTCTTTCTGATGGAAAACAGACGAATACCATTCCTGAGCTGTATTGTTGAACTGCATATAGGCACAATAAACAATACCGTATGCCTGCGTTAAAGGATAGGATTTGATAGAATCTGAAGTGAAAAGTTAAGGTGGAACCGTGCGGTAGTATACTAGCACCCTTACAATTGTGGAACACATCCATAGTTGTAGGGGTGTTTTCTTATGTTAACAAAAAGGAGAGCAAGGTGGTTTGCTTTCTGTTGTAACAAAAAAGACTGTATGAAAGGAGAAATCATATGAAAGTGAGTAGAAAAGACGGTTCCATCGTGGAACGCAGA
This sequence comes from Anaerosporobacter faecicola, assembly GCF_012070565.1. Classification (GTDB taxonomy): domain Bacteria; phylum Bacillota; class Clostridia; order Lachnospirales; family Lachnospiraceae; genus Anaerosporobacter; species Anaerosporobacter faecicola. Next base: position 22,709 of record NZ_JAAQRO010000002.1, read on the forward strand.
TTTGAAGAAGAAGAAGGAAGAGAGGCGTTTCGTCATACAACAGCACATATTTTGGCACAGGCAGTGAAACGTTTGTATCCAGATACGCAATGTGCAATTGGACCAGCAATTGAGAATGGATTTTATTATGACTTTGCATTCTCTTTTCCACTCCTTCCAGAACACCTACAGGCATTGGAAAGTGAAATGAAGAAGATCGTGAAAGAATCCTTACCATTGCAGCGTGTAGAAGTGAGTCGTAAGGAAGCACTGGAGTTAATGGAACAAAAGGGAGAATCCTATAAGATCGAATTGATTGAGGAATTGCCTGAGGATGCAATAATCTCCTTATACCGCCAAGGAGAATATGTTGATCTGTGTGCAGGTCCTCATGTATCCAATACTTGTATGATCAAAGCATTTAAGTTGACTTCCATTGCAGGAGCGTACTGGCGTGGAAATGAAAAGAATAAGATGCTGACTCGAATCTATGGAACATCATTTCCGAAACAAAACGATCTAAATGAATACTTACAACAGGTAGAGGAAGCCAAATTACGGGATCATCGAAAACTGGGGAAGGAACTGGGGTTATTTGCTTTACTGGAAGAAGGACCAGGTTTTCCATTCTTTTTACCGAAAGGTATGGTGTTAAAGAATCTGTTAATTGACTATTGGAGAAAACTTCATACAAGAGAAGGCTATGTGGAAATCTCTTCGCCAATGATGCTTAATCGGGAACTTTGGGAAACTTCAGGACATTGGGATCATTATCGGGAGAACATGTATACAACGGTGATCGATGAGACTGATTTTGCAATTAAACCAATGAATTGTCCAGGTGGAATGTTGGTTTATAAAATGCAACCCCATTCTTACCGTGAGCTACCAATTCGTATGGGAGAGTTAGGGCTTGTCCATCGTCATGAAAAATCAGGACAATTGCATGGTTTGATGCGTGTTCGCTGTTTTACACAGGATGATGCCCATATCTTCATGACGAAAGAACAGATTACAAAAGAAATCAAGGGCGTTGTTCGTTTGATTGATGAAGTGTATACAAAGTTTGGATTCAAATACCATGTGGAATTGTCTACACGTCCAGAAAACAGCATCGGTAGTGATGAGGATTGGGAATTGGCAACAAGAGGATTACAGGAAGCACTTGATGAGATGCAGATGTCCTATGTAGTGAATGAGGGAGATGGTGCCTTCTATGGTCCAAAGATTGACTTCCATCTGGAGGATTCCATCGGTAGAACATGGCAGTGCGGAACCATTCAACTAGATTTTCAATTACCACAACGGTTCCAAGCAGAATACATTGGAGCAGATGGAGAAAAACATCAACCAATCATGATCCATCGTGTGGTATTCGGTTCAATTGAACGATTTATAGGTATCTTGATTGAGCATTATGCAGGAAAATTCCCTGTCTGGTTAGCACCAGTTCAAGCCAAGATCCTTCTTGTTTCCGATCAATATGAAGAATATGCAAAACAAGTAATCAAGAAACTACAACAGGCAGGAATTCGTGCAGAACTTGATAATCGAAATGAAAAACTCGGTTACAAGATACGAGAAGCACAGATGGATAAAGTTCCTTATATGCTGATAATTGGACAAAAAGAAAGGGAAGAAGGAAAAGTATCTCTTCGTAGTCGGGACGAAGGAGATCTTGGAATCCTTGATCTGGAAACATTTATTAAGAAGATTGAGGGCGAGAATGGGTAAGGAAAGTCTGATTAAGGGATTATATTCAAATTAATAATGAAGTAGAGAAAAACAAAAGGTTATGTTATCTCATGATTGTATGAGATGCATGACCTTTTGTTTTTCTCTACTTCATGGAAATGTATTGATATATCGTAAAGGTAATCGGTTATAGGAAGGAATCGACGATAAATAAATATCACATAAAACCTATTGACAAAGTATGGAATGAACGATACAATACCATCTAAGTATACTAAGAAACTAGGAAAACTAAAGTATATTACAAGTACGAATATGGGAGGATTGATTCATGAAGAAAGAGCATGCACATGGAGAAGTAGAACCACATAACCATCGCGCTATAATTGGCTTTGATGAAAATGGGGTTCCGAAAGTATTGGTCCCTGTAAAAGGCCACACACATACGCATATCGATGATCAAGGAAAAGAATACGAACATAGCCATGAAGACGTGTTTACAGAGGATTATATGAAAGCAGTGGCTGCATACCGAAAAACATTTCCTTCAAAACAGGATGTGTTGGAACAAGTGCCAGATCCTGCGGTAAAAGAAATGTTATTACATATGGAGCAGATTGGCATGGATACTGCTTTTGACCGCTTTGACAAACAACAACCACAATGTAGTTTTGGTCTGTCAGGAACCTGTTGTAAGATCTGTAATATGGGACCATGTAAGATAACAGCCAAAAGTCCAAGAGGAGTATGTGGTGCAGATGCCGATCTGATTGTAGCAAGAAATCTTCTACGAGGTGCAGCAGCTGGTGTTGCCCAACATGGTATGCATGCAAGAGAAGTAATCTTAATGTTAAAGTGGGCAGCCCAAGGAAAACTAGATATTCCAATTGTAGGAAGATATAAGGTCTTAGGAATGGCGAAGGCCTTTGGAATTGAGACAAAACATCGAAAGTTTAATAACATTGCGATTGATCTTGCGAATGTATTACTGGAAGATTTGTCTCAGACCGAGCCAGATTCAACTTATAAGACCATAGAAGCTTGTGCGCCAGAAGAACGAAAAAAGGTATGGAAAGAGATGGATATCCTTCCAATCAGTGCGTACCATGAAGTTTTTGAAGCATACCATAAGACCGGATGTGCAACGGATGGAGATGTGGATAGTGTGATGAAGCAGTTCCTTCGTTGTGGATTAGCATTTACATTTAGCGGTGTAGTAGGAACGTCTATTGCTACGGATGCCCTTCTTGGCGTAGGAGACCGAGTAACATCGAAGATTAATGTGGGAGCTTTGAAAAAAGGATACGTGAACATTGCTGTTCATGGCCATCTTCCCGTTCTGGTTCGGGAGATTGTAAGAGTAGGTTATAGTGAGAAATTCCAACAATTAGCCAGAGAGAAGGGAGCCAAAGGCATTCAGTTCTATGGAATCTGCTGTTCTGGATTGTCTGCAATGTATCGATATGCAGGTGTCATTCCGCTATCCAATGCAGTAAGTGCAGAGTTGGTACTGGGAACAGGGGCTCTTGATCTATGGGTAGCAGATGTTCAGGAAGTGTACCCTGCAATTATGGATGTGGCACGTTGCTATAAAACAACCGTGGTGACAACAAGTGATTCTGCCAGATTACCTGGAGCAGAGCACATCGGTTATGATCATCATCATTCCAATGTGGAAGAGACCACACAGATTGCAGAGAAGATTGTTACCAGAGCAATTGAAAGTTTCGAACAGAGACAGGGAATGCCCGTCTATATTCCACCTTACGAAGTGGAAGCAGAAGTAGGATTTTCTGTAGAATACATACATAAACAATATGGCAGTATGAAGCCATTAGCAGAGGCACTGATAGAAGGAAAGATTCTTGGAATCGTCAATATGGTGGGATGTAACAATCCAAAAGTCATGTATGAAAAAGCCATATTAGATGTTGCCGATGAGTTATTGAAGAATAACGTATTAATTATCATCAATGGTTGTGCCTCGTTCCCATTGATGAAGATGGGATATTGCCAATGTTCCGAACTTGCCTATAGTAAGACAGGAGAATCCCTGCGGGAATTCTTAGCCCCTGCTATGCCACCAGTATGGCATGTGGGTGAGTGCATCGATAATACAAGATCCTCAGGAATCTTCGCAGGAATTGCAGGAGAAATAGGGAAAAACCTATACGAATTACCATATGCATTTACTTCACCAGAATGGTCCAATGAAAAGGGAATTGATGCAGCACTTGGATTCCGACTGATGGGAATCACCTCGTATCATTGTGTGGAAGCTCCCATTCATGGATCTTCTAAGGTAATTGAATTCTTAAAAGAAACGACCAAAGAAACGTTGCATTCGTCCATGTATGTGGATGTGAATCCTGTTGCTCTAGGACAAAAGATTGTGGAAGATATGAAAGAAAAGAGAAAAGCTTTGGGTTGGAAGATTCAACCATAAACTAAGTATAGAAAGAAAGGTGATTTAGATGGGTGTTCTGATTGAAGAGAATAGAAATTATGAAAATTATAGAAACAACAGAAATAGTAAAAGGGGTATTACTGATCAGCAAGAGGGTGATGCTTCCAAGAGAGTATTGTGGAAGACAATAACAAAACGTTCGAAAGTTCTTCAAGTATTGTTAATTGGATTAATAAGTGCAATGGTAGTAACAGGTTGTGGAAGTAAGAAAAAGGAGGAGTCAAAGCCGACGGTTACCATCGGATATCTTCCCATAACTCACGCACTTGCAGTTTTTGAAGAAAAGGAATTACTGGAGCAGGAGAATGCAGAGTATGCAATAAAACTGCAGAAGTTCAGCTCCTGGACGGATCTTACGGATGCCTTGCAGGCAGGAAAAATCGATGGAGCGTCCATGTTAATTGAACTTGCAATGAATGCAGTTAGTCAGGGAATTGACTTGAAAGCAGTAGCACTTGGACACAAAGATGGTAACGTGATTATTGCTTCTAATGAGATACAGACGGTAGAAGACTTGAAAGGAAAGACATTTGCCATTCCTTCCAACCAGTCTTCTCATAATATATTGCTACAAGATATGTTAGCAACAGCAGGAATGACGACCTCGGATCTTACGCTAACCCAGTTAGCTCCCTCGGAGATGCCATCTTCCTTAGCAAGTGGAGCCATTGATGGATACTGTGTCGCAGAACCTTTTGGCGCACAGGCAGTTGTGCAGAAGTTTGGTCATGTTCTTTTCCAATCAGAGGAACTATGGGAAGATTCCCAGTGTTGCGCCTTGGTACTTCGGAATGCATTCATTCAAGATAACCAAACGATTGCAGATCAATTGATCAATACATACATGGGAGCAGGAAAACAGTTGGATACCGAGACGGCACAGAAAATTGCAAAGGATTATCTAGGTCAGGATGAAGAGACCTTGAAGGAGTCTTTACAGTGGATTCGATATGACGACTTGGAATTAACGAAAGAAGCCTATGACGTATTGGTAGAGAAGACAAAAGTATATGGAATTAATGAAGCACCACCCACTTATGAGGATTTTGTCTACCAGCCTAAATAAAGGAGGAATGGAGCAATGAAGTCCATAAAAACAGTAAAACATGTGATTCTTTCATTTGGTGTACTGATAGTAATCTGGCAGTTGGGGGTGAAAGCATTTCAGGTAAATGAAACCCTTTTCCCTACACCAGGAAAAGTCTTGCAAGCATTTGGAGTGCTAGTGAAGGATGGATTACCAGGAAGTACATCGAATGCAACGTTGGTGGAACATATCGGTGTCAGCCTTGGAAGATTTTTCACAGGGTATATTCTTTCCACGGTTACAGCCGTGTGCTTTGGATTGGTACTTGGCTGGTTTCCCAAAGTATTCGCCTATGTGAATCCGATTATTCAAATCATTCGACCGATTGCACCAGTAGCTTGGCTGCCTTTCATTGTATTATGGTTTGGAATTGGCGATACCCCTGCTATTGTAATCATATTCCTTGCTGGCTTTTTCCCTGTATTGCTTTCTACGGTTACAGCAGTTGTGAATATCAATCCAATCTATCTTAAGGTAGCGCAGAATTTTGGTATATCAAAAGTGAGAACCTTACTAACCATCGTATTCCCAGCAGTTTTCTCGCAGATTGCAACCAGTCTGCATATTGCCTTGGGTACTTCTTGGATTTTCCTTGTTTCAGGAGAAATGGTTGGAGCACAATCAGGGCTTGGATTCCTTGTGATGGATGCAAAAAACTGTTTACGTTCCGATGCATTGCTTGCAACAATGATCACGATTGGCGTTCTTGGGTTATTGTTTGATCAAGGAATCCGCTTAGGAGAGCGGCAACTGAATAAGAGATACGGCTTGGGAATTGGAAATGTAGCTTGATCATGTGGAAAAGAGGGAGGAATGGAAGAAGATGTACATCGATGTAACAGAAGTAGCAGTTCGATTCAAACAAGGCAATTCAGAGTATCAGGCATTGGATCGTGTAACTCTGGAAATTGAAAAGGGAGAATTCATTTGCCTGCTTGGTCCTTCTGGCTGTGGAAAATCCACCCTACTGAATGTTATGGCAGGATTTATTCCACCAAGTGAGGGAACGGTTAAGATTGCGGGAACAAAAGTAGAGCACCCTGATATCCAGTATCAAACCATATTCCAAAATTATGGACTGCTTCCTTGGAGAACGGTAGAAAAGAATGTGGAACTTGGATTAGAGACAAAACATGTAAAAAAAGAGGAAAGAAAACAGATTGTAAAACAGTATTTAGCAATGGTTGGATTGGAAGGTGCACAGAAGAAGCGTCCTGCACAGTTATCAGGTGGAATGCAGCAAAGAGTGGCAATTGCACGAGCACTTGCAGTGGAATCAGAGGTTCTGTTCATGGATGAACCATTTGGTGCACTAGATGCCATAACACGTATGAGATTACAGGATGACATTCATCGAATCTGTAAGGAAACGAAGAAAACCATTATATTCGTTACACATGATATCGAAGAAGCTGTATTCCTAGCAGACCGTATCGTCGTAATGTCAGCAAATCCAGGAAGAATCAAGGAAATCGTGAATCTTCAGAAACTAAAAAATCGTGAACGTACCTCTGATGATTTTATCGTAGCAAGAGATCGCATCTTTTCCCTTCTGCAGATGAAGAAGGAGGATACAGTAGAGTATTATTTGTAAGAATGAGAATAACCGTTATGTCCTATGATATAGGTGTTGAATTAACTGAGATGGCTACTATCGATAAAGAGACTGTTTGACGCCGTTAATACTTAGCTTGTGACAATGTAATCTGTCACAAGCTAAGTTTGGTTACGCTTGGTAACCAAATACGAACATGTCCCTGTTGATAGTAGCCGTCTGTATATCAGGATTGAGAGAGAATATAAACAGACAATATAGAAAAGAAGATAAGTCTAAAAGGAGAAAATAGATAAAAGAAAGGGGGGAGAAAAAAATACTGATAGTAAAAGTGTATAAATCTTTAAAAGAAGTAAAGGAATATATGTTAAATATATACATAAACTATTGACAAAGTTGGTAGTAATAGGTAATATATAGGTATGCAATCGGTTTCAAGTTACTTATAGTTAAGAGAATGGAAAGGATGGTCATCGAAATGAGAAGGAAAAAAGTTGTTGCGATTCTGCAAGCGATCGTATTTTTTATTACGTCAATTGCAACCGGTTTCAAATTTGACGTTGGTGGATATCATACGGTAAAAGCAGAAGTAGTAAAGGACAACACGGTTACGATCAACCCACAACTGGCATACCAGACATGGCAGGGTTTTGGTACGTCTTTATGTTGGTGGGCAAATGCAGTTGGTGGTTTTACAGACATTGCACCTACAACAGAAGGTGCAGCAAAAGGTTATACCAATCGATATGAAGAAATCATGGATCTTGTATTTGGGGTAGAGAATGGATTGGGACTGAATATCGTGCGGTACAACATTGGTGGGGGGGATGATGAAAGTCTAGATTTCATTAATCGTTCCGGTGCCAAGATTCCAGGATATATGGACGAAAGTGGTACCTATAACTGGGAGGCAGACAAGAACCAGGTCACAGTACTAAAGGATGCCTATGAGATGATTAAAGAATCTGGTCAAACATTCTATAACCAGATGTTCGCTAATTCACCTCCATACTTTATGACGTATTCGGGAAGTTCAACAGGCGGTTCCCCTTCTACAAAAGATCAATTGATGTGGGATAAGTACGATGATTTTGTAGAGTACTTGCTAAATGTATCAAATTATATACAAACTGATCAAGGTGTACCAATTACAGATATTGATCCAATTAATGAGCCAAATTCAGGATATTGGACATATGGCTCACAAAAACAAGAGGGTGCACAATTTAATGCAGACCCACAACCTGCGACGCATGTTGATAATTATGATGCCAGTACCGATCCTTATGATCCAACAGAGTATTCTGCTATGAATAAGATCTATGAGATCTTAGGAGATAAGTTAACAGAGAGACAAGCAGCTGGACAACTGGAAGGAGTACAAATTACGGGTACAGATGAAACCAGTATCGATGTACAGAAACAATCGTTTGGTAAGTTAACAGATAAAGCCAAGAATTATATTGCAAAGATTAGTACACATGAATATAGTGGTTCTGATCGAGTTGGCTTATATAATATTGCAGCTTCTTATGATAAAGAGTTATGGCAAGATGAAGTATCGTTTGGTGGTGGTACTCGTAATGCAACAGCGATGGACAGCGGAGCATTTGCAGTAAGTAATGCTATTAATAAAGATATGAATGATATGCGTGCAACAGCATGGGTTGGTTGGCAGGCTGTAGAAAGCATGGGAGAGAATATCTACTGGAATTCCAACTGGGGCTTCATTCATGCCGTATATGAAGAACCAACATGGAAAACAGGAACAACAACCGATTGGGCTGGGAATGCAGTTGATGAAGCAGATACCGATCCACTTGGTATTAGTCAGAAGCAATATAGCAAGAGTACCAGTGGATATTCCACTTTAGTAACGCCTGAATTATATGAGAGTATGGGGCTTAGTAGAGGGGATTACTATACAACGAAACAATACTATGTATTAGGACAATATTCAAGATACATAAAAGAAGGATATCAGATTATTGATGTATCCGATTCCAATTACGTAGCAGCCTTATCTCCAGATAAGAAGAAATTAGTTTTTGTTGTAACGAATGATACAACGGATGATCAAAATTATTCGGTACAACTTGATAATATGACGAACTTTGGAACAGTAACTGCTGTTCGTACCAGTGATACCGAAGCGTGGAGTGCCGTTACGAATCCAGGCAATGTCGTTGATGGTACATTGGAAATCACGGCAAAAGCTAGTTCTGTTACGACATATGTAGTCAATGCAACAACAGGTAATGAATTGAAAACCGATGATGTGAATGGTCATTATGTTAGTGCAGCAATCAAATACGTTACATTGAGCAAAGATAGCATCGACAAGTTCGATTACACAGGATCATGGACAGATTTGACGGATGCAGCGTATTACCAGAATTATGCTTGTAAGTCAGAAACAGTTGGAGATACCGTTACATATGTATTTGATGGTAGAATAGCGACTATTTATGGAAGTACCTCTTCTGATGGTGGTATGATGGCGGTATCCGTTGATGGAGCCAAAGAAACATTCGTTGATACCTATACAACATCGACGAAGACGAATGCTACATTATTTACAACAGGACTTTTAGAAGAAGGAACACATACCATTACAATTCGTAATGCAGCGAATAAGAATGTGCTTTCCCAAGGAAATAATGTGATTATTAGTTATGCTTTAAGTGCTAATGGCTTACTTGCTGAGAAAGATGAACTGAAGATTACGGCATATTCCGCATTACAAGGAAAGATTGGTATCGAGTTCAATGAATTAACAGGTGTGGATACCTACGCTATCAAATATGGATTAAAATCAGGTGAGTACACATTTTGTGATACAAATGTGGAAGGAAGCCCATATTATCTAACAAACTTAGCTTCTGGTGCTACCTATTATGTGGTTGTTACAACCGTAAAGGATGGCACGGAAATTGTAAGTAATGAAATCTGTGCAACACCAAAAGAAGAGAATGGAAGTGTCCTGTACTATGTAAACTGTGGAGCACCATCATCGAGTGATACAGGAGATGATGCAGAGGTGTTTGGTATCTATAATTCCGTTGCCGATCAAGCTTATGGAAAAGATGCGGTTACCAACATGGCATGGGGCTATGATACTGCGAATGGAACCTGGGCAAGGGAAACTGCTTCCGATAAATGGGACAGCTTACGATGTGATACCAGTGATGCAGCAGGAGGAACGATCAAATACAGTTTTGAAATTCCAAATGATACTTATGAAGTCAGTGTTGGTATCTTTGACCCATGGAACAATGAAAACAGAAAGACAGATCTGATCATTAATGAGGAAGTTAAGAAAGAAGCATTTGTTGTTGGTAAAACGAAGACAACAGAAACAAATAATGTTACCGTAACAAATGGTCGAATTGATGTAAGCCTAAAGAGAAGTGAAGGAGTAACTGGTGGCGGAGAAGATCCACAGATATCTTGGATCAAGATTCGTAAAGTAGTTGTGGAGTATATCAAATCGGTAGAGACATTTGCTACTGCGACGGTACGGCTTGGAGAGATTCCAGTATTACCAACGAGTGCCAATGTAGTCTATGAAGATGATTCAACAGGAACGGAACCAATAACCTGGGAAACCGTATCTTCTGATATGTTCACAGTTGGATTTAAACCAGTTACGATTACGGGAAGCATTCCAGGTTCATCTAAGACCGTGTCTTATGTTGTTACACCAATGCCTTCGCGTTACGTATACATAATGGACCTTGCAAGCAATGCTGATGGAAGTACGAACAGTGATTTTATCGATCGTCTTGTAGCAGATACCTCTTCTGTCTTATTAAATACGGTTCGCGAGCAAAAATCGGACGGAACGACGTGGGGGTGGTTACCAAATGGAGATGATAGTTCCGATTTAGGACCAAACAATGCAGATGGGGAATATACAAGTCTTCGTTATGCAAATGATAGCAATCGAACGATCGACACCATTTTCCCAATTGATAATGGTACCTATGATGTAGCAATTGGAACGTCAAATCCATGGGGATCTTGGTCAAGAGGAAACAACGATTTTTATGCAGAGGGAACAAAATACTTTACAGAAGAAGTTCCAGCAGCGAATACCATACATGTTATGAATGGTATAGAAGTATCCGATGGGGTGTTAAATGTATCCGTTCAAGCGTCAAGTGGGAACAACAATGGTATTACCATATACCGTAACGCCTGCAGCAACACCTATAACATTTGTAAGCAGTAATGAAGAAGTTGCTAGTGTAGCTGCTGATGGTACGGTTACAGCCAATGGCTATGGCAATGCAACCATCACGGCTGTAGCAGGAGATGCGATGGCAAAATGCGTCATCATTGTTCCAGAAGGAGCCGATGGTATTCTTGGTGAAGATACAGCAACAGTTGGTTATGATAAGACAAGTATCTTAATGTATCAGGTTGAACCAGCCACAGCATCCAATAAGAACCTGAATATTATAAGCTCAGATTCCGATCAGATTCGAATCAAGTCCACACAGCGTGTGGGAGAAACAACGTATGTAACCGTTGAAGCAGTGGGAACTGTTGGAGGAACAGCAACGATCAAAGCTAGCTTAGAAAGTGATGCAACCATTTATAAAGAAACGCAAGTTCAAATTGTGGATCTAGCTGTAAGTGGAATTGTGTTAGATAAGACGAATTTGGCATTAACAGCAAATGGAGCAGACTCCATTGCAAGTGGAGCTGCAATCGGGACAGAGTTCATACGCGAAGGAAGTGTACAGGCAGAATTCTTAGTGGATGGCGAATTATGTCCATTGGATCGTGAAGTAGAATGGCAGATTGATACGGGTAGTGACTGTGTGGATATTATACCGAGTGGCAATACGGTTACCATTCAGTCGAAACAAGTAGGAGAGGCAGATGTTACCGCGAAGATTTCAACCATACCTGGAGCAGTTACCTATGTATATCAGACGGTTCATGTAAACATAACAGCTGAGCCACTTGTTATTGATACGGTAGATGCATTGGAGGGTGTAACAACAGTAGTTGGAGAACAGCCAGTGTTACCTTCTGCTGTAAGAGTATATTATACCAATGGTTCCTATGGAGATGTATCCATTAATTGGGATAGTATCGACCAAAATCTACTGTATACAGTAGGGAATTTTGATGCAACTGGTACGATAGCAGGAACTACAAGAACAGTCTCTGCATCCGTAACGGTTAATCCAAAATCAATTACAGCTACCGATATTAGAGGAATCTCAGGTCAAATCTACACAGGAGGAACTGTAACATTACCAATTCGAATCTATAATGGTTCAAGAATGCTTGTAGAAGGTACGGATTATTCTCTTGTATATCAGAACAATGATAAGATTGGAGACGCCACTGTTATCATTACTGGATTGAATAACTATATAGATTCTATCCAATATGATTTCTCCATCTATAATCGACCAGTGGAAGAGGTGGTAACCGTTACTTCTGTTGAGATATCCAAGTTACCAAGTCATCTATCGTATACGGAAGGGGAAACACTGGATTCAACGGGACTTGTCTTAACGGTTCATTATAGTAATGGAACGACAGCAGATGTTACCACTGGATTCCAAATTAACACAACCCAATTAACTTCAACGGGTACGAATGTAATCACGGTATCCTACCAGGGATATAAACTTACCTATTCGGTTTATGTACGGGAAAAACAAGTAATTCGAGTAGAGAAAGTTACGAATCCGAACAAGTTACAATACCGTGTAGGTGATACAATCGATTTAACGGGATTGACCATCAAAGTTGTGTATGATAACAAAGAGGAAAAATTGATTGATACGGGATTTACAGCAGATACAACGAAGTTAAGTAAGGCAGGTAAGAAGATCATCAAAGTTACATACGAGAACAAGAATGTATACTTTACGGTAATTGTTACTCCGAAAAAAATTACGGGAGTAAAGATAAAAGCACGTAAGAACAAATCCTCTCTTCTCGTTTGGAAAAAGCAGGATAATGTATCTGGTTACCAGATCTATGTAGCAACTAGCAAAAATGGTAAATACAAAAAACTTGCTACAGTATCCAAAAAGAAATACGAATATGCATTAAGCAAACTGGATGATTCCAAGACATACTATCTGAAAGTTCGTGCATATAAAACAATTGATGGAGTGAAGAAATATGGTGCATTTTCTTCAGTTGTGTGTAAAAAGGCAAAGAAGTAAGTAGAAAACTAAGCAATAAACCTGACACCTAAGTTCAATGTCGTTTGTCCCCCAATATCTTAATATAAAAAGATACGAAACAAAGTCCAAAACTTGTGAATATGTTATGCTTCCATGAATTAGACAAGGTAATAAACCAAAATCTATTTAGTGGAATCTTAGCGCATGAAGCAAGTGATTTTGGGCTTTGTTTTTTATTGATCCTAATATTTGCATTTACAGAGGTGTAACTTAGAATTGCAAAAACGCAACTTGGTAAAAATCGATAGAAAAAAGTGCTCCTGTTATGTAATATGATTTTAGTAATAGAGGAAAATCTAACCATGCTATATAACAACCATACAGGTTTAGCAGATGAATTCCAAACAAGTAAATGAAAATCGAATGAGCAAATAGTCAAGGAGGAGCATAACATGAGTCAAGACCAGGAGAATAGCAAGAAGGATAAAAGATGGGGTAGAGAGAATGTGAATGTAGGAAATCCAAGCAAGAAGAGACACAACAAAAAGAAAATCATAGGAATAACATTGGGGAGCATATTTGCAGTACTCGTGGCAGCAGTACTAGGTGCTAGTTATTACTTTGGTTATCAGGTAGCACAGGGACTTTTGTATCAGAATGAAGGAAATGATACAAAAAATAATAGTGTAGAGCAGCTGAATCTATGGGGGTATGACCAAAACGAATATGTACAAGAAACATTTGAACAGAATAACCATGGTACACAATTTACAGCAAAGGCAAAAGATGGTAATATAGTATATGGAACACATTTTATTGGAGAAAATACGGTAGATAACAATACGGTAATCCTTGTGCATGGTGCAGGTGGGGATCGTGTTTGTATGGAACCGTTAGCAAAGATGTATCTGGAACATGGTTGGAATGTCATTACAATGGACCAAAGAGCTTCTGGTGAATCAACGAATAAGAAAGTAAGTTTTGGGTATTTTGAAAAATACGATATTCAAGCACTCGTTGACTATGTAGAAGAGTGTACCACAGATAAGCAAATTGTGGTGCATGGACAGTCCATGGGTGCTGTAACGACTGGATTGTATGCTTCAACAAAACATGCAAAGGAACATGTAGATGCAGTCATTATGGATTCCCCATTTGATTCTATGCGAAGCATGTTCTTAGGAGTATGGCATGAGATGGAGGATTCTAAGGGTGTACCAGATGACTATATTATTTGGTGCGGTGATTGGTATCTTCGTTGGAACGAGAAATTTGGATTTGCGGATGCGGATCTTGTAAAACAATCCAAGAAGAATACGGTTAAGTCGCTTGTGATTGAATCCCTTCAAGATGATGTGGCTACACCAGCGATGTGTGAAGCTGTGTATGAGGCAATTGGCACCAACGAAAAATCCCTGTGGAAAGTAGATGCAAAGCATGTAGAAGGTTTTGTCGATTATCCAGAGGAATATACGAAAGCAGTAATGGAGTTTTTGGAAAACTAGGATAGGTGATGGCTTAAGTGAAGATTAATCTTTATGAGAATAAGGAACTGACAGAGGATTATGTAGATGTACATTACCACGAGATGACAGAGGAACTACGACACCTTTGTTCTCTATTTGGAACAAAGAAGCTAGAGTTATATGGAACGGATCAGGAAGAAAAGCAACTTTTGCGAATTTCAGATATCTTTTATTTTGAGTCGGTTGAGAAAAGAACGTATGCGTACCTAGCGAAAAAAGTATACCAGGTTTCCTATCGTCTTGGGGAGTTGGAAGAAGCTTTAAAAGACCAAGGGTTTATTCGAATTAACAAATCGGTAGTGGTGAATATCTATAAAATTAAGAAGATTCGTTCCGAAATCAATATGCGAGTACAAGCACAATTGCAAAATCAAGAAGAGATTGTAATCAGTCGTCACTATAAGTCAAGTTTTGAAAAGTATTTGGTACGGATGCGAGGTGTGATTCATGAGGAGCATTAAAGGAAAAGAATTAATCTATACAATATGCATTTCCTATTCGGTCATTAATATTGGTGCATCTATCGTGGAGGCAATCACACAACGTGATGTTTCATTATGTAGTAATAATGTCATGATGTTGTTATGGACGGGTATTGCGGTATTTGTACTTAGCATCCATCCGTTATTCGAGCAAGTATCACCACTTACGATGATCCTTGTACAATATGCCATTGCCATGGGATTAGTTATGCTTACCGTTGCCATAGGAAGCTTGTTTTCGCCTGTTTCAAAGGGAGGATATCATGATATCTTTCTGTCATTTACCATTCCTTATATAATTGGTGCCGTCATCTATTATGTAGAAGTGTTCCGAAGTGTTCATCGACAAAATCGATTATTAGATGAGATACAGATGCAAAGGAAAGAAGAAAAGAATAGGAGGGCGTAATGGAAAGAGGACGAAAAAGTGGTAATTTTGTAGTGCGGTTAATCGGAATCATATTCTTATTAATAGGGCTTGGCTTATGCGCAGGAGGAATCATCGCTGGTGTATTTACAGCGAAGTTTATTAATAATGCAGATTCTGTCATAGCAACAATTACAGATATTGATTCATATCGAGATAGCGATGGGGATCGAAATCACGATGTGTTCGTTACATATGAGGTAGATGGGCAAACGTATGATGCGGAACTGAATTCATATAGTTCCAGTTGGCATATAGGAAAAGAGATCAAGTTGTATTATGATCCAGAGAATCCATATGATGTGCGGTCAAAGAGTATGGCATACCTTGTTACGATTATTTTATGTATTATAGGAGGAAGCTTTACAGCTGTTGCATGTGGATTGCTGTTCTATACGAAGATCCAGAGTGGTAAAGCAAAACGTTTGAAAGCAAGTGGGCGAAAAGTGTATGCGACAGTAACTGACACCGTGTTAAATTATCGTGTACAGGTTAATCGAAGAAATCCATATCGTTTGGATTGTAGTTATCAGGATCTCGCTACCGGAGAAACCTTCCTTTATCGAAGCGGGAACATCTGGGAAGATCCAGGTCGTTACATTGGTTGTCAAGTTCCTGTATACGTGAATCCGACTAAGCCAAAGGAATATTATGTTGCAGTTGAGGAAATTGCAATTGATAACAATCTGAATCATGTTCGTGATTATCGGTAAATATTGTATTAATGCTTATTTAATGAAGAGAGTAAATCTAGAATATATCTGGGTTTGCTCTTTTTATATAGGAGAGGAAAGTCCTCCAAGTTTTCTTGATTATATAAAATCGCCGGGGGATGCACAGTAGCAGATAAGGTAGATGAGTAGAATGTTGGAATATAATTTACAATTAAGTAAAAATATGGTAGTATAGAGACGAAATGCATCGATTGGTGGATTGCGTATAGTATTCACCAAGGAAATTTATTTGATGAGATGCAGATGAAAAAGAAACCAGTAATGTATTAATTCATGTTTTGCAGGAGGAAGAATGGGAAGAAAATGTAAGAACGAAGGTCTAAGGTTAGTTGGAATTATATTAGTGATTGTTGGGGTTGGGCTATGTGTAGCGGGAGTAAGATATGGAAAATATATAGCAGAATCGAATAAAAATGAAAGTAGCGTGGTAGCTACGATTACAAATATTACTTCATATGAGAATAGTAAGGGAAAAGAGGAGACAGATGTATATGTTACTTATGAAATTGATGGACAGACTTATGAAACGCAACTGTATGGATACTCATTTACCTGGTATAAAGGAAAGAAATTAACGTTATCCTATAATCCAAATGATCCCTATGATGTAAGTGCACAAGAACTTGAGTATATGTCAGTAATTATGATATGTACAGTTGGGCTAGTTAGCTTGGTTATTGCTTGCAAATTGTTGTTGGGTAATAAGATACAAGTTTACAGAGCTAAACGGAAAAAAGCAAAAGTTAGCAACCAACTACACTAAGTGAAGTTTCAAAAGTGAGAAATTTGATCGAATAAGATACAATGTTGTAAAATAGAAAAACAACAAGGGAAATAATAGTACTCAAGCATAGCAAATTTAATCCAGTTACATATCATAGTAAAAAAGGTATATCTAGGAGAAAATATGAAACACATATATCGTTGGATCTGTATTATCTTTGCTTTTGTGTGTGTCGGAATGGGATTAATTGGTGTGTTCTTGCCAATCTTACCTACAACACCTTTTTTGATACTGGCTACTGTACTGTTTGCGCGAGGTTCAAAACGATTTCACCATTGGTTTCTTTCTACAAAATTGTATCGTAACCATGTGGATCGAATTGTGAACCAAAAGGCAATGACTAGACGAGGTAAATGTTTGATATTAAGTACAGTTACGGTTTTACTTACAGTAGCTTGTGTATGGGTGGAGATTCTTTGGATTCGAGGAGTTTTGATTCTAGTTGGGCTTTTTCATTACTATTACTTCTTGTTTCGACTGCGTACTTGTAGAATTTAGAAGAGTGTAAGAAAGAGTTCTATCATTTGTATTCATAAGAATAAATTATATATAATACAATTGGAATAATTTGCTAATTCTGTTATAATACATTCGTAATGATTTATTGTTCATTACTAATTTTCATTACTACCAGATAACATAGGTTTAGAAATCGATAAAGATGTCCGATATAGATGATATACGGTAGTGGAATGAGACATGGTGAGGTATTAAGGGATGAAGAGAAGAGCAAGAGCAAGTTACGGTATGGTCATTTTCTTGATTATGATTTTTGGAGTAGATTTTTTAGTGCTGAATAAAGCAGATACAGTTATTTGGTCAGCAGATCATTTGTTATACGGAAACCAATGGGGATACTTGACACAGTATGGACGTTTACTTAATGTAAGGGCAATGAATCCTGAGTGGTGGAGATTGCTCACTTGTCAATTCTTACATAGTGGTGTTTTACATCTATTCGTAAATGGTATCGGTTTGATCTGTATTGGATCAATTGTTGAAAAAAGGGTAGGAGCAAAGCGTTTTCTCTTATGTTATCTACTTAGTGGAATCGGATCTGCATTAATAACGATGTTTTTCACGTATGGAAGTGTTGGAGCAAGTGGTGCTATCTTTGGTTTGGCAGGTATGTTACTTGTCTTTATGATTCGGGAACGAAAACAAGTGTGGTCAAGGGAACCAATATTCAAACGCCTTTTGATCTTGGCATATCTGATTTTACCAAATCTAAGTGGAATCAATTCCATCGTGTCACATGAAGCAGGATTGATCTGTGGTATTGTGGCGGGACTACTTCTAGTGGGAAAGCAAGAGAACGAAGAAAAGTTAGAATTAAACTAATTATTGCAAATGTACATATAATATAAAAAAGTTGTTGACAGAAGAGTAGAATTCATGTATCATATTCTTGTGTTCAACAACAGAATATGCGCGAGTGGCTCAGTGGTGGAGTATCGCCTTGCCAAGGCGAGGGTCGCGGGTTCGAATCCCGTCTCGCGCTTACTTTTATAGTCTGCAACCTTAGATAAAATCTTTGGTTGCAGACTTTTTGCATTTATAGGATTATGATTACAGTGATTACACGTACTCAAAATAGTAGATTTTATGAGTTATTCCGTGTAGATAAGAATTCGATTTGATTAATAATAGAAATGATTACATATTAGAATTTTAATGCTTTCTCAAACTGTTCTTCCGTTTGTTCCTGAGAATAACGATTGTAGCAGTAGTTACCGTAAGTAGTTTTAGTACTTTCGTGACCAACCGTCTGACAAATCTTATTAATGTTGATACCTGAATCAATTAAGGTAGAAATATAAGTCTTTCGAACCTTATGAGTTGACTTATGTGAGATGTTGATATGATCACAGTATTTACGGATTCTTGAATCTACAGCTCTCGAAGAAATTCTTCCACGAATATCTTGAAACAAATAATCTTCGTCACTATACCCATTTTGTTTTATTTCGCTTATTGCAGCATCGATGATTGCTATTGCTTCATCTGTGAGATATATTTTACGTTTTCCTGCCTTTGATTTTGTTCGTTCAACAACAGTTCTAGATGCTGGTAGCCATTTTCCATTATAATCTTGCTTCTGTTCTTTAATCTCCATACGTTGAATGTGAAGATATCGACCACGAATATCAGAACACTTAATAGCTACAAGTTCACCAAGTCGTACACCAGTCTGAAATGCGAAAGGAATCGCTAATGCCGCAAGATTACCTGTGTCTATAAAATCTGCCCGAGCTTCATTAATGATTGGCTTTACTTCATCTACAAGATAGACTTGAGTTTCATCTTCCTTTTCTGGAGGAGTATGAAACATATCCGGTTCAATCTTGATATCAGCAAAAGGATTAAATGATATTAGTTTTTTATCTACTGCATACTGAAGTGACTGTCGAAAAATCAAAGACATATTGTAATAACACACCTTGGTCATTTCATGTTGTTGTATGAGTGCATGAATCCATGTATCAAGAGTCAACTTATCAAGATTACTAAGTGGTATTTTGATAATGGAATCATTGATATAAAATCGTCTCCAGTCATCATCGATTCTGCGTATTGAGTTCGTTGATTTTGTATGAAGCGATTTATATTGTAGCCATTCAGGATAAAGAGTTTCAAGTGTAATTGCAACTTGTTCTTGTTCCTCATGATAGAAGGTATAGATTTCATTAACTAAGCTTTCATGACTGCTTTTTGCGATTAAGCGTCGATTCTTTGACTTGGTCTCATCAGGAAGGTAAGTGTACCAACGATTATTACTACCTTTCCATATTTTGTACGTATGTACCTCACGTACGAATTCTACTTTTTGTTTAAAGAAATGATGAAGTAAACGGCGAGTTCAGAAAAATTGAATATCAGAAGGATATTTCACGACATTGACTTTAGTCATTGGGGCAGTCGTAAAAAGCTCTTTATTACTTAACAGCTATACAATTACATAAATTGAAAGAAAAGATGATATAGAAGGTGAATCAATCACTGCTTAATATGTTGTATATACGTAAGTTGCGTCATAAGGCAAAAGGAAATAAATGAGTGTGAGAAAAATTGTTATGTGCATAGGTATAGGATTGAGAAGATATTAGTGAACTATAGACAAGTTAGTGGACATAATTATTAAAGAAAACTTTCTGGAAACAGATGATAAGCATGATTCCAGAAGAGTTCTTCTTTATCGTTTGGTGTTAGCATTCCAAGAGAACTATGAGGCGTTTTCGAGTTATAGAAGCCTTCAATGTATGCAAAGATAGATAGTTGCAGTTTTTGTAAAGAGTGATAGGTTCTTCGGTTGTTTCCTTCTTTTTTTGAGGTATATGAAGCAACATTTACAACAGGCATTATCCAATGGGTAACCTTTCTTGGAAAATGATTGCACGACATTAAGAGTATTCAATAGCTACCTGAATGAAAAGGCAGTATAATGAAATCCTCAATCAGAATGGAACATGAGCATTACAGGGTAGTTCCTCTTATCATAAGATTTTTCGTACGTAGTCATTACCAGGTCAACAGCGGGTTTGCTTGAGATATTCCAAGCGATGACTTTGTGTGAGAATAAATCTATTACAATACAGAGGTAATACCACTTGCCGACAGCTTTAAGATATGTAAAAGCGCTAACCCACACTATGTTTGGAGGTCTCTGATTGAACTCCTGATGAAGAGGATTGGAACAATCACCGTTATTTTTGTGTTCGTAATTATAATAAGGTTTTCAGTTGACATTCTTGGTAACTGAAAGGTTTTCATTAGTGGGTACACTCATCCGACACTAATGTTAATGCCATAATCACGCTGAAGAACATAGCAAATCTTATAGGCAACAAGTCGCTTATTACAATCAGCATAAATATGGAGAATAAGTTTTGCTTTGTTGTGGTCAGCTGGAACTGAATTGTAATGCTTGCAATAAGTACTTCTGTGGACACCTAAGACTTTACAGAGAATCTTGATGTCGTGTTGAAAACGTAGCTTATGAACAGCATCTAATCGTTGTTTGAGTGTGATGTGAAGATGGCAATCGCTTTTTTAGTATGAGGAGTTCTTCTTCAAGCAGAGCATTACGCTCTTGAAGTCCCTTGACTTGTTTAGCGGTCAAGACTTCGCCATTATCCGTTTCAACGGTTGAGTACTGTTTAATCCAACGGCCAAGAGTAGTAATAGATACACCATACTTTTTACAGAGAGCAGCTTGTGATTTGTCGCCGGATTGATAAAGGTTAACGAGGGTACGTTTAAGGTCCTCGTCATATCGAGTTCCAGTTTCGCTTTTGGACATGAGTGTTTATAAAGAAAAAAATATTAATAAAGATAAAAGTATGTTATTATATAATAATGATAATTAATGTAATGTAATGTACATTATGGTTGTTATGAAATGGACTTTATAAAGTTAGTGACAAATGAGATACTAATTAAATATTGTTTTATCTATAATAGGAGGTAGAGGAGAAAGCTATGGAAAGCATGAATAATGAAGAAAGTGACAAACTCTCTAAATTTGATGAATTAAAGGAAATACTGTTAACTTCCACTCCAATTTTATTTTTAGGAGCAGGATTTTCGGTAGGAGCAGAAAACCTTATATCAACAATGGATGGTACTGGACTGAAGCAATACATATTTGATAGTTTAGTTAGAGATAAGATACCCAAAGAAGATATAGAGGAAGTACAAGGGTATGATTTAAGAAGATTATGTGATGAAGTATATAGTATATATGATGGTAAAGATGAATTAAAAAAATTGTTATTATTGTGTTTTAAGAATACAAAACCTGGAGAGGAAAAGTTTCATTACAAGTTAACAGATTATCCTTGGAAGAAAATCTATACAGTTAATATAGATGATTTAGTAGAGTACATATATAAAAAAAACGATATAGATATTGAGGTTCAAAATAAAAAAGAATTAAAGATATCAAATTGTGATGTTCAATTATATAAATTACATGGATGTGTAAATAATCCAGATGATGGATTTATATTTTCGGAAAGTGAATATACAGATCTAATTACAGATGCACTTGATGCTAAGTTGAACAGTTTTTCAATAGAGATGCAAAAAAACAATATTATTTTTGTTGGAGCTAGTATGGATGAACCTGATATAAAGTATTACTTAAAAAAATATGCTGATGCAGGCTGTAAATATAGAGACAATAAACTTTTCTTTATTGATTATAATCCTTCTAGATATGTAAGAAAAACAGTTAAAGAACTAGGAGGAAAACTTATACAGTGTAGTGCTGCAGAATTTCTGAAATTTGTTTCAGGACTTCATTATGATCCAAGTACATATGAGAAAGCTAAAATTGAATTGAACTATAGTGGGATATATAGACTTGAAGATATTTCAAAAACATACAAAACTCCATATGAGAGCAAATTATACACAGGATATTTTTGTGAATGGCAGGATGTTTATGATGGTTGGACGTTTGAAGAAACGAATTACAAATTAGCAAAAGCAAAGCTAGATGAATTGATTAATACTAACGATAATATAAAATGTTTTAGTATATATGGTACTATTTCATCTGGGAAGAGTTGTCTTTTAAGACAGTTAGGATATTATTTAAGTAGCCAAGGATATGAAGTGTTAGAGTACAGAGGACGATATCTCAATAGGAAAATAATTTTTGATTTTATACGAAAGAGCCCTAAAAAAAGTTTTGCTTTATTAATAGATGGTGGAAGTTACTATTATGAGTCCATAGAAAAAATGTTCTTTTCTAACATTGGGGATAAGGAACTTGTAATACTAACATCGTCCAGAGAGTATTATCATAATAGAAAAAAATATTATCTAGATGGTAATAATTATGTTGCATATAAACAAAAAGATATTTTTACTAAGGATGATGCCATAAGTATTGAAGGTACATTAGAATCAAAAAGTTATTTATCCTATATGGCATCCTTAAGCAAAGAAAAAAGAATAGCTGAGATAAAAAAGAAGTCTAGTATGATAAATTTAGTGGTTGCATTAACATATGGTGTGGCAATGAAAACATCAAAACACTATTGGGAAAATTGCTTAAAAAAACTTTCTTTTGAAGAAAATAAATTATTAATAGAACTTGCTTTATTCGATGTTGCAGATGTTGAGTTTTATCCACGCGAATTATTTTCGGAAAGGTATGGTACAAGAGTTACAGTTGATAGAGATATAGATATTCATAATATGAGAATTGTGGACTTTGCAAGAATGGATAATAATGGATTAACATTACGAAATGTTATTCTCACCGACTATATTATTAAGCATAATGTTAAACAAATACCGGATATACTTATAGGTATGCTTATACACATATCAAAGTATGTTACAGAAAAAGGAAATGATACTTGGTATATTATTTTTCAATGTTTATTAAAGGAAGATATATTGACCAATAAGTTTATGCTTGATAAGAAAAGTATAAAAAGAGTTTTTTTGTCAATAAAGGAATATTATAAGAACATCAGCTATTATTGGTTGCAACTAGGAATGTTTGAACAAGAATTAGGTGATTATGCAGGGGCATATAATCATTTTGAAATATCAGCAAGTATTAGACCTAAGTCATATAAAATTGAACATGCTATTGCTAGAAATTTTATGAGATATGCTAATAATACAAACGATAAGCTTCAAGCTATGCAATTATTTGAAGAAGGCGAGCGGCGAATGAAAGAGTTAATAAATAGTAAACAATATTATAAAGAAAAGGCGAAACCTTTCTCTGTAAATTGTTACGTAATAGAGAAGGTGAAGTTTATAAAGAGATTTGATATTATTCCATCTAATAAAGAGTTGGAGTATATCATTAGTATTTTGGATAGTATAAAAAGTATAGATGATCCATATTATGAAAATGTAATATATAAATTTTATAAATTGTTAGAAAAAATAAATAGAGTATCTATTTTGCGATTGGACCCTAGAAGTCCATATATGAATTTTATTGGTAAACATCAATATGAGGATACTAGTTTAGATGATATAGATCCTGTGATGGATATG
The DNA here is from genome assembly GCF_012070565.1 of Anaerosporobacter faecicola. Classification (GTDB taxonomy): domain Bacteria; phylum Bacillota; class Clostridia; order Lachnospirales; family Lachnospiraceae; genus Anaerosporobacter; species Anaerosporobacter faecicola. The sequence continues at coordinate 46,635 of NZ_JAAQRO010000002.1, forward strand.
TAACGTGATTTACCAGTAAGAAATTAGTAGACTATATGCTTACCCCCATGATTACACCAGCCAGATGATGTGCGGCATCCCCCTTTCTTGCTGGTGTTGATCATTAGGTTACGAATTCGAATCCCGTCTCGCGCTTTCAAAAACCAAAAGAGGATATCCAAGAGGATATCCTCTTTTAGTTTTTTCGAGTCCAATTCTGGACTCGAAGGTTCGAATGTCTACACTCCGTTACAGTCCGCGCTGGGCCGAGGTCCACAGGACCTTGTGCGGTCTACACTCCGTTACGGTCCGCCCAGGACTGAGGTCCACAGGACCTCATGGGCCGTCTCGCGCGTGGCTGCTCACTACTAAAATTCTGTTTTGGTTTTCAATTTTAGGCTTTGAGTTATTAGTGAGTACATAAGATTTTTCATTTTTATTGATAGATTGCTAGAATTTCCAATGTTCTATAGTTACTATCAGCATACAATTCAATTAATCCATCAGGTCTATCACCCATACTTCTTCTCACAGTCCTATTTAAAATCATGAAATACTTAAGAGGATCATAATAAGGTTTAGTAGTATCCATTGTGTTATTGGATGTAATTTATAATTGATACTTCTGTTTCTTCATATTCTTCTAATTCTTCGTAATTTAACTATATTCATCTAATTTTTTTGGTTTTACACGAAAGAAAGTTTACACTATTTTATGAAGAGTAGGAGATACACATTGATAAAAGGGGTACGCAAATTGTTGGAGAATATTATATTTAATTTATTCAATATGGTATTATGATATAATAATTTACATATGAATTGAATTTGTGGAGGTAATAAATTATGGATTTTAGAAAAACATTTGATAAAATTCCGGAAGAGTTTGAAATGTATCGCCCGAGATATTGTGAAGAACTTTTTGATAAATTGAGTTCAGCTTGTTGCTTAGATTCTGGTAAGATGGTACTAGAAATTGGTCCAGGAACAGGACAAGCAACAGAACCTATTTTACTAACTGGTTGTAATTATACAGCAATAGAACTTGGAGAAAATTTCACATCTTTTATGAAAAGAAAATTTGGTACATATAGTAATTTTAAAATTATTAATGATGATTTTGAAACTTACAATTTTCCCGATAATATGTATGATTTAGTTTTTTCAGCGGCAACTATTCAATGGATTCCTGAAAAGATAGCCTTCACAAAGATATTTCAAATGTTAAAACCTGGGGGTTACTTGGCAATGTTTATGACTCGTTCTGATGAAAAAAGTGCAAATGGAGATTTACACGAAAAAATTCAAGAAGTTTATACGAAGCATTTTCATGTTAAACAGGAGTATAGTTGTAAATTAAATTATGAAAATGTGATTAATTATGGATTTCAAAACTTTAGCTTCTATGAGTGGAAAAAAGAAAGAACACTTACAGCAGATGAGTATATTTCATATATAGGTACTCATTGTGAACACATAACTTTGGAAGAACCTTATAAATCTGCATTTTATTCGGGAATAAAGGATGTTATTATGTCAAACAACAATCAAATCAAGATTATAGATACAATACCTTTGTACTTAGTTCAAAAGCCACTATAGATTCCAATTTTCGCAGTGACTTTGAAAAAACCATTTGAAATCCGTACATAAAAATATGTGCACTATTATGTGAACATAAATCAGAAGTGGATGGAACCCCTTTCTTTTCCGTATTTGTAGGATAGGATTATGGTTCGAAGTTCTACATTCCATTACGGTCCGCGCAAGACCAAGGTCCACAGGACCTTGTGCGGTCTACACTCCGTTTCGGTCCGCCCAGGACTGAGGTCCACTGGACCTCATGGGGGCTACATTCCATTACGGTCCGCGCAAGACCAAGGTCCACAGGACCTTGTGCGGTCTACACTCCGTTTCGGTCCGCCCAGGACTGAGGTCCACTGGACCTCATGGGGGCTACATTCCATTACGGTCCGTGCAAGACCAAGGTCCACAGGACCTTGTGCACCGTCTCGGCTCTCAGTCCAATCCTGGACTTGAAGAGATATTACACTTTATCTTGACTCAATAGTATTAGCGAGGTAGTATTTATTTTAGTCTTATATGGGTTATTGTGGAGGAAGACAGTTTATATTATGCAAATGGTAATCGAGTGAAACAATAGGATAAAATGAGATTGAAACAGACGAAAGAACGATACAGAAAGAAGGAAATACAACTATGAATTTACGGTTTATTAATCCAGGAATAGATTATATGCTTGAAAGTATTATGGCTTTTCAAAGTGATGATGAGACTGCATTTTGGTCAGACTCGCTTTATTATTTCTATCCACAGTTAGACAAACATAAGGCACAAAAAATGGGGTATTTAGACAGAAGGAGGTATATAGAACGTGTTATTCGTACACTATATGTAGACTTAGAGAAAAGCATAAATACGAAAGTGGCTAGTTATTCAAAGCATTGGGAAGATAATAAAGAGCAGATCACAAATGCTTTATCAGAAGCATTTGAAATCAATTGCTCGGATCTTTTTGAGGATATCGCGTGCAATATTTCTATGAATCCTGTATCGCCAAGATTTCTTGAAGAAAAATATTTTGAGGTATTTTATCTTAATAGTGAACGAGGAGCTTTGGGAGTTGCTCTACATGAAATAATACATATTATATGGTTTTATGTCTGGAACCAAGTTTTTGGGGATAATTATGATGAATATGAACGACCATCAATAAAATGGATTTTAAGTGAAATGGTAGTTGAATCAATAATGAAAGATAAGAGATTACGTTCAATTAATCCATATTTTCCAAGAGAGAATGGTGGCTGTATCTATCCTTACTTTTTTGATATGAAGGTAAATAATTGCTTGGTGTTAGATACAATTGATGAGATGTATCAAACGCAGGATATAAAATCTTTTATGAAAAATAGTTATAATTTTTGTTTGAAATATGAAGACGAAATTAGGGCTCATATTGAAGAATCAGAGAACAGCAATCGTTAAATAGGATATCCTTTTGGATATCCTATTTCTTTTTGAGTCCTATCCTGTACGGTTGTTTGTTGAATATTATATATAAAAATAGTATCAAATAAACCTAAAAGCTTGTAAAAAATTATGGATTGTTTTATAATTAGTACATACACTTAAGAGTTACTAAATTAAGGAAATTTACAATTGTTAAGTGAATGCTTGTATATCTTAAGCACCTATGTTTTTAAACAGATAGTAAAATTAAAGAGTTATGGGGAAGAGATTCGATGGAATGTTTTTCTTAATCTTATGGAATATATGTGTTTTATATAGGACAAGGGATTTAACAATACTCTAAAAATTTAATAATGTTGATATAATGTATACTTCAACATTATCTACAGATAGCGAATCTTTGATAAAGGTAAAGTGGTAAGAATGGTGCTATATCAAGTCAAAGGATTCCAAATGATCTGCGGGGGAGAGTTAAGGTATACGGTAAGGAGGATGATATAGTGTCTGCACGAAAATTGAAAGAAGTTGTTCTTGAAACACGAAGACCAGTTATTAATAATGCTCCTATAGAAAAATTTCGATTGGAAGATTCTTGAATGAATACATTAGAAGTAGTTGAGGTCTAATTTAGGAGATAGTTGTTATTGCTAACGCTACATTCGATTTATCTCTATGGGTTAATCTTTAAAAATACCCATTCAAGAAGAACATGTTGTATTTATAATCGTTATAGTTAAATTATTTTACATAAGAGTGTTATTTAATATGTTTTTACTAAGGAGGAAAATATGAAAAAATTAAAATTTCGATATTGGTTTGTGGGTAGTTTCGCATTTTTAATAATATTAATGAATCTATTCATTTTTTTATTTAAATCGCAGTTTGTCGTACTAGCAGGATCAATTCTTTTACTTGTATATGGTGCTGTAGTATCAGTAATGGTATCAAAAAACTTAAATACAATAAGAAGAAAAATAGATTTAATAAAAAGTAATGGCTTTAACAGGGAGAGCAATACGAGATTGAAACACATTGCTTGTAAGGAAATTTCGGATATATTAGACCAGCTTGAAGAAGATTCGATTGCTATACAAGGGGATAATAGTACGACAGGAGTATACGATAAGTTAACAGAACTTTATAATTCCACCATTGTACTAAAAGACTGTGGAACAAGAATAACAGATACCTTAAAAAGTGTTTATGAATCGAATTGTGAAATCTCTTCAGCAGTAGAAAGTCAATCGCAAGATACGCAACAATGTAATAAAGCAATTATTAATATTGGGGATGAAATTAATGATACAAAAGAATTGACAGAGAGTTTGTCAACTTCTACAGAAAGTATGGTTGAAAAAAATATATCTGCACTTGAAAATATTGATAGAGTAAATGAAATCAATAAGAAGACAAATTCCAATATCAATGTTATTGAAGCAACCATATCCAATATTTACAATTCAGTAAAAGAAATAACAAAGGTTTTACAGATTTTGAATGGAATATCATCCCAAACAAACCTTTTATCTTTAAATGCATCGATTGAAGCAGCAAGAGCTGGTGAACTTGGAAAAGGATTTGCAGTTGTTGCATCGGAGATTAGAAATTTAGCAGAACAAAGTAAAGATTCAACAAAAGAAATAGAAACAATCATACTTAACTTACAATCCCAAGCAGATGAAAGTGAAGAGGACATAAAAAAGATTAAAGATACGTTGTTAACGCAAAATGATTTGATCGATACAACACATAAGGATATGTATGCTACAAAAGCTTCGATCGAAGAATTAAGGGAGATTGTAATCCTATTAACAGACAATCTTAGTGATTTGAATGAGGAAAAGGATTGTATCGTTGAGAATATTGAGAATCTAGTTGCTTTATCAGAAGAAAACTGCGCATTACTTGAGCAAAATAATCAGAAATTGTCTACTGTAGGTGATGTTGTAAAATCATTAGGAGAAGAATGTAGTAATCTTACAGATAAGAGTGCTGCTTTAACTAAAAATCTAGTAAGTTTATAGGGGGAGTTTTCGTTGGATTGTATATATTAATTGAAGAAACTTCGTACACACGTATTAAGTATGTGCACGTATTCTTATAATATTTACAAATGTTTTTTAAGACACACTACGAACGAATCATTCTGTGGCAAAAGTAAAATCGTAGTGTAACAGAAATGCTTGACTATAACATCTTAGGTAGGTGATTATTCCAAAGAAGAAAAATGTATCAACAAGGTTGAAGTAATAATATAAGGAGGATATTGATATGGGAGAGTTGAAATCGGATATTAAAGTTAGTTGTGATAAAACGAATAAGGTGGTAACCCTGATATTTGAAGGTAGAATGGAAGATTATGCAGATCCAGAAGGATTTTTCAAAAAGTATGGCGAGTGTAAGGCTATATGTAAAGACGGAACAATACATATCGATTTGTTCAAGTTGCTTCCATTTTTCTCAGCGACGTTGCCAGCATTAAGTGATCAAATGGCAGACTATGCAACAAATTTTAGTAAAGTACTACTTATCTTACCTGAGAATGTTGTTGCGAAAGGCCAAATGAAGAGAATGTTGAAAGAAAGAAATATTACTGACCGATTTACGTTTGTTGATCATTTTTAAATGGATTATACAAAGAATTTTAGTACGATATTTGTTATATTACCGGACAATATCGTAGCAAAAGGCCAGATGAAGAGAATGTGGAAAGAGAATAATATACTAGTTCGGTTTACTTGTGTAACACATTTTTAGATCGTTTTGAATAATTTATTATGTTTTCAATGGAGCTGTCGTTCTTAATTAAAGCGACAGCTCTATTCTTATTTACGTGAGCAACGAGCCAAAGTCAAGTTTACTTAAGACCTTGGCGACTGCCGCGATAACTTGATAAACACTGAAAGCATACTACGATGATTGACTTGCTTTCATTGATTCGTTATACTCTAAACAACCTGTGGTTCTGATTGTCATGGTGAATTTGAAAAACAGAAATTGGTGAGATGTGTATATCGCTTAAAGATTTAAAACTTGAACTTGTATATTTTTATCAATATGGTACGATATTTGGTAACGATGATTTTGAATATACATGGGGGGAATGAACTTGAAAAAGCTATCGATGGATTATTTTATAAGATTGAGAAAACTGGTTTATCGCAATGCTAGACCACTTGACTATACTATGTGGAACTATCTTTTTGAGAACGGAAATTGTGAGGATTTTCTTTCGGTTTTGTCCAGTTATCAAAATGAGGATGGAGGTTTTGGTTACAACATTGAGTGCAATAATTGGAACCCTAATTCTTCTCCATATACGATATGCATAGCATTAGATTATTTGGACAAGGCAAGCGATTATGTTAGCAGTACAAAAGATATGATTATTATGGGGATAATCAAATACCTTGCTTCAGGTACATACTTGTTAGAAAGCGGTTGGGTGGGAATGCAAGGAATCCTAAGCAACAATGATTACGCACATATGCCATGGTTTCATTTTGACCCAAAGAAAGCCATGGAAGCGGATATTGGAGTAACCAAGCGCCTTTCAGATTTTATACTTAAATATGCAGACGAAGACAGTGAGATTTACCACAAGGCAGAGGTTTTAAAAGAAACGTATAAGTTGAGTGGACAAGTTTTCGTTAATGGCTTCCCTGATTATGACCCTGTATCATTGAATATAAAATCCTTTGACCCTGCAACATGGCCTTCTTGGTTGCCATTGCCTGTGTATTTTGTTGGTTCACAAAATAGCAAACATTATCCAGAGCTTAAACATGTCGTTGATCTAAATCTGGATTCGATTATTAATACACTACAAAACACAAAGGAGATTTAATTAACACCAGAGGAAGATTTAAATGCATTCGAACAAAACAACCCGCATCCAGATGGAAAACGATGGTGTGTCACTGAACAAGCAATCGGAAATTATTATTGGGGTACTCATAATATTACAATTGATTTGGATATATTGAGGAAGTTTGATCGATTGGATTTTAAGCTACCTGTTCATACAAAATGAGCATAGTATGAAGCTTACGTATACCGATTCGTTGATAAGAATATAGTTGGATTTGGAGGTGTAATATGCTGAAAACAAAAAGACTTGAACTGGTTGGATTTGATGTTAAATATGCAAACGATCTCTTTGAACTATGGAGTGACTTTGAAGTAATAAAATTTACATTTACACCATTAATGACCACCATTGATGAATGTATTAATTACATTGAACATCAGATAAGTCGGACAAATAAAGATTTCATAGATCGTTTCGTTATTCTGCTAAATAATAAAGCGATTGGTATGGTTGGTTGTATTTGCATGGATAAAGAAAATTATGTTTTTGGGCTTTATTATCAAATATCTCGGGTCTACTGGGGGTGTGGTTATGCAAGTGAAGCAGCGAGTGCAATACTACAGTATGTTTTGGATGCATACCCAAATGCCATTTTTAGAGCAGAAGCAGTATCTGAAAATTCGGCAAGTGCAGCTGTACTGAAGAAAATTGGATTAAAGCAAACCCATATAGAAAAAAATGGATTTATGCGAAACGATTTTGAACTTGATTTGATTCATTATACTAATGCTTAACCTAAAAAATGAGTATAGTTTTAATTTTTTTTGATAGCTAACATGCAAGGAGGATGATGAGATAATGAGAACAGAAAAGGATATATATGAGCTTATTTTAGATATAGCACGAAAAGACGATAGAATTGTTGCTGTGTATATGAATGGTTCTCGGACGAATCCCAATGCACCAAGGGATATCTTTCAAGATTATGATATTGTATATGTGGTTGGTGAGACTGGAAGTTTTGTAAAAGATAAAGATTGGATCAATCAATTTGGAGATATTATGTATATGCAATATCCGGATGAAAGTCCGTTTTATCCAAGTGATAAAGAACATAGGTATGGTTGGCTCATGCAGTTTAAGGATGGTAATCGGATTGATTTAACGGTTCAAACTTTGGAGTATGCAAAAAAGCACATTTCAGATGATAAATTATGTAACGTTCTTTTGGATAAAGAGAATGTTCTCCCGATTATCGAAGAATCTACAGACAGTGATTATCATGTGAAAAGACCAACGCAAGAACAATTTTCTGCTTGTTGCAATGAATTTTGGTGGTGTAGTAATAATCTTGCGAAAGGGCTATGGAGAGAAGAAATTACCTATGTGCAGGATATGACTAATTTTGTAGTACGGAAACAATTGGAGAGGATACTTGCGTGGAAAGTTGGTATCGTTACAGATTTTTCTGTTAGCGTTGGAAAGTCAGCAAAGTATATGAATAGATGGCTTGAAAAAGAGATATATGAGAACTATTTGAGAACTTATTTTATTGCAGATGTAGAGGCGGCATGGAAGTCTATATTTATAATGTGTGATCTGTTTGACAAGATGGCTATTGAGGTGGCTAATGATTTGGAATATAGTTATAATCATGAAGAAGCAAAAATGGCAAGAACGTTTCTTGAAGATGTCAATCGATTACCAAAAGATGCAGTAGAGATATACTGAAAAAAGTGAATACAGAAGGTTGATTTATGGATGCAAAAAAGTCTTGAGATTTCAAGACTTTTTTGCGTGATGGAACATGTTGGATGTGATGAGCCCTATCATTATATATATTAGCATGGTAAAATTATCAAATATGATGTAAGATGAATATAAGAAAGTAATTCACAATTATTTGTAAATGTGAATTATCGATATACGATCATTTGAAAGACCTAAAGGAAGCAGATTTTGATGAGGTGAATGAATGAAAGATTTGAAAGTAGTTTTTATGGGTACACCAGATTTTAGTGTGAATGTGTTGCATCACTTAATTGCCCAGACGAATGTAATAGGAGTAGTAACAAAACCAGATAAATTAGTCGGAAGAAAGCAAGTACTGACGCAGTCCCCTGTAAAAAAAGTGGCACTTGAAAATGGTATTCAAGTAATACAGCCAATTAAAATTAGAGAAGAATATCAAAATATCTTGGATTTGAATCCGGATGTTATTATAACCTGTGCATATGGTCAATTTTTGCCCAAAGAGATTTTAGATTATCCGAAATACGGTTGTATCAATGTGCATGCCTCCCTCCTTCCCAAATTAAGAGGAGGAGCACCAATTCATAAAGCGATTATTTATGGATATCCCACAACAGGTATCACCATCATGTATATGGGGCAGAAGATGGATAATGGTGATATAATTAGCCAGAAGAGCATTGCGATTGAAGAGACAGATAATGTGGGGACGTTACATGATAAGCTTAGCATATTAGGTGCGGATTTGTTAATGGAAACACTACCTGCTATTATAAGTGGACAAAGTAATCAAATTGTTCAAAATGAAGAAGAAGTAACATTTGCTTACAATATATCCAGGGAAGAAGAGCATATAGATTTTAACAAAACAAAAATAGAAGTTTTTAACCAGATCAGAGGACTTAACCCATGGCCTGTGGCGAATACAATTCTTGATGAGGAAGAGATTAAGATCTATGAAGCGGTTATAGGTGAGGATTTATATGCAGAGCAAGCAAATGGGGAAATTGTGAAATTATATAAAGATGGAATCGGCGTTAAAGTATCCGATGGAGAAATTATTCTTAAGACAATAAAACCAGCAGGTAAGAAGAAAATGAGTGCGAAAGATTATGTGAATGGCTGGAAAGAGAAGAACAATTTAATTGGTAAGGTATTTCGTTAAGAAAAAAATAGATTTGAGTCGTTTATAGGAGATTATCTAGCAATTGCTATTAATGATGTATCAATTTATAATACAAGAGAAGAAACAGATCATTTTGTGGGAGTACATGCTGGTATGACTGAAAATGAAAGGATGGTTCCACTCGTTGTTATTGAAAAAGCAAACAAAAATAAAAGATTGGATTAAGCGAATCCTAAGAAAAAGGAAAAACTACGTGAACTTTACAATGCAACGTAAAGTTAGAATAGCAACTAATATCAAGAAATTCATTTCAAATTACGTTATACTTAATCAAGGTGATTGAATCGAGGTGAATAAAAGTATGTATGAGTGGTACAAGCAGATCCAGGAAATCGTTGATGAAATTGATCAGTGTATCAGGAATCATCAAGATGAGGCATTAACGTTACGGTTTCTTTCTGACAAACTAGGCTATTCAGCATATCATACTACCAGGAAATTCAAAGAAATAGCAGGCATGCAGTTTCGAGAATATTTACGACTTAGAAAGCTTGCTTTTGCATTAAAAGAAGTGCGGGATAGTGAAAAAAGTTTCTTAGATATTGCGTTTGATTATGGATTTTCTTCACATGAAGCATTTACGAGAGCCTTTAAAAAGTTATATGGGGTAACTCCAAAAGATTATCGAAAAACCCCTAAACCAGTCGTTCTTCGTACAAAAATCCATCCTTTTGACCGCTACTTGTTTGGTTTGAATGAAATTGGTATGATGAAATCGGACGATGCGATTAAGATTTATTTCGTAACCATTCCTGCACACAAATTCTTACATATAAAAAATTATGAGAGCAATGGGTATTGGGACTTCTGGCAGAAACAAAGTCTAATTCCTGGACAAGACTGTGATACGATCTGTGGCTTGTTGGATAGTATAAAAGGAAAATTAGATGATGATGGTGGAAGCGAATCTAACGGCAGCAGTGGTCAGATTATGGCATATATGAATGATCCAAACGGCAGACTTTGTGATTGGGGATTTCTTCGAACAGAGTGCTATGGTGTACGTCTTCCGTACAATTATTGTGGGGCTTTACCTTCTCAGATGCTTTTGGCTGATATTCCCGATGCAAAGTATATCGTTTTTGAACATGGACCATTCGATTACGAACAAGAAAATCGAAGCGTGGAGAAAATGATTGAACATGCAATGGCGACCTTTGATTATACTGGTACTGGTTACTGTTTTGATTCTTCACCTGGCAGATTGACGTACTTTTATTTTAATCCGAAACAATGTTTTAAATATGTTAGACCAGTACGAAAAATATAAACTTTTGGACGATGCACAACGAACGAAGAAAATTGGTTTTGTTGGATTGGTAAGTAATGTCATTCAGAAGTGTTATTCAGGAAACAGGTATGTAATGATTCTTGCATGATACAACGTCAGTAGAAGTGTAAAAGGGAGGATAATAAGTATGAAAAAATGGTATGAGGAAGAGTATGAATGGGAAATTGAGGTGACAGGGTTCCTTCGCAGCGATCACACAGAACGCTATTGTCGAAATGGTGAAGAAATTGGAGACAAATATACCTGTACATATGGCTGCCCGGTTAATGCATCTGGACAAGGCATCTGCTCCAAAACCATGATGATGATGTATCCAATTATGGAAGCAGTAAGAAGCGGTGGGGATTTAGAAAACATCGGAGGCAATAGCAAATATAGCAAAGAGATCGTGTGTCCTGATGGTTGCGTTCAATTCCGATTGACGGCGAAGAAGCTTGGAAATGAAAATTTTTATAAAGGAAAGTTTTTTGATTGATATAAACAGGTACTGTTTATAGGCTGCTTTCAATATAAACTATATGAAACAAATTTACATAATGAAGCATTTACATAAAGGAATATTTACATAAAGAAACATTTACACAAAATGTACAAAGGATAGGAGATAAAAATGCATATAGAGATTATTGACGAAAAAGACTTACAGGATATTGCTGTTGCTTATATGGAATACTTTAATGACGAAGGAGACAGTTGGAGCCAGGAAGGAGCGTATAAGCGCTTACACCAAATGTGGAGTATTGACGATTCCATTTGCCTAAAAGCCATGAAGGAAAACGAATTAATGGGTATAGGAATGGGGTATTTGGAATGGTTCGATGATGGACCATATTTTCATATATTTGAAATCTTAATTCTGAAAAAATATCAAAATTTCGGAATTGGTACGTTATTGCTGAAAGAAGCGGAACGGATAGCAAAAGAAAAAGGGGCAAAAGTAGCTACATTAGAAGCTCTAAACGATGAGCAACATGAACATTTTTATGGAAAACTTGGGTATTCTACGAATCAAAACCTAGTATTTAAGATGAAGAAACTCCAATAAAGGACAATGTCCTGTTCTTAGCTGTTTCCTCCGTTGTACATTTATGCAATACAGAGGGGAAAACACACGAAAATCATAGACAATAGGGAGTTCAACGATCTATAGAAATATGGAGAGATACATATGGCAGAATTATGTGATGTATATGATATAAATCGACAAAAGACTGGTCGGCTGAAAGAAAGAGGAACCTTGTCACCGGATGAATATTTTTTAGGTGTTGAGATCTGTATATTCAACCATCAAGAAGAGATGTTAATTCAACAGAGGCAACCATGGAAAGAACCCTGGGCTGGTTTGTGGGATTTATCTGTTGGTGGATGTGCCATGAGTGGGGAAACAAGTCAACAGGCAGCTACGAGGGAACTACAGGAGGAGATTGGGGTTCGCTATGATTTTTCGATAGGGAATGCCTGTCCTTTTTTCTCATTAACCAGCGAGAATGGATTTTATGATTTTTATATACTACAGAAAGAGATTGCTTTCGAGCAATTAACAGTAAGTTACGAAGAAGTACAGGCTGTTAAATGGGCAAAAAAAGAGGAGATTTTATCCCTCATTGATCAAGGGTTGTTCTTACCGTATAGCAAAGGAATGATTGAGCTGTGTTTTGATCAAATGAATAAATGACGGAATTAGAGGAATAGAAGAGAAAGAAGAAAAAAGAAGGAGGAATTTACATTGAGAGAAAAACGTTTGCTTAAGCTCCATGCGATTCTGTAGGCAAATACGTGTGGAGCGTTAATTTCTGTTTGCCAAATCATTCGTTTGAAGTACAGAATCCGCATTCGAAAGAATAGTAGAATAAGGAGCAGGTACAGAATGAAATATAAGAATGCAAGAACGGTAATTCCGGAGAAGTTACTACTTGAAATACGTCAGTACATCCCAGAGGGACTTCTATATATACCGGGAACAAAGGAACGGAAGAAATGGGGAAGTCAATCAGAACTACAGCTTGAATTAGCAGATAGGAACCGACGAATTTTGATGGACTATCAAAAAGGAAAAACCGTAATTGAATTAGCAAGAAGATATTATTTATCAGAGAGTTCAATCTATCGAATTATTAAGGATACAAAGGCTGAATTAAAAATGAGCAATTTAACCGAATAAAGATATAGGTGAAGTAATTTGAAATAAATAATACGAAAAGAAATCCAATAAAGTAACACAAAATAAGACTTATAAAATCATGGTATTCATACAAGATGTAGTAAGTCTTATTTTATTGCATTTGTATTAAACAATTCTTAGGAACACAAGGACGAAGGTTTATGGTAAACTATAGATACATTTCGATTACAAAAAATGTTATGAATGAGAAGGGAAAAAACGATACATAGGGAGGTCAATTATGGATTTTAGAGGGTATGATACACTTCCACAGGCTGTAAAGGAACAGATTGAACGATTGAAGAAAATCTGGATGAAGCATTTGGGTGATTCGTTGGTGGGAATTTACATACATGGTTCGATAGCACTGGACTGCTTCATAGAAGAAAACAGTGATGTGGATTTATTGATTATAAGTGATCGTAGGATTGAACGAGAGGAACGGTTAGCAATCGCAAAAGATATATTGGAGAACGATCGGAAACCATCGCCACTGGAGATGTCTGCGATTCGGCTAGAGGACATGCACCCATGGAAATACCCAACACCTTGTCAATTTCATTACAGTGATTATTGGACCAAACATTATAAAGAGTTACTGAACGGGACAATACAGGAGAGTTTTATTGTGGATGAAGATTTTGGTGATGAGGATATTGCTTGTCATGTGAAGCTTACGAATCAGAGCGGTATCTGTATCTATGGTAAACCAATAGCGGAGGTCTTTCCCGTTGTACCAGAGGAAGATTTTTGGAAGTCCATTAGTAATGATATAGAGGACTATGATTTTCATGCGTATGATGCCAGATATTTTGCAAGTAATATACTGATCCTTGGACGTATCCTTTCTTATAAAGTGGAAAAGCGGATTCTTTCAAAATATGAAGGTGGCGTATGGATGAGGGAGCATGTAGCAGAGCAATATCGGTATATTGTTGATCATGCATTACGAGAATGGTATAGGGGGGAAAAGGGACTGGAATATAACCAAGAGGATATGGAAGAATTACGAAAAGTATTAATTAAAGAGATTCAAGAATAAATGAAAACACCCATCACGAACAAAGTATCATCGTGTTCGTGATGGGTGTTTAATGTTAAAACTGAAAATGCTTAATGATTGCTTGTTTTGTTTCTTCAATGGAAACACTACCGTCAATAATACGTACGGGGTAATTTTCTTGTTCGCATTGTAAAATGACATCCTTGGCAAATGCAATATCTCGGTTCATCCAATTTGCAAATGCCTTCTCTTGATCCGAGCAATCCTTTAAAACATAAGGAACCCATTCTCTTTGCTTATAATGAAAAATCTGAAAATCTGCTGTTGGTACCAGTGCAATATAATGCGAAAGTGATACCTTGGCTGTTTTCATTAAGTGCGGTAAGAAAGAAGCGCCTTCTGTTATGACCGGCTTATCGTCATTGAATTGTAATAAATCTTCTTGGATAAATGGAAAGATTTCTTTATAAAAAGCGAGTTCCTCCTTCGATTGAGTTGATACATCACGCCTCCAGATTTCTTCTGGAGACAGGGTTTGTTGCTTTAGACAGATGGGCAAATGCTGCTTGGCACCTAACATCGTGTAGCGTTCCAAATGATCATCTACCTTAAAATATGTCATATTATATTCTATAGCGAGTTGCTCTGCTATTGTGCTTTTACCACTACATGGTGAACCACCGATATAGTAAACATTGTTCATGGATTAATCCTCCCTTGAATTATGATTATCTATTGTTGGCGTTTGTCCAAATTTCCATAGGAAACCTCCTGATCGTATATTTTGAAAAGGCTGTCTTAAATTAGTTCCTTCTCATATGTAAAGGGGTATCATGTGATATTTATCCTACTATATGAGGAACTTGACACTTAATCCCTGTATTCATTATAGTACAGAATGAAGAAAAAAGCAGTATAAAAAAGGCATGAAAATTTAGCAACAGAATCGATTGATAGTTGCGGGATATTGACGGAATTAGTCGTAAAAGATATAATGAACACAAAATTAACAAAGGGGAGAAGGCGCTTATATGGAGAAGAAAGAAGTACTACAGTACATCGCACCATGTTCCTTATGCTGTTTTACATGTCCAGCGATGAAAGAAGGTGCAATCGCACAGTGTGCACGGAAACTGTGTACATTATTTGAGGGGTATTACGATTTTAATGATGCGAATATAGCGAAAGAAAATCGTTCTTGGCTAAGTGATTTTGCTGATTTTTATAAGAAGCTGGAACAGTATACACAACCAGGTTGTCCAGGGTGTAGAAACAACCCAACACCAGGTAAAGGGTGTATTGAAGGTTGTATAATACCAAGTTGTGTGAAAGAACATGGTGTGGATGTATGTGCAGAATGTATAGAATTCCCTTGTAAAAAAGCAAAAGAATTCTTCCAAGGGATTAATCAGGTAATTGGCTATGATTGGGAGAAGGGCAATAAGCGAATTCAAGAAATAGGGATACAGGCATATTTTGAAGAAAAGAAGGAAGTATCCCACTATGTTAGTTATAAAAAATCTAGATAGATATATCGGAAGACGGAATTGATAAAAGGGGGAGAATGTTATTAAACAATGTATCAAAAAGATAGGCAAGATTGTTGGAATTTTATTGCTTGTAGCACTCGTGGTAGGTCTTTTCTTTCCTACATGGACTCCTAAAATAAAGAAAGAAAATAGTATAAGTGAATTGAAAAAAGTGAAAGTGAATCATACGTCATTATCTGTAATGATCCGAGGAAATGATAAAGATAATCCAGTTGTTATATTCGTGCATGGTGGACCTTGTAATTCTGAGATTCCATACATTCGTAAGTATCAAGACCTTCTGGAAGAAAAATTTACAATTGTTCATTATGACCAACGTGGCAGTGGTAAGTCATATCAATTTGGCAGAGATTACTCGAAGGTTTCTGCAAAGACCCATGTACAGGATTTAATTGCGTTAACGGAGTATGTAGAGGAATATCTTCATCAAGAGAAAGTAATCTTAATTGGACATTCCTATGGTACATATATAGCGACTATGGCTGCCAGTGAGAGACCCGATCTATATCAAGCTTATGTTGGAATTGGGCAGATGTCAGATACCATAAGTAGTGAGCTGGATAGTTTACATCGCTGCATAGAGGTAGCAAAAGAAAAAGGAGAAGAAAAAGATGCAACGTATCTTGCAAGTTTGGCTGAGGATATACAGAGTGGAGAGAAAATTGTACCACGTCAGTATTTGAGAAAATATGGGTTCGCGGCAAGAAAGATTGATGAGAATAAGGATTATGTAAAAGGCTTTCTTTTTGGAACCGAATATAATCTGCTTGATACAATACGATTTTATGTTGCTTCTATCCAATATCAAGATGGATTAATTAAGGAAGCACTTGAGAATCCTATAACAGAGATTGTACAAGACATTCCTATTCCCGTGTATTTTGTAATGGGAAAATACGATGGTATGACTTCACCTAAGGTTGCAGAAGAGTACCTTAATACCTTAGGCGGCGAGTCAATACGCCAATTTGTATTATTTGAAGAGTCGGCACATTATCCCCAATTAGAAGAGAAAAAGAAGTTTTTTAAATGGATGTGTGCCACATTTTTAGAAGAGTAGAAAGCATAATTGGAGAGAGGGGGATAGTTACTGAAAAAAGGCTGGCTATGGGCGAACAGTAACTAAAATGAAGCATGAGTAATAATGACAATAAGAGTATAGAGCAACAGATCAAAGAACTGGTTTTATCTCTAGGAGCAGACGTTTGTGGAATTAGTAATATTGATCGGTTTCAAGAGACACCTGTTGGATTCTCTCCAGTTGATCTATGGAAAAGTTGCAAATCAGTTATATCATTTGGCGTTGCTCTTCCCCGAGGAATTATGGAAGTAAATCCTCGATTAATCTATGGACATTTTAATAGTATAAGTTGTGTACAGGTAGATCAAATTGCATTTCAAACTGCAAAAGAACTGGAAGAACGATTTGGAAGTAAAGCAGTTCCCCTACCTTGTGATGCACCTAATGAATATTGGGATGCACCAAATCTTACTGCAAGAGGATTGCTTTCCATGAAACATACTGCTATATTATGTGGATTAGGTCAGTTTGGGAAGAGTACTTTGCTATTGAATCCAAAGTACGGAAATCAATTAACGATTGGAGCAGTACTTACTGATCTGGATCTTACATCAGATGATTTCAGCAAGAATATCTGCCTTGAGAAATGTACACGTTGTGTGGATGCATGTCCTGTACATGCAATCCAGGATGGAAGTGTGAAACAAAAACAATGTCGAATTAATACCTATGGAAAAACTGCTAGAGGCTTTGATACAGTGGATTGTAACCAATGTAGAATGGTTTGTCCAATGAAGTTTGGAGAAGGAAAGGAATAGTAGAATGATTGTTCAGGCAACAGAAAGAGAGATACCCGTAATCGAAGAGATATTAGGTGATGTCGTAGATTGGATGGAAAGAGAAGGAATACCAAATCTTTGGAATAGGACAAATATTCGCTGGGAAAAACTTTCAAAGAATTATTGTATCCAAGATTTCTATATCTTATATGAGGAGGAAGAACCAATCGCATGTATGGCAATTACTGATGTGGATCAGACGTATTGGCCAGATGTTTCCAAAGGGGAAGCCTTCTATCTACACAAATTAGCTGTCAAGCGTGCGTATGCCGGGAATGGAGTATCAAAAAAGATGGTTACCTATGCGAAAGAACTTGTACGCATGAAAAACAAAGAAACACTTCGATTGGATTGTAATGCAGATCGGTTAAAATTACGTGCGTTATATGAAAACTACGGCTTTCATCTGGTGAAAGAGATAAAAACGAAGGCTGGCTATCCAATTGCACTTTATAATTGTGATGTTTCCGTCGCATAAAATGCGAAGTTAGCATAACGATTCGAAAGGAATGTAAGAAAACGAAAAGAATATAGATTCGTAAAGAAATAGGCTCCGAACGAATAGCTTCGTTGATTTTACAGATACTACATGTCATATAAACTTTTGTGTGAGTTGTAGATCAAAACGCAAATATTTATGCATTTTGAGAATGTAAAATACGTTACTATTCGGAAGGAGCAATTTTTATGGATCGACATTTTGAAGAACGAATGCAGGAAAAATTAGATGAGCTTAAGAAAGCGGGTCAAGCAGAACCAATTCGTAGTGACGGAGCTGGTTCTTTAGATCTGGGGCCGAGAAATCTGGAGCGAGATGAGCAAAACCCGGACATTCTTGTTCCACCAGCTACAGATTTTGGATTGATGCCTAATTTGCGATTCTCCTTTGCAGATGCCCATATGATTTTGAAACCAGGTGGCTGGTCAAGAGAGATAACGAAACGGGAATTACCAATTGATGATACCTTGGCAATCGTTGATATGAATCTGTCTCCAGGTGTTCGCGAGATGCATACCCATCAGCAATCAGAATGGGGATATGTCTTACAAGGTGGTGCAAGAGTAACAGCAGTCGATGAACGAGGGCGTAATTTTGTGGCGGATTGTAAGCCTGGAGAAGGTTGGATCTTTCCTGCAAATATCCCACATTCCATACAAGGTTTGCAAGAAGGTTGCGAATTTTTAATGCTATTTGATAAAGGAAGTTATTCAGAGAATAATACATTTTCCATTTCAGAGATGTTTTCGCATTTTCCAATGGATGTGTTATCTGCTAATTTTGGTGTAGATGAGGAAGAATTTGAGGTTATACCGAAGAAGGAAGTGTACATTGTTGACGGAGGTGATCCAGGTCCATTAAAGTCACAAGAAGTACCTTCCCCTTATGGGAAAATGCCTTTGAGTTTAAAACATGAGTTAATCAACGTGAAACCAATTGTGTCAGAAGGCGGAAGTGTCCGTATCTTAGATCATGAAAACTTTCCTGCGTGTACTACGATAGCAGCAGCATTAGTTGAAATTGAACCAGGTGCTATGAGAGAAATCCATTGGCATTCTAATAATGATGAACTGCAATACTATATACAGGGAGAAGCGAGAATGACGGTATTCCAACCAGGACCTAAAGCGAGAACCTATAATTATCGAGCTGGGGATGTTGGGTATGTTCCAGTAGGGAATTTCCATTATGTACAGAACATTGGAAAAGAAAAAGTAGTATTTCTGGAAATCTTCAATAGTAAACATTTTGCAGATATATCGCTAGCACAATGGATAGCCATGACACCAAAGGAAGTCGTGAAGTCAGTATTAAATCTTTCTGATGAATTCTTGAAGAATGTGAAAAAAGAAAGGTGCCCAGTGGTGAAATACGAAGGGTATGAAATGCCTTCCCCTAAGAATACACCACAGAATGTTCGTTATTTTAAGAATTTTGATTATAAAGTAAAGAAGCCTTGTAATGCAGCGAAAGAGCATTAGCATCATATAGTATAGTAATCGTGTTTTAAGAATGGAGTTTGTTTGTGGATATAGCAATTGGAATTCTAATCCCATTCGCTGGGACGACACTAGGTGCATTAAGTGTGTTATTTTTAAGAAAAGAAATGCCCGTTGTTGTTAATCGTATTCTATTAGGGTTCGCATCTGGTGTGATGGTAGCGGCATCTGTCTGGTCGTTATTACTTCCAGCAATTACAATGTCAGAACATCTTGGGAAATTGGCATTTTTACCTGCGGTGATGGGATTTGCCGTAGGAATTTTACTACTGCTTGGAATTGACTGTCTGGTAAATCGAATCAGTGAAAAGAATGAGAAAAAGAAAATATCCAAAGGAACATTTATGTTGGTTCTTGCTGTAACGTTGCATAACATCCCTGAGGGGATGGCGGTTGGTGTAGCATTTGCAGGTGTACTGGCAAAGAATTCAGCAGTAACCATAGGAGCCGCAATGATCGTTTCCATGGGTATTGCAATTCAGAATATACCGGAGGGGGCAGTAATCTCCATGCCATTACGGGAAAAAGGGAAGGGAAAAGCTTTTTTCATAGGAACCTTATCCGGTATTGTGGAACCAATTGCATCGGGAATAACCTTACTTATGACCTGTTTGGTGTCCTCGATTTTACCGTATCTATTCGCATTTGCAGCAGGAGCTATGATCTTTGTAGTGATCAAAGAGCTACTTCCAGAAGCAACATCAAAAGAAAATTCTTATGCGGGTACCATTGGCTTTGCAGTGGGCTTTTTAATCATGATGACACTAGATGTGGCATTGTCGTAATACTGTAATCGTAAACCAACAGCAAAGGATTCGTAGAAAACTGTGAATTCTGCAAATAATGTTATAGGCATTATTTGCAGAACCACAGTTTTTTTCGTGAAAAATAGTTGTAAAGATGAAAATTATATATTATTATTAGAATGTTATATAGTAAAGTGATAAAGTGAGTCGAAAGTTTGTAATTGTTCCGAACAAAATTGTGCTTAACGAAATTATGCTTAACAAGAATAGTTCTGAATGTTATAGATCTTTAATATAAAGAAAGTAAGGTTATAAAGATGAGCCAAGACGTATATCAATGTAAAAAACAGAATAAGCCCATATCTGGTGTTGTTGAAGTACCAGGATCGAAGAGTATGACCAATCGTGCATTGCTATTGGCGGCGTTATCGAAAGAGGATTCCTGCTTAGAAGGCGTATTATTTAGTGATGATTCCAGACATTTCCTTCAATGTTTGCAGGAACTAGGATTCGAGTTGTTTATTGAAGAAGAGAATGCCAGAGTGACCATGAAGGGGACAGGAGGTCAGATTCCCAAGAAGTCTGGGACCATTCATGTAGGGAGTGCAGGTACAGCAGCTCGTTTTCTAACAGCGTTATTAGCTCTTTCTGATGGAACCTATACCATTAACTGTTCTGACCAAATGAAGAAGCGTCCTATGAAGCCTCTTTTTGATGCGTTGACGGAGATGGGAGCAGAATTTACTTATATAGAAGAAGAGGGGTTCTTGCCTGCTAAGGTAAAAGGAAATGGAGGAATCTGCAAAGATGTTACAATGGATATTAGTAAGAGTACACAATTCCTTAGTGCGTTACTTATGGTTGCCCCATTAACGAAGAATGGATTGAAGATCACCATTACTAGTGAAAAGAAGGAAGGTTCGTATATTCGAATTACAACGAAGATGATGGAACAATTCGGTGTACATGTGGAATTTGATGGGGCAGTTTACCGGGTAGCAGGAAACCAGAAGCTTACCGTTGGAAATTACTACATTGAGCCAGATGTTTCTGCAGCGTGTTATTTTTATGGAATCGCAGTACTTACAGGTGGTACGATTACCGTGAAGAATGTATTTCGTACATCTATGCAAGGGGATATGAAATTCTTAGATGTATTACAGCAACTTGGGTGTTTGATTACGGAAACAAAATACGGAATACAAGTTACAGGACCAAAAGAAGGACAATATACTGGAATTGATGTGAATATGAATGATTTTTCCGATCAAACAATGACAATGGCAGTTTTGGCAGCCTATGGAACTACACCAACCATCATTCGTAACGTGGGACATATTCGTGTACAGGAATGTAATCGTATGGCAGCTATTGTTAATGAGTTGAATCGTGTTGGCATTCTATGTGAGGAAAAAGGGGATGATCTTTGGATCACTCCAGGAAGGTTAAAATCTGCAACCATTGAGACCTATGAAGACCATCGAATGGCTATGGCGTTTTCGTTGTTAGGAATAAGAACCGATGGAATTCAAATTGCAGATCCTGCTTGCTGCAAGAAGACATTTGAAGGATATTTTTCCGTGTTGGACAAATTATTAGAAGCAAACTAAGATAAGAAATCAAGTAACCTTAATAGAGAGGAAGGAGCCGCTTTATGAGTAAGGAGTATTATGGAAATGATAAAGTAAGCAATCTTGTTTTAGGAAAGGCATCAAAAGAACAATTACGACAGATTATACAAGATTATGGAGCACATGTATGTGGGTTTGCGGGAAGGGAACGTTTTCAGAATCTCCGTAAGGAATCCAATCCGTGTACTCTTTTTGAAGAGACAAAAAGTATCATTTCTTTTGGGATCTCCTTACCGAAGGGGGTGTATCGAATCGAAGATGCAGCAATATATGAGCATTATAACAAAAAGCTAGTGGATAAAGTGGAAGAGGTTACGTATAAGATTGCAATGCTTGTGGAGCAGGAATATGGTGGTATAGCAGTACCTCTTATATCTACAGGGAACTTGCAACTCCTTGCCGTTCAAGCTGGACTTGGAACAATAGAGCAGAATACATATTTCTTAAATTCCAAATATGGAGAGCGATTAATTTTAGGAGCTGTATTAACGAACATGGAGATTGAATCTGATTCTTATACAAGATCAATCTGCATGCCGGATTGCAAGCAATGTATGTCACAGGGAAACGAAGAAAAGAATGCAAAGGAGTTAAAACCTATAGAACAAGTATGTCCCGTACGTTTTGGTGAATTATAGGGTTAAAGAAGGATGGATCATTACAAATTTTTTCAAAATAAAGAATGTGAGTATTTTCCCTGTCATAAGACTGCGAATAAGGAACAGTTTAATTGTATGTTTTGCTACTGTCCCTTATATGCATTAAAAGATAAGTGTGGCGGGAATTTTCGTTACAATGAAAAGGGAATCAAGGACTGTTCAAATTGCCTTGCACCCCATGGTACGAATGGTTATGAACATATTATGGAACATATGAAAGAAGTATTGGAATTAGGGAAAAACAAATGATAGCTGCGCATCATGTCATGTAGAGATGAAAACTATATCTTGCAATATGAATAATTCAGATTTATAATTAGGAATAGGTAGTTTAAGAAAGGTATGGTGGTTGTATGGTTCCATTTGTTTTGTCTTGTTGTTCTACATCAGATATGACGGAGGAGTTTTTTAAAAGAAGAGAGATCGAATATGTATGTTTCCATTATTTGATGGGTGATGAGATCTATGCAGATGATTTAGGAAAATCCATGTCCTTCGAGGATTTCTATAAGAAGATTTCGGAGGGGGCGACTCCAACTACATCACAAGTAAATGTAGAGGAGTTTGTAGAATTCTTTGAACCATTTTTAAAAGCGGGAAAAGATATTTTACATGTAAGTTTATCTTCCGGATTATCAGGTGTATTCAATTCCGCGAATATCGCGAAGAATATGTTACTAGAGCAATATCCAGAGCGTAAGATTCTTATTGTAGATTCTTTAGGTGCATCTTCTGGTTATGGGCTGTTGATGGAGTATCTAGCACAACAAAGAGACAAAGGCTGTTCGATTGAAGAATGTTATGAATGGGCGCAACAGAACAAATTACATGTCCACCATTGGTTTTTCTCTACAGATCTGACAAGTTATTGGAGAGGTGGAAGAATATCAAAAACTTCGGCAGTTGTTGGACAGTTGCTTAGTATCTGTCCTTTAATGAATATGGATCACGAAGGACACTTAATTCCTAGGATTAAGATTCGCACTAAGAGAAAAGCCATTCTAGAAATCGTAAATCGCATGGAGGAACATGCAAAAGACGGATTATCCTATTCAGGGAAATGCTTTATCTCAGAGTCAGCTTGCTATGAGGATGCAAGAGCAGTTGCCGATCTTGTAGAAAAAAAATTCCCTCATTTAGATGGAAAAGTCGTGATCAATAGTATTGGTACGGTAATCGGTTCCCATACAGGTCCTGGTACCATTGCGCTTTTTTTCCTTGGTGATAAGAGAGAAAATTGATGATACTGCCTTTTGATGCTTACACAATACTATACTATAGTACATAGCGTACATAGAATACCTCATAAAATATGACAGTACATGTCAGCTTTTATGAGGTATATTGTTATTTAGATAGCCTGTGCATTTAATATTAGAATGTTTGTGAGGCTATTCATTATTGTTAAGTTATCAAATTGTATAGAAATGATAGAAAGGAACAACATGCACGAGAAAGAAGTGAAAACAATTCTGTCCCCAAGCAATGGTATGAATCTATACCGTGGATGTTTGCATGGGTGTATTTATTGTGATGCAAGAAGCAAATGTTATAATATGCAACATGATTTTGAAGATATTGAGATAAAGTCCAATGCAATATCGTTACTTGAACAGGCACTGATACATAAACGGAACCGTGGTATGATTGGAACGGGAGCTATGTCAGATCCTTATATTCCAATTGAGAAAAACCTCGAACATACAAGAAAATCCCTGGAACTGATTGAACGGTATGGTTATGGAGTGGCGATACAGACGAAATCCGATTTGATTTTACGTGATCTTGATCTCTTAGATCGAATTAACCGAAAGACAAAATGTGTCGTACAGATTACTATGACTACGTATGATGATGAATTGTGTAAGCGCATTGAGCCGAATGTATGCGTAACGAGTAGAAGAGCAGAGGTATTAAGAATTATGCGTGATCATGGAATCCCTACGATTGTTTGGATGACCCCAATTTTGCCTTTTATCAATGATACGGAAGAGAATATTCGTGGTTTGCTTTCCTATTGTGTGGAGGCAAGCGTATATGGAATTCTGCTTTGGAATATGGGGGTAACATTGCGGGAGGGAGACCGAGAATATTTTTACCAACAATTAGATAAACATTTTCCAGGATTGAAAGAACAATACATAAAAACGTATGGAAATCAATATGAGGTGGTCAGTAGCAAGAACCGAGATTTAATGCAAATTGTTCGAGAGACCTGCAAGAAACACCAGATTGTGAATAATGTAGATGCATTATTCCGTTATATGAAAGAATTTGAGGAGAAGGATAAGATGGAACAGATGAGTTTATTCGATTTGTTTCCCTTATAAAAAGTTATGTGCATGAATATAGCAAGACTGTGCTCATCGTGGAGAACAAAGTGTACTTTGAAGTTGTTATTAACGCGAGAGTGCACGAAGTACACCTTGTTCCAATATGTATTACCGTTTTCTTAGTAAGAATAATCGATTCATTCCTTCTTGCCATGGATATGGGAATTCTAGAAAACGTTCAACGGTGTATTCTTGTTCCAAAGCATGATACCAAGTTGGTGTGTCCAGTTCGCGAAGCCTTAGAACACCATCTTCTTCATATAGGTTATCACCAATTGGGGTTAATCCGTGATGTATCAATTCTTCTTTGGTTGCATAGGGATTGAGTTTAAGAAAGAGATAACCATTCTTTTGTAGGATTCGTGTTAATTCATAAAAGATAGAATGCGCCACTTCTTTTGGTGTTACGTCTAGAACATTAGAGAGAATGACACCATCAAAACTTTCATCGTCCATCTGTTTTAAGTCAGTGATATCACCTAATACAAAATCCAAATTCGTATAGTGATTTAATTTCGTCATTTTTTCTGCATACTGGATTCCAATTTCGGAACGATCCATTCCCATTCCATAGGTAAGGTAATGAAAATCAGCACATTGGAATAGAATATCTCCCGTTCCACAACCATAATCAAGAACCCGTTTGGTATTTTGTGCAAATATTTGTAGACAGGCATCGAAGGTTGGTTCGACTTCTAATTTTTCTCCAGTTAGATCAACGAGTTTACATTCAGAATATACTTCATTCCATAATTCTTTAGAAGCATCATATTGCTCCATAAAATCGCCAGCTTTCTCTAGTATAATGCGTTAAGATTACGTTTAATAAAACGAACATATTGATACAAGGTCTA
The DNA here is from genome assembly GCF_012070565.1 of Anaerosporobacter faecicola. Classification (GTDB taxonomy): domain Bacteria; phylum Bacillota; class Clostridia; order Lachnospirales; family Lachnospiraceae; genus Anaerosporobacter; species Anaerosporobacter faecicola. Next base: position 72,443 of record NZ_JAAQRO010000002.1, read on the forward strand.
TGGCGTTATGGCCCTTGCAATATATAGGAGTTTTTTAAACATTTGTTAACGCTATTATCATAGCACAAAATAGATAAAAAGATTAATTTTTTCTTAAAAAAAATTGAGTTAAAGAAAGATTGTAGCTTTTTGGAAGGGAGGTTGTTATAATGGAAGGGTGCAAAATGGGTGAATACAAAATGAAATGGGAAGGGAGAAGTTTATGAGTAATATGGAAAAAGATTCAGAAGAATATACAGAGGATTACACAAATAGCGAAGCATCTTATTCAGAGTCTACTAGAGAAACGGAAACAAACACAGAGTTAGGGTCAGACCAGGGAGAAGTCGAGAAAGAAGTTGAGAATGACTCTGTTTCAACAAAAGACGAGAAGAAAACTAGTTTTTTTAAAGAACTGATCATATATATATGTATCTTTATGGTGTTATGGAAAGTGGTACCTGCTTATGTAATGCAAAAAACCATTGTAGATGGAACCTCTATGTTGAATACACTTCATGATGAGGAGCAACTGTTGGTAGAGAAGTTGACGTATCATTTTACCGATCCAAATCGGTTTGATATTGTGATTTTAACGCCATATGGAAAAGATGTAGATGAACATTTAGTAAAACGTGTTATCGGGCTTCCAGGAGAGACAATCCAGATTAAGGAAGGCGGAATCTTTATTAATGGAGAGAAATTAGAGGAGTCTTATGGTAGAGAACCAATTGCAGATGGTGGAATTGCTAGTCAACCACTTACGTTAGCGGAGGATGAGTATTTCGTCATGGGAGATAACCGTAATGGAAGTAGTGATAGTAGAGAGGACTATATTGGACCAATTAAGAGAGATCTTATTGAAGGAAAAGCAATATTACGGATATGGCCTTTGAATCGATTTGGTTTACTAGATTGAAAGTAGTAGTAACGAATGAGAAAATCGTGTAAAAAGCTATCTTTCACTGGCTGATTTGCGCCTATTACGAAATCGCCAGACGTATGAGGGGGACAAGATAATTAAGATGAATCGTATATTGATCGTAGAAGATGATAAGGCATTAAGTATGGGAATTGCATTAGCACTTAAGAGCGAAGAGATGACAATTGTTCAGGTGTACTCCATAAAAGAAGCTTGGAAGGCATATAGCGAAGAAACCTTCGCTTTAATTATATTAGATATTAATCTACCAGATGGGAATGGCTTTGATCTGTTACATAAGATCAGGGAACATTCCTTTGTTCCTATTATCCTATTAACTGCCAATGATTTGGAGACAGATATCGTTACAGGGTTGGAAATGGGTGCGGATGATTACATAACGAAACCATTTAGTTTGATGATTTTACGCGCAAGAGTGAATACACAATTGCGAAAGAAACAGGTTAGTCAAGGAGAAGTGGTGAAGATTGATGATTTCACTTTTGATTTTATGAATATGAAATTTGAAAAGCGAGGACAGGAGATTTCACTTAGTAAGACAGAACAGAAATTATTGAAAATTCTGGTTGAAAATAGAGGCAATACGATAAGCAGAGCGGTGTTAGTAGACCGCATCTGGACAGATGGAGCGGAGTATGTTGATGAGAATGCACTATCCGTTACCATTAAGCGTTTAAGGAGTAAGATTGAAGATGAACGAGATCCCATACCGTATATTCGTACGGTTTATGGCATTGGATATATGTGGGCGGTGGAAGTATGAGTTTTGTGGAGCGTATCTTAATTGGGTTGGTGATGCTTACGTTACTTGTTCTCTATATATGGGAACGCAGGAAGACACGAAAAGTCTTAAATCATGTTGGTGAGATGCTTATACAGGCGAAGAATGGAACCTTTACAGAATCCTGCTTTGATGAATCGAAGTTGTCTGCAGTAGAGGTCCAGATGAAGGAATGGATTGGAAGTACCATAGCGACTGCGACACAGCTAATGGAGGAGCGGGATATTATTAAGACAACAATTTCTGATATTTCGCATCAGACCAAAACACCAATTTCTAATATTTCAATCTATACAGAATTGTTAGCAGAGCAAGAACTTCCGAAAGATGCAAGAATATATGTAGAGCAATTAGAAGAGCAGTCACAAAAACTAAAGTTTCTAATTGACGCCCTAGTGAAATCGTCGAGACTAGAGACTAGAATTGTTACGGTGAAGCAGAAAGAACATCGTATCGAGGAGATTCTAGCAGTAGTATGTGAACAAGCGCGAATCGCTGCTGAGAAAAAGCAGATAATCATAGAGAGGAATGTTGAACCCGGCAATGTTTATATCGATAGTAAGTGGACAAAGGAAGCACTTTTTAACATCATCGATAATGCTGTCAAATACGGTGATCGGTCATCGACGGTTGCCATACATGGTGTGAAATATGCAATGTTTTATCGAATTGACATAACCAATCAAGGCATTGGCGTTCGACCAGAAGAAGTAAACGCGATCTTTTCGCGTTTTTATCGTTCGGAGAATGTAAGGGAAGAAGAAGGCGTTGGATTAGGACTGTACTTGGCAAGAGAGATTGTTCAACTACAGGGAGGGTATATAAAAGTAAAACCGGGAAATACTCCTACTTTTTCTGTTTTTTTACCATTCTTTCAAAACTGTTAGAATTGAGAAAGATTGTGGTAAGAAGAGAATGATATCCTGTATGTAGATACGAATATCATAGGAGGTTAAGTATGGATATATTACGAACAGAGAACTTGTACAAATATTATGGAAAAGGAGAAAATGAAGTTCATGCACTTGATGGGGTTACATTTTCTGTGAAGAAAGGGAGCTTTACAGCAGTTGTGGGAACTTCAGGAAGTGGGAAATCAACCCTCTTACATATGCTTGGTGGATTGGATCGCCCTACAAGTGGAGAAGTATTCGTTGACGGGAAATCCATCTTTTCATTAAAAGAGGAGGAACTGACAATTTTTCGCCGAAGAAAAATTGGTTTCATTTTTCAAAACTATAATCTAGTCCCAATTCTAAATGTTTATGAGAATATTGTGTTGCCAATCGAATTAGATGGCAATAAAGTGGATGAATCCTATGTACAGGAAATCCTAACAATTCTGGGACTAGAGAAAAAACTTAATAATCTACCTAATAATCTATCAGGGGGACAACAACAGCGTGTTGCAATTGCCAGGGCACTTGCATCAAAACCAGCAATCATATTAGCGGATGAACCAACAGGAAATCTTGACAGTAAGACAAGTATGGATGTTATGGGGTTGCTAAAAGTGACGTCTGAGAAATTCAAACAGACAATTGTCATGATCACCCATAATGAAGAAATCGCGCAAATGGCGGATCAGATCATTCGTATCGAAGATGGTAAGATTGTTGGAGGTGAGCGTGCATGTATACAGTAAGAAATCAAAAAGTAGTACGTCGTTTATCCTACCGATCTTTTCTTGCGAATCGAATGAGAAATCTTGTGGCAATACTGGCAATTATTCTAACGACGATTTTATTTACGACCTTATTTACGGTTGTGATTTCTTTTAATTACACGTCCCAACAACAGACGATGCGCATGGTGGGAGGCTATGCCCACGGAGGATTTAAGTATATTACAATGGAACAGGTTGAACAATTGGCAAACCATTCTTCCATTGATTCGTACGGATATAGTACGCTTCTAGCAATTCCAGAGGATGCTCCATTTAACAAAAGGCAAGTAGAACTTCGATATGGAACCAAGAAAGCAGCCAAGATGTATTTTTGCGAACCAACAACAGGTCGCATGCCTGAAAAAGTAGAGGAAATTGCAATGGATACGACGGTATTATCGTTGTTAGGAATTCCATGTAAATTGGGGGAGAAGGTAACATTATCCTATCAGCTAGGTGATAAAACCTACGAAGATTCCTTTACTTTAGTAGGATTTTGGGATTGTGATTCTGTAGCACAAGCTAGTGAGGTCTGGTTAGCAAAGGATTATGTACTTGAGAAACTGAACGGATATGAGATTGGGAAATATAGCAATCTATATGGAACATGGAATCTGGATATTCTGTTTTCCAATTCAAACAATATTGAGCAAAAACTTAGAAAAGTAGCAGAAGACAGTGGATATACCATTGATGATGAAAATGCAGATAATTATCTGTCATATGGGGTGAATTGGGCCTATACGTCTACTCATTATGAGAATGGGGAGAAGACAAAGCTGATACTTGGATTGGTTATTGGAATCGTATTCATAGCCTTTGCAGGATATCTAATAATCTATAATATATTTGGCATATCCGTTATGAATGATCTACATTTTTATGGGTTGCTCAAGACGATTGGTACAACAAAACGTCAGATCAAACGAATTATCCGTTATCAGGGAATTCTTCTTTCTGTGATTGGTATCCCTATTGGTTTGTTGTTAGGATTTCTTCTAGGCGGAGTGTTTGTTAAAATTATTGTAGAAAGCATTTCATCAAATACCGCCAGCATTACGTTCAATGCATGGATCTTCATAGGAGCTGCTGTATTTGCACTAATCACTGTGTTATTAAGCTGTAGTAAACCGGGACGATTGGCAGCAAAAGTATCGCCAATAGAAGCAGTACGTTATACAGAAGGAAACAAGGGAAATCGACTGAATAAAGGAATTAAAAAGGGAAGAAGAGGTGCAAGGATTTATCGAATGGCACTGGGAAATGTAGGTAGGAGTAAGGGGAAAACGACTCTTGTTATTCTTTCCATGACATTAAGTATTGTGTTATTCAATACTTTGTATTCTTTTACCCAAAGTTTTAGTATGGATCAATTTTTGAGTAAATTTACAATCAGTGATTATATGCTTGGGAGTGCAAACTATTTTCAGTCCTCATACCGTGGAAATGAGGACAATGTAAGTGAAACATTTATAGAAGCAGCAGAAGCACAGGGAATAACGGAGCAAAGTGGTAGAGTCTATACGTATAATGGAATCGTGGAAGCACCTGTTACGAAGGAACGGCTTAAAGCCTATATGATGCAATGGGAAGCGAATAATATGTTGGAAAGTATAGACGCTGCTTATCCAGACCAAGAAGAATTTACGTATGGAATCAATCTGTTTGGATTAGATGCGTATCCTCTAAGTAAGTTACAATTGATTGAAGGGAAAAAGCCAACAGAAGTGGATAAGAAGGAGCATCCAATCATACAGATTGTCAGCACGAATGATTATGGGCAACCAAACACGGATTCTATGCTTTACGATATAGGGGATAAAGTAAAACTGCATTATGTTGATGAATTTGCATGGGATGAAGAACTGGATGAGATGGAAGAACTGGAATCACATGATGTGGAATATATCGTCGTTGCAACAATGATGATGCCAAATGTTATGAGTACACGTTCTTTCGGCTATCCACAGTTTGCACTGTTAACAGATGCGTATCTTGAAGATACGAAACAAGAGGATACGATGTTGTATATGATGGATGTGACAGACGACCAGTTGGGGAAGATGGATCAGTTTGTAAAGGATTATACGAAAAGAATAGAGTCAAGTATGGATTATGAATCCAGAAAATTAATGGAAGAAGAGTTTTCGGGATTTAAGAATATGTTCTTATTGGTTGGTGGTGGTATTACCATTGTTATCGCTTTAATCGGAATACTGAATTTTATTAATACGATTGTAACCAGCATACAGGCAAGAAAACATGAGTTTGCAGTGCTACAAAGTATTGGTATGACAGGGAAGCAATTGAAAAAGATGGTCATTATGGAAGGATTGCTCTATATCTTGATTGCGGTGATCAGTGCGATTTTGGTTGGAAGTATCATCAACATAAGTATTTTACGGAGTTTGGAAAGTTTATTATGGTTTTATGATTATTCCTATAACATAACAGCGATCCTTATGTCAATGCCAGTACTTCTTTTCGTAGGAGCTGGGATTCCAATACTTGCATATAGAAAATTAGCGGTAAATAGTCTAGTGGAAAGAATGCGAACAGTAGAATAAACTGCGAAGATTGAGTAAATAAAAAAACAATGTTTAATCAGTTTCAAACAAAAGCAATGGATTAAGCTTTTATTTGATAGTTGATGAACATTGTTTTTTTGTTTGCTTACTTTTACGAGTGGTACTATTTTTTATATGCGTTCGTTGTCTTGTTATGATCTGTCTGATTTTTCGTCTGGCTTGCATCAGCGGTTGTTTTCTCGGTTACCATTCCTTTGCTTGGACTTTTTGGAATCTTTTGATCTTCCCGTAAACTATGATTTGGATTGATTGTCATTCCATCTACTCCTTTCTCTAGGGCGAAGTCGAAGTATTTTGACATAATGTAAATACTTGAGGCAAGTTCAAATTGACATCGTCCTATTTGTTTCACTTTTTAGTATGTATCAAATAAGAAAAAATATGTGTATTCGTTTCGATTGTTTTGTATTAGGAAAGCATGTGGTGCGTAGTATAAGTTGTACTCATTTGGGCTTTTTGCTATGTTTTATGGGACACAAGTTATTTTTTGAAGTAGGAATACATGGAGTTTATTCAATGAAAATTAAATATAATATATGAAGAAATTAGATAAATATCTAATTTTCTGTTTACATAGTAAAAATTCTATGATAGAATCAATTTATATTAGATGGACATCTAATTAAATGAAATATAAAATTAGAATATAATAAAATGAATTTATATTTCATTTAAAAAGAGGTTAGATACATATAAAATCATACACGCTTCGATATCAAAGAGAGGAGTCAACACATGAGTGAAATAATTGGTGAAAAAGAAGAGAAGATTGGATATCGTGATATTCTCAAGCAAAAAAACTATCGAAAGAATATGTTAGCAGCGTTAATCAATCGGTTTGGTGATTCGGTGGACAGCATTGCGCTTACGTGGTTGGTCTATCAAGTAACACAAAGTGCGGCTTGGTCCGCAATTATATTTGGAGTAAATCGTATTCCTACGATTTTTCTTCAACCGATCGCTGGTGCCATGATCGAGGGTAAGAATAAGAAACGGATCATGATTCTTACAGATTTGATTCGAGGTCTATGTGTTGCATGTATTGCAACAGCAATGATTATGGGGTTTGTTAATCGTTATCTTATATTAGCAATGACCGTTTTAATCTCATCAGCAGAGGCATTTCGTGGTCCTGCAGCAACAGCGCTCTTGCCGAAAATTCTTGATAAAAAGTATTATGATCATGGTTTGGCGCTCAACTCAAGTCTATGTAGCATTATGGAGTTAGTTGGTCTTGGTCTTGCGAGTATGATCATTGCACAATTTGGCATTTCAACAGCAATTTATACAGATGCTATTACCTTCTTCTTATCTGCATTAATCATTGCCACGATGCGTATACAGGAGGAGCCACAAGAAAAGAGAAAAGTGGAATTTTCAAGTTACATAAACGATTTAAAAGAGGGATTTGGCTATGTCAAACAGAAGAAAGCAATTATGTATTATGTGGTTTTGGCAGTTTTTCTCAATGCAATCCTAGTTCCTTTCAATAGTCTTCAAGCACCATTGATAAGTGAGATTTTGAAGACGTCAGAATATATGCTTTCCGTTCTAGGAATTACGTTAAGTCTTGGAATGATCTGTGGTTCCATTACATATCCAATGCTTTCTCAAAAACTAAGCAAACGAGCGATTGTCTGTTTGGGTGGATATTCCATTGCAATCTATTACATAATATTGGTACTCGCAGGGTATGTGAATGAATGGGTCGTTGGGATGTATGCCATTACATCACTTGGTTCCTTCTTAATGGGAGTTCTTGTAAGCTTGATGCTGACATTAGTTAATGTAGAGTTTATGAAAAAAGTAGAGGAAAGCTATCTAGCAAGAGTTGGTGCCTTGTTTAATTCAGTTTGTGTAGCTGCTATACCTATTGTATCCTTTTTTATAACAGTACTTGCAAAATTCTTATCAACTAAGGTATTATTTATAATAACAGGAGGAGCAGGTATTTTAGTATGCATCTTCCTTTGTACGAAGAAGAAAACAAACCAGTTATAGATAAAGGAGAGCGTAAAAGATGCTTACGATTACAGAACATGTGAACTTAGTCAACGAAATATTCAATATATTTTATTTTATGGTAAATCAAGATGACCTAGAGGACACCATAAAAAATCTCCAGTTAGAATATCAGGATTCTTTGGTGCAATACCAAACGAAGTGTAATGCAATTAGAAAGATTTATCAACATGTTCAAAATAATATGGTAAGTGAAAAAGAGGAGATTACGTATTTTTTCAAAAGTAGAGGAAAAGCATGGCTTACTTATGGATCATTGGCAATGTGCTGGAATCCAATTCATTTGGATTATGGTATGGAAGAGTATGCGGACTTGATCAAGAATCAATCAGAAAGAGATAAGTATAAAGCTTTTATGGATGTGATGGAACCAGAGGAAGAGAATTGCTTAGAAGAGGATGAAGTATATAATCTGGAATCGTTGGTCACCTATCTAGAGAATACTTCTTTGGATAGTGAAATCTGTTTTGAAATCCTTAAGATCTATAAGAATCGTGAATCGTATTTTGAACGTTTACGTCTTTTGATCGATAAAGGAATTCAATTAATGAAGGATTGTCAGCAAGAGATTTTTTATCTGGAGAAGGAATTTGTATCCTATTGGGCAGAAAAAGAAAAAGAGAAGAGCATCATTGCGCGTTTACAAGATGAATTGAATGTTCAGTGGATACATAGTGCCAAGGAAACCATTCTAACAATGACAATCATTAACCTATCCAGGGTTACCATAACGCTAGAGGATACACACGATATGGCAAAGGAAGTGATTACAATGGGTGCGGTTCTTAATACAAATCTAGCAACAACTTTGCCAGTCGTATCAAAGGACAAATTACTTAAGATTGGAAAAGTATTAGCAGATAAGAGTAAGTTAGAGATTCTCGAATTGGTTTCTAAGAAAGCATCTTTTGGGAAAGAAATTGCTGCTGATCTTAAGTTATCAACACCAACAATTTCTTATCATATGAATACACTTGTAGAAGTGGGATTTGTAAAAGTGGAAGTGCTTTCTGGAAGAATCTATTATAGTATGGATCTGAATAAGATCAAAGATAATCTGGATAAAATAAAAGCTTATTTTGAAGAATTAGCAAATAAAGCATAACGTTGTAGTAAATAAGTATTCACATAACCTGAGGTATAAGATGTTTGCTGCATTTATTCCTCAATCGTATTCATACGATAGATTTTTCGTTACAAGGGCCAAAAGGTCGTGAATTTCATGCTTGCATGAAAAGATCAATTTTTTGGCCCTTATATGATTTAATTCTCTTTATCAATAACAATGATCTTGCATTTTACTTTGGTTCCATCCTCTTTGACATAAACATAGGCTGTACCCTTTTTCTTTGCAGTAATCGTTCCATCGGAAGTAAGGTCAATGACGGTGTTGTTGCTACAGGACCAGGTTGGTGTATTACCAGAAGAGACAGTTGCATAGAGTGTTGTCGTTTGCCCGACTTGTAATGTGAGGGAATTTGAACTTAATGTAATCGTCGGGGATAGAACTGTCACTTCACAAGTTTTTGCAACACCGTCTAATGTGGCAGTTATTGTTGCATTACCATGCTTTTTTGCGGTTATCAGACCACTGTCGTCAACGATGGCAATACTTTTTCGATTGGTTTTCCATTTGGGTAAAAGATTAGATGAGATACTTGCTTTAAGTTGAAAGGTTTCTCCACGGTAAAGAGAGATTTTCGTTTCGTTTAACGTGATTTTGGGTTTCTTTACCCTTACTTTGCAAGTTACTTTGGTACCATCTGCAGAGATGGTGATGGTTGCCTCGCCAGGTTTCTTTGCAGTGATGAGCCCCGTTTCGTCAACTGCTGCAATACTTTTTCGATTGGTCTTATAGATAGGCATTGAACCAGTAGAAGTGCTAGTCTTGAGTTGAAATGTTTCTCCATGTTCAAGGGAAATCGTTGATTCATTCAGCGTAATCTTCGTTTTATCCACCGTTATTAAGCAGGTAGCTTCAGCTCCTTTGATCTTAACAGTTATGATAGCGGTACCTGCTTTTTTTGCTAAGATTTTCCCATATGTATTGACAGATGCAACTTTTCCATTACTACTCTTATAAGTGGGTGATTTTCCATTGGAGGTGAAGGCAACGAGATAGAAGGAATCGCCAATAGCAAGTGTCTTCTCATAATTTGTCAGCAAGACAAAAGGATAGGTAGTGAGTTTTCCAATTGAGGCTTTTGCCTCTAGTTGAAGTATGGGATTAAGGCCGATCATAAGAAATAATAAGATACCAACCATACAACGAGTAAAGAAATGCTTGTAGTGATTGGAAACAGTTTTGATATAAGATTTCATAGAACTCCTCCATTCTTTATAGAGGAATAAATGCTGCGTAGGATACGCATTGCAAACATGATTTTATATTACCACAATATGGTAAATAATTCAAGAAATCATCAAGGCATTTGTTGTGATAATCTTGATTATTATGAAAACCCTTATTATAATGATGTTGGGGGCAATGGATCGATTGCCCCTGATACTTAGTTTGGGTATTAAAGCCTATATTAAGTTTTTGGTTTTACTTTGTTAATGAATCAATCTTGAGAATGACTGCAGGGAAGCTAATGAATAAGAAACCAAGGGGTAGGAAGGAAGTACGGCAGGATGAAACGACAGTGGAGCAAACAGACGAAAAGGGGGATAAGTGGGTATACAAAAGCAATTGTCTACATAGGAATCGTTACCATGTTGGGGAACATCGTGATGGTTCCAGTAGCAGAAGCGAAAGAACATACGCAGGTTGTTGGTATTCAGGAAAATGAAAACCAGACAGTAGTTGGTGAAAACTATCTAGTAATAGAAGAAAACCAAACGGACGCAAGCGAAACAACTCCAGGAACAGGAGAAAACCAAACGGACGCAAGCGAAACAACTCCAGGAACAGGAGAAAACCAAACGGACGCAAACGAAACAACTCCAGAAACAGGAGAAAACCAAACGGATGCAAACGAAACAACTCCAGAATCAGGAGAAGACCAAAACAATCCAGATGTGAAAGAACCAGTCTATAAGAACGTGAAGGAGACTGTGTATGTAACAAAAAACTGCACAGTATATGAAGAACCGGATACCAATAGCAACAAGCTAGGAACAGCAATCCCATATAAAAAATACACGAGGATCGGACTTGGAGAAGAAGGATTTGATCAAATCACGTTTGAGGGAGAAACAGGATATATTAAATCAACTGAATTAACAACGAAGAAACCAAGCATTCCTACGGATGTAGTTAGTACAACAGATAAACTATATGATTATAGTAATATGAAAGCAGATTTAAAGCTATTAAGCAGATATTATCCTGATATTCTATCGGTAACAACAATAGGTACAACAAGTGATAAAAGAAATCTATACTGTGCTATATTAGGGAATCCCAACGCAGAGAAGCACATCTTGATTCAAGGCAGTATTCATGCACGAGAATATATTAATACACAGCTATTAATGGCACAATTGGAATATTTCCTTGTGCATTATGAAAAAGGTTCCTATGAGGGAACCACCTATAAAGAACTTTTTGATGAAGTAGCGATTCATATCATTCCAATGGCTAATCCAGATGGGGTGATCATAAGCCAGTATGGACTGAAGAAAATTCGCGATAAGAAACTAGTAATCGCATTACAGGGAATGCAGAAGTCAAGTAATTATACTAGATGGAAGGCGAATGCGAAGGGTGTCGATCTGAATAAGAATTTTTCTTTTGGTTGGACAAAGAAGACAGGTGTAAAAAAACCCGGAAGCATGAACTATCCTGGAACAAAAGCATTGTCTCAAAAAGAATCGAAAGCAATGGTTGCTTATACAGAAAGCATTAGTGGGCTGAAAACAGTACTAAGTTATCATTGCATGGGAAATATTATATATTGGAATTATGGACAAAAAGGAACTTTAATGAAGAAATGTAAGGAACTAGTTAATCTGGTGAAGAAATTGACGGGGTATAGTCTCGTCACACAGAGTTATAAAACAATATCCTATGGAGGTTTTAGTGATTGGGCTGTAAGGGATTTAGGTGTACCAGCAATTACGATTGAGACAGGAATGATCAGTGCGCCAGTTAGCCATTCTCAGTATAAGACTATTTGGAAGCAGACCAAAGATATTATTCCAGCAGTAGCAGCACAGGTACTGGGTAAATAAGAGGAGGAGTAGGCATGCGAAAGTAAATTTCACATGTTGACTCACATCTAGTAAAGGGTACCTGATTTATGAAAGGCAAGAAAGAAATATGAAAATACAATGTATGAAAAAAGAACAGGTAAAAGACCTGTATGAACAGCATATGATTGTAGATTTCCCACAAAGTGAGTTGAAGACACTTGATCAGATCATGTCTTATCTTGATCTGGGAATCTATACGATCTATGGGTTATATGAAAAAGAAGAACTCCTAGCTTATGCAATGTTTATGTTGCAAGAGAAGAAAGAATTTCAACTTTTGGATTACTATGCTTGTAATCGAAAGTATAGAGGAAGAGGATATGGTTCTTATCTATTACAAGAACTATCAAAAGTGGATCAAACATCAAAAGGATATCTGATTGAAGTGGAGTCGGTACGAACAGCTGCAAATGAAGAAGAACGGATGATTAGAGAACGTAGAATCCATTTTTATGAGAAGAATGGATTACGAAGAACTTCATTACGAACGAATGTATATGGTGTGGAATTCGACATTTTATATCTACCGATTCAATGGGATGGAGAGGATACGGTATTACAAGCAGCAATAGAAGAACTCTATCTTCAAATGTTTGGTGAAGTCAATTATGAGAAGTATACGACAATTGAGAAGATAGCAACTAACTACGCTGCTCAAACGGAGTAAGATAATCAGATCCAAGAAAAGAAATATTTAGCACTAAAAAGCAAAGCAAATAATCAAAACAGATCATCAAAAAAGCAGTAAGAATAAAGCAGTTTCCATATTAGAAAGTGTATGGTATAATAGCAAGGATGACGGCATCAATGGAAACATGAAAAGATCTGGCAGGAAATTATGCTGTTGTCCTTATGAATGACATATTGGAGGTGTTGGGATGGGTAAGTACAGAATTATCGTAAAAGGAATCGTAAAGAATCTAGATAAGTATCTGATTGTTGAAAAATGGTTTGATGATCGAATTCAAGATCCTTATCAATGGGGATTTGTTGATGGCGAAGTTAATTTTGGTGAAGCACCAGACCGTGCTGTTGTACGTGTTATAACAGAGAATACAGGCTTATGTACACAGATTGATCGGATCTTATATACCTGGTCCTTTATGGCTGGAGATACCTATACGATTGGTATCACATATCTATGCCTAACAGGAATGGAAGATGTGGTTCTGTCAGAGGAATTACATAACTATAAATGGATTACAAAAGAAGAATTTGCGGACTATATCAACAATCAGGATATCCTTAAAGATTTGGATAATGCAGATGTAGAATAAGCAATTCCGATTTTGATTGATACAAAGTAACATTGATACAAGGTAACATTGGTACAAAACCTAGGACAGTTTCATAGGAGAAAGGTGGTTTCTTTTGAAGCGAATGATCAAGAATGGGAATGTGATTGATCCCGCAACGAATAAAGAAGGTATATATGACATTCTGATTGAAGGAGATCGGATTGTAAAGGTGGCAAAGAATATTACAGAAGAGGTAGACCAGATTATCGATGCCACAAATTGTGATGTAATGCCCGGATTTATTGATCTACATGTACATCTAAGGGAGCCAGGTTTTACGTATAAAGAGACCATTCAATCGGGTTCTAGGGCTGCAGCACATGGAGGGTTTACGACAATCTGTCCTATGCCAAATACAAATCCAGTAATCGATAGTGGCAAGATGGTAGCTGATCTAATGAAAAAAGCTGAGACGGATTCGGTTGTTCATATCTTACCAGTTGGTGCAGTTACAAAAGGGCAGGAAGGGTTGGAACTTTCTGAGATTCATTCCATGGTAGAACAGGGAATCGTAGCAATCAGTGAAGATGGAAAATCTGTTATGAATACTGCAATCTATAAAAAAGGAATGGAAACTGCAAAGAAAGAAAATATCGTTGTCTTAGCCCATTGTGAAGATAAGAGTTTGGTACAAGGCGGCGTTATGAATGCAGGAACAAAAGCACAACAACTTGGGATGCCAGGAATCACCAACGCTGTAGAAGATGTGATCGCTGCAAGGGACATTCTGTTAGCAAAGGAAACAGGAGTGAAATTACATCTATGTCATTGTTCAACCAAAGATAGTGCGTGGATGGTGAAGGAAGCAAAGGCACAGCATTTACCAGTAACTGCAGAGGTTTGTCCACATCATTTTGCTATGTCAGAAGAAGATATCCTTCTAGACGATGGTAACTATAAGATGAATCCGCCGTTGCGAAGCAAAGAAGATGTACAAGCGTTAAAAGAAGCTTTACGAGACAATATAATCGATGTGATTGCTACGGATCATGCCCCTCATAGTGAAGAGGAAAAGAAAAAATCCATGAAGGAAGCACCATTTGGAATTGTTGGATTAGAAACAGCATATTCTCTTGCGATGACGGAACTTGTTAATGGAGGATATCTTACCAAGAAACAATTGGTGGAGAAGATGAGTAGGAATCCTGCTCATGTACTTGGAATTTCCAAAGGGACATTAGCAGAAGGTGCAGTAGCGGATATCGTAATCGCAGATCCGAAGGAAGAATATGTAATTGATAAGAATACATTTGTCTCAAAAGGAAAGAACACACCATTCCATGGGAAAAAAGTAACAGGCAGAATTCACTGTACCATCGTAGCAGGAGAAGTTGCTTATCAACTTTAGTTTACAATATATAAACAATCATCAGATAAGAATATGACAGATGGGAGAGTATACTCCGATTTGTCGAAACAATAAAGGGAGGAAGTTATGATTAACAAGCTTATTCGTAGAATTGAAACATTAGGAGCACCAATCGTTGTAGGACTTGACCCTATGCTTTCTTATATACCAGAAAGCGTAAAGAACAAAGCATTTGAAGAAAAGGGTGAGACATTAGAAGGTGCTGCGGAAGCAGTATGGCAATTCAACAAAGGGATCATTGATGCAACATATGATTTAATCCCTGCAGTAAAACCACAGATTGCTATGTATGAACAATTTGGCATCGAGGGACTTAAAGTTTTTAAGAAAACAGTTGAGTACTGTAAGGAAAAAGGGCTTGTAGTTATTGGAGATATTAAACGAGGAGACATTGGTTCTACTTCAGAAGCTTATGCAGTAGGACATATAGGGAAAGTTTCCGTTGGTCAGAATTCCTTCTATGGTTTTGATGAGGATTTTGTTACCGTAAATCCATACCTTGGATCAGACGGAGTTGAACCATTTATTAAGGTGTGTAAAGAAGAGAAAAAAGGAATCTTTGTGCTCGTTAAGACTTCTAATAAGTCAAGTGGCGAGTTCCAAGACCAATTAGTAAATGGAAGACCATTGTATGAATTAGTTGGTGAAAAAGTAGCAAGCTGGGGTGAAAACCATATGGGTGATTCCTATAGTTATGTAGGAGCAGTTGTAGGTGCAACATATCCTGAGATGGGGAAAGTTTTACGTAAGATCATGCCTAAGACATATATATTAGTACCAGGTTATGGTGCACAAGGAGGAAAAGCTTCCGATTTAGCACCTTACTTTAATAAAGATGGATTAGGAGCGATTGTAAATTCTTCTAGAGGAATCATTGCTGCTTATAAACAGGATAAATACGCAAAGTTCGGAGAAACAGCATTCGCAGATGCATCAAGACAGGCTGTAATTGATATGATAACAGATATTAAATCTGCACTGTAGATGTTTTTGTTTGTCTGGTCAACACGCATAGTATAGAAAGAGCAAAAAGAGGTTGTAGCACAATCAGGATATGGAATGAATCCGTTAGTGATTGTGCTACAACCTTTTCATTTAAATTATATAGAATGGATCAGGGATAAATAATTTAATCGACATTCTGATCATCTAATAGACTTTCTAATTGTTCTGGTGTCAAACTATCTGAGTCATCGAAAGCCGTATCCGATTCTTCAAGTTCTGGCATTGGCTGAACAGTTTCCCTAAGTATCTGAAAACGCTTCTCATCTTGTTTTATTATGTAAGGCTCTTTTTCACTTACACGGTACGATTTCAGTAAATTCCCACTTTCTAAACAAACCGTATTGGAATTGCATAAGTCATAATTGCTTTTATATGGCATTTTATCGTACATACTTAAATCATCCATTAAGGTATTATCAAATGGTTTGAGTTTCGTACTTTTTATTTGTTGTTCCAATCGTGTTGCCTCCTTAATCTGTTACAATCTCACATGACCAATAAGATACGAATCAAGTCATATTTTACTAACAGTATACAACCTTTATGACCTGAATTCAATGATTATTATTTACCCTTTTTTGAATCTCTACAATAAGAATTGGTACAAAGGAAAGAACACCAACACTTACCCATTGCTTTGCATTAAGAGGAAGGACTTTGAATATCATCGCAAGTGGCTCGAAGGTAATTACTGTTGTTAATAAAATGGTACATACAATAAAAGATAAAAGATGTTTTATATTGCTGAATATTCCAATTGTTAAGATCGATTTGTCGCTGCGCATGTTAAAGGAATGAAATAGTTGGGAGAGACTCAATACGGCAAATGCCATTGTTCTTCCTAACGTTAAGGAATCAGTTGAACCACCAATATTGTAACGGTAACCTAGTATAAATGCAGTTAAGGCAAGTGAACCAATTAAGAGACCTTCAAAGAGAATCTTAAATACCAGACCATTGGCGAACATTCCTGTGGAAGGTGGAATTGGTTTGTTTTTCATAATGTCTTTGTCAGCAGCTTCCACACCGAGGGAGATTGCTGGCAAAGAATCCGTAACGAGATTGACCCATAAGAGTTGCACAGCAAGGAGAGGGGAGGGTAAGCCAAGTAAAATTGCTGCAAAAATTGTTAGGATTTCACCAATGTTGCTGGAAAGAAGGAAATGAATTGCTTTGCGAATATTCTGATAGATTCCGCGACCTTCCTGAACCGCTGATACAATCGTTGCAAAATTATCGTCAGTAAGGATCATGTCAGACGCATTTTTTGCAACATCTGTTCCACTAAGTCCCATAGCACAACCAATATCTGCTGTCTTTAAAGCAGGTGCATCATTCACACCATCTCCAGTCATAGCAACGACATTGCCTTTTTTCTGGAATGCTTTGACGATTCGTACCTTATGTTCGGGTGTAACGCGGGCAAATACACGATAGGAATCAATCGTGTTATTCAAAGTCTCTTCTGACATAACAGATAGTTCCGTTCCTGTTAGAGATTTGTCGCCATCTTCTAGAATCCCCAATTCCTTTGCTATGGCGCATGCTGTTGTAATATGGTCTCCCGTGATCATAATAGGTGTGATTCCAGCTTGTTTGCAGATTCGTACTGCATCTTTCGCTTCTGGACGTGGTGGATCAATCATACCAATTAGTCCGGTGAATATAAGTGTACTTTCTGCTAATGCAGTTCCCTGTATAATCTTAGAGGTCTCTTTATAAGCAACTGCAAGTACGCGCAGTGCTCGTTTCGCCATATCTGTATTGTATTTTTGAATAATTGCCCGTTTGGCATTGGTTAACGGAGAAATCTTACCATTATCGTAATAGTGTGTACACCGAGAAAGAAGGACATCAGGCGCTCCTTTGGTGATGCATAGAAGCTGTTCATTTTCCATTTTATTAATGGTTGTCATTAATTTTCTGGAAGAATCAAATGGAATCTCTGAGACTCGCTTATTGCTCAGATCGAGTTTGGCTTTGTTAATTCCGACTTTACATGCTGCAAGAATGATTGCATTTTCAGTGGGTTCTCCTGTTGCAGTTATATCATTTTTTGTTACCTTAAGCGTCGAATCATTACATAGTGAGCCAAGAGTAAGTATGTGGCTGGCTTCTTTGGAATCAAAATTTACTTTCCCATGAATGGAATAGAGATCTGTTACGGTCATCTGGTTTTGCGTTAACGTTCCTGTCTTATCAGAGCAGATAACGGTAGCGCTACCTAAGGTTTCTACAGCAGGGAGTTTACGTATCACAGCATTTTTCTTTGCCATGCGAGATACCCCTAGGGACAACATGATTGTTACGATTGCGGGAAGACCTTCTGGGATTGCAGCTACAGCCAGAGAAACACTGGTCATGAACATATCAAATGGTGGACGTCCTTGAATGGTTCCAAGCAGGAAGATGAGCAAACAAATTAATAGTGCAGCAATTCCGAGAACTTTTCCTGTTACAGCTAATCTCTTTTGTAATGGGGTATCAGGGGTATCATCAGCCATAATCAATTTGGCTATATGACCCACTTCTGTATGCATTCCAGTGCTGGTTACAATAGCACAGCCACGACCATAGGATACAATACTGGTAGCGTAGACAAGATTCTTTCGATCTGCCAAAGGGGTGTTGATATCGTAGATCTTATCTGCATTTTTTTCAATGGGATGAGATTCACCAGTCAGGGCAGACTCATCGATTCGGAGGTTGATTGCAGTTAGCAATCGTGCATCAGCAGGTACATAGTGTCCGGTTTCTAGTTGTATAAGATCTCCAGGAACAAGTTCTTTGGAAGAAATAACACTATGGCAGCCATTACGAATTACGGTTGCAGTTGGAGCAGTCATATTCTTTAATGCTTCTAGGGAACGCTCTGCTTTTGTCTCCTGTAAAACACCTAATACAGCATTCAAGATGATAATAGCAAATATAATAATTGGATCCACAAAATCGGCATGCCCTTCAAGTACGGATATGGCAAAGGAGATAATGGCAGCGACGATGAGGATTGCAATCATAAAATCTTTGAATTGCGAAAAGAATTTACTTACAATACTTTTATTTTTTTTCGTTTCTAGAACATTCTCTCCATACTCATGGATACGCTTTGCTGCTTCCTTACTTGTCAGTCCTGATTCTGCATCAGAATGAAGAAGTTTGGCTGTATCCTGTGCGGATAGATTGTGATAATTCATGTAGAAACTCCTTGTAATCATAGTTACTCTAATATATGCATGGACACGGAAATTATAACAGATACAAGTAGCCATTCTTTTCACTTTGCATACTTTATTATAGAGAGGCGTGTCTTTTGAGATGTGAATCTTCCTCTCGAAAGGAGAAGAATGTATTGCTATTACAGATCATTGTGATATCAATCTCATTAAGTATAGATGCCTTGGGAATTGGAATTGCGTATCCTTTACGTGGGGTGGTGATTGGCACAATGGCAAAAGGAGTCATTGGATTAATATCTGGGGGTGTAATGTTCTTATCCATTGTAGTTGGAAAACAAATCACAAAGTATGTGCCACCCGATGTTATGATGCTACTTGGGACTGCAATCCTAGTGTTAATGGGGGTAATCTATATTCGAAATAGCCTGTTTAGTGATGAAGAGGCATATTATGACTTGGACCAATCAAAGAAGATTGAATGGTTTGAAGCAATTATCTTAGGAGTTGCATTATCAGCAGATTCAATCAGTGCTGGAATCGCTATTGTTGCAATTGGACTAGAGAGTACATTTGTACCAATCCTTGTAGGATTTACACAAGTGGGATTTTTATCAATAGGAAATTATCTGATTAAGAAATTTGCAAAAGTTAAGACGATTAATAGTAAGGTGTGCGGTGTGTTTTCTGGTGCACTTCTGATCTTCATTGCTATAATAAGGTGTTTATGATATAATGATTTAGCTTAAAATACGGAATAAGTAGGAGAAAAACATGAGAAATATACAATTGGTATTGGAATATGATGGATCACGTTACGATGGCTGGCAAAAACAACCGAAGTATCCCAATCGTGTTATGATTCAGGATAAGGTTGAAGCAGTATTAAGTCAGATGGAAGGGGAAGAGATTCAACTAGTTGGAGCGGCAAAAACGGAAGCTGGTGTGCATGCGTATGCACAAGTAGCCAATTTTCAGACGAATTCTACAATGAAGGTATATGAAATCAAACATTATCTGAATCGCTATCTTCCGAGAGATATAGCTGTAAAAGAAGCATTGGAAGTGCCGGAGCGTTTTCATAGTAGTTATAATGCCAAATCGTTTGTTTATGAATATAAGATCGGAATTGGGGAAGTTCCCAATGTCTTTGCAAGAAAATATAGTTATTACTGTTTTGACTCCTTAGATTTACTCAAGATGCGTCAAGCAGCAGAGTATCTGAAGGGAAAACATGATTTTAAAGCATTTTCGGATAATAAGAAACAGAAGAAATCTACAGAAAGAGAATTATTCGATATTGATATCTATGGAGACAAAGAAGAAGTGCTGATTACCTTACATGGGGATGACTTTTGGCCATTTATGGTGCGAATCATTGTTGCAACATTGCTTGAAGTTGGAACGGGAAAGATGGAACCTCAATATGTAGAACAGATTATTGAGAAGAAAGATCGAAATCTTGCTCCAGCGGCAGCAGATGCCAAAGGTCTTTTTCTTACAGATGTAAAATACTAATTCGAGTTTTTACTTGTCATAAAAATGTATTTGAGGTAAGATTATAGTATATTAATGTACAGCACAGACCTTTGCAAGGGGATTGTGATGATGTACAGAGGAAAAAAGAGAAGGGGGGGATTCCGTGGCTAATTTCTGCTCAAGATGTGGAAAACCACTAGAAAAAGATGGATTCTGCATGAATTGTATGGATTTCGCTAGAAAGAGTGAAACGGAACAAGGAGTGTCTGAAAAAGATTCGAATATGGTTCATACAGCACCTTATGCAGACCCATTTATTCAGCCATCAAACCAGATACCGAATGAGATACATGTGCAAGGTGAACAAAAACAAAAGACATCTGCCGGACAAATGTTACTTGCATTACTCTTGATCGTACTTGTTTGTGGAGCGGGTATCTTTGTGATTGCAAAGTTTTCTGATACAGAGAACACAAAGGATGAAGAAGCAACAGAAGTATCCTATGACGATCTTTTGCTAGATACAGATGATTCAAAAGAGGAAGATGTATTGTTAGAGGATTCAGACGAAAGTATAGTGGATGAGCAAGATGCTTATGCTTATGATGAATCTGACTTAAGAGACGATATGGCTGAAGTATACGAGGCGGATTACGATGAGATCATGGCAGCTGGAGAACCATCTAATGGGTATGCATTATTTGCTACCACAAAAGATGATATTATTCCTGTTATGGACCAGTATTTTTCAGACCAAGATATCGAGATGAATTATGAATCAAGTATGGATAATTCATATGAAATGGTTGATGATGAAAAGATTACGTATTATGAAACCTATTCGTTATGGTCGGAAGCAGATAATGCTTCCAATATGTACTTTGTTACATCGGATACGGTTACAGGTAAATTGCTTTATGTTGGTGTATATGAAGAAGACAATGAAAAAGCAATTGAATTAGTACGTAAGAGTTTGGAAATCATTGATCCAAGCATAGAAGAAGATACACTAGAGGAGACATGTGATGGTATAAGAGAAGCAAGTGGATATGTGGAGCTTACTTGTGGAGAATATGGAATATATGGAGAATTTTCGGAAGAAAGTAACCAATTCTACTATTACATTATGAGTTTAGAAGACCATTAAGATTGATCCAAAAAAGGAGCTATTGACCATTAAAATGGTAAAATAGCTCCCTTTGTGTCGTTATAGGGAATCTTTGTTTGTTTGCTTTCCTTTTCGATGGAATACTTTTTTGTACAACAGAAGGAAAAGAAGTAGTAGGATAACAGGGATTAAGATGTGTTTGTATTGATCATAATACGAGTATGCTTCTTTCCAATTGTCTTGTAAGAAATATCCGGTTCCAATTAGTAGGGTATTCCAAATTGTAATACCAATGAAAGATGATAAAAGAAAAACGGAATAATTTTGTTTCATTGTTCCGCTTATAAATGCAATATAGGTTCTACAAAGAGGAATTACCCGGGCAAAACACACCGCAGAGGCTCCGTACTTTTCAAAGTTCTGGTAGGAAGAATCAATTCCGTGCTGTGATTTGGGAAATTTTTTTACAAGTTTTTGAAGGATTGCAGAACCACCATATAAACCAATTACATAGCAAATCGTTGTTCCAATAAGACCAGCAATAACACTTGCCGTTAAGATTACGAAAAAGTGAATATGGGTTGCACAGGCAATCGCACCTGAGAAAGGAAGAACGATTTCACTAGATACAGGAAAACAAGCATATTCCAGTAATATGATGAGAAACATTGCTAATAAACCATATTCTGAAATGAGGTTTGTAAAAAAATCCATAATTAACTCCGAGCATTCTTTTTTCAAAGTATATTAGCACATAGAAAAAATAATGCATATTCACAGAAATAACGTCTAAGTTGGACAAGTAAAACATATAAATGATGGTAGAGTCAAAAAGTCATACACTGAATTTTGCCTCTGTACCATTTATATGAGTTGCTTGGCAAAAGTGAGAAAGGAACTAGACATTTGCCGGACCGCTCAAATATTTAGTTAATATCTTGTAATAGTATTGTTACATGATTGACACAAATATACCACAAAACACTTATACAGTATACGAGGAAAAGTATACCAAACGTAATAGTAAATGCTGGTAGCGATTCCAATCAAGGATAAGTGTAACAACAGCATGACACTTGGAGGTTGAGATGAAAGAGATAGTACAACAATTACAAAAGAGAAGCAAATATCTGCTGGCACTTTCTATTGTGTTATTCACACTTTGGGGCTTACATAATAATGCATCATCAGATGCAGCAAGTTCATATCCATATTTAATTAAAGTGAATAAACAACAGAATTGTGTTACCATCTATGAAAAAAACAAGAAAGGAAAGTATACGGTTCCAGTGAAGGCAATGATATGTTCCACAGGTGCAGACACACCAATAGGTACATTTAAAACGCCAGCACGTTATCGTTGGAAAGTATTATTAGATAATGTATGGGGACAATACTGTACAAGAATTAATGGGGGAATCCTGTTCCATTCTGTTTGGTATTACAAACAAGATCCATCAACTTTATCTGCTGTTCAATATAATAAACTTGGTACCATGTGTTCGCATGGTTGTATTCGATTGACAGTAGCGGATGCCAAATGGATCTATGATAATTGTCCAGTAGGAACAACGGTTACAATCTATAATAGCAAGGATCCAGGTCCACTTGGAAAACCAACTGCCATTAAGTTAAAACCGAATACAGGTTGGGATCCAACGGATATCTATTATAAGAATAATCCATTTAACAATAAGAAACCTTCGATAAGTGGAGCAAAAAACAAGACAATCAATGTTGGAGACAAGGTAAACTTATTAAAGGGAATCACGGCGAAGAATACAACTGGATTTAGTATCACTTCTAGGATTACTGTTTCTGGAAAAGTGAATACGAAGAAAGCTGGTAAATATAAGATTACATATAAAGTAACAGATGAAATCGGTAGGACAGCTAAGAAGACAATCACGTATACAGTTGTGGGTGAAGAAGTAGTAGAAGAAGTTGGAACGCCAAAGATCACTGGTGTGAAAGACCAAGTGGTGAAAGGTGGTACAGAAATTACAGAAGAACTTGTGTTAAAAGGTGTAACGGCAACCATTGGAGATAAGAAAGTTGATGCAAGCAATATTCAAGTAACGATCGTAGATAATAAAGATAAGACATATAGCGTTACGTATAAGTTAGTAGCATCCAATGGAGAAACGGAGAAAGTAGCAACAGAAAAGGCAACCTTTACCGTAGATGATGAAGCACCAGTAATCAAGGGCGCAGAAAATAAAGAAATCCCATGGGATACCAAAGTAGATGAGAAAACAGTATTAGAAGGCATTACGGTCTCAGACAATACGAGTAAATTAACAGTGGATGACATAAAAGTAACGATTAAGGAAAAAGAAGATCGTTATATCGTAATCTATACAGTGGAAGATTCCGTTGGCAACAAAACTACAAAAACGATCAATCTTATTAAGAAAGACTACCTTGTTTTAGAAGGGGTAACGGATCGTAAGGTTGAGAGCGATGTGATAGTTGATCGAGAATATCTATTAGAGGGTGTTACGGCATACTACAACGGTAAAGATGTTACGGATGACATTGAATTACGCATAGTAACTAAATACAATGAGGATAATCTAATTACTAGCTATATTGTAACTTATATCATCTATGATAATATGAATAATGATGTTCGAAAAGATGCAATTATTACAGTTTTAATTGATGAGTAAGTAAGCGAAAAAATTGCGAAAAATACCAACATGTAAAAAGTGTTGGTATTTTTTTGTTAAATTGTATGGTATGAATTCTTATCATTATAGTGTATAGTAATAATGGGATTACAAATTAGAAACGAAGGGGAATGTATATTCCTGTTTTTAAAACAATGTATATGTAAATGAATGGAGTTAAATGTTAAATAAATAGGAATAAAACCTAAGCGTATCAAATTATACGGTACATAGAGGATAAAGATTGAATGAAATGCAATTATGACGACAAGGAAAACACAAAAAATGATTTCCTGTATCAGATAGTATGAAATCATTAAATAGCAGAAAGTAGGTAATATGCATGAGTAAGGATAATATCAGTATTTATACGATTGCAAAAGAAGCGGGTGTATCGCCATCTACTGTATCAAGAGTAATGACGAATAGCACTAGAGTTAGTGAAGAAAAAACACAAAAGGTAAAAGAAATAATTGAAAAATATGATTTTCGCCCCAATGCGTTAGCTCGATCACTAAGTAATACAAAAACAAAGATGATCGGTGCATTAGTTGGCGATATTCGAAATCCATTCTTTGCTGCATTAGCAACAGAATGTGAAAAAGCTGCGACAAAAGAAGGGTATATGCTTCTATTAAGTAATTTTAATTTGGATGGAAAAAGCGACGAAGCTGACAAGTTATTCAAGTTATATGAACAACGGGTGGATGCAATAATTCAGATAGGTGGTGCGGTGGATGATGTCGTTTCAAATCCAGAATACGTGGATGCAATCAACCGAATTGCCAATGATATACCTGTAATCATCAGTGGTAAACTAGATGGAGCAGACTGCTGTCAGGTAAATCTAGATGAAGGTAAATCGTTAGAGGTCATGTTTGATTATCTAGTTAGCATTGGACACAAAGAAATTGCATTAATTGGTGGAGAGAGTACGGCTAAATCAACGTATGATAAGCGAACTAGATACAAACAATTGATCGCAAGATATGGTCTAACTTATCGAGAAGAATATATAGCCAATTGTTCTTATGACATTAACGGTGGATATCATGCCATGAAAAAATTCTTGAAAGAAGTTAAAAAATTGCCTTCGGCTATTATTGGAATCAATGATTTCGCTTCCATTGGAATAATGCAAGCATTACAGGAAACAGGGTACCGTATACCAGAAGATATATCGGTATGTGGATTTGATAATACCATTGGAACAGAAGCTTGTATGCCAAAGTTGACAACAGTTGGATATGATTATGAAGATTTTGCAAATAAATTAGTAATGGCAGCAATTAAGAGAATTCAGGGAGAAGATGTTCCACGATTACAAATGGTAAAATCAGAGTTAGTAATTAAGAATTCCTGTGAAAAAATATAAAAAAGAGAATAGAAGTAAGAATTAACTAGAGAAAATTGCCAAAAGTGGTTGACAAATTATGGCTAATGGATTTAAAATAGACTGTGAAATCGATTTCATAGTCTATTTTTTTGGTTAATTCTACATAGTACGACGATGGTTATCCCGATTAGCGATATGTATCGTTAGTAGAATTCATGCCTTGCTATTCTTGGCTTTGTACAAACTATAGTATGACTTAAAGGTAAAGTCGATTTCATGTATGTGGTATAACTTGATTCGGATGCCAAATCCCTTTCGAAAGAATCAAGCTTAACCAAGGTTTAACCACCCAAAGGAACTTCTATAGGTGTAAATACAAGGTACATCGTGTGATTAGGAGGTGGAAGAATGGATTCGAAAAGAGTAGTTACAATTTATGATGTAGCGAAAGAAGCGAATGTTTCTGTTGCTACCGTTTCAAGAGTGTTAACCCATAATGCCAGAGTAAGTGCAGAGAAAAAGAAGAGAGTAGAACAAGCAATTGACAAATACAACTATCATCCCAATGCCTTAGCGAGAGGGCTTAGTGAAACAAAAAGCAAAACCATTGGGATCATTATATCAGATGTTCGAAATCCCTTCTATGCATCTCTATTCGTGGAATGCGAAAGCAAAGCTTATGAAATGGGTTACATGCTATTACTGTGCAATTCTTTGGGAAATAATCAATTGGAAGATATGCATCTGGAGAAATTAGTGAGCCAGAGAGTGGATGCGATTATTCAGATTGGTGGTCGGGTGGATGAATTGGTTGCCTGTCCGGAATATGTGGATCATATAAATCGTATCGCCAATACTACACCAGTTGTGATAACAGGAAGACTAGAAGGTGCAGATTGCTATCAAGTTAATATTGATGAAGCCAGTGCAATGGAATGTATTATGGAATATTTGATTGAATTAGGCCATACAAAGATTGCTTTCCTTGGAGGAAGAATGGACGTAAAAGGTACAGTAGATAAACGATCAAAATATAGGCAGATGCTGATGCGTTATGGCTTACCATACCGAAGCGAATATGTCCTAGATTCAGAATTTTATGATAATGCGGACGGATATCTGTGTATGCAAAAGATCTTACAATTATCAGAAAGACCTACTGCAATCATCGCAATTAACGATTTTACAGCAAGCGGAATTATGAAATCGATTGCTGAAAATAACATGAATGTACCAGAGGATTTTTCTTTAGCCAGCTTCGATAATACATTTCTGACAGATGTGATGATTCCTCAACTTACCTCAGTTGGTTATGACTATCAAAAATTTGGTGATGAGATTATGAACGTAGCAATACAGGCAATTAATTCTGAACCTGTACCTCAAATTACAATTGTTAATCCAAAACTAGTGGTAAGGAATTCCTGTAGAAGAATAAAGTGAGCAACTTTTTATACAATACATAGTAGAATGTTACTATAAAAAATAAAATAACGAACAAAAAATAGATAAAATATATAAAAACATGTTGACATTATTCTACAGAGTGTTATAATGACAGTATGAAAAGGGTTTCATTAATACAAAAGTGTACAAATAGTACAAAACAAATTAAAAAATTATAAAAAATTACAATGTTTTGATCATGTAACAGTGGTAAGTAACTTGCATATTCAAATGGTACACCATTACTTTACTTAATTAAAGGCAAACAATGGATATATAGAGAAAAAATACCGTAGAAAACAAGAACAGATTTGACACCACAAAATGATGCATATTAAAAAATGCACAAAACATTTTTTTATCGTATTATGTGAAAACGGTTTCAAATATTATGAATGGGGGATGAAAGATGAGCAAAAATAAAAGTCATGTTGTCACAGCTAGACCAAGAAAAATGAGTTTTTTGCAAAAAGTAGTTAAGTACCGGGTTTTACTTCTAATGTGTCTTCCAGCGATTGTATTTTTCTTCGCTTTTAGTTATTTACCAATGCCGGGTGCTTATGTTGCATTTACTTCCTACAATTACAGGAAAGGAATATTTGGTAGTGAATTTGTAGGGTGGGATAATTTCAAATTCTTATTCGAGTCCGGAAAGATTTGGTTGTTAACAAAGAATACAATTCTTTACAATATTGCATTTATTCTATTGGGAAACTTGCTAGCAATCTTCATGGCAATTTTATTCAATGAGATAAAGAAGAAAATCTTTAAGAAGACAGCACAAACAATCATGTTCCTTCCATATTTTATTTCAGATGTTTTGGTTGGATTATTGATTTACAATTTATTGAATTCTGATTTTGGTTTCGTCAATAGCATTATTACTAGTTTAGGTGGCAAGAAGATCAGCTTCTACGATAACCCGAATATATGGCCGGGATTGATCGTTTTGATTAATTTGTGGAAGTCAACGGGATATAATACAGTAGTTTATTTTGCAGCAATTTGCGGAATTGATCAGGAAATTATTGAAGCAGCAAGAGTGGATGGAGCGAATGGATTCCAAAAGATTCGTCATATCATATTACCATCTTTGAAGCCAACATTTGTAATCTTATTATTGTTTGCTATGGGAGGTATCATTCGAGGTAACTTTGGATTGTTCTACAATATCATTGGATCAAACTCCATGTTATTCAAGACGACAGATATTATTGAAACATTCGTTTATCGAGCCACAGTCAATGACTTTAACTTCCAGACAGCCAGTGCAGTTGGTTTGTACCAGTCAGTATTTGGATTTATCTTGGTTGTAGTATGTAACAAGATTGTAAGTAAGATCGATCCGGACTATTCATTATTCTAAGGGGGGAAAACGATGGCAAATACTCAAAAAGCTGTAAAGAATAAGATTAAGCTAGATAAGTCAGACAAGATAATCCGCGGTTTTTCCTACGTATTTATATCAATATTTGCACTTGCCTGCTTGTTACCATTCCTTTTGATCATTGCAACATCATTTAGTACAGAAGGATTAATAAGAAAAACTGGTTTTACGATTATTCCAAAAGGATTTACAACATACGCTTACAACCTGATTTTTGAAAATCCAATGAACATGTTAGGTTCTTATGCAGTAACTGTTTCAATGGCAGTTGTCGGAACAGGAGTTGGACTATTCGTAATCGCTATGACTGGCTATGCACTACAAAGAAAGGATTTCCCTTTCCGAAATGCAATTTCATTTTACATATATTTTACGTCCTTATTCTCAGCAGGATTGGCACCTTTTTATCTGATTATGACAAAATTCTATCATTTAAAAGACAGCTATCTTGCCGTATTCTTACCATTATTAATGACTCCATGGCTGATCATATTGATGAAGAACTTCATCAAATCCATTCCACATGAAATTACAGAGTCAGGTAAGATCGATGGTGCAGGTGATATGAAGATCTTTACCGCTTTGATTCTTCCGATGGTGAAACCTGCATTGGCAACAATTGGGTTATTCCTTGCATTAGGATATTGGAATGAATGGTATTACTCCTCTCTATTCCTAAGTGCACAGGTTGACTATAAACCATTACAGTATAATTTATACGAAGTGGTTAACAAGATTCAAGCATTAAAGAATTCTGTAGCAGGTAGTTATGTATCATTTGATAACTTGCCACAGGAAACACTAAAGATGGCGACTGCAATCGTAGCTACCGGTCCAATTATTTTATTGTACCCATTTGTACAGAAATATTTTATTGGAGGTATTACAGTAGGAGCAGTTAAAGGTTAATTGTATGGGGTAACTAGTACGTATCCTGTTTGAATGAGGTGATCCCATGATTACAAGCAATTCAAATGAGATAAACCAATTAAAAGGAGGAAGTTTATGAGAAAAAAATTTTTGGCAGTACTTATGGTAGCATGTATGGTAGCAAGTATGACAGCTTGTGGTAAAAAAGAAAAAAACAACAATACGACAAATGCAGACACAAAAACTTCAGAAGAAACAACAAGTACCGATGCAAGCGGTGATACAAGCAGCGACGATACTGCAGAGACTCCAAGTATTGATACGTCAAAACATGTCGTAATCAATTACATGATCACAGGAGATAAACCAACCAATGGTAAGACAGAAGAAATGATGGAAAAGTTAAATGCAATTCTTACTGAAAAAGTTAATGCAGAACTTAACATTTACTGGATTGGCTGGACAGATTATTTAACAAATTATAACTTAACATTAGCTCAAAATGATGGTTCTGTTGACTTAGTTGGTACAGCTACTGACTGGTTGGATGCTTGGCCAAATGCGAAAAAAGGTGCATTCCTTGAACTTAGCGAAGATATGTTAAAGACTTATGCACCACAAACATATGCTTCTGTTTCAGCAGATCATTGGGAAATGTGTAAATTGAATGGAGAAATCTATTTAATCCCAGAAGATAACTATGCACAATGGACAAATCATGGATTTATGTATCGTGGTGATTGGGCAAAAGAAGCTGGATTAACAAATGGTGTACATAGCTGGGAAGATTTAGGAACTTACTTCCAATATATCAAAGATAATAAAACAGATGTTATTCCTTGGGATGCTTCTGGTAGTGGTACAACAATCATGAACTCATTATCAGGTGGTTGGATTTCATCTAAGACAGATGATATCTTCATTGAAGGTCTTGAAGTACCTCTATTCTATGGTGCAAGCAAAGATGATCTTTACACATTAACTTCTGCATTCTATGAAGGCAATGAATTAGTTGATTTCGCTAATACAATGAAACAATGGGCTGAAGCAGGATACTGGAGAAGCGATGTTTTAAATTATAATGGTGATACTCGTGAAGAACTTTATGCTGGACAGACAGGAGCAGATCAACATCATACACAAACTTGGTATACAACAGTTCGTCCAAAAATGGATGAGAAACAACCAGGATCTGATGTAGGATTCTTCTACTTTGGTGAAGAAACAAAGAACCTTACAGCATTATCAATCACTCATGGTGCAACTGCAATCTCTTCTGGATCTGCAAATCCTGAAAGAGCACTTATGGTTTATGATTTATTAAGAAATGACGAAGAATGTTATCGTTTATTCAACTATGGTATTGAAGGCAAACAATATACAGTTAATGCAGAAGGTCAATTAGAAAGACCAGACGGATATGACGATACAGCTGATGCAATCCAAACCAATTACTGGTGGGGTCGTAACGATGCTTTAGAATTACCTAACTCAACTTGGTATAACGAAGGAAAAGATCAAAAATTCCAAGAATATTCACAATTCGCTATCGACTATCCATATGGACAAATCGTATTCAATACAGATGATATCAAGTCACAAATGTCAAACTTATCCGATGTATTCAATACCTATATGCCAATCATTGCATTTGGTAAATCAGATAATCCAGAAGGTACTGTTAAAGAGTTCAGAAGTGCCTTGAAGTCAGCTGGTATAGAAGATGTAATGGCAGAATTACAAAAACAATTAGATTCACTTAAAAATTAATGAAAAAGTCTCTTAGGTAATGAAACGTTCCCATAGACTATAGACACCTGATTTTAGTGAACTGAGTGTGACAGATCGTAATTATTCAGTTTCAATCTGTTACACTCAGTTTTTTTATATACTAGGAAAGTCCTCCGACGTTCCTGGTATATAAACCCTCCGGGGGATGCGCACTCGCACATAAGGTAAATGTCAGCTGAAGCTGACTGTGCTCGGCGCAATATTACTGTGGATTGCTCCAATAGATACAAATGGAAAAGATAGAATATAGATTACCGTATTAGAAAGATCAGTATTACAGGTAAAGGTATATATGATTACAATCACTTGTAGCATGATTGAAAATATTGAGATTTATAATGGCAATGACAGTGTGGGTAGTATGTTCAATAGTTCAACAACGAGGAAAGTAATGAGATGGAAAACAGGAGTTTGAAGGCGTTTTCTGCATTTACAAAATAGATAATACAATAGGAGGAAGACAAGTGAGTGTATTTGAGATCAAAGATAATTTTTATTTAGACAATAAAAAAATACAGATCATATCTGGGGGAATACATTATTTCCGAATTGTTCCTGAATACTGGAGAGACCGTCTTGAGAAATTGAAGGCACTTGGCTGCAATACAGTGGAAACCTATATACCATGGAATTTGCATGAGCCAGTAAAAGGAGAATTCTGTTTTGAAGGTATATTAGATGTGGAGAGATTTATACAAATTGCGACGGAGTTAGGATTGTATATCATCTTACGTCCATCTCCCTACATTTGTGGAGAATGGGAATTTGGTGGCTTACCTGCATGGCTACTAAAAGAAGATGGTATGAGACTTCGATGCAGCGATCAGCCATATATTAATCATGTAAAAGATTATTATCAGGTGCTTATACCAAAACTTGCAAAATATCAAGTCACAAATGGTGGCAATGTAATCATGATGCAAGTTGAAAATGAATATGGCTACTATGGCGACGACAAAAAGTATTTGGAAACATTACGTGATCTATTGATTGCTTTTGGGGTGAATGTTCCACTTGTAACATCAGATGGACCGATGGATGAGGCTTTTGCTTGTGGTAAAGTGGAAGGCGTTTACCAAACGGGTAATTTTGGTTCTGATACAATAGGAAGATTTGAGTTTATGAAGAAAAAAGTTACAGGACCATTAATGTGTATGGAATTCTGGGTTGGCTGGTTTGATGATTGGGGTAGTGAAGGACATCATACCGCATCTGTAGAAAAAAATGCTTCTGATTTTGAAGATATGATCAAATACGGAAATGTGAATATCTATATGTTTGTTGGTGGAACAAATTTTGGCTTTATGAATGGCGCAAACTATTACGATTACTTAACACCCGATGTAACATCTTATGATTACGATGCATTGTTAACGGAAGATGGACAGATTACAGAAAAATACAAAGCATTTCAACATGTTCTAAGCAAATATATAGAGTTGCCAGAGGTTCCTTTTTCAACAAAGATTGAACGAAAAGCTTATGGTACATACAAACCAAGAAACAAAGTTGGATTATTTGAATCTTTGCCGTATATAGGAAGAAAGTCGGAATCTTTATATCCTGTTTCCATGGAAAAGCTAGATCAATCCTATGGTTATATTCTCTATCGAACGGTGCTATCAGCTCAAACAAAATTGAAACAATTACATTTGCTAGAAGCAAATGACCGAGCAAAAATATATTTGAACCAGAATGAGATTGCCACAATGTATGATCTGGAGTTACAGAAAGGATATACATGTAATCTAGAGGTTCAACCACAGGATTCGTTAGATATTCTTATGGAGAATATGGGACGAGTGAACTTTGGTGTACGAATGGAAAGACAAAGAAAGGGGATTAATGGTGCGGTTTTAATCAATGGTCATCAGCATTATAATTGGGAAATCTATAATTTACCAATGGATAATCTTGACCAATTGCAGTATAACGCTGGATACACAGAGAATCGACCTGCATTTTACCAATTTGAAGTGGATGTTGATGTAGTGGGAGATACATTTCTTGAATTAGAAGGTTGGGGAAAAGGTTTTGTTACAGTAAATGGATTTAACATTGGCAGGTTTTATGAAGTTGGTCCACAGAAAAATCTTTATATTCCAGGGCCTTTACTAAAGCAAGGAAAGAACGAACTAATCATTTTTGAGTCAGAAGGAAAGGCAGGAGAACAGATCAAGTTAGTTAATACGCCTGACTTAGGACCAGAATTACCTCCTGTTGTGTAGCGGTTCCTTTTTTATTATATTTACCTACTTCAAATGCAAGTCATGTTGTAAATGAAAGAGAAGGTATGATTATGAAGATGAATCGAATGAAGGAAAAACAAACAAAGGAAAAACAAACAAAGGAGAGGTATACAAAAGAAAAAAGAATAAAAATATTTGGAATTCGAGCCAAGTTAATGCTTGGCTTTATTATCCCAATATGTTTCATAATTGCTCTTGGAGGAATATCGTATTATATAGCTTCTAAGGCAAT
Organism: Anaerosporobacter faecicola; assembly: GCF_012070565.1. Taxonomy (GTDB): domain Bacteria; phylum Bacillota; class Clostridia; order Lachnospirales; family Lachnospiraceae; genus Anaerosporobacter; species Anaerosporobacter faecicola. Next base: position 106,034 of record NZ_JAAQRO010000002.1, read on the forward strand.
CATATCACTTTATGAGAATTCCGCAGTGAGTAATATTAATATGGCTGAAAAATATTTGACACAAGGTTTTTCACAAGCGGAGAGTACATCCTTTCAATACATTAATGATGATATGATCATGCGTAATTTTTCGAAGTATCAGGATGCAAAAGAAACGGAAATGGTAGTAAATGCAAAAACGATAAAGAAGAACATATTGGCAAAAATTAAAGCAGATGAATTCATTGAAGCAATCCATTTGATTGGAGAGGATTCCCTTGTTAGTACGATTGTTGGCAGTAAGAGTGGAATGCTCAGTCAGATTATTGATACGGAAACAGGAAAGAAACTGATTGAAGCAAAAGCAGGTTTCCTTTGGAGTACATCTGATGAGATTGATACCATATTAGACAATCTTTCGGAAAACTACTATATGAGAATCATTCGAAGAACAGAGGATAATAATGGATTGGTAATGATCGATATGAAGGAATCGACAATCTTAGATACCATTCAAGAAATTGATTATGGAAAAGATAGTTATGTTGCTGTTATTTCAGAAGATGGTAAAGAGCTATTGAATAAACCGGAGCTGAAAGATTCTGATCAACCAATGTTTTATAACCAGGATTTTTATGAGAAGGCAATAAATAGCGAGGAAGATGGAGCATCGTCGTATGTAGAATGCAAAGGCAAGAAGTATTTGTTCATATATAAGAAGATTGGAGATACTGGGGCAACTCTTTGTGCAATGATTGACAAAGAGCATATTGTTTCACAACCTCAGAATATTAAGCAGGCTACCTATATAATTGTTGCAATTGCAGTACTGGTCTCAATTATCATTAGTATTGGTATCGCTACGGATTTTGCTAGGATCATTCACAAATTGATTCATGGTATGAAGAAAGCTTCCGATGGAGATTTGACAACGAAGATTACCACGAAGCGAAAAGATGAGTTTGGTGAATTATCTGGTAGCATGAATCGTATGTTCCAAAATATGAAGGAATTAGTGTTACAGGTGGAATACTTAAGTGGTGTAGTTATGAATTCTGTTAAGAATGTAACGGAATCAACAGAAGTATTCGTAGAAGCAAGTAACAATATTATTCATGCACAGGAAAAGATTGAAGATGGAGTAGGAAGGCAATCCGGGGAGACGCAAAGTTGTACATCACAGATGCAAATCCTTTCGGAACATGTGGAAGTTGTCAATAAGAATGCACAGGAAATAGAAAGTATTGTTTGTACGACAACGGACGCGATACATAGTGGAATGTCCAAGATGGAAGATCTTCAAAGAAGAACATCTAAAACAAGTAAGATTTCTTCTCAGATTATTCAGAACATATATGAATTATCAGAAGAGGCAAATTCCATTAATAAAGTCATTCAAGTTATCAATGGAATTGCAGAACAAACCGAACTTCTTTCATTAAATGCGTCCATCGAGGCAGCGAGAGCGGGAGAGGCAGGAAAAGGTTTCGCGGTTGTAGCAAGCGAAATTAATAAACTTGCAGCACAGTCAATGGAAGCTGCGAAACAAACCAACATTCTCATTGATGGGATTCATATGCGAACTAATGGAACCGTAGATACAGCTAAGGAAGTTGAACAGGTTGTTGAATCACAGGAATATGTAGTTAATGAAACGATGGAGGCATTTGATCATATTAGCGATCAGGTTGGAACATTGGTGGACAAAATGAATGATATTATTAATAACATCAATGATATCGAACAGATCAAGAAGCAAACGGAGAATTCCATGGTCGCAATTCAAATCGTTTCAACAGAGAATGAGCAATCTGTGAATGAAGTAAATACGGTTGTACAGATGCAAAAGCTAGCGGTAGAACAATTGCAGGAGACAGCAGAGGAACTTGATCAGAATTCGAGAGAACTTGTAGAAGCAATACATGTATTTCAATGTGAACAGGATGAAAAAGCAGAAACAGTGAAAACAAGGAAAAAACATAAGAAAATATAGAAGCAACATAATACAATGCATGATCATGTAAAAGAAGAAGACAACCTGACACGATGCATGATCATGCAAAAAATAAGGCAACATGACACAATGTATAATCATGCAAAGAACCTGACTAAAAAAGACATACAAGAACAGACAGAATAAAATTGGGTGCTGATAGGAAAGGATTAAAAGGAAAAGGAGTATGGAAATGAAACGAAAACGAATCAAAAATCTTATTGCAGTACTAGTTTGTATTTGTATGATAGCGCAGTCACTATTCATAGGAAACAACCCTACGAAAGTAAATGCAGCTACGACGCCAAGTGAAGCTGATTTAAGTGCCAATGATTATATCGTCTACTACGTAAATTGTGGTGCAACAATTGTGGATTCGGTAGCAGATGGGGATAAAATGGGATTGTATCAATCCGTAACAGACCAAATGTATGGAGAAGATGCAAACACGGGTTACTCCTGGGGATATCGGGCAGACGATGTAAATTCTGTAAAAGTATCCAGTGGAGATGCAACAAGTGTGAATAAAACAGATACAAGATGGCACACAGGTGACATCACATATGTATCGGGGACAAGCGGATTTTACTATGATTTTGAAGTACCAGCTGCAACATACGAAGTAACGGTTGGATTTTATAATCCTTGGTCTTGGCGACCTATTGATGTTGTTTTGGAAGATACAACCGTTTCGGATGCCTTAGACTTAACGCAGAATAAGTTAGTAGAAAGCGTTAATGAGATAACGGTATCCGATGGACAACTTAATGTATTTGTACATAATCCAGATCGGACAGATTCCTATAAAGATCCAATACTTAATTATATTATCGTGAAAGTTGTTCCAGATATGACTACAGAGGTTTTAAGACAAAAGATTAATATAATCAAGGAAGAGATTAATAATCGACAGGCAGAAGGCGTTCAATTTGCTGAAAATGCGTTGGATTCTTCCCTATATCTAGATGGAGCTTCTACAATTAGTTCATTACAACAATTGAATGCGTTGATTAATGAAATCAATACGTATCTGGAGGGGACAACAGAGGCAACGAAACTACAAGATTACTATGATCAATTAGAGGAGGGGTATGATAGTTTGCGTACGGTTGAGACCTATACATCCTTCTCGGGCGTAGATGGAGCTGTCTGGAAAGATACCAATGGGGTTCCCATTCAAGCACATGGTGGTCAGGTACAGAAACTGACATACAACGGAGAAACAAAGTGGTGGTGGTATGGTGAGGACAAAACGAAAGGATATCGGAGTAATGGTATCAGTGCATATTCCTCAACAGACTTATATAACTGGACATTTGAAGGGTATGTTATGCGAGATATAAATTCAAGAGACCAGTTAGATAGCGATCCTTATTTTACTGCGCTTTATGGAAGTTTAACGGATACACAAAAGGATAATGTTTATCTGTGTATTAATAACTCTACGTCAGTTATTGAACGACCAAAAGTAATCTATAATAAAAAAACAAACAAATACGTGATGTGGTTTCATGATGATGGTCCAACTTTGGAAGCACCGGATTCAAATTATGCAGCTGCAGCAGTTGGTGTAGCAGTAAGTGATACGCCGAATGGACCGTTTACCTTTATTGATCGTTATCGATTAAATGTATGTCCAGAAGATCAAAAACTAGGAGAATGGTATGAAGATAGTGCAGGGTTTGCACGGGATATGAATCTATTTGTGGATGATGATGAAACCGGATACATTATCTATTCCAGTGAAGAAAATCGGACGATGTTCATATCAAAATTGAATGAAGACTATACATATCTGTCCAACGATGTGGATACTGCAGTTTACGGAGAAGATTTTGTTCGACTATATCCAGGTGCACAAAGAGAGGCACCGGCAGTATTTAAATACAACGGAAAGTATTACATGATCAATTCGGGAGCAACTGGTTGGGATCCAAATGCATCACAATGGTGGGTTGCAGATGAAATCCTTGGTACTTGGACGAATATGGGAGACCCTTGTGTGAATGATTCTACAGGACAATCCTTTAAAACACAAAGTACCAATGTGATCGAAGTTGACCGAGAATCTGGTAAATTCATCTATATGGGAGACCGTTGGAATTCTTCAACTTTGGAAGATTCCAGATATGTGTGGCTTCCAGTTAAGTTGGATCCAACAGGAAAACTCTCTTTGGAAAGTTATTCGAACTGGTCTTTAGAGACATTGGATGATCTGAATACCATTCAACTAAAGACAACACTTCAGCCTGAATATTATGATGTAAGTGAATTACCTGAAACGGTGAATCTTCGGGTATATAGAGAAGGTACTTGGTCTGAAGTAGCAGTGGAGGTTACCTGGAATACATCGGGATTGATTGCAGGTGACAGCAATACGGTGATTGGAACACTAAAGGAATATGATACAACAATCTCTGCAAACGTTATATATATACCTTCAACCCTACAATACTACATTGATTGTGGTGCTACAGTAAGTTCTGATATGTACAATAAAGTTTTGGAAAAGGTGGAAGACCTTAAGAATAAAAATGCATTTGATCAAGCATTTGTAGAAGGAAGTTGGGGATATACTGGTACGATTGGTACAGATATAGATTATAAAAATAATACAAGCGCGGATACCTACTATAATGGTTGGTGGGCATATTCGGATAAAACAATTGATTACAAGGTTCCGTTGGAGGCAGGAAGTTATTCCTTATCCGCTGGTTTTAATGAATGGTGGGGTGTTAACCGTTCCATGTCTATAACAATGAAATATACCAATGAGAAAGGGGAAGAAGTTTCAACGGTCATTGGTACACTTAGTAATTCGGGTAAGGCAGCATATACCTATGATTTCAACATTTCGACAGCAGCAGAGGTAACAATCAGTATTGCTAAGACGGGATCATCAGATCCAATCCTCAGTTGGTTGGCAATTGACTCAATTGGAGATAAGATTGAGAAGTATCGTTTGGAAAAATTAGCGGATTTTAATACGTATGTTGCAGATATAGCCGATAATGCCAATTATACAACTTGTATCAGTGAAGGAAAAGCTTGGATTAATGCAGCACTTACAATTACAGAAATTGATTTTGCATTTCAACAAGCAAAAGCACATGTAGATGAACGGAGAATTGAACTAGGTGAGATGACCATACAACCTATTTTGTCCTATTCCTTCAATGAAACCCTATCAGGAACAAGTATTCAAGACGATTCTGGTAATGGAAATGATGGTACAAGATATGGCAATGCAACCTATGTGGAAGATGTGGAAAAAGGCCAGGTACTATATCTTGATGGAGAAGAGTCATTTGCACAATTACCAACAGGGCTACTTGATGGAAAGAATGACTTAACGATTATAATGGATGTTAAGTCGAAATCGACAGGGAATTTCTTTACGTTGGGAATTGGAAAAGATACGAATAAATATCTTTTGTACAAACAGGGAGGAACTTCAGGACGACTTGCTATTACCACAGGCAGTTATTCAAATGAAACTTCAATGAGTACGAATGCGATTCTTGAACAAGACTGGAATCATGTCATCATCGTACTGACAGAAAATACAATGAAATTATATGTGAATGGAGTTCTTGTAAATCAGAATACAAGTGTTCCAACTTCTATATCTGATTTCGGTCCTGACGTTATAACGTATTTGGGAAAGTCTTTCTTTAATGATCCATATTTTATTGGATACTATGATAATATTAAGATTTATGATAAAGCATTAACCCCAAAAACACTTGGGGATGAGCTAGGTACGGAAATTGCTACCGATGTGCCTTCTAAAGTTCGTCAAGGGTATTCGGCTTCAGAATTACCAACAACAGCCAAAGTATTGCAATATGGAGAATATACCGACGACACGATTGTATGGGATGCAGTCGAGGACAATGCATTTAACCAGATAGGAAATCAAGTTATTGTTACTGGTACATTACAAAGTACGGGATTACCAATTAGTAAAACAATCTTAGTGTATTCTCCAAAACTAGTCTATTACGTAGATGCGGCTACAATAAATTCCAAGAGTTATGAAGCAATCAAGAATACTTCAAACTATCTAATCAATAAGGTGTCTGACCAGGCATTTGATGGTACGTGGGGTTATTCAGGTGTATTGGGTACGGATTTTGCTCAACATGCTGCGGATTCAGAAGATCGCTTTGAGTCTGGGTATTATGCGAAAGCTGGTAAAGATATTACCTACCAGTTCAAACTTGATGAAGGAACCTATCAATTATCAACTGGACTGAATGAATGGTGGAATCAGCCAAGACATATGGACGTTACAGTGGAGTATACAGATGCTTCCCATACCATTGTAAAGCAGACAATTGCTTCCAATGTTGGCTGGAACCAAGTTAGTGGAAATGTTCCAACAAGTGAGAAGAAGAAGGTCGCTACAGGAAGTTTTACTATTCCGGAAGCTTCCGTAATAACGGTACGAATTGCAAAGAATGGAACTTCTCAGGATCCAGTTCTTAGCTGGCTTGCAATCGAACTAGTTAAGACAAATACGGTGAATACCGTAACCATATCCAATGGAGATCTATGGGTTGACGAAGATGATAACTTAATTCAAGCACATGGTGGCGGATTCCTATTTGAAGATGGAAAATACTATTGGTTCGGAGAGAATAAGTCCCACAATAGTGCAGTACTAAAAGGCATAAGTGCATATTCATCAACCGATCTTTTGAACTGGACATATGAGAATGATATTGTAACCACAAGTACACACGAAGAACTGGCAGATTGCAAGATTGAAAGACCAAAAGTAGTATACAATGAAAAAACAGATACCTATGTTATGTGGGGACATTGGGAAGAAGCTGGTAATTATAATAAGGGTCATGTTGTGGTAGCAACTTGTGATACCATTACAGGAGATTATACATATCTTGGACATTTTGATCCAGGAGATCAATCACGTGACTTCACTATTTTTGTAGATGAAGATAAACAGGCATATCTGATCTCATCTGCACATAGCAATGCAAATCTGGATGTTTATCTGTTAAATGATACATATACAGGAATCGATAAAAAATTATATACCATTCAAGAAGGACAGTATAGAGAAGCACCGGCAGTGGTGAAGAAAGATGGTTATTACTATATGCTCACTTCGGGACAATCTGGCTGGTATCCAAATCAAGGACAGTATTATTATACGCAGAATATCACCGATGGTAGTGGTTGGTCAGAGGCTACAACTTTTGGTAATACCTCAACGTATTATACACAACCTGCTAATATTCTAACGATTAAGGGAACAGAAGCAACTTCCTATATCTATATTGGTGACCGCTGGAATCCGAATAAGTTAGGGGAGTCCAAATATATCTGGCTACCTATGACATTACAAGATGGTACGATCTCCATGGAATATCAAAGCAAATGGCAGATTAATGCAAAGACAGGCATTGCTACAGAGACTAGTAGCACTAATGTCGCAAAAGGGAAAACAGCAACGGCAAGTAGCTATGAGATTGGATACGAACCAGAAAAAGCAATCGATGGAATCGATAACGATGTGAATGCTTATTTTGATACGGATACAGGTACAATGCCATATTGGTGGAAAGTTGACCTTGGGCAGCAATACGATTTAACCGATCTCGATATTTGCTGGAGAGCTTGGAAAGGATCAGAGGTATACTATCAATATATTGTAGAAGGTTCTAAGGATGATGAAACGTATACGAAATTAATTGATGCAACATCGAATACGACAACTTCTTTTACAGAACATGAATTAACGGGTGAATATCGTTATATTCGTATAACGGTAACTAACCAGATTAACAGCAATAATGGAAGTGTTGCTACTTGGTACCGTGGAATTCATGAAGTACGTGTCTTTGGTACAGTTGCAACACAATCACCAGAACCAACACCAGAACCAACACAAGAGCCAACACAAGAGCCAACACAAGAACCAACGCAAGAGCCAACGAAAGAACCAACCACAGATACAAACAAAGGTCCAACTAGTAAAGATCCAATTCCACAAAGCGGTAATGGCTCTGCCTTTGGTTGGAATGAAATTCGTGAAGAAATTGTAGGTATTGGTCAAGATAAAACCAATGAGAGTAAGATCGTTACAATTGACATGAATGGTGCAACAACGATTCCGAAGGATATTCTACTTGAATTAGTCAAGCAAGAGGTAAAAGCAGTAATCCATTATACGGCGAATTTTTCTTGGATTATTGATGGAGCTTCTGTTACAAAAGAATATAAGAAAGAAAATGTGGTTGATTTGGATTTAAGTATTCAAACGAATACACAGATTACAGAAGAGGAAAAAGATTCCTTCAAAGAGACTGATACAATGGAGATTTCTATCAAATATGACGGAAGTTTCGTAATACCAGCAGTATTGCAAATTTCACAGTTACAGGATAAGAAAGAGCAATATGCGTATCTGTATTATCATAATCCAGAGCAAAAGAAGTTTGAATTAGCGGGCATATCCAAAGTGTCAAAAACAGGAGAACTTGGTTTTGTTATGCGTCATGCTTCAGAGTATATCATTGTCTTCTCAAATGATTTAATGATTGATTCCTTAGCAAGTAAGAGTATTGTAACACCAAGAAACAAAACGTTATACACAGGTGGAACAGTAGGCAATCAAGTTGGCGTAAAAGTGACAATGGATTCAATTCTAGAGGAAGCAAGACAGAATGGTGCTTTAGAAATTCAAACAACGTATCAATCGAATAACAAGAAAGTTGCAACAGTTAGCAAAAATGGAACGATTACTGCAAAACGTGCAGGAACTGCAACAATTACAACAAAAGTACAAATTGGTAATTATGTTAAATCAGTAACTACAAAAATTACGGTTAAGAAAGCGTCTCTTACTTTTAAGACCTATGCGAAAACAATGAAAGTTGGAGAAAGAAAAACATTTACGGTAAAAGGGTATGGAGTAGATTGTAAGAAAGTTACCTTTACAAGCTCGAATACAAAAATACTTACTGTTACGAAGAACGGAAAAGTTACAGCTAAGAAAGCAGGAACGGCTTATATTACAGTAACAGTAGGGAAGATTAGTAAGAAGATTAAGGTAACCGTTAAGAACGTAAAATAAGTTTCGTGGTGAAAACAATTTTCATGAATGGAAGGTCTGAATCATTTTGTTTCTGACATTTCATTCATTGAAAATTGTTTTTCTTTATTTATTGAAGGGGGGTATTAACCAATTTTGGTTACTTTTTTACTGTAGTACTATTGTTAATTGTTTTGCTTATGTTATAATGTATCATAACGATATAGCGAAACGATATAATTAGACTGATAGTTGAGGACGCGTATTTATATCAAGAAGTGAAGGCGGAGATCGTTATGATAATGCAAAAATCCGGATATGGAGGGAGGAAAGACATGGCTAGTAAGGGATTAAGAATTATGAGTAAGAAACCAGGAAAATCGGTGAATAACTTCGGTGTGTTTAAAAAATCTTTTTCCTTATATTATAATGGTGGAGAGATATGGGCAGAGCACCTTGATGGAATTGCAGAGAGAAATACGGTAATGAGGAAATACTATATGGACTTAGAACAGATTCGAAAACCCTCCAGCAGCTCATTTATTGCCATTAATTTAGATGAGACAAAGGTAGATCCAAATTTACTTGAGCAGATTCTAACTCCATTGTGTCAGCTCAATAGACCAATTAAAAAAGTAGTTTTAGTTGGTTTGGATTGGAAGTGGAAACGGTATATACGTAAAAGAAAAGAAGAATTACCTTTTCAAGTTGGCTTAATTGATGATTTCGAAAAAGCAAAACAATGGCTGTTGGGAAACAATCGGTATAACAAATAGTGAAACAATGGAATGTGATAAGATCTAACAATTCTAATATATTTATTAAATATGAAAAAATAAGTTGAAAAAAGGTTATAATCTAGTTATACTTTTAATATTGACTGTAGCAGAATATGTTAAAGTGAGTTACAAAGATTACCATGTGAAAATGTCAGATGTATGCATAGGTGAAGTTAAGCACGAGCAAACAGATTTGACTGGGAGGTTAGATGTACAAGTTATTAAAACAGGATGGCATGGCAAAACGTGGAGAATTCCATACGGTTCATGGTGTAATCCAAACACCAGTGTTTATGAATGTTGGAACATGTGCCGCAATTAAAGGTGCAGTTTCTACAGAAGATTTGGAAGGTCTGAAAACACAAGTGGAATTATCCAATACGTATCATCTCCATGTACGTCCAGGAGATAAAGTGGTCAAACAACTTGGTGGATTGCATAAGTTTATGGTTTGGGATAAGCCAATCCTTACTGATTCAGGCGGTTTCCAAGTATTTTCCTTAGCAGGACTACGTAAGATCAAAGAAGAAGGCGTTTATTTTAATTCTCATATTGATGGTCGTAAGATTTTCATGGGTCCAGAAGAAAGTATGCAGATTCAATCCAATCTTGCGTCAACCATTGCGATGGCATTTGATGAATGCCCTCCCCATCCAGCAACAAGAGAATATATGCAAAACTCTGTGGATCGGACTACAAGATGGTTAGAGCGTTGTAAGAAAGAAATGGCACGTTTGAATTCGTTAGAAGATACAATTAATAAAAATCAGATGTTATTTGGTATTAACCAAGGTGGAACATTTGAAGATATCCGAATTGAACATGCCAAACGAATCTCTGAGATGGATCTTGATGGGTATGCATTAGGTGGTTTGGCAGTTGGAGAATCTCACGAAGAGATGTATCGAATCATTGAAGAAACGGTTCCATACCTTCCGCTTGAGAAACCAACTTATCTTATGGGAGTTGGAACACCAGCCAATATATTAGAAGCAGTAGACCGTGGGGTTGATTTCTTTGATTGTGTTTATCCAACAAGAAATGGTCGACATGGACATGCATATACCAACAAAGGAAAGATTAATCTACTAAATGCAAGGTTTGAACTGGATTCACGTCCAATCGAAGAAGGATGCCAATGTCCCGCTTGTCGTAGATATAGCCGAGCGTATATCCGTCATTTGCTAAAAGCAAAAGAGATGTTAGGTCTTCGATTAATTGTTATACACAATCTGTATTTCTATAATACGATGATGGAAGAAATCCGTGATGCTATAGACCAAGGTGCTTATAAAGCATACAAGAAAGCGAAACTAGATGGTTTTGCTGCCAATGGTGAAGACTAAAATTTAGTGACAAAGATCATTAATTTTTTAGATGTATAGGAGGAATAGAAATGAATGGAGTTATTTTAAACACAGCATCAAATACAGCAGGAGGTGGAATGAGTATTGTATTTACCCTTGGTTATTTATTAATCATTGGTGTAGCTTTTTACTTTATCGCAATCCGTCCACAGAAGAAACAACAAAAATCCCATGCTGCAATGTTAACAACGGTTGCCAATGGAGATAGTGTTCTTACTTCAAGCGGCTTTTATGGTGTTGTAATTGATGTTATGGAAGATGTTGTTATTCTTGAATTTGGTAACAATAAGAATTGTAGAATTCCAATGCAAAAATCTGCAATCATAGAAATTGAAAAACCAGAAGAAACAAAATAGTAATAACGAAAATGTTGCACGTATCGTTTTTTGTATGCAAAGTTTAATTACTGGAAATAAATACGATTGAAACAGCAAACAACCAAGATTCATACGAATTTTGGTTGTTTTTTTGTTCTGTTCCAAAAAGCAAAAAGCTAGACAAAAGATGGAATTAAGGGTAGTATTATAGAGTAAATAAGTAAGAGGAGGTATTGGGATGACAAAACCAGTATTAGTGATTATGGCTGCAGGAATGGGCAGTAGATATGGCGGATTAAAGCAAATGGATCCCATTGATCCACAAGGACATAAAATAATTGATTTTTCTATATATGATGCAAAAAGAGCAGGTTTTGAAAAGGTCATCTTTGTTATAAAGAAAGAATTAGAAAAGGATTTTCGTGAACTAGTGGGAAATCCCATTGCAAAACATATGGAAGTAGAGTATGTATTTCAAAATCTGGCTGCAATTCCAGAAGGATTTCAAATTCCGGAGGGACGTGTAAAGCCTTGGGGAACAGGTCATGCCGTTCTTAGTTGCTTACAAGCAATCAAAGGGCCTTTTGCTGTTATTAATGCCGATGATTATTACGGTGTAAGTGCCTTTAAGATGATTTACCAGTATCTTTGTGAGGCAAAGGATGACACGAAATATCGGTATACCATGGTAGGATATCGTCTGAAGAATACCGTAACGGAGAATGGTTATGTATCAAGAGGAATCTGTGTACTTAATACTGAACAGATGTTACAAGGAATTGTTGAACGGACACGTATTGAGACGATGGTACAGGGCATTGCTTACACAGAAGATGAAGGAAAGACGTATCATTCCCTTGCAGAAGATACTATTGTTTCTATGAATATGTGGGGATTTACGCAAGGTATGTTAGAAGAGTTAAGAAAACGTTTTGCTTTCTTCTTAAAGGAAGAAGTACCAAACAACCCATTAAAAGCCGAATATTTTCTACCAAGTGTTGTGGATCAACTGTTGAAAGAAGAACGTGCAACGGTTAAGGTATTGAATTCAGAAGATAAATGGTATGGTGTAACATACAAAGAAGATAAGGAAAGTGTTGTGCAAGCAGTGGCACAGATGAAAGCAAATGGTATGTACCCAGATGAACTTTGGAGGTAGACATACATGTTTAAAATTTTAATTGTAGAAGATGACCAGACGATAGCAAAGATTCTATCGGAAAATCTGAACAAATGGGGATATGAATCTACATATGTGGAAGAATTCGATCTGGTTATTCAAAAATTTCGTTCATATTCACCTCACCTTGTTCTAATGGATATAACATTACCATATTTTAATGGTTTTTATTGGTGTTCGGAGATACGTAAAGAATCCAACGTACCAATCGTATTCATTTCCTCTAATACCGATAATATGAATATCGTAATGGCAATGAATATGGGGGGAGATGATTTTATTACAAAACCGTTTGACCTTTCTGTTGTCGTAGCAAAGATTCAAGCTTTGCTACGAAGAAGTTATTCTTATATGACCCAGGTTACAACCATTGAACACCGTGGGGCAATTTTGAATATAGGAGAAGCAACCTTAACGTATCAGGAGACGAAACTTGATCTTACAAAAAATGAGTTTCGAATCCTGCAGTTATTAATGGAAAAAAAGAATACGGTTGTATCCAGAGAAGAAATCATGAAAAAGCTATGGGATAGTGATTGTTTTATTGACGATAATACGTTAACGGTGAATATGACAAGAATTCGAAAGAAGTTAGAGGATATTGGATTGGAACAATTTATTACAACAAAAAAAGGAATCGGCTACTTAATCAGTGATTGATCCTGTAAGTAGAGAAGAAGGTGTTGTTATGAAATCATTTCGTTTTATTGATTATATGAAGCTTAGAGTTACATTTTTCTTACTTCTATTTCTTAGTGGCTTTCTATTTCCTTTTCTACAATATCTGTATGGATATCGGGTAGAAGCAGCATGGTATTGTGTTGAAATTGAGCTATTTCTTTCAATTGTTATCGTTGTGATCGATTTTCGTTTGCAAAAGAATAAATACATAAAACTGCAACAACGTTTGGAAAATGTATCCGTCTATGAGACGGAGACGTATGTGCCTAGCACGTGTCTTGAGCAGGAATACGAGCAGATCATATCTGCTTTGTATGAAAAGGCGAAGGAATGTTCCGACCAAATGGAGATGCGCTACAAAGGGCAGATTGAGTACTTTACAATGTGGGTACACCAGATTAAAACCCCAATCGCAGCGCTTTCCTTACTACTTGATAATTCGGATCTTGAATATAGTTTGAAGAGTGCAATGAAACAAGAAGTGTTTAAGATAGAGCAGTATGCTTCTATTGTTTTAGAATATCTTCGTATTGATAATATGAGCAATGATTTTATCTTAAGCCCTTATGATTTAGAGAAGATCGTGAAGAAAGTTGTGAAGAAATATGCGACGATCTTCATCCATGAAAAGAATACCCTTGTTATGGATAATCTGGAAGTAAGTGTACAGACGGACGAAAGGTGGCTTGCATTTCTAATTGAACAGATCTTGTCCAATGCTTTGAAATATACCAAAGAGGGAACCATTCACATCTATAGTGAGAAAGATTATATCAATCGGACAGTTTTGGTTATCGAGGATACAGGAATAGGAATTAAAGAAGAAGATATTCCAAGAATCTTTGAAAAGGGATATACCGGATTGAATGGACGAATGAATCAAAAAGCAACAGGAATTGGGTTGTATCTGTGCAAAAAGGTAGCAGATCGTTTATCCTGTAGTATATCGGTGGAGTCAAAAGTAAGGGAAGGAACCAAAGTGAGTATTTTCTTTCCAAAAGAAAACCTGGAAATATTTTAGCTTGTCTCCATTTTATATAAATCATACGATATCGGTTTATCATTCAATGAAATGATCTTTTGATTATCATGAAATTAGTCGATAATATATTGATTGGAGAGAAACATTAATAACGCAAACTTCGCACATGGCAATCGCATACACGTTCAAAACTGCAAGTGCGAAGTTTGCGTAAAATTATAGTATGCTGGATGAGATGGTAGGATTACTGAATTTTATCCAGCATTTTCATTTGAATATATATGAATAGGTGAGAATATGGAATTTTATAAGATGAATGCGGAAGTATTGCCAAGAATACACTTCTTAGATGAAGCCACGATTAGCCCTCCCTATGTACATAGAAAAAGAAGAGCAGGAGAACAAATCTTGTACTATATAAAATCTGGTGAGATGCATCTTAAGGAAGATGGTAAAGAATTGATTCTTCTGCCAGGAGATGTGTGCATTTTGGATGGAAATCGTACGCATGAAGGTGTCGATGCTACAAAATGTAATTATTATTATGTTCACTTTCAATGTAAGGATATGAAGTTGGTGGAGTTGGATGAAACGGATCTTGAGTTAACAAAACAATTTCAGCGAAGATGCAGAAATCAAGAGTTATACGAGGTTTCCTATGGTGGATATGATGAACAGATCTTGTTCCTACCAAAACATTGGCATATTCAAAATATAGCCGATCAGGTTTATCTAACAGAACTTATTCAAAAGGCTATTCGGGAAGATTTCAGTGTAATGGAGAATCATAAAACAATGGTTTCTATGGACATTCTAAAAGTATTTATCGTAATTTCCAGATGGTATATTACGAATCATAATAAGAGCCAGGGTGGGAGTATCCCAAAAAGCTATTTGAAGATTCAACAAATTCAAGATTATTTGAATCAATATTATTATGAGGATATTGCAAGCACAACGATTGAAGATTTATTTGCTTGTAATTTTGATTATATGAATAGAGAATTCAAACAAATGATTGGACAAACAATATTCTCCTATCTTACCACAGTAAGAATCGAGCACGCGAAAAGACTGATGGAGCAGACCAATATGCATAGTCGTGTGATTGGTCAGAGAGTGGGCTATCCAGATGAGTATTATTTTAGTAAGGTATTTAAACGCCATGTTGGAATGTCACCAAGTATGTATATGAAGATGTCAGGGGCAAAAGGTCGTACAATGCATGCTTGCGTGCAATTATCTGACCTTGGGACCCACAAAAACATGAGAAATTAGCCTGAAAGCGAAGTTCTCATGTTTTTAGTAGAATGGGAACACGAAGTGCAAAATTCTGCGTAACATCAAGGGAATAAAAGTTAAGGTTTTTTTATGTGAAGTTAAGTGAAAAAGTCGTTATAAGACAAGACGAGATGCTTATATACATTGTTTTATGAAATCCTTTTGTAGTATACTCAGGTAAACTACAAAAGGAGGTTTTCTATGGATAAAACAATTATTTCGCTAAATCAGGGCTGGAGATTTGTCTTAGTCCGTAACAATTATTCATCTATGGTAATGAATCCTTATGAAGATGAAACGGAAGATGCTTGGTATAAGGGCTGGGATGATGCTTCTTATACTAGTGTAAACTTGCCTCATGATTGGTCCGTTACAGGTCCATTTGATAAAAGAAATTCCAGTGGAACAGGGTATTTACAAGGTGGAATTGCTTGGTATCGTCTGCATTTTAACATACCGGAGAACTACAAGGGAAAGAGAATTCGCATTCATTTTGATGGCGTATACAAGAATAGTCACGTATGGATTAATAGTTATGATCTCGGGAAACATCCCAATGGATATACACCATTTTCATATGATATAACACCATTTGCCTGCTTTGGAGAGACAGAGAATGTACTCTGTGTGAAGGTCTCACATCTGGATGTGGCAGATTCAAGATGGTTTACTGGTAGCGGAATGACAAGAGGTGTTTCACTAATTGTGGAAGAAGCAGTGCATGCTGCAGAAGATGGAATATATAGTACAACAATAGATGCCAGTGAAGCATATGCACATCTTGTAATTCACCATGAGATTGTGAATGAGAAGGATATTGATGAGAAAATAACGGTTGAAACAAGAATACGGGATCAGGAAGGCAAAATCGTCCTTGACCAGAAGAATGATGCAATGATAATAGGTGGAACGACTAAAACATTTCAGTGGAATGTTACAATGCCAAAACCAAATTTATGGAACTGTGAAAATCCATATCTCTATACAATGGAAAGCATGTATCATACGAATAGAGAGTCCTATGTTGCAGATGTGCAAAAGATTGGTATTCGAACAATACAGTTCGATGCGGAAAAAGGATTTTTTCTAAATGGTGTAGAAACAAAGCTAAAAGGTGTTTGTGTTCATCATGATGCAGGTGTGTTAGGCGCTGCGGTGACAAAAGAGGTGTGGAAAAGACGTCTTCTCACACTCAAAGAATGTGGATGCAATGCAATTCGATGCAGTCATAATCCTCATATGCCACAACTGTATGAACTATGCGATGAATTAGGCTTTCTCATGATGGATGAAGCCTTTGATGAGTGGGAAACTCCGAAAAACAAATGGTCAGTAGGACATAATGTTTACCCACCGAAACATCAGGGATATGCAGAAGATTTTGCGCAATGGCATGAAAAAGATTTAAGAGATATGGTACGGCGTGACCGAAAGCATCCAGCTGTTATTATGTGGAGCATTGGAAATGAGATTGATTATCCCAATGATCCATACTGCCACAGTAGTTTTCAGAGTATGACAGGAAATAACGATGCAAACAAGCCTGCAGAAGAACGTATCTATGACCCGAATAAGCCAGATGCAACACGAATGGTTGCAATAGCAAGAGAACTTTCTAACATCGTGAAAGAAGAAGATGAAAGCAGACCCGTAACCATGGCATTGGCATTCCCGGAACTCTCGGCAACGCTTGGAATCTTTGATTCACTCGATGTTGTTGGATATAATTACAAAGAGCACCTATACGAACAGGATCATAAAACCTTTCAGGCAAAACCATTTATAGGAAGTGAGAATAACCATACTTACGCAGCTTGGAAAACTGTGAAGGATAATTCCTATATAAGTGGACAGTTTCTTTGGACAGGAATTGATTATCTGGGAGAGGCAAGTGGATGGCCAATTCATGGATCGAGTGCTGGACTTATGGATCTTGCAGGATTCCCAAAGCATAGATTCCTTGCAAGAAAATCGTATTGGCAGACAGCTCCGTTTATTGGAATTGCAACAAGAGAAGCAATCGATGTGGATGAGGAATGGATTCCTTGTCAAACATCGTGGAATTATGAATTAGGACAGAAAGTAATCATTCGTTGTTATTCCAATCAACCAAGGGTATGCCTGTATCTGAATGATAAAAGGATTGGTGAACAGGCTGGCTATAACAAGGAAGGGTGGTATCAGTTTGAAATTGATTATGAACCCGGAGTAATTCTTGCAGAAGGAAAAAATGAAGAAGGAGAAGTTGTATGTGTGACGAATCTTTCCACCACTGGAAAAGCAGCAGTATTAGCGGCAAAATTATGGAAAGATGACAGTGCAGACTATAACATTCCAGATACAATAGGATACATCTATCAAGTAGAGGTATCTCTTCTTGATCAGGAAGGAAAGGTCGTTCAAAATGATGAGCATGTTATTACCGCAGAAGTACAAGGAGTAGGTGAGCTCTTAGGCCTGGAAAATGGAAATCTCTCAGATAATACAAGTTATACGGAAGATGCACGCATGACCTTGAATGGACATTTGCTTGTATATATTAGAAGAAATGGTCTAGGAAATATTCGTTTACTTGTGAAAGCAGAGGGAATGAGAGATGAAAAAGTGGAGCTTATGTTTGCTTAATTTTAAGAATATGAGCATTGACACAGCCGAAGGTAAGATGACACTTATGGGCCTCTTTATTCCATTGTTTGTAGAGCAGTTACTAATGAATATGATGGGTACGGTAAACACATTGATGCTTGGTAATTATGCAGATGATGCGGTTGCTGCGGTAGGTGCTGCAAACCAATTAATCGGATTCATATATACAACGTTTGCCGTAATAAGTGGTGGTACATCAGTCGTAATCAGTCATAGGCTAGGTGCAGGTTCGAAGGAGGAAGCATCGGATGCAGCAGTTACTTCTATTGTTTTCTGTGGTGGATTAAGTCTGGTAGTGGGCATTATTCTCGCTAACTTTGCAGGTCCCCTGATGAAACTTATGCAGCTTGAAGGAAACGTGTTATCCATGGCTGTGGTGTATTTCAGGATTGTTATCTCCTTTGCATTCCTTCAGGGAATCATGTCGGTTATTTCAGCAATTTTAAGAAGTTATGGACGACCAAAGAGAGCGGTGGTCGTGTCCTTATTGATGAATGTATTGAATGTAATACTTAACGCAATTGTTCTATATGGGAATATTAATGAAAAATATGTTGGAACAAGAGGAATTGCTATTGCAAATGTTACTTCTAGATCGATGGCATTGGTACTTGGTGTGGTATTTCTTGCCACTGCAGGACTGAAACTTAATATTAGAAAGAAAAAACTTAGAAGTTTTCGATGTATAAGAAGAATACTACATATCGGAATTCCAGGGGGAGTAAGTAGCCTGTCTTACTCCTTATCACAGGTGGTATCAACTTCCATACTGGCAGTGCTTGGAACAATGGCGCTTACGGCTAAGATTTATGTGTCTTCCATCGTTTTTTATGTGTATGTTCTGGGATATTCCATCGGACTGGCAACAGCTATTATGATTGGCTGGATGAAAGGTGCAGGAGAATATGAGAAAGCATATGTGCTAAATCAGCAAATACTTAGATTTGCCGTTACTGTAAATGTGATTCTCTCAAGTGTTATCTATGTTTTTCACAGGCAGATTATGAGTGTGTTTACAAGTAATCAGCAAATAATCCATATGACTGGAATCATATTTCTGATCGATATTTTTGTTGAATTTGGCCGTGCATTTAATCATATTGAAAATAATTCATTGAGTGGAGCGGGAGATGTTTTGTTTCCGATGATGATCGCTGTCGTTTCAGCGTGGGGAATTAGTATCTTATTCTCGTATATCCTTGGTATACAAATGGGACTCGGACTTACTGGTTGTTGGATCGCATTTGCAATGGATGAAATGTTTCGTGGAATTATGTACTTTTTCAGATTTCGATCCAAAAAGTGGATATCCAAGAGAGTTTAATTGACATAACTGTTCATTCACAATAAAATGGTCGTTTTCAAACCAAAGTTCTAGAATAGCACTTCAATCTTACAAAACTGTAATCATAAGTTTTATTAACGTTGATTTTACTGGAGATGTGGAAACTATAAAATTTTACTTACGCCATTTTAAGCAAAAATTGATTAAGTTGTGATAGGCTTTATATTGCAAGACACCTGAATACAATATAATTTTGTGTATAGGGTGTCTATTGTTATGCCTTTTAATCACAGCTGATGGTTTCGTATATACATTTGAGAAGTTTGGTGAGAAAAATTCAATGGCTAATAATGAATAGAAATGTTACAATAAGAATAGAAGAATAAAATTTAATATGTAAAGTTATAGAATTAATATTAAAATAAAAACAAACAAAACTACAAATTCCGTTTTGCTAAGGAGTAATGTATAGAAAAAATATATTTATACAAAATGTAAAAGTATAAAAATGTATAGGGGAGAATATCACATGATTTTTGAGGGGATGACTGGAGCAGATATAGTAGGATTCATTTCATCGATTATTACAGCAGAAGAAGCTGGTCGGTCGTGGCTAAATGTAATTAGGGAAAGAAGAGCAAAAGAAAAGGATAAGTTTGATTTTTTTATGTATTCATCTGACAATCAAATGGTGGAAAGAGCATTAGATAGATTAAAACAGACTATTGCAAATAGTGAAAAGATAGAAGTATTAGATGAAACTGATAGAGAGTATATTAAGAGATGTGTATATGATAAGATACATCTGTGTTACTATGAGCATAATGAAGTAGATGAAATGATAGACATACTTCTATCTGCAATAAATGAATATATTGAAAAACATGCCTCTGTGGTAGATAAAGTATTAATCAATCAGAATAAAACAATAATAAATCAAAATAAAACCATGATAACTTCACTAGATCGCATAGAAGAAAATATGGAAAATAAAGAGAATCGTATAATTGAAAGTAATAATAGGTTTTTAACGGATACTGCGCCATATCCAACAGGTAAATTTAAATACAGAGATGATGAAATTAAAGATATTATAACGTTAACTGAACATCATAATAATATTGCAATATATGGTGTTGGAGGTATTGGAAAAACATCTATCTTACGTTCTTTGTATCATTATTACAAAGATGAAACATCATTTTCTTTGTTATGGGTTCCGTATAAAGGCAATATTTTAAATGATATACTAGAGTATTGTAACCTTGTTCAATTAGATAAAGAAAAAAGTGAAAATGAAGACTTTATTAGAAAATATTTTATGAGAAAAAGCGAACAAATTATTATATTTATTGATAATGCAACAGAAGAACTAATAAAATCTCCGTTTTTTCAATTCCTTAATGGAACTGTTCGTATTTTTTTATCAACTAGATATTGGAATGAAGATGATATATTTACGAAGTATCAAATTGATCCGGTGAAACCTAAAGAGGCTTTAAAATTATTTTGGGATTATTATGAACATGCTCCAATACCAAATTGCCAAAATAAAATAGAGTCATTACTTGAGAAAATTAACTATCATACATTAATAATTGAGATGGTTGCTAAAGCAGCAAAATGGGCAGAAACATCGTTGAATGAATTTATTGATTCAGTTATAGAGATTGGATATATCTATTCTGAGGATGAAATACAAATAGGATACAATAAGATTGAAGATACGATTGCTGGTCATTTGGCAAGGTTATATAAATTGTCAGCAGATAATTTAGAACGAAATGAAATCTTGTATAATTTTGCAATAATGAGAGATTACATATTACCATTTGATTTTTGGAAATGGATTTCAACAAAAGAAAATATAAAGGTTACAAAAAACAATCTAAAATGGTTAATTAAGCGAGGATGGATAAAAAAAGAGGATACAGGATATAGTATGCACCCAGTAATAAAACAATCAATTTTATTACAGAACCATATTAATATTAAAAGCTTATACTCGTTGCTTGATACAATTCTTTCAAAAGAAAAAGAATTTTTTGATTTAATGTTAAATTCAGCAGACTTGAATAAAAGAATAAATATTGCTGAGAGTATTTTATCATATTATGAACCTTTCGAAGGTGAGAATGAAGAAGTACTTTGCATAATGGAAGGATTATTATTAGCATGTGGTCACCAAAGTAGGTTTGACGAAGGAATTGATTGGGCAACAAAAGTAGTTAAAAGAAAACTTCAAATGTATCCATCACAATTTAATGATGATGTGGCTAGTTCAATTTATGATTTGACAAGAATTTTAACTATGGCTAAAAGGTATGATGAAGCTCGTTCTAATGCTGATAATTTATATACTATTCTTAATAAAATATGTGATAAAAATGATATAAGATTATTTTATTTTAGAGAAGTATATATTGAAATTTGTGTTGAACAAAAGGATTATGACCTTGCTACTGCAGAGTATCTTTATGCAGACAGTATGAGTAATTCTCAAATTACTCCTGAGAAAAAACTAAATATTGATATGGCATACTGTAGTTTACTTATAAATAAATATGCTGATGCTAAAAGTAGTAGTATAAGCTATATCCCATCAGAAACATATTTGGACGATGCAGAAAAGGTGCTAGAAAGAATTTATCCAACGTTATTAAACAAATATGGTGAAAATCACTTAGAAACAATGATATGGTATCAAAATATGGCAAACATTTGCCTGTATCGTAATAATGTTTATAAAGCGTTTGAATATGATAAGAAAATTGTAGATGTGCGAGAGAAATATTTGGATCAGATGAATGGGAAATTAGCTGAGGCATATTATAATCTAGCAATTGATTTATTTTATATTGCAAAAAGTGAGAATAAGAAAGCAACTGAAGCATTGGACTATAGTGAAAGAGTAATAAAAATAGTCAATAAGCTATATTCAGAAGGCGATTTTAAGAATCAGGCTGAGGAATTATTGACTACAATACAAAAGTACCAAGATAGTTTTTTATTCAATCAAGGTAAAGTCAAGTGAATAAGGGGCTAAGAAAACCACTTCAATCTTACACGAATGTAAGATAAAAAAAAGAAATGTAAGCCAAATCTAAGGCATTACATTTCTTTTTTTAGTATAATGATACCAGATTCGAAAGTGATGTATCGTAATTGACGAATAACATGTTTTTGAATTCACTTTGTGTGAGCTAGGTGTGAAATAACCTTTTGACCCTTGCATCATGAAATGGGACGAATAGGATACAAGGACTCAAGGTAATCAAAATGATCAGTTTTTGATTCAAGATTAAAAAAAGAAAAGGAGAAAAAAGATGGCATTATTAGAGGTAAATAATCTAAAAAAAATATATACGACACGATTTGGTGGGCAGCAATGCCAGGCACTGAGTCAGGTGAATTTTTCAGTAGAAGAAGGGGAATACGTAGCGATAATGGGTGCTTCTGGTTCCGGTAAAACGACATTATTGAACATTTTGGCATCGCTTGATAAGCCCACAGCAGGTGAAGTGAGATTAGATGGTACGGTATTATCAAAAATCAGTGATAGTAAGATTTCTGCCTTTCGTAGAGAAAACTTGGGATTTGTATTCCAGGATTTTAACTTGCTGGATACGTTCTCTATTAAAGACAATATCTTATTACCATTGGTCTTATCAAGAAAACAGTATAAGGAAATGGAAGCGAAATTAATGCCACTGGCAAAACGATTAGATATTGATTCTTTGTTAGAGAAATATCCATATGAAGTTTCCGGCGGTCAAAAACAAAGAACAGCAGTAGCACGTGCCTTAATTACGCAGCCAAAACTGATCCTTGCCGATGAACCAACGGGAGCACTGGATTCAAAAGCGGCACAAAACCTGTTACAGATCTTTGACCAGATTAATGAGTCAGGACAAACAATTCTTATGGTAACGCATAGTACACAGGCTGCAAGTCATGCAAAGCGTGTATTGTTCATCAAAGATGGAGAAGTGTTTAACCAACTATATCGTGGAAATCAGACGCAGGAGCAGATGTTCCATAAAATAGTGTCAACATTAACGGTATTGTCAGATGGAGGTGTTGATATTGGGTAGATCATTTTATCTAAAATTAGCAATGACAAATCTGAAAAAAAACCGTAATGCCTACATTCCTTATATATTAGGTGGAATGGGAATGGTATTTACCTATGTGTTGTTCTTGCTAATCAGTGATGGAAAAGGGATTGCAAATGTTGTAGGGGGAGAAACGTTGCAGATGCTCTTTGCGATGGGAACATTTATCATATCGGTCTTTTCCGTCATCTTTATCTTTTATGCCAACGGGTTCTTGATGAAGCGAAGAAAAAAGGAAATTGCATTGTATGGAATCCTTGGATTAGAGCGGAAACATGTTGGAATTGTTATGTTTTATGAGAGCTTTTTATCCGCACTTGCAAGTATCGGCGGTGGAATGATCCTTGGAGTTGTATTCGGAAAATTGTTCTTCCTCTTTTTGATGAAAATAACAAAAATTGCAGAGGGAAGTACATTTGTTATTAATAGTAGTGTCTTTGTTAAGACGTTTGTGTTCTTTATTATTGTATATTTTATAACGTTATTATGGAATCAATTACAGATTCGATTAAGTAAACCAATTGAATTATTAAAGGGAGAAGAAGTTGGACAGAAGGAAAAACGTTCAACTCCATTTCTTGCTATTATTGGTCTGGTCTGTTTGGGAGCGGGATATTATCTAGCACTACGTGTTGTGAATCCATTAGCAGCACTTAACGATTTCTTTATTGCTGTTTTGTTGGTTATTGCAGGAACGTATTATCTGTTTCGAGCAGGAAGTATCTTCTTCTTGAAGATTTTAAAGAAGAATAAAAGATATTATTATCAAACCAATCATTTTATCACGGTTTCTGGTATGATTCATCGAATGAAGCAGAATGCAACAGGTTTGTCAAATATCTGTATTCTTTCAACCATGGTTTTGGTTACTTTATCCACCACCATAGCACTTTATGTAGGGCAAGAGAACGTTGTTAGTTCGCGAAATCCTACGGATTATGCACTAAAGATTAACAAGGATAAAGTTGATTCAAAAGAATTAAAGAATGAAATTGAAAACATATGTAAAAAGAACCATATAGAGATCAGTGATTATCAAGATGTACTCTATCAAGATACCTTAATTGATTATACCAATCATTCCATAATGCCTTTGAATCGAAATGAAATATTTGCAAATGCATTTCGCTATTATGATCTTCTTATCATGACGCAAGAACAGTATAATTCCCTATTAAATGAATCAATTGCATTAAATGACGATGAAGTTCTAATTCGATTTGGAACAGGAGCGTATAAGTATGAATCGGTTAAGATTGGGGAAAAGACATATCAGGTTGTACAAGGAAGCAAGAAGATCCCTGTTAATTTCGGTGCCGATATTGGAGCAACCGATGCGATTTTTTTGGTGATGGATACAGAAGAGCGAATTATCCAAACAATAAATGAACTAAATGGAAAACAACAGAGACAAGAAGTAGTTAATATGGATTACCAAGTATTTTTCAATGCAAGTGGTAAATATGAGGATCGAATCAAATGTGCTAACGAAATGAAAAAAACTACGTACAATATGGATTCGAATAGACGTTATACCAATATTGATCTGGACCGAGAAGAAGGATATAAGTTATTCGGTGGGCTAGTATTCCTTGGATTTTTCTTAGGGATTACATTCTTATTAGCTATGGTTATGATTATTTATTTCAAACAGATTTCCGAAGGTTTTGAAGATCGAAAGCGGTTTGATATCTTGAATAAAGTTGGTTTGGATAAGAAAGATGTGAAGAAGACCATTAACAAGCAGATCATTCAGGTTTTCTTTCTTCCATTAGTGGGTGCAATTCTTCATGTATCAGTTGCGTTTAAAATGATTACCAAACTGTTGCGGATCTTCGAGTTAACGAATACGATGCTAGTTTTCCAATGCACATTAGTTACAATTGGGTTGTTTGCATTGATCTATATCTTTGTTTTCCGGATGACTGCTAAAGCATACTATCGAATCGTTAAGAGATAGAGTGAAAGAAAGCGTGCATAATAGCTATAATCTCGAAAAAATAATTGAAAAGTAGATATAAGAGTATTCTGAAAAAAGAGGAAAGCTTGCTTGAAGCTATAGTTGAGATGGAGTAGAAGAGATAAATATAATATAGAAGGTTCGTAGATTCTTGTTAGAGGGTTGGCATGGAGCTGAATGCAATGTAATAGATGTGGGGGGAGAAAAAACATTCCAGCTTATAACACGTAACAGAATGATACGAACCTAGATTAGAAAGGAATCGAACAGAGAGAATGAACAGCTAGCGAAGAGCTGTCTCTGTACGATTCTTTTTGTATGCTTTCATTGCTTCAACGAATTCATAGGGAATCTTCAGATTACCGCGACCTTTTCCAATCGCGATATCCGGTTTGTTACCGCCATGGAAATCTGAACCACCACTTAATAATAAACCATTAAGACGAGCAAGGCGGCGCATGTCGCTTTCGTCACATCCTGTATTATTGGTATAGACTGCTTCAATTCCTGCTAAACCGTAGGATTTGAGCTGTGCAACAAGGGTAGCTAGTTCTTCACTTGGTAGGTGATACAAAAGAGGATGGGCTAAGACAGGAATTCCATCCGCTTCGAGTATTAATGCAATTGCATCTTTCGGTTCAATAAATTGTCGTGGTACATAATATGGTGTATCTGGATTCAGATATTTCGTAAATGCATCATTTCTTGTTTTGGTATAGCCATTCTCCGTGAGATATTTGGCAAAGTGTGCACGAGTAATCACCGTATCTGGAGCATCTTCACGTAATGCTTCGAAGGTAATGGGGATACCAGCTTCATTCAAATTATGAATCATCTTCAAGTTTCGTTCATCACGTTCTTTTACAGCAGCAGCCAGACGGTTGATCAGATTGGGATTGGTGTCATCTACGAATAAACCTAAGATGTGAAGATCCTTTCCTTTGTATGCGGAAGAAATCTCAACACCAGAGATTAACTCGATTTCTTGTCCTTGTTCTTTGTGTGTGGCAACTGCTTCTCTTGCCTCTTGCAATCCTTGTACGGTATCGTGGTCTGTTAAGGCAAATGCTGCTAGTCCACTGCGAATTGCTTCATCAACGACTTGGGTTGGGGTGAATGTACCGTCAGAACTGTTTGAATGTACATGTAGATCAATATATTTCATGGAAGTACTCCTTTCTTTTCATATGATTAAGATGAATGAAAATCCTCTACTAGCATACAAGAATATTTGGAATAATACAAGACTTGAACTAATATATATGAACTATACATAGTAACAGGAGGACAAAGGCATGAATAAGGTTGCTGGGAAACAGACTCTTCCCATACATATAGCAAAAGCATTGATTTTTTCGTATATTGTCACTGCAGTTATCTTACTTATACTGTCATTTATCCTGTATAAAGTGCAGATCTCTAGTGGAATCGTGAGTGTTGGGATCATTCTTTCTTACATTCTATCAACTTTTGTAGGTGGATTTTTCATTGGAAAGAAAGTTGAAGCAAAGAAATTCTTATGGGGACTCTTTATTGGGTTGATCTATTTCCTGATCATCATACTAATCTCTGTCATTGCCAATAAGGCAGCTTTTGGGTCAGCTGGAAGTTTAGTTACAGTACTTGGTATGTGTTTATTAGGAGGAATGCTTGGAGGTATGATCAGTTAGACAGTTTTTTTTGGATTGATTTCTGTTTTTGACAAGCAGTATAAGTTATGATATAATATACCAAGTTAAAGATGCAAAGGAGGTTACATAATGAAACGTATCAAGACTTTAAACACTAGAAATCTTAAAGAGTCTATGAAAAAAGGCGGTTGTGGAGAATGCCAAACTTCATGTCAATCAGCTTGTAAGACTTCATGTACAGTAGGTAATCAAAGTTGTGAGAATAATAACTAATCCCGTAGCAGTGTAGACTCTGTTACGATAGATACAAAATTGTATAACGCAATTTTGTTAGATAATTAAACTCATCTAATTTAAGCAGCGGCTTCCGTCGCTGCTTATTAAATGTACAAAAGTTAATTTTTTGCTAATATTTAATGAATAGTATTTAATGAATAGTAGAGCTATTTGTGTGAAAACTGAAAGGAGTATCAAAGTGATTCACCAATATAAAAACAATGGCTATAACATCGTACTTGATGTGAATAGCGGAATGATTCATGTTGTTGACGACCTTGTGTATGATATCATTGAATTGTTCGAAGAAAATGATACAGATACCATTATTGCAGCGATGATGGAGAAGTATTCAAAACCAGAAAATGCTGCAAAATTAGACGCACCAATTGATGTGAATGATGTAATTGAAGCAGTTGAAGAGATTGAAGAATTAAAGAAACAAGGTGCTCTTTTCTCGGAAGATATCTATGAAAAATATATTACAGATTTTAAGAAGAGAGAGACGGTAGTGAAAGCACTTTGTCTTCACATCGCCCATGATTGTAACCTTGCCTGTCGATATTGTTTCGCAGAAGAAGGAGAATACAAAGGGCACAGAGAATTAATGAGTTATGAAGTGGGAAAACAAGCACTGGACTTCTTAATTAAGAATTCAGGAAGCAGAAGAAATCTTGAAGTTGATTTCTTTGGTGGAGAACCACTTATGAATTGGCAAGTTGTGAAAGATCTAGTTGCCTACGGAAGAGAGCAGGAAAAACTTCATAACAAGAATTTCCGGTTTACTTTAACAACCAATGGTTTATTATTAAACGATGACATCATTGAATTTGCCAACAAAGAGATGGCGAATATCGTCCTTAGTGTGGATGGACGAAAAGAAATCCATGATAAGATGAGACCTTCCAGAAATGGAAAGGGAAGCTACGATTTAATTATGCCGAAGTTTGAAAAAGTAGCGGAAACAAGAAATCAAACAAACTATTACGTAAGAGGAACATTTACAAGAAATAACTTGGACTTCTCAAATGATGTTCTTCATTTAGCAGATTTGGGATTTAAGCAGATTTCTGTAGAGCCTGTGGTTTCTTTACCAGAAGAACCATACTCCATAAGGGAAGAAGATCTGCCTCAGATTTATGAAGAATACGATAAATTAGCAAAAGAGATGATCAAACGGAAGAAAGAAGGGAAAGGTTTTAACTTCTTCCACTTTATGATCGATCTTACGGGAGGTCCATGTGTAGCAAAACGTTTATCTGGCTGTGGTTCAGGTACAGAGTATCTAGCTGTAACTCCTTGGGGAGATCTTTATCCATGTCATCAATTTGTTGGAGAAGAGGAATTCCTACTTGGTAATGTATTCGAAGGGATTAAGAATACAGATTGCCGTGATGAGTTTAAGTTATGTAACGTTTATGCAAAAGACAAGTGTAGAGATTGTTTTGCCCGGTTCTACTGCAGTGGTGGTTGTGCAGCAAATTCCTATAAATTCCATGGTAAGATCAATGATGCCTATGACATTGGATGTGATCTTCAAAGAAAACGTGTGGAATGTGCGATTATGATTAAAGCAGCTGAAGCAGAAGAATAGGTGTGAACATAGGCTTACCATTCGGTGGGCTTTAGTGGTGAAGTTTGCCATTAAACTGAATAACTGAGGTGAAGGAGAAGATTATGAAGGACAAGAAAAAAGGAGTCTTGCACCTACTTATTGTGTTATTAGTTATTGCAGGACTATCCGTAGTGACGTTAGTTGGTATTGGTAACCAGCACAAAGGAAGTGCGAAGAACATCAGATTGGGACTTGATCTAGCTGGTGGTGTAAGTATCACCTATCAGACAGTAAAAGAAAATCCTACGACAACAGAAATGAATGATACCGTTTATAAAATGCAAAAACGTGTGGAAAATTACAGTACAGAAGCAACGGTATACAAAGAGGGCGATAATCGTGTTAATATCGATATCCCTGGTGTTCAAGATGCCAATAAGGTTCTTGAGGAACTTGGTAAAGCAGGTTCCATTTCATTCGTTGATCCGAATGGAAAAGAAGTAATCAATGGTTCTCACATAAAGACAGCGAAAGAGGGAATCATTACAGAAAATGGTCAAAACAAATACGTTGTTAATCTTACGCTTAATACAAAAGGTGCAGAATTATTTGCAACTGCAACGAAAGAATTCCAAGGAAAACCAATCTCCATCGTATATGATGGGAAAGAGATTAATGCACCAATTGTTGAAGCAGTTATAACAAATGGACAAGCACAAATCTCACAACCTTCTTACGACGAAGCAAGAAATCTTGCCTCTACCATTCGTATTGGAGCATTACCACTTGAATTAAAAGAGATTCGTTCGAATGTGGTAGGTGCGAAATTGGGTGATGAAGCAGTTGATACAAGCTTACTTGCTGCAACGATTGGTTTTGTACTTGTAATCATCTTCATGATTGCATTCTATCGTATCCCAGGTTTAGCTGCTGGTATTGCATTGTGCTTGTATATTGTAGCAGTTCTTGTTGTATTAAATGGTGCCAATGTTACGTTAACATTACCAGGTATTGCAGGTATTATCTTGTCAATTGGTATGGCAGTTGATGCGAATGTTATTATCTTCACAAGAATTAAGGAAGAATTAGCAACAGGAAAAACGGTACGGTCTGCAATTAAAATTGGTTTTGATAAAGCGTTATCTGCAATCGTTGATGGTAATATTACAACTTTAATTGCTGCAGCAGTATTGTGGTTCAAAGGATCTGGTACCGTAAAAGGTTTTGCACAGACGTTAGCAATTGGTATTGTAATCTCTATGTTCACTGCCTTGGTGGTAACCAAATATACATTACTTGCATTATATAATTTAGGATTTAATAAAGAAAAATTCTATGGAATCCAAAAAGAATCAAAAATCTTTAACTTTACAAAACACATTAAGAAATTCTTCGCAATTTCTGGTATATTGATTGCGATTGGTGTTGTTGCATTATTTGTAAACAAAGCTTCTATAGGAAATATCTTGAATTATGGACTTGATTTCAAAGGTGGTACATCTACACAAGTAACATTCCCTGGAACAATTCCAAGTAATACAGAATTAGAGAAATTCGTCGGTGGAATCATTGGGGAAGCAGAAGTTGGCGTATCTCCAGTTGTTGGCGAAAAAGCAGTTGTAATCAAGACGAGAGAATTAAGCCTTGATGAGAGAAAGAAAGTAACAGAATCTTTTGTTGATACGTATAAAGCAGACGAATCAAAAATCACAATGGAAAGTATCTCTGCTACGGTAAGTAGTGAGATGAAAACCGATGCGATTGTTTCAGTTATAATCGCTACAATTTGTATGTTGATCTACATCTGGTTCCGTTTCAAAGATATTAATTTTGCTTCAAGTGCAGTACTTGCTTTAGTACACGATGTACTTGTTGTGTTGATGGTATATGCAGTTGCAAGAATATCAGTAGGTAATACCTTTATCGCTTGTATGTTAACAATTGTTGGTTACTCCATCAATGCGACAATCGTAATCTTTGACCGTATCCGTGAGAATAAGAAGGCTATGAAACGTACCGATGTTCTCGAAGATGTCGTTAATCGCAGTATTAGCCAGACAATTAGTAGAAGTATTAATACTTCCTTTACTACATTCATCATGGTATTCGTGTTATTTATCCTTGGTGTTGATTCCATTCGTGAATTCACGTTACCATTAATGGCAGGTATCATCTGCGGAGCATATTCTTCCGTATGTATTACAGGTACTTTATGGTATGTAATGAAAACGAAATTGAGCAAAAAGAAAACAGCTTAATGAAAGAGCTCTTTGTTCAGTAATGGAGACTGAGGTGCGTATGCACCTCGCTTCTACTGGATAGGGGGCTTTTTTATATGCTCTTAACCGTTCTACTGTTGCATAGGTAATGGATAAAAGCGATTGAGGCAATTTCTAAAAAACGACAGGTTTGTCTACTGTTGAATCATCATATCGTACACGTGTAAAAGAGGGTTTCTATACGAATTATTCATAGGAGGTAATCAAGAAAGTTATAGAACGGGACGATTGTATAACAAGACGTTGAAATAAGATGTTTAATATAATTGCTGAAAAATGCTTATTTTATGAAGCTTTTCAGACTTTATGCCCTATGAGAAAACTGTAAAAAACAGGTGACGTGTCTATGAAATATAGGGGATTTTAGGGCAATACATCTGTTTAACATGGTAATGTATCACTTTGTACAAGCTTGACAAAAAAGCGAGATATTGTTACAATACAAGCAAGCTTATGAACAAGAAATCAAACAATTCACTTATTAAGTAGCAGTGTATGCCCCGTCACAATCAAGTTGTGGTGTCGGGCATTTTGTTTAATAAGAATGCCGAATTTGGGTGATGTCGTTCCCTCCAAAGATATGGAAGTAAGCTGGATAACATCGTTATCAATTTATAAAGCAGGGAGGAGTATTATCCATGAGAAGAATGGTATTATCTATCTTAGTAGACAATACTGCAGGCGTGCTTAGTCGTGTAGCTGGTTTATTCAGTAGAAGAGGATATAACATTGATAGTTTATCCGTAGGTGAAACACAGGATCCTGCATATTCACGAATGACAGTAGCAGTGTCTGGTGATAATCAGATTCTCGAACAGATTGAAAAACAATTGAATAAGCTGGAAGATGTAAAAGAAGTCATAGAGCTAAAAGATGGTGATTCCGTTTGTCGTGAACTAATATTGGTTAAAGTATTAGCAAATCCTCAACAAAGACAGGCAGTCATTGCAGTAGCGGATATCTTCCGTGCAAAAATCGTCGATGTTTCCAAAGAATCATTGATGGTAGAATTAACAGGTAACCAAGCTAAGTTGGATGCATTCATTAGTTTGTTAGAAGGATACACAATTAAGGAAATGGTTCGTACAGGACTTACTGGTTTAGAGAGAGGTTCTGGAGATATCTCTGATTACCTAGATTAATTTATGAACATTTGGAGCTTTCGCTTCATGTATGTTATACAATATTTTTTTCAGGAGGAAAAAGAAATGGCAAAGATTTATTATCAACAAGATTGTAACTTATCATTACTAGAAGGAAAAACTATAGCTGTTATCGGTTATGGTAGCCAAGGCCATGCACATGCTTTAAACGCAAAAGAATCAGGTGCTAACGTTATTATTGGTCTTTATGAAGGAAGTAAATCATGGGCTAAAGCCGAAAAAGCCGGATTTGAAGTATATACAGCAGCAGAAGCAGCAAAAAGAGCAGATATCATCATGATCTTAATCAATGATGAAAAACAAGCAAAGATGTACAATGAGTCAATCGCTCCAAATCTTGAAGCAGGTAATACATTAATGTTTGCGCATGGTTTTGCAATTCATTTTGGACAAATCATTCCACCTAAAGACATTAACGTTATCATGATCGCTCCTAAGGGACCAGGTCATACAGTAAGAAGCCAATACCAAGAAGGCAAAGGTGTTCCTTGTCTAATCGCTGTACATCAAGATGCAACTGGTAATGCTCATGACTTAGGTCTTGCATATGCACTTGCAATCGGTGGTGCTAGAGCTGGTGTTCTTGAAACAACTTTCCGTCAAGAAACAGAAACTGACTTATTCGGTGAGCAAGCAGTTCTTTGTGGTGGTGTTTCAGCGCTTATGAAATGTGGTTACGATGTATTGGTTGAAGCTGGATATGAACCAGAAAGTGCTTACTTCGAATGTATCCACGAAATGAAATTAATCGTTGACTTAATTAACCAAAGTGGATTCCAAGGAATGAGATACTCAATCTCTAATACAGCAGAATATGGTGATTACATAACTGGACCAAAGATCATTACAGAAGATACAAAGAATGCAATGAGACAAGTCTTAAAAGATATCCAAGAAGGTGTATTTGCTCGTAACTGGTTATTAGAAAACCAAATCGGATGTACAAACTTCAATGCAATGAGAAGAAAAGAAGCAGAACACCCAGTAGAAAAAGTTGGTGCAGAACTTCGTAAATTAATGAGCTGGACAAACGAAGGTAAGTTAATCGATAACTAAAAATAGGAAACAATCAGAAAAAGCAGGAACAATCGTTCCTGCTTTTTCTCTTGCTATAAAATGAAATTGTTATTATAATAATACTAGGATTAAAAACAAGTGTATGTAGCTTGTTAAAGATATCGGCAGGAAATCAAGTATATGGAGATGCTGAAGTAGAAAGATGGGTATTAAAGATGAGCGTGAATTTAGAGTATTATAAGATTTTTTACCATGTAGCCAAATATGGAGGGATTACAGCAGCAGCAGAACAATTATGTATTTCACAACCTGCAGTAAGCCAGGCAATTAAGCAGTTAGAGAGAAGTCTCGGAAGTGATTTATTTGTACGAACAGCGAAAGGTGCAAAACTTACCATTGAAGGAGAATCTCTCTTTTCTTATGTCCAAAAAGGGTATGAAACCATATTGATCGGAGAAGAGAAGTTTAAGAAGATGATGGACCTAGAAACAGGAGAGATTCGTATTGGAGCAAGTGATATGACCTTGCAATTCTGTTTGCTTCCATATTTGGAACATTTTCATGAGTTGTATCCGAATATCAAGGTGAATGTTACGAATGCACCTACACCTGAAACAATAACGTATCTAAAGGAAGGAAAGATCGACTTCGGTTGTGTTAGTTCACCATTTGTATCTCGCGCTGATTTTCGAGTGACACAGATTCAACAGATCGAAGATATCTTTGTTGCAGGTAACAAGTTCTGGATGTATAAGAATAAGATGATGCATTATCAGGAATTAGAGGATCTTCCGATCATCTGTTTGGAACATAATACCAGTACGAGAAGATATATGGACGAATTCCTTTCTAGAAATCATGTGGTGCTAAGTCCAGAATTTGAGTTGGCAACTAGTGATATTATCGTTCAATTTGCGATTCGGAATCTCGGAATCGGCTGTGTAGTTAGTGATTTTGCTAAGAAGTATCTAGAAAGTGGAGAATTATTTCAATTGCATTTTGATAAACCTGTACCAAAACGAAATATCTGTATTATTTCTAGTGAGAAAAATCCGATATCAGGTGCTGCAAAACGTTTACTTGAGATGTTAGAGATGTAAGAAATGATGAAAAATCGGGTATGCTATTGCTGGACAAGTGTTTTGGCAAGGAAAATGTATATGATAAATTATAGAAATCGGATAATTAGCAAACAACATAAGTACAGATTATACACCATATAAATAATATTGATTTTACTTATGACTGCATTATGGTATAATAAGAAAGTCGGTTGACGAAACGCCAACCTAATTTATGAGAATAAACAAATAATAGGTATCTGTTTCAAGTTAATCTTAAGAAAAATTGTATGACTCTGAACAGTTACAAATAATTTACTCAAACAAGAGAAACATAAGAATTACAGGAGGAATCAAACATGGTTAAAGCAATTGTAGGTGCTAACTGGGGAGACGAAGGAAAAGGTAAAATTACAGATATGTTAGGACAAGAATCTGACATTATCGTACGTTTTCAAGGTGGTAGTAATGCAGGTCACACAATCATTAACAATTACGGTAAATTTGCTCTTCATCTTTTACCTTCCGGTGTATTCTATGATCATACAACAAGTATTATTGGTAATGGTGTTGCTCTTAACATACCATATTTGTTTAAAGAAGTTCAAAGTCTTGTGGAAAGAGGAGTACCAAAGCCTAGAATCTTAGTTTCTGACCGTGCACAGATTCTTATGCCTTATCATATTGCATTTGACCAATATGAAGAAGAACGTTTAGGAAAAGCTTCATTTGGTTCAACAAAATCAGGTATTGCTCCATTTTATTCTGATAAATATGCCAAGATTGGTTTCCAAGTATCAGAACTTTTTGCTGATGAGCAAGTTATTCGTGAAAAGATTGCTCGTGTATGTGAACAAAAGAATGTCATCTTAGAGCACTTATATCACAAACCAGCAATTGATGAAGATGAATTATATAATACATTAATGGAATACAAAGAAATGGTTAAACCATATGTATGTGATGTTGCAGCTTATCTACACAAAGCAATTAAGGAAGGTAAGAATATCTTATTAGAAGGACAATTAGGCTCATTGAAAGACCCTGATTTTGGTATTTACCCAATGGTTACTTCTTCTTCTACATTGGCTGCCTATGGTGCAATCGGTGCAGGTATCCCTCCATATGAGATCAAAGAGATCATCACTGTAGTAAAAGCATACTCTAGTGCAGTTGGTGCAGGTGAATTCGTTAGCGAAATCTTTGGTGATGAAGCAGATGAGTTAAGAAGACGCGGTGGTGACGGCGGAGAGTACGGCGCAACAACAGGAAGACCAAGAAGAATGGGTTGGTTTGATGCAGTTGCTTCTCGTTATGGTTGTAAAATCCAAGGAGCTACACAAGTGGCGCTTACGGTTCTTGATGTACTTGGATATCTAGATGAAATTCCAGTATGTGTTGGATATGAAATCGATGGTGAAGTAACAAAAGACTTCCCTACAACGGTACAACTTGCAAAAGCAAAACCAGTTTATGAAGTATTACCAGGTTGGAAAACAGAGATTCGTGGTATAACAAAATACGAAGATCTACCTGAAAATTGTAGAAAGTATATTGAATTTATTGAAAAAGAATTGGAAGTACCAGTTAAGATGGTATCCAATGGACCAGGTAGAGAGGAAATTATCTATCGCTAGAATGTAAGATTTATTCGGTCAAATCTTATAAATTCACAATATAAGTATGTTGTGTACTAGTTAAGTACGCAACTTAAAAGTACAAGTGGTCAAAAGGAAATAGATTGCTTGTAACCTATAGAAACGTAAAATCTTTATGAATGATAGGAAATTTCCATTGTTCATAAAGATTTTTTGCTATATAGAGTTAGATTTGTCCATAATGCTGACTCGTGCAGAATTCCTTTTTGAGTTGACCCTAGGTCAAATTTGCTATACACTTAGTATAGTAGTTTACAGATGAAAAAGCATAGTATATATGGAATGGGGGATTCAAGGAAGAGTTTACAAGAACAAGGAGTTGCCCCACAAATACCTGTGTCACTGGTGAGACAGTAACATGGAAATTATAAGATAGGTAGGAAAGATAATGAATGAAAGTATTGTAGTAGCTTGTAGTGTTGCTGGAATTCTCGTGATCTTATATCTTCTCATGATTATGCCAAAACTACACAAATCTAGTGATGAAGCATTTCAAGGCTGGATGTTTGCACATAGAGGTTTGTTTCATGAAAAAGAAGGATGCCCTGAGAATTCATTACCTGCATTTCGGAATGCCATTAAGAATGCTTATGGTATTGAATTGGACGTACAATTAACGAAAGATGATGTGATTGTTGTTTTTCATGATTATTCTTTAAAAAGAATGTGTGGAGTAGATCGACAGGTAAGAGAGCTAACATATAAAGAGATAAGTCAATATACGCTTAGAAATTCAATCTGTAAGATCCCTACATTTGAGGAAGTCCTTCACACCATTCAAGGTGCTGTGCCGATCATAGTTGAATTAAAAATTGAACATAACTATGAAAAAACATGTCGCTTAGTAGATGCAATGCTTTCTACATATAAAGGTGTATATTGCATTGAATCGTTTAATCCTTTGGGATTATTGTGGTACCGCAAACATAACCCCAAAGTGATGCGGGGACAATTGTCCAGTATGCTAATCAAAGACAAAGAGAAAGGAAATAAGATCTTATACTTTTTCCTTCAGAACCTCATGCTGAATTGGTTAGCAAAACCAGATTTTATTGCATATAACTATCATTATAGAAAATCATTATCTTTTCAAGTTTGTTCCAAATTGTATCGACCATACACGTTTGCATGGACCGTACGAAGTGAAGAAGCAAGAAAAGAATGTGAAGGTTATTTTCAATATATAATATTTGATCATTTCCTACCGAAAAAATAAGCATCAAGAAACTGCTGCTTATTAAAAAACAAGATGATTTAGAAAGGACAAAGAAGTGAAAACGATGTACTTAATGGAACGTTATATAGAAGAAGCTTTATTTCACGTAGGATTTTCAAAAAAGAAACGTGTAAAACAACAGATTGTAAGTAAGATACAAGGATTATCCAATGAGAAAGGATATGGAGACCTGTCTACAATGACAGAGGAACAGGTAAAGGATGTTCTTACTGAAATGGGAGATCCAAGATTACTAGCTAGAAGTTATGGTTGGCAAAGCAGTATAGTAGGAAAGGAAAGTGCAGTTGCTTACCATCGGATTCTTATATTAACGGCATTTGCAACGTTACTTGCCAATGCATTGTCCTATTGGGCAATGAATGAATCGGGCCAAAAGACAATTACCATTGGATCATTTATAAAAAATTATGCCATACAGTATGCTTTATTGGTTATTGGAATAACCTTACTAATTCGGATTGCCAATATATTTCGGAAAAAGGAAGAGCATTTGGAGCGGCTAAATCGTGGGGAATGGACCATTCAACATCTGCGCTATCCGAAAATAAAACGTCCGAATAAATGTGAGAACTATGTAGTAGGTTTATTTGTGAAAATAATCTTGTTAGTAGGAATCTATATTACGGATCAATACTTATGCGTTGGTGCTTTTGTTCGTTCGAAAGGAGAGGTGGAGCAAATCTCCTTGTTTGATGGACAAAAAGTACAGGATTATCGGATTCTATTAACTTGTATGTTGGTTCTTGGAATCGCATATAGTGTTTTAGCAATTTGGAGGAATCGTCCTGATTTTATCTTATTGATCCTGAAGTCAATCTCAGCATTGTTTAATGGTATCGGTTGTATTATCGTTCTACGATATCCCGGTATATGGAATGGTGAATTTCTCAATCAGTTGAAAATGGCAGCGAATAGTGTATCATGGGAAACGTTGACGATGCAGAGCGTCGCAAACTTTTCAATAGCAGCAGTCTTAGTAATTGCCTCTGTTGATATTTTACATGCGTTTTATCGTTTTTTTGCAAATGTGTAAAGAGAGAAGCCTTATTTCTTGTAATATGCGAGAAATAAGGCTATAATTATGGTTGTTCATAATCGTGGGTGAAAGTGGAAATAGAAATCCCTTTAAGTAATGTATTTTGACCAATTACTTCAGGATTGTCCGCGTATTATTCTAGGGGAAAAGTTTTCAAATAATTGAGAATTATAAAAGCAAACATATTGGAGGAGAGTAATATGAAAAATAACAAGAAACAATCGTATGTGCTCATACTCATATTATGCTTTTGTCTATGCTTAAGTATGAGTGGGTGTGAAAAGAAGGATAAGGGGGATGCTTCTATTGTTTCTGGTAACGATACCGAAACAGGGATAGCAGAAGAATGTTTGGATTTTACTTGCGTTGATAAAGATATTTATCAGATAGCAATTCCAGAATCCAATAAAGTTGCGTATCTGACCACAACAGAACAAAAATTAGAAGATACGCAGTTCAAAGGAAATCAACTTTATAAAGTAACAAATAATAATGGGAAATGGGAAGACCCACAGGAGATAACTTTTACACAAAAGGGAAAACTGCAAAATGTAGTTGTTTCTGTTGATGGTAAAACTTTATATGTATCTTATATGGAAGAAGGGAAAGAAGACTTTGATATTGGGTATGTGAAGGTGGAAGAGATCAAAGAGAATACCATTTCAGAAATTATCTATATCGATGAATTGAATACCTCGTCTAATGAAATGATTGGTGCAGTGGATCAAGATGGTACGCTGTATTATAATTCTATACCACAAGAAGGCAATACGAATGATTATTTTGTGGGAAATTATGATGGAAGTACATATTCCAAATTACGTTTGGGAGAAGAAATCAATCGACCATCGTATATATTTGCTACGGGAATGTTCGGTATTACAGTTGTACCAGATGGAAGTAAACTACTTTATACCAGTTCTACGTCAGAATTGGTCAGCGTTAGTTCCTTCAATCTATTCGAAATTGAGAAGGATGGAAAGAGTTTTAAAAATGCGCAAATGTTAGATACAAAAATCAACCAATATAATACAGATATTCTTCGTTGTTCTGTATCTGGAGACGGGAAAACACTATACTATTGTGCAGAGGATGCTTTTTTTACAACGGAAGATTATAGCAAAATCCAAGCGAAATGGTACAAGATTCCACTAAAGGACGCATTGGCGATTGATAAAAGCACTATGGCATCTTATGATACGACGAAGTATGACACAGCAGAGTTTCCTTTGAAATTACGAGACAAGGGCGAGGAAGCAAAGAAAGCTGGAATCTTTTATGAAATCTTTGTTCGTGCCTTTGCAGATAGTGATGGAGATGGAATTGGAGACTTTAACGGAATAACAAACAAATTGGATTACTTAGAGGATCTTGGGGTTACAGGACTATGGTTGATGCCGATTAATAAATCCTATAGCTATCATGGTTATGATGTGGTTGATTACTATTCTCTGAATTCAGATTATGGAACGGAAGAGGATTTTAAGAATCTTATAGAAGAAGCCCATAAGCGGGGAATTAAAGTTATTATGGATTTGGTTATTAATCATACTGCTATGGCAAATCCGTGGTTCTTGGAAGGG
Organism: Anaerosporobacter faecicola; assembly: GCF_012070565.1. Lineage (GTDB taxonomy): Bacteria > Bacillota > Clostridia > Lachnospirales > Lachnospiraceae > Anaerosporobacter > Anaerosporobacter faecicola. Next base: position 146,158 of record NZ_JAAQRO010000002.1, read on the forward strand.
TTATCTGGTTTCCAATCCAAATATACAGATTATTATCGAGTGGTAGCAAAAGAGAATGGGGATAATTACAGCAAGGATGCAGTTTCACCTTGGGGTAGTCCCGTTTGGAATGGTTTATCTAGTAGTGCATATGCGTTTTATGGTATATTCAGTGAAGGAATGCCGGATCTGAACTATAATAATCCAGAGGTGCGTGCCGAGATTAAGAATGTAGCGAAAAAATGGCTTGATCTTGGTGTAGACGGGTATCGTTTGGATGCAGCGATGCATATCTACGGAGACCATGAATTTGAACAACAATCGGATCAAACCGCTCATAATGTTCAGTGGTGGAACGAGTTTGCAAAGGCTTGTGAAGAGATTAATCCAGAGGTTTATCTTGTTGGGGAAGCATGGCAAAATGAAGAAGTACTTCCAGAATATGTACAGCCATTTGATACAAAGTTTAATTTTGCTTTCACACAGGCAATGATGAATGGTATTAAGAATGTCACAGCTATGGTAGATGAAAAGCAGAATCTTTCTATGTATCTTCAGAAAATCTTAGACCAGTATGCAGTCTGTGATACGAAGTACTTAGATGGCGTATTCGCTTCTAATCATGATCAAGACCGTGTTATGTCACAATTACAGGATACAGATAAAGCAAAATTAGCGGTTAATATCTATATGACACTTTCAGGGAATCCTTATATTTATTATGGAGAAGAACTTGGAATGCAGGGAAGAGGTAATGATGAGTATAAGAGAACGGCATTCAAGTGGAACGCAGATGGAAGTGCACCTACAGCAAATTGGCTGAAAGCAATGTGGAAGCAAGAGGATACAACGAATACAGATGTTGCTTCCTTGGAAGAACAGGAAAATGATCCAGATTCCCTGTATCAATACTATAAGAACATCATTGCGCTTCGTAAGAATACGGATGCTTTAATGAATGGTACATATACAGCCTATGATTGTCAGGATTCACAGATCATGTCTTATATTCGGGAATCAGAGAAACAAAAGGTACTTGTTATTCATAATTTTGCAGACAAGAAGAAGCAAGTAATCTGTGAGGATCAAGATTTGGGTGACGTATTGTATGCAAGTACGGACAAAACCCAGGTGAAGGGTACAAAGATTGAATTAGAACCATATAGTAGTATTGTGATTGAATTACAAAAGAAATAAGCATAGGAAATAAGGCTTGGTATAAAAAAAGTTCTCAAGAATAACCAGTACAGGTTATGATCTTGGGAACTTTTTTTATTAAGGTTCGGGTGTCAAAAGCCTATATTTATTTTGAGGTCCGTCAATTTGCACAAATTAAGTTTGTCTAACATGTAATACAGGATATAGTTCACTCGCAACACGCTCTCGCTTGGATGAAGTTCGTAGTGGTACATAAGGCTCTAAACTACAGAGCCAAAGTACCAACGACTTCATACAGTTGCTCATCAAACTATGTCCTGTATTACATGAGATAAGCTAATGCTTGTGCAAATTAACGAAAGAAAGTTTACAAATGGCTTTTGGCACCCAAACCTTATTAGGGAAGACCTATTTTGAAAATAGTTCTTTCAATACTGCAAGCAAAGCATCATTTTTTTCTGGTGACATAAAGCAAAAACGAATGAAATGGTCATCAAGGAAAGGGAAAGTTGAGCAATCTCGTATCATGAGCCCTTTTCGAATGGCTGTATCAAATACATCCTGCGAAGTCACATTATTTAAAAGTTTACAAAGAATAAAATTAGCGTTGGAAGGATAGTACTTAATCATTGAAAAGGTATCCAATATGCTGCAGATCCTTTCTCTTTCCGTATGAATTAATTCTTTGGTTTCGTTAATATATTCGGTATCTTTGAACATGATTTCACCAGCAATGGAAGCAAGTGTATTGATGGTCCAAGGGTTCTTCTTGCTATTGATTTCTTTGATCAGGTCACCATTACCACAGATCGCATATCCAAGTCGTAATCCAGGAGCAGCAAAGAATTTGGAGATGCCACGTAAAATTACGATATTGTTATAATCATTGGTTAAAGGAACACTATTGATTTCTTCCATATTTGGGGCAAATTCAATGTATGTTTCATCTACCATGACAAAGATATCGTTTCGTTTACAGTGATCTAAGATTTTGCGCATATCTTTCCGAAGAATACAGCCAGAAGTCGGGTTATTGGGATTACACAAGATGAGCAAATCAATATCAGCGCTTAAGCGTTCGCAAAGAGCTGTTCGATCCAATCGAAAATCATCTTCCTCCTGCAATGGAAAGTAGAGAGAACTTCCACCACCAAGAGTAACTTCTCGTTCATATTCGGAATAGGTTGGTCCAAGAATTAATGCTTTCTTTGGAGCAATGATCTGGATCATAAGGGAGATTAATTCGGTAGAACCATTCCCTACGATAATATTGCTAGCATCGGATCCTACATAGCTTGCAATACAATTCCGAAGAGAGGTATATTCGCGGTCTGGATAAGTTGTGATTGCATCTATATGAGAAGCTAAACATTGGCGCAACTGATAGGAAACCCCAAGAGGGTTAACATTTGCGCTAAAGGAGGTAATATCTTCTTTTTTTATTCCATAGACTTGTTCAATGGCTTCCAAGTCACTTCCATGAAAATGATCTTTATGTTTAATCATAATAGTTGTCCTTTCCTATCATTCTATCAATAGCTTAATCATAGCACGTTTAGTAGGGAACTACAATATGGACTTGCTTTGCTGAGATGGAGAACCGATGTGCGAAAAAAGTAGAAACCATGTAGCATATATGATATAATGAAGAAATAGATGTGAATAAAAGATGTAGGTGATAATAGGTGAAAGAGAAAATCACGCAATTTTCCAGAGGAAATTTAAAATATGAATTACCAAAGGTAATTCTATCAGATGAAAGAATAGAAGTAGAGGTAGAACAAGGAACGTCCTATTATGGTTGTTTTACCATAACAACACAAGACCAAGTGGAAGTGAAAGGCCTTGTGTATTCATCGAGCCGTTTGCTACGAATAACAGATGAGCAATTCTGTGGGGAAGAGAATGTAATCCGCTATAAGTTTCGAGCAAAGGGATTGCAGGTCCATGAAGAAGAGAGTGGAATCATAACATGTGTAACAAGCGTAGGAGAATTCGAGATTCCTTTTCATTTTCGGGTGATTCCTCCTTACTGCCTGACAAAAAAGGGAGAGGTTAAGGATTTGTTTCATTTTACAAATCTAGCAAAAGAAGATCCTGTTACTGCGCTGAGTCTTTTTAAAACAGATGAGTTCGTGAATGTATTTTTACAAAAAGAGACGACCAATCGAATTATATATGATGCGTTGATCCGTAGTACGTCAGCTAGTCAAGCAATGGAGGAATTCTTAATAGCGATCCATAAGAAATTACCAGTGACCATTGATGTTGACAAAAAGGAATTGAGTTTTGAAGTGAATAAAGGATCTTTTATGGAAAAGCTCTATATACTTCGAAGCAATTGGGGATATTCGGAGATTAAGATCTATACAGATGCTCCATTTATCCAGTTAGACCATAAAGTTATCTGGACGGATAATTTTGCTGGAAACAGTTATCCATTAGAGGTCGTTTTGGATACAAAGAAGATGCGGGCTGGAATGAATTATGGAAGAATCATTCTGAAAACAGTACATCAAACCATCGTAATTCCGGTGACTTGTAGAGTCCAACGTAAGGAAATTGGGCTTGAAAATCATGGAGTAACAATGAGACGTTATGAACTACAATTAACGAAAAATTATCTTGATTTTCGTATGAATAAAGTGAACCTTGAACATTACATACAGGATACAAGTAATGTACTTAGTAATTTAACAATTATAGAGGATGATATCTTTTACGATTTGGCAAGGGCACATCTTACGATTATTTCAGACAACAGAGAAGTTGCAGATGATATGTTAAATAGCTTTCAAAATCGGATTGCGGGTAGCAAGAGCAACGCCATTGCGTATTGTGCATATCAGTATCTCAATGCCCTTTATCGCAAAGAGAAAGAAGTTACAGAATCTGCAGTGGAAAGTATTCGAGAGTTTTATGAGAAGGAGCCTGATTGGAGAATTTTATGGTTCCTGTTATATTTGGATAAGAAATTTGATTCCAATAAGGGGTACAAGTTAAAAGAAATTAAAAAATTATGTGAGGCGGGATGTAAAAGTCCAATCTTATATTATGAGGCATGTACGATTTACAATGAGGATCCAAACTTACTTCATGAAATGGGTGCATTTCAACGTGCCGTTATGCATTGGGGGGCGAAAGAGCAGTACTTGAATCAGGAAGTAATACTACAGTTCGCGTATTTAGCAGCAAGAGAGAAACAGTTTTCGAGTGTGATCTATCATACATTAGAGATGTTCTATCAAACTAACCCAAGTGTGGACATTCTATATGCAATCTGTGCACTTCTTATTAAGAGTGAGAAGACGGAAAATAAGTATTTTGAATGGTATCGTTTGGGTGTCGAGGCACAGCTAAAACTTACAAGTCTTCACGAATATTATATGTATGCCATAGATGAAGAGGCACAGGTTGAATTGAGCCATCCAATCTATCTTTATTATATCTACAATAGCAATTTATCCGATAATCGGAAGGCGTATCTATACGCACAGATTATTAAGAATAAAGAAGAAAACCCATCCATATATAAAACGTATGGAAAACAGATGGAACGGTTTATGGAACGTCAATTACAGGGAAGATTAATCAATCACAATCTTGCAGTGATTTATAATGATTTGTTAACACCAGAAAAAGTACAGGAATCCATGGCAAAAGACCTTTCCGTATTGATGTATTATCATGAGATTACATGTTACAACCCGAATATCAAAGGAGTTTGTGTAGTTCATAAAGAATTAGAAAATGAAATCTACCATCCACTGAAAGAAGGAAGAACGGTTGTACCAATATTTACGGAGAATGCACAGATTTTCTTGGTTGATTATAATGATAATCGTTACTACGACACAGTTCCTTATGACGTGAAACAGTTAATGGATTATAGTCGGTATGCAGAGATTTGTTTTACTTACGAGAAGGACAATCCATTGTTGCTTCTGAATTTGACAGAGATGGTATGGAATTACCAAAAGAATGCACAGGATATCATACTGCTTTTTAAATTAGCATTACAGATACCTAATTTGCAGGCTTGGTGCTATAAGAAGTATTTGCTGGCATTAATCAAACATTATTATGAACATTATGATGGAGAATTACTGGACTCTTATCTGAAAAAGATTGATATGAAAACCCTTACGGAAACAGAACGGGTTGATATGATGGAATATATGATCATTCGTGACCTAACGGATAAGGCAATGGAATCCATTGGTCGATTTGGCTGCTATTTCATACCAGAAAATCGCCTTCATAAATTATGTCTCAAAATGGTAATGATGGAGAACGGACGGAATGAAGTTCTACTCTATCTATGTCATGAAGTATTCAAAACTGGAAAATACCAGGAACCAATCTTAACGTATCTGATCACGTATTTCCAAGGAACTTCCAAAGATATGTTGGCAATCTGGGAGGCAGCAAAAGAGAATGGAATGGATACCACAGCATATGAAGAACGTCTGTTAGGACAAGTGCTATTTGTGGAAAATCAGCAGATTCATAGTGCACCAGTATTTCAGTCCTATTATGAAAAAGGAGATAATGGAATATTAATTCGTGGTTATTTAACCTATGCCGCATATCAATACCTGCTAAAAGATAAATCAATCGATGATGCAATTTTTGAAATTATGAAAACTGAGATCATATCCGCCGAAAATGAATTCTGTACGATTGCCTTATTAAAATACGATAGTACGAAGGAAACCTTGACATCGGCTGAAAAAGAGTTTGTTGATTTCCAAGTACATCGTCTGATGAAAAAAGGAGTGGTATTCCCATTCTTTAAAGATTTCCGAGGTAAAGTTGCGTTGCCAGAACTAATCTGGAATAAATATTATGTCATGTATCGTACGGATAAGGGAAAAAAAGTTATGATTCATTTTGCTATAGAACATGAGGACGATTCCGCAACGGATAAGGTATATCATACAGAACAGATGCAGGATATGTTTGAAGGAATCTATGTGAAGGAATTCATGCTCTTTAGTCATGAAAATCTCTATTATTATATTACAGAAGGTGCAAGTGAAGTGGAACTTGCCTCTGATGTAATCGAAGCTGGGGAAGTGACTTGTTCAAGTCAGGAAGCGGATACGAGATTTGATTTGATCAACGTTATGATCTCCTCATACTATCTACAGGATGAGTTGACCTTATTAGATACGATGAAACAATATGTGACACAAGATTATATTATGGAAGAGTTATTAAAACCACTTTAGAAAATAGAATGGAATGATTTCAGAAGGAAGTTCGTGTGGAAGAATAAGTTTTCACACGGTGCTTTGTTATTACACAAAGCGGTCAGACTTTTGAAAGGAAATGGTGATTAGAATGACAGAGGAAAGAAAATTATTAGTTGGATTTGACTTGTGCAATGATTTTACTCAAATCAGCTGTTACAGTAAAAAGTCATTTGAGCCAGAATCCATCTGCTATACGGATGATGAAACAAAGTATATGATCCCAACAGTTTTAGGCGTGAGAAAAGATACGAAAGAGTGGTTGTTTGGAGAAGATGCTATAGGAAAAGGGAAAGCAGGACAAGCCATTGTAATCGATCAGCTTATTACAAGGATTATTAGAAAAGAAGACTTTTATGTCATGGATGTGAAGATTCCGCCAGAAGCAATTTTGGAAAAGTTTTTTCGCAAATGTTTAAGTTTGTTAAAACGCTACTATCCGAATGAAATGGTGGCAAAGCTTGTTGTTACCATCCCTCAGTTAGATATCACTTTGATCAACATGATTTATAAAGCGATGGAAGCACTATCTTTAGAGAAAGACCGTGTATCAATTCAAAGTCATACGCAGAGTGCAGTACAGTTTGCGATGAGTCAAAGCAGAGATTTATGGATGAATGATGTTGGAATTTTTGATTTTGAAGAAGAAGGCTTACATTTCTATCAGATTAAGATCAATCGGAAACATGTACCAATGGCGATAACGGTTGAGGAAAAGGACCTATCAGAAACCTTAAGTTTTGATCTTCTAGAAGACTTGGATGATAAAGAGAGTTTGTCCTATATCTTTGAGAACTTGGCAAAGAGTGTTTTATATAAACAATTGGTAACAACTCTATATATGACAGGAAAAGGATTTGAAGGAAACTGGGCTGACGAAGTTTTTAAACATCTATGTGTTGGGCGTAGAGTATTCAAGGGACAAAATCTTTATACCAAAGGTGCCTGCTATTATGCAAGAACTTTAGCAGGGGAAGGAAAAACAGAAAATTTTGTGTACTTAACAGAGGAGATGGTTCGCTCTTCTCTTTCCATAGTGCTCTATCGTGATGCCAAGGAGAGTGAGTATACATTAGTAGAGGCAGGAACACTTTGGTATGAAGCAAATTGTGAAGTGTCCTTAATCCCAGATGAGAAAGATGAAATTGTAATTCGAACCAAGAATTTTCTTAATTATGAGATACATGAACATGAGATTAGTTTGGCAGGATTGGAAAAACGGCCTCCTAAGATGACACGACTAGATCTTCGATTGGAATTCTCAGATCCATATACTTGTAGTGTCGTTGTGAAAGATCGTGGATTCGGAGATTATTATCCTTCTACCAACCAGATTCTAGAACAGACGATCACGCTGGCATATTAAAGAGAGAATAGAGAAAGGAGTATTGTTATGGGAAAGTTAATCTTTTGTACCGGACGATTGGCAGATAAACCGTATGTTTTTCCGTTTACGAAGACACAGGTTTATTCAATGGATGAACTAAATTATTATATCTATAACAACATCTATCTCATTACAGAGGATACATTTCAATATTCTTTATGTGACTGGATAGAAACGGAGTTGGAACTTCCTGAGATTGCACAGAAGATACGAGGTCTTCTAAATCACCGCAATAGTTTGAAAGACATTGTAGTAAGTATCTTATGTTGTGCAGATTACTATACAGAAAAAGAGATTCGTGAGTTAATTCATATAATGGAACAGATTGAACGAATGCCACTAATCATGAAGAGGAAGATCAAAGCAGACAATTATCTGAAGTATGGGCAATATGGGAATGCAGTGGTTGAATATGAATCCATTGTTGAGGCAGAAGAATCGGCTATATTTAGCCAAGTAGAGTATGGTGATATCTATCATAATCTTGCAATTGCTAAGGCAAAGACGGTATCTGCATCAGAAGCAACCAAATACTATCTTTTGGCATATCGAAGAAATCAACGGCAGGAATCATTGAATCAATACTTGTATACGTTGATCTTATCGAAGAATACCAAGGAATATGAAAATGCTTGTGAAGAATTCTCTGTAACGAAGGAACAGCAAGAACAGTTGGAAGAAGATGTGTTCACAAAAGAGCTGGCAGCTTTGGATATTGAAGAGTATGCAAAGATTGACGCGTTAACGGAATGGAAGAAACAAGGGAAGGTCGCACAGTACTATAGAGAATTGAAACAAATGATCCGTGATTACAAGGAAATTTATCGCAAGGGAATACTTTCATAGACTAGGAGCTAGGAAAATGGGATTATTAAGCAGATTTAGAAAAAAGAAAATACAGGAAGAGAAAGATGCTGGACAGGAATTCCTTGAGATGGCATATGCGATGAAGAAGATTAGTCAAGAACGGCAAAAAAAGCAGGTTGCTAAGAAAAATGCAACGGATCCTGAAGTAGAGGACGATAAGATTATCTCTACAGAAATAGAGAATTATGATGTGGATTTTCATTCGAAAGCGGATCGAGAACGCTATATTCGCGGTTATTGTGAACAAATTATTGAAGCGTCAAGGCAGAATGAAGAGGCAAAACTAGAATACCAGGCCGTTACATCTTATCTTACCGATATACAAAAAATTGATCGAATTGAAGGGGAAGAGAAAGAATCGCTTGTGGACGCTGCGAGAAACGTAGTTACGCTCACGAGAGAACGGCATGAATATCAGGATAAAAAAGAGATCAAATTAGCAGAAAAGCAGTACAAATATTTTGAAAAAAATGAGGCACAATTGCCAGAAGATATAAAAAAGTTAGATGAATACGAATCCTATAATTCCAAAATAAAAAATGATATGCGACATTTGGAAGGGGAAAAAAGTGTATTACGTCATCAAAAAAAGGAATATGCAGCTTCTCAAAGATATCTAAAAAAGATTGCAATTACGACGTCAATTCTTGTATTTACAATGGTTGTGTTATTCTATGTTCTTGATACGGTGGCGGGAAGAAATATGCAACTACCTTATCTGTTAACCATTGCACTAGCAGGAATCAGTGGCTTATATATCTTTCTTGAAGGAAGAAAGAATGCATATAACCTAAAGCTCACACAGATTAAGTTGAATAAAGCCATTACCTTATTGAATACCGTTAAGATTAAGTATGTAAATAGTACGAACTGTATTGATTATGCGTGCAGAAAGTACAATGTAAACAGTGCGATGGAATTACGGTTTCAATGGGAACAATATTCGAAAGCGAAGAAATTGCAGCAGGAACTTGTACGAAATACAGAAAAAATGAATGAACATAATAAAAAAATGCTTGAAATACTTAAAAATCATGAAATATCGGATTTGGACATCTGGACCTATCAAGCAGGCGCGTTGATTGATGGAAAAGAAATGGTAGAAATTAGACATCGATTGAACGGCAGACGACAAAAGATTCGGGAGCGAATTGAATATAATACGAATATTCGTGAAAAAGGATTTGCAAAATTGACAGATCTGGTGGAAAAGATTCCAGAAGCAAAACAAGAGGTAGCCAAAGTACTTGAAGAAAATCATATTACGGTTTAGCAGGATATTTCCAATATATAGATAAAAAAGACAGGTATAACTTAATGATGTGTATAAGATACACTATTATCATTTGATGTTATAGTATCTATAATAAAAAGGTATGGTAAATTATGCAAGACTACATTGACAAAAGTGATGAAACTGAGTAAGATAATACCAATGAATATGAAAAACCGATGAGAAAGAGGAGTAATTCGTATGCAATATTACAGAGAGCTGCGGTTGGTGGGAATGCAGTATGGCGTGTATGAATGAATGGGCTTTCGAGGGCAACCCGAATGATAAAGTAGGCGTTGACGGGAACCAAACCTGTTACAAATAAGGCACATATGATTGTATGTGAAAAGAGTGGGCTTTTGCCAATATGAGTGGTACCGCGGAATGAATCAATCCGTCTCAAGAATATAATTCTTGGGGCGGTTTTTTTTATACACACATATTGTTTCGTCCATAAGAATAAACCATTGATCATTAGTTTTTATTCATTTACTCAAACTTCGCAGTTCAATTGTTGCCAAAAACCTATTACATAAAGGAGTTTTGCACTTTTTTATTGGCTTTTTGCCAGAAAAGTCGATATTAGAAAAATAGCACATTGGAATCGAAGTGGAGATATATTAATTGCTGAAAATGCCTTAGGATAACCCTTCAGGGCAGCAATTGAACTGCGAAGTTTGAGTCATTTACTTAATGGATGCAAGAGTTTAAGAACAGTACGAACGATATATAAGCATGTTAGGCTATAAGAAACTCGTAAGCATCAGGGGAACAGAATAGAGGTTGTTCCTAACACATCTTGAAATGATTATAGGAGGAATTTGGTATGAAGAGAGGAAAAAAAATCGTAGCAGTTATAATGAGTACAGTTTTGACAATGGGATTATTAAGTGGATGCAGTGAAAAGAAATCAAGTGGTAATGGAGAATATACAATAGGAATTGGCCAGTTTGCACAGCATGGTTCTTTGGACAATTGTCGGGAAGGTTTTTTAGAAGGTTTGAAAGAAGCAGGAATTGAAGAAGGCAAAAACTTAACAATAAAAGAGGATAATGCCAATGCAGATACAAGTGTTGCCACACAGATTGCATCGAATTACGTAGCAAACAAGGTTGATTTAATCTGTGGCATTGCAACTCCAATGGCGCAAAGTGCTTATGGAGCAGCAAAAGAAGCTGGTATCCCTGTTGTCTTTACAGCAGTAACGGATCCTGTTTTAGCAGAATTAGCAAAAGAAGATGGAACTCCAGTAGGTGATATTACTGGAACTTCCGATAAGATTCCAGTAGAACAACAGCTTGATATGATTCGAAAAGTATTACCGGATGCAAAAACAATTGGTATCATGTATACGACAAGCGAAGTGAATTCAGAGGCTTCAATTAAAGATTATGAAGCGGTAGCAGCAAATTATGGATTTGAAATTGTAACAGGAGCAATCTCTACCTCAACAGATATTCCACTCGTTGCAGATGATATTCTTAGTAAAGTAGATTGCATGACGAACATTACAGATAATACCGTTGTAAGTGGTTTGCCTGTAATCTTGGAAAAAGCCAAAGCAAAGAACATTCCTGTATTTGGTAGTGAAGTTGAACAGGTAAAGATAGGATGCCTAGCAGCAGTTGGTCTTGATTACTATGAGTTAGGAAAGCAAACGGGTGCGATTGCTGCAAAAATCTTAAAAGGCGAAGCAAAAGCGAGTGAATTAAAATTTGAAATAATTGCAGAAGGTAGCTTTTATGGAAATACAGCAGTTGCAGAGCAACTTGGAATTACCTTACCTAAAGAATTAACCGATCATGCAACAGAGATGTTTGATTTGATCGAAGAATAGGAGGAGAATAGCAAGGAAGTTCAGATATAACAAAAGGTAGAGGAGGAACGGATATGTTCACATTTTTCGGTAATTTATTTACAAGTATTTATTTTCAGAAAGAAAATATCTTGATTCAAGGACTAATCTTTGCAATCTTGGCTTTAGGTGTTTACATTACATATAAGATTCTTGATTTTCCGGATTTGTCTGTGGATGGAACATTTCCACTTGGTGCCGCTGTTACCGCTGTGCTTATTACAAACGGTGTGAATCCGTATCTTACTTTACCAGTAGCTTTTTTATGTGGTGCATTTGCAGGAGTGCTTACTGGCATCATTCATGTAAAATTAAGAGTAAGAGATTTATTGGCAGGAATTATCATGAGTACAGCACTTTATACTGTCAATCTTCGGATTGCTGGAAAAGCAAACGTACCATTTTTTTCGAAAGATACCATATTTACATTAGGTCCCATTGGAAAACTATTTGAAGGAAATCAAATCGTCTATGGGAAAATAATACTCGTTATTATCATTGTTGTAGTGATAAAAATCCTACTAGATCTATATCTTAAGACTCGTTCGGGATATCTGTTACGTGCCACTGGGGATAACAGTACATTAGTAACCTCCTTAGGAAAAGATAAGGGGCTTGTGAAGATTTTGGGATTAAGTATTGCTAATGGTTTGGCTGCACTAGCAGGTTGTATCTACGCGCAGGATCAAGCCTATTCAGATGTTAGTATGGGAACGGGTATGGTTATGCTTGGTCTTGCCAGTGTTATTATTGGAACTAGTGTGTTCAAAGCAATCAAGTGTATGAAATCAACAACTGCAGTAATCATTGGTAGTGTCGTTTATAAATTATGTATTGCACTTGCGATTGCAGCAGGCCTAAATGCAAATGACCTGAAATTCATATATTCTGCATTATTCCTTGTGATCTTAGTATCAACAAGAGAACGGAAGAAGAAGGTGAAGAGAAATGCTTGAGTTAAAGAACATTTACAAATACTATAATCCAGGAACGGTTAGTGAAGTTTGTTTGTTCCATGACTTTAATTTGCAGATTCAGGATAATGAATTCGTATCCGTTGTAGGAAGTAATGGGTCAGGAAAAACATCTATGTTGAATATCATCTGTGGAAGTATCCCGGTGGATCAAGGACAGATTGTCATCAATGGAGCAGATATCACGAAGATGCAGGAATATAAAAGACAAAGAAGGATTGGACGTGTATATCAAAATCCTGCGTTTGGAACCTGTCCTCATATGACGGTACTTGAGAATATGGCAATTGCAGACAATAAGGGAAAACCATTCAACCTTCGTTTTGGAACCAATCGTTCTCGAATTGATTTTTATCGAGATAATTTGAAAACATTAAAACTTGGTTTAGAGGATAAGATGGATCTGAAAGTCGGATCTTTATCTGGTGGGCAACGACAGGCAATGGCATTGTTAATGACCATTATGACACCAATTGACTTCTTAATCTTAGATGAGCATACTGCAGCATTGGATCCAAAAACGGCGGATTTGATTATGGAGATTACAGATCAGATCGTTCGTGAGAAAAAGCTTACAACAATCATGGTTACCCATAATCTTCGTTATGCAATCCAATATGGAAATCGTTTGCTCATGATGCACCAAGGAGAAGCAATCATGGATAAGAATGCAAAAGAGAAAGAAAATATGTGCGTAGAAGATATATTGGAAGTATTTACTCGAATCAGTATTGAATGTGGAAATTAATTTTCCTACTTGACATAATCCGTCCTTTGTCATAACATAATACTATCATGTTGAGGTTTAAGACCAGTTGTTTCATGTGAACATGGAATACCTGTTCCACTGATTCTAATAATGTAGAATTCGATAATATGAAAAAGACAAATGTTATGATAGAGAGGATTAGATATGTAATCTTAACAGAGAAGAATACTCACCGGCTGAAAGGTATTCGAAAGGTAGTGCATATTGAAGGTAGCTCTTGAACAGAATCTCTGAACTGTAGTTTACAAATTAGGAGATTTCGGGTAAGTTCCGTTATAGACACATGAGATGAATACAAGATGTAGAGATTTGTATTCATGAATTAAGGTGGTACCACGACTCTTCGTCCTTTTGATGAAGGGTCTTTTTTTATGTATAGAAAAAATTGCAATATGCAGTATCTAGAGTGGCAAAGTACTTTGGATACTTCATCCTATATATAAAAAATGTTCCTCGTTCCTTACACACGGTACTCTGGAGAAAGGAGTATTGATGTTTGTAAGACGAGTGGAAAGAACACCAAATAAGAGAATGATAAGAAAGAAGGAATTGACAATGGGTAAAGAGTTAGAAAAAAACTACGATCCAAAAGCCATTGAACAATCGTTATATGAAAAATGGCTCAATAAGAAATATTTTAGTGCTAAAGTTGATAAAAAGAAAAAACCGTTTACAATTGTGATGCCACCTCCAAATATTACAGGTAAGCTTCATATGGGGCATGCACTGGATAATACGATGCAAGATATTCTCATTCGTTTTAAAAGAATGCAGGGATATGAAGCACTTTGGATTCCTGGAACAGACCATGCCAGTATCTCAACAGAAGTTAAAGTTACGAATAAGCTAAAAGAAGAAGGAATCGATAAGAGAGAATTAGGTAGAGAAGGATTCTTAAAAGCTACTTGGGAATGGAAAGAAGAGTATGGAAATACCATAACAAGCCAGTTGAAGAAAATCGGTTCTTCTTGTGATTGGGACCGTGAACGCTTCACAATGGATGAAGGTTGCTCCAAAGCAGTAGAAGAAGTATTCATTAATCTATATAAGAAAGGCTATATCTACAAAGGTTCTCGTATCATCAATTGGTGTCCAGTATGTCAGACTTCTATCTCTGATGCAGAAGTAGAGCATGTTGAACAAGCAGGACATTTTTGGCACATTAAGTATCCAATTGTAGGTACCGATGAGTTTGTTGAAATTGCCACAACTAGACCAGAAACGTTGTTAGGTGACTCTGCAGTAGCTGTTCACCCAGATGATGAAAGATATCAACATCTAATAGGAAAGATGGTAATGTTACCACTTGTTAATAAGGAAATTCCAGTAGTTGCTGATGCTTATGTTGATAAAGAATTTGGAACAGGTGTTGTTAAGATTACGCCAGCCCATGACCCTAACGATTTTGAAGTTGGAAAGAGACATAACTTGCCAGAAATTACGATCATGAATGACGATGCGACCATTAATGAATTAGGTGGAAAGTATGCGGGAATGGATCGTTATGAAGCAAGAAAAGCGATGGTTGCAGACTTAGATGCCCTTGGTTTGTTAGTAAAAGTAGAAGATCATACACACAATGTAGGTACACATGACCGTTGTAATACTACTGTAGAACCAATGATTAAACAACAATGGTTTGTTAAGATGGAAGAGTTAGCAAAACCAGCAATCGAAGCATTAAAGAATGGAGAGTTGGAATTCGTTCCAGAACGTTTTGACAAGATCTATCTTCATTGGTTAGAGAACATTCGTGATTGGTGTATCTCTAGACAGTTATGGTGGGGACATCGTATTCCAGCGTATTACTGTGACAAATGTGGTGAAATCATTATTGCAAAAGAAGAAGATAAACCAACAGTTTGTCCAAAATGTGGTCATGATCATTTAAGACAAGATGAAGATACTTTGGATACATGGTTTAGTTCTGCTTTATGGCCTTTCTCAACTTTAGGTTGGCCAGAAAAAACAGAAGAATTAGATTACTTCTATCCTACGGATGTATTGGTTACTGGATACGATATTATCTTCTTCTGGGTAATCCGTATGGTATTCTCTGGATATGAACACATGAAACAAGTACCATTCCATAAAGTTTTGATTCATGGTTTGGTTCGAGATTCCCAAGGTCGTAAGATGAGTAAATCCCTTGGAAATGGTATTGACCCATTGGAAGTAATTGATCAGTATGGTGCAGATGCACTTCGTCTCACATTGATCACTGGAAATGCACCAGGAAATGATATGCGTTTCTACTATGAACGAGTAGAAGCAAGCAGAAACTTCGCAAACAAAGTTTGGAATGCTTCTCGTTTCATTATGATGAACATGGAAAAAGCAACAATCAACGACGATATTGATCTTACAACATTAACCCAAGCAGATAAATGGATCTTATCAAAAGTAAATATGTTAGCAAAAGATGTAACAGATAACTTAGATAAATTCGAACTTGGTATTGCTGTTCAAAAGATTTATGACTTCATTTGGGAAGAATTCTGTGACTGGTATATTGAAATGGTAAAACCTCGATTATATAACGATGCAGATGAAACAAAGGCAGCAGCTCTTTGGACATTAAATACCGTATTAATCAATTCTTTGAAATTATTACATCCTTATATGCCTTTCATTACAGAAGAAATCTTCTGTACATTACAAGACAAAGAAGAATCCATTATGATCTCTTCTTGGCCAGAATTCAAAGAAGAATGGAACTTTGCTGCAGATGAAGAAGCAGTAGAAACAATAAAAGCAGCGGTAAAAGGTATTCGTAATGTGCGTTCGGAGATGAATGTACCACCAAGTAAGAAAGCAACCGTTATCGTTGTTTCTGAAAATGATAAAGTACGTAAGATCTTTGAAGATAGTAAAGTATTCTTTGCTACATTAGGATATGCAAGTGAAGTTGTGATTCAAGCAGATACCAATGGTATTGCTTCAGACGCAGTTTCTGCAGTGATTCATGATGCTTCGATCTACATGCCATTTGCAGAACTTGTTGATATTGAGAAAGAGATTGAACGTCTTGAAAAAGAAAAAGTTCGTTTAGAAGGAGAACTGAAGCGTGTACAAGGAATGTTAGGAAATGAACGTTTCGTAAGCAAAGCTCCTCAAGCGAAGATTGACGAAGAAAAAGCAAAATTAGAGAAATACACCAATATGATGGAACAAGTAGTTGAACGCTTGGAACATTTTAATAAATAAGGGAAAGAACGCAAGTCATACTATATGATGTGGTACAGATCTAGCCGTTGTGGACTGTATAGATAGAAGCTGGTCAAGGAGTGTTATGCAACATTCTTTGGCCAGTTTTCTAGTTTGTTCAATTTAAATGTGTTTCCTGTAGTAAATACAATTCTTTTTTGTTACTAAAAACTGAAAAATTGTGAAAAAGTAATAATTGAAACTAGTAAAAATAGTCTAGTTATTGGAAAAATTATTGTAAAATGAAGAGTAAAAGACTATAATAAAAGTGAAATATGATTATCAATACAAAAATATCAAGTTATCTATGAAAACAAACTATTCATAGTGAGGTGAATACTTATGAGTAAAACAGGTGAGGAAAAAGAAAGTATACAGATTCGTATTGACAATGACTTACTAAAAGCATACATAACGTTAATTCCGACAGCGGAAGACACTGTATTTACCAGAGATAGTATACTTACTACGTTGACTTCGAATAAGGTTATATATGGAATAAAGATAGATGTAATAGACGAAATGATTGAGAATAAGATTGTTTACACGGAACGATTGATTGCGGAGGGAGATGCCCCTGTAGACGGTGTTGATGGATACTATCAATATTTTTTCAATCGTGAGACCAATTCAAAACCAATTATTTTGTCAGATGGTTCTGTGGATTATACGAGCCTTAGTAAGATTGAGACCGTATATGAGGGACAGATTATAGCACGTTACTATAAGGCAACAAAAGGAGAACTTGGCAGAAATATTAAGGGGCAGCAGATGCTTGCCAAGAATGGGCGTGAACTACAGCCTCTTAAAGGAAAAGGATTTACAATAGAGGAAGATAAGACGGTTTACCGATCTAGTTTAGATGGTAAGATTGAATATAGAGATGATAAAATTGAAATTTCTAATATATTGATCATCGAAGGTGATATTGATACATTATCGGGAGATGCTGATTTTTCGGGAGATATTACTGTAAAAGGGAATGTTATGACTGGCGCTCGAGTGAAAGCTGGTGGTAATATTCTTGTGGCTGGTCACGTAGAAGCAGCTGATTTGATTGCAGGTGGAGAAGTAATCTTGCAGAATGGCATGCAAGGTGGAGGTAAAGGGAAAATCATTGCAGGTGGGAAAGTATCTGGTAAATTTTTTGAGCAGGTAACCATTGAAGCAGGTGGTTCTGTAGCTGCCAATGCGATTATGCATTGCAATATTAAGTCAAAAGAAGAAGTTATTGTTACTGGAAAAAGAGGTGTTATTGTTGGTGGAACAATCAATGCCTTGTGTGGTGTAACAGCAACAATCATTGGAAGTATGGCAGAAGTAATGACTGAGGTGAACATCGGTTGTCAGAATGATCCGATGCCGGCAATTATTCAACGAGAAGAAGAGATAAAAAGTTTGATTGCGGAGATTCGGAAGATTGACGAAGGAATCCGAACAGTGATTAAATTAATTGAAAAAGAAAATCGAAAAGAATTATTACCACAAAAAATTCAACTTTTAAAGACAAAGATTGATCGGAATACACAGATTAGTACAATAACAAAACAAAGAAATGCTCTATTAGAAGATATTGAAAAATCCAAAGATGGGAAGGTTATTGTATCCAGAGCAATTTATCCAAGAGTACGTGTTCGTATTAATGGAAGTATGTTAATTATCAAAGAAGAATTCAATAATGTCCTGATCAAGCGAAAAGGTTTGGACGTTTGTGTGTTTGCGATGGAATAATTTCCTACGTAGTTGGTCGAGTTTTGCGAAAGAAAATGCTTGATAAATGTATATCCTATGGTATAATTTGTGGTGAACAAATGTAACTGTTTAGAGCTACACAGTTATTTGTGATTGGTTCTAAGCATTTTCGAACATATTGAGATCGACACACAATGGTTAGGAAAGAGAAGTAGTAGGAGGATACCATGATTAATTTTGAAGAAGAATTAGAAAAATTTCAACCTAGTTTGGAAGTTGAACAAGCTGAGGATGCCATATATAATAATGACTTAACGGACGTTACGGATATCATCAAAGATATGATGCGTGAGATTAAGAATAAGTAACCCTAATTCGTAATGTGAATAATTCTTCATTACGATAATTGGAGAGGATACAAGCATACGTATGAAAAGAAGCAACATAAAAATATTGAATAGGAATATTGGACATGTATGCGTAAAGGTAAATGATAAGTGTCAGTAGAAAAGGCAGTAGGTGAAGAAGATGAATTGTCCAAATTGTGGAAGCTCGTTAGGGAAAAAAAATAAATGTGATAAATGTGGCACCAATGTATCTGCTATTCAGAAAGCAATCCGAATTTCTAATTCATGCTATAATATGGGATTGGAAAAAGCGAAAGTAAGGGATTTATCTGGTGCAGTTTTTGTGCTTCAAAAAAGTTTAAAATTCAATAAAGAAAATACCAATGCACGTAATCTACTTGGATTAGTGTATTATGAAATGGGAGAAATCGTTGCAGCTTTAAGTGAATGGGTATTAAGTAAACATTTTCAACCACAAGATAATGATTGTGATTATTACATTAATAGCATTCAATCCAATCAGACGCGTCTGGAGTCTGCGAATCAGACGATCAAAAAGTATAATGCAGCATTACAAGCAGCAAAACAAGGGAATGATGATTTAGCTGTAATTCAGTTAAAGAAGGTTACTAGTTTGAATCCACGTTTTTTGCGTGCACATCATCTATTAGCATTGCTTTATATGAAGAACAATGAACGAGAGAAAGCAATGAAGGTCTTGAATAAGATTCGCAAGATAGATGTGACCAATACGACCACATTACGCTATTTTGAGGAACTGAAGAATGGACAGCAAAGTCTGGAAACAGAAGAGCGCAATGTAGAACATATAGCCAATAATTCTAACAATGTTAACTTGTCAGGAATTGCCCCAATCTCTAGTTACCGTGAAGAAAAACCAAATATCTGGGTTTTTCTAAATCTAATTATCGGTATCGTAATTGGTGTTGGTTTGCTGTATTTCTTAATAGTACCAAATGTGAAGAAACAATCTGCTTCTAATTATAATGCAAAGGTTGTTGATCTGAATTCGCAAATTGCTGTTCAGAATAAGGAAATTTCCACCTTAGAAGGTGATAAGGAAGAGTTACAAAGCTCTATTGATGATTTGAAAAAGCAAATGGAAGATTTGAGTAAAGAATCAGAAAAGTATGATGAAGCTTTGTATGATGAGTTATTTAAGGCAATAAAGGTGTATATAACAAGCAATAAGAAGGAAGAAGTTGTACAAGCATTGCTTGATGTTAATATGTCTAAGATTGATCGAAAAGCTGCAACAGAATTATATGATTTGATGAAGGAGAAATCCTTTACAGGCGCAGCAAGTGATATCTATGAACAAGGACACACTTACTATTCTCAAAGAAAGTATGAAGAAGCAATCGAGGTACTAAAGCAAGTAGTTGAGATGAAAGACGAAAAAGTAGAAGATGCACTTTACTTTATTGGTCGTTCTTATCATATGTTATCAGACAAAGAAAATGCGAAAAAATACTATGAGCAGATTATTGAAGAGTATCCGGATTCTTCAAGAGCATCACAAGCAAAGACCCGTTTAAAGGAACTATAAGACGGTAGAATATAACGAAAGAAGAGACAAGTACTTTTATTTAAAAGAAGGAGCTTATCCTTTTAAATAAAAGGAACGTCTTTTTTTATAAATCTATACTGTAAAATAATGTAAAAGAAGGGAAAGCATGGAGACAAGTAAGGACAAAACAATCAGTACGAAAATGGGAGCAAATATGGAATTACGAGGCCGCAGCTTGCTGATACAGATTACAAAAGAGTTGGATCATCATAATGCGGTAATAATAAGAGAAAAAGCAGACCAGCTCATCGATCGAAATTCTGTGAAACAAATCATTTTTGATTTTGCCAATTCAGAATTCATGGATAGTTCTGGAATTGGCGTCATCATGGGAAGATATAAGAAGATTATCTTCACTGGGGGAAAAGTCGCTGTTACCAATGTGAATGCTTCAATAGACCGAATATTTAAGTTATCTGGTTTGTATAAGATCATTGATAAATATGCAACGATTGAAGAAGCTTTGAGTAAGTAAATGTGAACTGGGAGAAAGGATAGGTAGATATGGATAGAAAGAATGCAATGTCTTTAGAATTCGATAGTAGATCAGAAAACGAAAGTTTTGCAAGAATTGTGGTTGCTGCTTTTGCTGCACAATTGAATCCAACCATTGAAGAAATCGCAGATATTAAGACAGCGGTTTCGGAAGCAGTAACCAACAGTATTATTCATGGATACGAAGGGAAAGAGGGAAAAATTACACTTTCCTGTAGCATTGATGGCAACACGATTCATGTAATGGTTGTCGACCATGGGAAAGGAATTGCTGATATAAAACAAGCAATGGAACCGCTTTATACATCGAAACCAGAGATGGAGCGTTCAGGTATGGGATTTGCTTTTATGGAAGCATTCATGGACGAACTTGAGGTTATATCAACGGTTAATGAAGGAACCACGGTAACCATGACAAAGACCATTCAGGAGATCAATCTGTTCTCATAGGATTATTCATGAAATCTGATGATAGGTTCATACCTATTATGGCGGTGATAACAGGAAAGGCAAGGTGCAAGCATGGATACACTGGAATTGATACGATTATCAAAAACTGGTGATAAAGAAGCAAGAGACCTGCTAGTCACGGAAAATGTTGGGTTAGTCTGGAGTATTGTTCGTAGATTTGCCGGAAGAGGACATGAATTGGAAGATTTATTTCAGATCGGAAGTATTGGGTTAATAAAAGCAATTGATAAGTTCGATCTTTCATATGAGGTAAAATTTTCAACATATGCAGTACCAATGATAACGGGAGAGATTAAACGATTTTTACGGGATGATGGGATGATTAAAGTTAGTCGCTCATTAAAAGAGATTGCGGTAAAAGTAAAAATCACACGGGAAATACTGGGTTCTGCGTTGAATCGAGAACCAACTATTGAGGAAATCAGTGAAGAAATTGCTGTTCCAACAGAAGAAATTGTCATGGCACTAGAATCCAACTCTGAGGTGGAATCCTTATATAAAACCATTTATCAAGGAGATGGAAATGCAATCTTCTTAATTGATAAATTGGAACAAGTACAAGATGAACAAGAAACAGTAGTGGATAAGTTGGCATTACAGGAAATACTTGACTCGCTTGAACCAAAAGAACAAGATATCATTCGGCTACGATATTTTATGAATAAAACACAATCAGATATAGCAAAAAAATTAGGAATTTCACAAGTTCAAGTATCAAGATTAGAGAAAAAAATCTTGTTAGCAATGCGAGAAAAATTAACAGGTTAATCGAAAAGTAAACACATTTTACCAGTATAAACAATTATGAAAAACAAATAATAACAGTAATGTAACTAACATTACAACCATAGAAGCATCAATCAAAATAGTAAAATGATTGATGCTTTTCTCATGCCAAAGTAGTGGAATGTTCTTGAAGGAGATGAAAAAATGATTGCGAAAAAGAAAAAAGCTATAATTACAGGAGTTATTATTGTTGCAGTAATCGCAATACTATGTGGAATACTTGTATGGAAAACAAATAATGATACGGACTACGTTTTTGAAGGAACATTCGTTCAAGAAAACCTTACGAATGAACAAGAACAAGAAGATTGCTTTAAAAGAAATATAGGAGAACAAGTTTTTATATGATTCAAGAAACAATCTATCTAAAGTTCCCATTGCGTAGCATCGTGAATGAGAAGACGATTTATGTGAAAGATATTGGTACAGTATACTGCATTGACAAAATCATATGTAAAACAGTTGAAGATATTACTTTGCTGAAACTTAATTCCAATCAAGCGATGCAGTACGCTTATTCCATTCTGATGGTGATATCAAAGATTACAGAGATCTACCCAAATTGTACGGTCGTGAATCTTGGAGAAGAAGATTTTCTTATTGATTATAAAAAGAAAAAGCAGGAGAAAAAGACTTTGGAATATGCGAAAACGGTCTTTGTGGCTTTAATTATATTTTTTGGTGCTGCTTTTTCCATTATGACCTTTAATACTGACGTAAGTGTACAAGATGTATTCGCAAATGTATATCAATTTATTACAGGTGAACAGACTCACAAGAAAGGGATTCTTGAATTGGCATATTGCGTAGGGTTACCTGTTGGAATCCTAGTATTCTTTAACCATTTTTCTTCTAAGAAAGTTTTACGTGACCCAACTCCAATTCAGATTGAAATGAGAAAGTATGAAAAGGATGTGGAAAATGCAATGTTAAGCAATGCAGAAAGAGAAGGAAAGACAATTGAATTTACTAGAAAATAGTATACTGGCGCTTATTGGCTTTGCCGGAGGACTTATTGTTGCAGGAGGTGTATTTGCTTTCATCACATTATTGGGAGTAGTAAATCGATTGGCATCAAAAACAGGTACGGCAAAGCATATTGTCTTATATGAGAATATGGTAATCATAGGAGGGATACTTGGTAACAGTTGGTTTGTTTACCAATGGAGACTCCCTTTTGGCGTGATTGGGTTATTATGCTATGGTTTGTTCAGTGGAATATTCATCGGTTGTCAAGCGATGGCTTTAGCGGAAGTGTTAAATGTTATTCCTGTATTCTCAAAACGAGTACGGATTCATTATGGTATGCCTTATATTGTAGCTAGCATCGCTTGTGGGAAGGCAATTGGTGCATACTTACAACTATATATTTGGGGTCAATAATTCATATATATCTTACAACTTTATTATAGGGAAAAGAAAGGTGATTAATCATGCAGGAAAATAGTAAGAATGAGCAGAATACAAACAGCAAGCCAACAATGAAGGATGTATTGAATCAAACAGATCCGAATACAAGGCAGCAAGTATATAACCAATATGTGAAAGATATTACCCCAACCCATAACTGGTTTGCCAATGTGTGCAAAGCATTTTTGATTGGAGGTATTATCTGTACCATAGGACAGGGCTTATTAAATCTGTATAAAGCAATGGGATTCAATGAAGAAGTCGCTGCACTATATAATATCGTTACGTTGGTAGGACTAAGTGCCTTATTTACTGGACTTGGTTGGTATGGAAAATGGGCGAAATTTGGTGGAGCAGGAACACTAGTACCAATTACTGGTTTTGCCAATTCAGTTGCTGCTCCAGCAATTGAGTTCAAAAAGGAAGGCCAGGTATTTGGAATTGGCTGTAAAATCTTTAATATAGCGGGTCCTGTAATACTATACGGTATCTTAATCTCTTGGGTCCTAGGTGTAATTTACTATATCTTATTACGATTGGGAATCGTTTAGTCTACAGCTTGTAATGTAAAGACTACGTAGCAATACGTTTTATAAGAAAGGCAAATACATTTAAATGGTAAATCATATGTATGAGAAAGGAGTAAAATATATGGGTCAAAAGATGATCGGAAAACGAAGCATACAGTTTGCTACACCACCCTATATAGTAGGAAGTTATAGTTTAGTAGGAAAGAAGGAGGGAGAAGGCCCTCTGTCCTGCTATTTTGATGAAATAGAAGAAGATCCAATGTTTGGAGGACAAACATGGGAGGAAGCAGAAAGCCGCTTGCAATACAAGGTTGCAACAAAAGCAGTGGAGAGTGCAGGATATAAGGAGGAGGAAATTCGATATCTGATTGCCGGTGATTTACTTGGACAGTTGATTGCAACCTCCTTTGGTGTGATGGATCTACAAATTCCACTGTTTGGTATCTATGGTGCTTGTTCTACCATGGGAGAATCGATATCGCTCGCTTCTACATTGGTGGAGGGGGGATTTGCCGATAAGGCAATGGCATTAACCTCAAGTCATTTTGCAGGAGCAGAAAAACAATTTCGATTCCCACTAGATTACGGAAATCAACGTCCTTTGGCTGCTACGTGGACGGTAACTGGTTCAGGTGCTGTTGTGATTGTAAATGAAGAAGAGATGAAAAAGCATAAGGAAAAACACAATCCAGAAGAACCATATATCCGAATTACAGGAATAACGACAGGAAAAGTTGTTGATTTTGGTGTGAAGGATTCCATGAATATGGGAGCGTGTATGGCACCTGCGGCATTTGATGTAATCTATCATAATTTAAAAGATTTTGGGTATAAACCAGAAGAATATGATAAGATCATTACTGGTGATCTAGGGTATGTAGGTAAAGATATCCTAATTGATATGCTAAAAGAGAAAGGTTATGATATAGCGAACCGTTATCTGGACTGTGGAATTGAAATCTTTAACAAGGAAGAACAGGATACGCATTCTGGTGGTAGTGGCTGTGGCTGTAGTGCAGCAACATTGACGGGATATATATTGAAGAAAATGAAGAAGAAGGAATGGAAAAAAATCTTATTCGTTCCTACTGGCGCCTTGCTATCCCCTGTAAGTTTTAATGAAGGAAATTCGGTACCAGGTATAGCGCATGGTGTTATATTAGAAGTCTAGGAGTAGGAGGTAGAAGAATGGATTATGTAAAAGCATTTGTAATTGGTGGTGCAATCTGTGCAGTTGTACAGATTTTTATGGATAAAACAAAATTGATGCCAGGAAGAATTATGGTTCTTTTGGTTGGACTAGGAGCAATACTAGGAGCAATTGGCGTTTATGAACCATTTTCAAAATGGGCAGGAGCTGGTGCAACAGTACCGCTTGTTGGATTTGGCTTTACACTCTTTAATGGGGTGAAAAAAGCAATTGTAAGTGATGGGTTTATCGGAGTGTTTATGGGAGGATTTACATCGGCAGCTGTGGGTGTTTCAGCAGCATTAATATTTGGATATATCGCTTCTTTGATCTTTAATTCGAAGATGAAAGAATAATATTTCAAGCAGCCGGCTGCTTTTTATATAGATTAACCTACGATACAGAGCCGATCGGGAAATACGATATATTTCTGTGATACGGCGTATCCGCCCGCCAAATACATTTGACGAAAAAGATGCTCATGAATCCTTGGATTCATGAGCATCTTTTATTATCTTTTATTGACCTTCAGAAGGTGGTTGATCCTCTGTGCCTTCAGAAGGAGTTGTGTTTGTGTTATCATTTGGTATAGGTGGTTCCTCCACGTCAGGAATCGGTGGAATCACATCTTCTTCTTCCTCGTCCTCTGGAAGCTCTCCTTCCTGTTCTCCAGGAGTAGGGATGATCTCATTGAAGGATGAAGAACTATGAACATTACAAGTAGAATCTTCAAGAGATTTTGGTAACAGATTTGGTGTATCTTTTGTTTTACCCGTTTCCTCTTTGATTAAGAATACTTTTTCTTCTACATCACTTTCTGGACAAAACTCACTGGCTTGTAATCCAGATGATTTACAAATCCGTAATTTAACGTGGCAATCGCATACCTCAGTAGGGACGGTTCCTTTTGCAAAATATTCCTTCTTTACAGTACTACCACCTGGAGCAAATTCACAAACTCCATCTTTTGCAAGTTTACCGCTCTTGGTGCAGATTAATGCAGTAACGATGGAATCTGGTTTCGTAAAGTTTTTCTTTTTATACCCTTCATGGATCTGATTCATTATAATGTTCCATAATCGCTTATGATAGGAAGTATTGACAGCATTTTGATCTCGATTGTTATTGTCATAACCACCCCAGATACCACCAGTATAATAAGGTGTGTATCCGATAAACCATAAGTCTTTACTATCTGTAGTTGTTCCTGTTTTACCAGCAACAGGCATGGAACCAAGGTTTACATAAGATGCAGCAGTACCAATCTTAACAACATCTTGCATTGCACTGGTTAATAAAAATGCAGTCGATTCCTTCATAACCTGGCAGGTAGATGGATGATTATCAACAAGAAGATTACCTTCGTGATCCATAATCTTCGTATACAGAACTGGTTCTGTATAGATTCCCTCGTTGGCGATACTAGCAAAGGCTGCTGTAATTTCCAAATTCTTAATACCGTAGGTAAGACCGCCAAGAGCCATTGGAAGGTTGATGTCGGAATGAACTTTACCATCATCTGTTGTAACACTATCTACGATCGTAGTAAAACCTAATTTCATTAAATAAGAATAACCGAGTTGAGGGGTTATCTGTTCTAATGTTTTAACGGTAACAATATTATTGGAATCCCATATACCTTGACGTAGCGTAGTCAGTCCGTTATAAACACCTCTTCTCCAGTTATTAACGGTTGTGTTCGTTCCTGGGTACTTATATGGTGCATCATCTTGAACGGTAGCTAACGTCATACCCGCATTATCAAGTGCTGGAAGATATGTGGATAATACTTTGAATGTGGAACCAGGTTGTCGAAGTGTACGAGTAGCACGATTTAACGTAAGACTACCTTCTTTATCACCACGACCACCAACTAAAGCAAGTACTTTTCCATTGTGCTGATCCATTAAAACAAAGGATACCTGTGGCTGAAGTGTAAAGGTTTTCTTTTCGCCTAAAACTTCATCGCCTTCTTCGGTGACAGAAGATTTGAACTCCTCGGTATATGCATCAGCATCTTTTTTGTCCTTAAAGAAAAGATCAAAATTCTTTTTCTTTGTAGAAAAATAGTTCTTTAAATGTCCTTCTGAATAATTAATGGTACTACCGTCGGCTTTTTGTATCGATAACGCATATGTTAGTTCGTATATATGATATGCCTCTGGATAATTCGATTCATCGTTAATAACGGTATCGCAGATGTTCTGCAAACTAGTATCTTGTGTAGAATAGATACGAAGCCCACCACGATAAATTGCGTTGATGGCTTGGGTTTCAGTGTACCCTAATTTATTTTGGAGATCTTCTTGTACTTGAAGAATAAGCTCATCAACAAAATAGGAATTGGTAGAAGTACTGGTATTGATTTGTTCTTCATTTACCATTTGTATTCGTTCGTAGACATCATCTTTTAATGCTTTGTCATAAGCTTTCTGGGTAATTAATTCCTGCTCAAGCATTTTGCTTAATATGATCTCACGTTTGTCCTTATTATCTTCCGGATGAGTAATTGGATTAAGATAAACAGGACTTTGTGTAATACCAGCAATAACGGTTGCTTCAGAAAGTGTTAAGTCACTGACATCTTTGTTGAAATATCGTAATGAAGCAGCTTGTACCCCAAGGGTACCTTGCCCAAGATTGATGGTATTCAGATAATATTCAAGAATCTGGTCCTTGGAGAGTTTGTCTTCTAATTTGATCGCCAGATATTGTTCTTGAACTTTTCTTTGTACTTTGTCAAAGAATTTTTCTTCATTACCGCCTTCAAAAACCTGATTCTTTAGTAGCTGTTGTGTAAGTGTACTTGCACCTTCTGAAAATCTACCAGACTTCACACCTACAAAGAATGCACGAAATATACCTTTGACATCAATTCCATTATGTGAGTAAAATCGTTCGTCTTCAATGGCAATGAACGCATTTTTAACATTGTCAGGAATTTTTTCTAAAGTAACATAGATACGGTTGGCCTGTGAACCGACTAATTTTTGTATCTCATTGCCTTCACTATCATATATAATTGTAGAAAAACCGGTAGGTGCTACATCGATGGAATCGATACTTGGAGCGCTGTCGAGCATTCCTTTTAATGCACCAAGGCCAGTGAAGGTACCTATTATTGATATAGCAACTATGCAGACTATACAAGTACGCAGACAAGAGATTAAAGCTTTTCTTGTTAGCTTCTGCGAAGCGGAGTGTGTATCACGCTGCTTATTCGCTGTACCACGTTTACTAAAGTCCATAATAAGCCTCCTTTTCGGTAATATTATATCAAAAAAATGCATTAAAATAAAGTAAATAAATCAGGAACTCAATTTGGCATGTAATTTATCACCAAAATGTTGTTATCTACATCGTATGATACTTGTATTACTGGTATTAAAAAGTATCATATAAAACATTCGTCTGCTATACTATTATTACATAGTAGTATTGACAAAAAGAAATAGATTAGACAGTTGAGGGATGTTCTCATTAAAATCAGTTTTTATTTAAAAAATCAGAAAATAATATAAAAGCGTATCAAATCTGCATTTTTATAGCTTTGAAAAGAGCTATATTTAAACAAGCTATTGCAGTATTAGACAAAATAAATTGTCGAAATAGTAAAAATAAGTCGAATAATTAGTGAAATATATACATTCTGCGATAATATTTCCTTTGAAATGGAATAATTTAGTAGTATAATTTCATAAGATAGTGTGTTGGCATTGTCGTATTTGTGGTTATTTTATTGTAGGAGGTATATGTATGAGAGTAGTACACCTGATCGGTGAAAAGAAGGTTGAACTAGAAGACCAAAGGGAAATGGTCCTTCTATATTATCTGATTGAAGAACCCTCAAAAGAAATGAGTGGGAAAGATGGTTCAAGCTTCTTGTATGGGATTAAGATTGAAAAACAATTTGGGGGAATTGTTGAATCCGAAGAAGTAGAAGCGTTATCTTATTCCAAGGAAGTGGTCATGCAATTGATCAACACGTTAATGGAGTGTACGGTTACTCCCTTGACATTGATCGAGGTAGTGGACGATTTGATCACGTTGAAGTTGTGTAGTTAACAAGTATGCCAGGTAAGGTGGACAAAAGAAGAGCTTCTTGCAATATATTCGTTCTTACGGTATGATAGGTATCAAATAGGGTCCAACTTGGGAAGTGGAACCTGAACTGATGATAGTGAGGTACTGTAGGATATGATAGATAGTTATAAAGCAGTGTATACAGCAGGTGAGAGTGAAATCATTGAGAAAAAGTCACGTTTTATCGCTACGGTAGAACCGATTTGTTCAGAAGAGGAAGCAATTGCTATGATTGAAAAGATGCGAAAAAAGCATTGGGATGCAACGCATAACTGTTTTGCTTATGTTGTAGGAGAAAGAAACGAAGTCCAAAGATGCAGTGATGATGGAGAACCAAGTGGTACTGCAGGAAAGCCAATGTTAGACGTGTTGCTAGCGCAGGGAATTCATAATGTTGTAGTTGTTGTAACGAGGTACTTTGGAGGAACCTTATTGGGAACAGGGGGACTCGTTCGTGCCTATACAAAAGCAACAGTGGAAGGTCTTGTGGCAAGTGTCGTAATCGAAAAGAAGGCAGGAAAACGGATTAGAATCGTAACGGACTATAATGGGGTAGGGAAACTACAATACATTACATGTCAGATGCAGATTACCGTTTTAGATACAAGTTATACAGATTCTGTGACAATGGATTTGCTTGTTACAAAGGATCAGATTACGAAATTACAAGAAGAAGTTACAGAAGCAACCAGTGGAAAATGTAAATTGGAATTCCTAGAGAGCAGATATTTTGCTCAAGTTGGTCAGGAAGTTCTACTATTTGATGAAATCTTGGATGAAGAGTAAGTAAGACACGTTAGAATAGAAAAAAACATTCGAGTAATACTGGAAACAATATCATAAAAAAAGCTCTTTCACAAACAAGAATATGTTTCATTGTTTGTGAAAGAGCTTTTTTTATGGAATGGGAAAGACCACGCAAATTCTTTAGATGAATTGATTCAATTTTTTATCGTAGCAATAGTCGATAGACTCTAATTTACTGCAAAGAGATTCTTCGTCAAGATTGAGAGACTTGCATAGATTTTGTAGTGTTGGATAAAAATCACGAAGTTGTGTATTGATATAACTTAGTAACATAACAGGATCTTTTGGTATATTCATGGAATTGCCTTCTTTCTATCTTAATATTACTGGTGTATAGATGAATTTATATGGTATTCCTGTATAATTTACGCCAGACTATCTCTATTATAAAAGGAGCTGAAAAAATGTCAATTATAAAAAAGTATTGACAGACAACATATATGTATATATACTGTGTATAAGGATATATACAGATTATGTACATATATACAGATTATATACGTATATACAGCTTCTAATGAAATGATAAGAGGAATGGAAGACTGTCATATACAATAATTTACCACACAAAGCATAGATTATAAGATGTTAAGGAAGGGGTATGTGCGAATGGATTACATATTGGAAGTGGAAAATGTATGCAAAAAGTTAGATGGTTTTTCCTTGGAGAATATTAATTTTAAGTTAGAGCCAGGCTACATTATGGGGTTGATCGGACAGAATGGTTCAGGAAAAACAACTTTGATCAATACGATTTTGGGACTTTACCAAAGAACAATGGGGAATGTAAAAATCTGTGGTCATGATCTCAATCTTCAAGAAAGTAAAGCAAAAGGAGAGATAGGATTCGTACTTGATGAGAACCCATTTATCGAAGAAATCTCCTCGTTAGATAATGCGAAAATCTATGCCCCTTATTATCGAGAATTTGATATGCGCGTATTCTTGAAATATTGTAGTCGATTCGATGTTGATCCAAAGAAGAAACTGAAGAAGTTATCCAAGGGTACAATTGTCAAATTTCAATTGGCTTTTGCGTTATCACATAAAGCGAAGTTATTTATTATGGATGAACCCGCAAGTGGATTGGATCCTGTATTCCGTAAAGAATTAACGGAGATTATGTATGATGAGATTCTGAATGGTGATAAAAGTATTGTGTTCTCCTCTCATTTAACAGAAGAGATTGATATGGTGGCGGATTATGTTACGCTAATACATCAAGGAAAACAAATTATATCCACTTCAAAAGAAGAACTATTTGATAATTATCGAATTGTAAAGGGGAGCGAGGAAAAGATTCGCAATCTCAAAGAATATATAATTGGTGAAAAAGTAACACAATATACAGTAGAAGCATTAGTAAAGAATGAAGAAAGCATCTTAAATCAAGGTTGTCAAATTGAGATACCAACGATTTCAGACTTCATGTACTATTTTACCAATGCAAAGAAAGAGGTGCTTACGTATGTCTAATAAAGAATTGCGTAAAGCACTAATAGTTCGGTATATCGTGTTTTTAAAGAGGCGTTGGTATTATCTGATTCTTGTGTTAATTTATTTCTTATTAGGTTTTTTGTCTGAGGTTGAGATGATTAAAAATAAGGATGATACGCCATATATCGTGATGGCAGGAGTCTTTGCAATCATTGGTATGATATCGTATTCTATCACAGAAATTACCAGGCATGAAAAGTGTCATTATATCGTACCATTTACCTATGATGAAAGAAAACGCTATTATCTAATCGGAATTCTACTGAACTTTACAATCTTACTGGTCGTATCGTTGTTGTTTATTGGTGTATCGATTGTAATTGATCATGACTATGCTAATATCGTGATGCAAGTGTTTGCAATGATTGGTCTACCTTATATGCTGGTTTCATCGTTTCAAAAGATCAATATGTTTAAAGGTAAGAAAAAAAAGGATAATCCATTGACCGTCTATATAAGTTATGTAGTTGGGGTGTTACTTGGAATTGCAATTACGATTATGTTGTTGCGTTTGGATTATTTTGCAAAACAAAGAGAAGTAATGAATGCACTGATCATTGGTATTAATTTAATCGCAGCTGTTAGAACCTGGTATGCGACACGGGAAATAATGAAAGGCGATACAGATTATGAAAATGTGAAGATCAATCAACTAAAAGCTTTGAAAAAGTTGATGTAAATGAGGTGAGAAAATGAATATTATCATATCAAATAGTAGTAATCTAGCCATCTATGAACAAATTATTAATCAGATCAAAACGGCTATTATTAATAAAGAGGTTATTCCGGGTGATGCAATGCCCTCAATTCGAGGTTTGGCTAAAGATTTGCAGATTAGTGTAATTACTACAAAACGTGCGTATGAGGAATTGGAAAAAGAAGGGTTGCTATATTCCGTATCAGGAAAAGGCTTTTATGTATGTGAACAAAATACAGATTTGTTAAAGGAGAAAAAGATTAGTATGATTGAAAAACATCTGCAGGACATTATTAACGAGTGTAAGGCAGCAGGATTATCTCTTGAAGATATCAAAGACATGATCGATGTTTTATACCAAGATCATGAATAGTTAGGGGGGAGCAGGATTGCAATCGAAGGAAGTTATTCGAGTTGAGAATCTTAGTAAAAAATTTCGTCGATTTCATTTAAGAGACGTTAACTTTTCGTTGAAGGAAGGCTATATTATGGGAGTAATCGGGAAGAATGGTGCGGGAAAAACCACATTAATGCGATTGCTTTTAGGGGTGTATACTGCCAATAGTGGGGAAATCACAGTAAATGGTGAAAAGTTTTATAAGAATAATTGTAAATTACGACAAAAGATCGGGTACATAGCAGAAGATAACCAATTCCTTATGTCGAGTACGTTGCTGGATAATGGGACAATTCTAGGAAAGTTTTATGATGATTTCGATCTCTCTTACTATAAAAGTTTGTTGGCACGATTTCAATTGGATTTGGATAAAACGCCCAATCAGTTATCAAAGGGTATGAAGACAAAATTCCAATTGGCATTTACTTTAGCAAATCACCCAAAAATCCTATTACTAGATGAAACAACAGCAGGTTTAGATCCGCTATTTCGTCAAGAGTTTCTGCAAATCCTGCAAAGCTTAGTGGATGAACAAGGTATGGCGATTCTTCTTTCATCACATATAACAACAGATTTGGATAAAGTAGCAGATTATGTAATGATTCTTGATGAAGGAAAAGTGTTGTCATTAACAACAAAAGAAGATCTTATGGATGAGTACCGCTTAGTTAAAGGACCAAGGGAGCTGCTCCATCAGTTGCCAAATGATCTCCTTCTTTCAGTGAAGGCAACTAATAGTGGATTTGAAGGATTGGCATATCGTACAGGAAAGATCAGAGGGGAAGAAGAATGGTTAAGAAAACTTGTAGTTGAGCTACCCGATCTTAGCGATATCTTATACTATCTAACGAAAAAGAATATCAGTATGAGGGAGGAACGGGATGATGCTTCGAAAACAAATACAATTTGATTTAACGATGTTTAAAGAGAATTTTTTACGCTACATATTCTGTCTGTTAGAATTTATTTTCTTTAGTATGATTATGTGTTGGAAAATGACAGAATTAAAGACGGTATTTGTTGCAGCGTTACTTGTACAAGTAATAGCTGTCCTTTTGTTATGGATTTCAGTAAATACAGTATTTGATAAGATGGGAATAGAATTTACCATCAATAAATTAGTTTATTATCCCACAAAAAAATCTACGATCTTATGTAGCAGATGTCTGATTCTATTTGTGGCAGAAGGTATCTTGTTTGGATTGGTCAGCATTGGATTTGGTTTCCTTGCTTTACAGGCAGGAGGGAGTTATCCAATTAAAGAATTGCTTTTGGTTGGAGAATATATGTTGATTATTGGTTTTCTTACAATCATTTGTGAATTTGGTATGCGTACCACAAGTTCTTTTGTTGTTATGGCTTGTTTTAATACACCTATCTTTTGCCTGACATTAGATGATCTTAATTTTGGAGAATGGGAAATTGTGGGTTCGTTACTGTTAGCGGTTTTACTAATTGCAGATTTTTTAATTAATCTCGTAAATTATTTACGAATCAGTCATGGAAATTAAGCAAAGGAACTCTTTTGTATGAAAGTCGCATTGCTTGTGGTATAATAAGAATATCAGTTCGATTTATGGAGGCAAGAATGGAAGAACGATTCATACGTACAGAGATGTTGATTGGGGAAGAAGGACTCAATCAATTAAAGCAAGCAAAAGTTGCGATATATGGAGTTGGAGGAGTTGGAACATACGTTGCAGAAGGATTAGTTCGTGCAGGAATAGGGAGATTTTTGTTGGTGGATGATGATGTGATTAGCGAGAGTAATTGCAATCGTCAATTACATGCAACAACCCAGACAATTGGCAAATCCAAAGTAAAGACGATGAAGGAACGAATGGAATCAATCAACCCTGATGTGCAGATTGATATTATGGAATCCTTTGTTCTATATGATAACATTGAGGATGTGGTTCCAAATGATCTATCGTATATGGTGGATGCATTGGACACGGTTACTGCGAAGATCGCACTTGCCCTAAAAAGCAAAGAATACACCATTCCGTTAATCAGTGCCATGGGAACAGGGAACAAATTCGAACCGACCAAATTACAGGTTTCCGATCTGTTTAAAACCAATGTATGCCCTCTTTGCAAAGTAATGCGTAAGGAGCTAAAAGCAAGAGGAATTAAGAAATTAAAAGTTGTATATTCAGAGGAGCAACCGACGAAACCGTTGTTTGATCCTTCTGATTTTGATGGGAAAGAAGAAAATGGAGAAGAACAAAAAAATCTGCATAAAAAACGATCTACCCCTGGAAGCATGTCATTTGTACCATCTGTAGCAGGCATGATCATAGCGAGTGAAGTTGTGAAAGATCTTTTGGGGAGGTAGAACATGGATTTATTTGAGTATATGAGAGAAACAAAACTGGAGAAAGAATCTCCCTTAGCTTCTAGACTTCGTCCTACCAAGCTAGAGGAAGTCGTTGGACAAGGTCATATCATTGGCAAAGATAAGCTATTATATCGTGCAATTAAAGCAGATAAACTAAGTTCTTTGATTTTTTATGGTCCACCGGGAACGGGAAAAACAACATTAGCAATGGTAATTGCCAATACAACCAGTTCCTTATTTACCCAGATTAATGCCACAAGTGCAGGGAAAAAGGACATGGAAGAGGTCGTTGAACAAGCAAAACAGAGTCTTGGCATGTATGGGAAGAAGACAATCTTATTCATAGATGAGATTCATCGATTCAACAAAGGGCAGCAGGATTATTTGTTACCATATGTTGAGGACGGAACAATCATACTCATTGGGGCAACAACAGAGAATCCTTATTTTGAAGTGAACTCCGCGTTGATTTCCCGTTCGATCGTCTTTGAATTAAAGCCATTAGAGATGGAAGATATACAAAATCTAATCTTACGTGCGGTTCAAGATGAAGAAAAAGGTCTTGGCGCTTATAATGCAACGATTGATAAAGAAGCTTTGGAATTCCTAGCGGATATGGCCAATGGAGATGCCAGGAGCGCGTTAAATGCCATTGAATTAGGAATATTGACAACAGATCGGAGTGAGGATGGGAAGATACATATTACATTGGATATTGCGATGGAATGTATACAGAAGAGAGCACTTCGGTATGATAAGTCTGGCGATAACCATTATGATACAATCTCTGCCTTCATAAAAAGTATGCGAGGATCTGACCCGGATGCTGCCATCTATTATCTAGCAAGAATGCTTCATGCAGGCGAAAGCATTACCTTTATCGCAAGAAGAATTATGATTTGTGCGGCAGAAGATGTCTCGAACGCAGATCCTAATGCGCTTGTGGTTGCGACACAAGCAGCACAAGCAGTAGAACGATTAGGGATGCCAGAGGCAAGAATCGTACTAGCCCAAGCAGCTTCTTATGTCGCATGTGCACCAAAGAGTAATTCGGCAATCATGGCGATTGACGCTGCGATGAAGGTGGTAAATGAGGAGAAAATCTCTACCATTCCTCCTTATCTGAAGGATGCCCATTATGGCGGTGCAGCAAAACTTGGACATGGTATTGGATACCAGTATGCGCATAGCTTTAAGAACCATTATGTAAAACAACAGTATCTTCCAGATGAACTAGTGGGACGTACTTTCTATGAGATATCAGAACAAGGATATGAGAAAACAATGAAAGAGCATTTGAAGCGAATCCGAGAAGAAGCAGAAGAGTAGAGCTTAATTCACTCTTCACAAAATGAAAAAACGGTAACGTTCATTAGGATACCAACGAGGTCTTTATAGATACCAAGTGTGTTCAAGTACTAGTAATTTTCCTATAAGAGTATATATTGGTATTTGAGAGTACTAATTGATAGTGTCAAATGATTTATGAAAAAAATGAGCAAAGAAAAAAGGCTCAGATGAACCTTGAAAATTGCAGATATTATAGGTTGTGGTAGCTTGCCGCCACCCTTGACAGCACGAAAAAGAACTGCTG
>NZ_JAAQRO010000020.1 GCF_012070565.1 Anaerosporobacter faecicola
GCTGCCGAAGGCAGGATCAATAACTGGGGTGAAGTCGTAACAAGGTAGCCGTATCGGAAGGTGCGGCTGGATCACCTCCTTTCTAAGGAAGAGAAGAAGTAGAGGTTGTTTTACTGTTGAGTTTTCAGTGAGATGTGTTGGTAATTTGTATGTATTATACTTACCATACATTGGATAAAAAAATATTAAAAATAATGTTGACAAACCTTTTGTCATATTATAAAATATTCAAGCTGACAAAATGAAAGCAATTAAAACTGAAAACAACATATGAAGATATGTCAACAAGTTTTTGGTGGCGATGCGTCTTAGGGACACACCCGTTCTCATCTCGAACACGATGGTTAAGACTTAGACGGCCGATGGTACTATACTGGAGACGGTATGGGAGAGTAGGTGGCTGCCAAATTTAAAAATTAAAACAGAGATTTTAATTTTGGGGGTATAGCTCAGTTGGGAGAGCACTTGCCTTGCAAGCAAGGGGTCACGAGTTCGAATCTCGTTATCTCCATTTGAATTTTGGATTATCAAAGTTCAAATTTGTACCTTGAAAACTACACATTG
>NZ_JAAQRO010000021.1 GCF_012070565.1 Anaerosporobacter faecicola
TGCCGAAGGCAGGATCAATAACTGGGGTGAAGTCGTAACAAGGTAGCCGTATCGGAAGGTGCGGCTGGATCACCTCCTTTCTAAGGAAGAGAAGAAGTAAAGGTTGTTTTACTGTTGAGTTTTCAATGAGACCTAAGTGGTTCTACTGAGATGAAGCAAAGCTAAATCAAAGGTAGAGTAGTTGATAGGTCAGAGTAAATAGAAAACTTACGTATGGAGAGGTGTCCGAGTGGTTTAAGGAGCTGGTCTTGAAAACCAGTGATTCCGAAAGGGACCGTGGGTTCGAATCCCACCTTCTCCGTAAATATTTTTGGTGGCGATGCGTCTTTGGGGCACACCCGTTCTCATCTCGAACACGATGGTTAAGACTTAGACGGCCGATGGTACTATACTGGAGACGGTATGGGAGAGTAGGTGGCTGCCAGATTTAAAAAACATATTAAGAAATATGGGCTTATAGCTCAGCTGGTTAGAGCGCACGCCTGATAAGCGTGAGGTCGATGGTTCGAGTCCATTTAAGCCCATACAAAATTAAAACACTTTGTGTTTTAATCTG
>NZ_JAAQRO010000022.1 GCF_012070565.1 Anaerosporobacter faecicola
AAAGAATAAGCTTTATTTTGTCTAGAACGCAATAATCCATTATCACCTTCTGCTTGGTAGCTTTTAACCCAGTTATCAATAGATGTTTTGTGCGTTATTTCGTATTTTTTTGCTAGTGAGTATGCACTGCCTTCTCCAGATAGATACGCAGTAACAACCTTTTTCTTTAATTCATAACTATATTTTGCCATAAAAATACCGATCTCCAATCATTAGATTTTTTAGGTCTAACTTTTGGGGGTCGGTACACAGGCAGAGATTAAAATAGCTTTTTGAATTAGGGGCATTGAAGTCCTAAAGTATATACATAATTAAATAAATATATCTGTTAACACATCAATTTCATCGCTTGTCAACTTCTCTGTTGCATAACGAGATGAACTCTTATATTTATCTAACCAATTTTTGTCTCCATCTAAAACATCCTTCCATTTACTAGCTAATCCATGTTCAGTTATCAAAATACAATTTCTTACAAAAATATCCGCTCCCTCTCCTTTTAATAAATGTTCTCTATCTTTGCTATCATATGCTTGTGCAAAATAACTTCCACATGGATGTTTAATCATTTTATCCCCTTTTTTATACAAATAGTACAATTCTATATCAAATCTATCAACAGCAATAAGTATTGAAAAATCTCTTCCTACCATAGCTGTTTTTAACTCAGATACTTTTACACATTTCAAATTGTGCTTTTGACACAATTCTGTCATATATGTTGGTATCTCGTCATTAATCTTTGTCCATAAATTATCCACTGTTATCACCTCTTCCTAAACATAGTTTTCGTAACATTATCAAATGAATATCCATGTTTTCTCAAATATGTATATTCTCTACCAAATCCTGTAAGTTCTATTTTCCCTGTATACATATTTGTTCGAGTTAAGTTATCCCATGTAGGTTCTGTTGCAATTTTAAATATATCATTTCTTTCTACTGCATTACTTAACCATGGTTGATTATATTCATTCCAAAATTGATTAGGAGAAACATATAATTCATCGGGCGTATTTAACAAATTAAAACTACCATCTTTTGGTCCAAAATCAAGAGATTTCACATTACCTAACTCGTCAAGAATTGCACCAGTATCACTTCTATATGTCCCTAACACCGTCGTTGTCTTACCTGGTGTAGCTTCTATCACTAATCCATTTGAAGTAACGTAATCTAATTTAGTCTTATTTCCACCCTTACCAACAACATCATCACCAAAGTCATCAACCACATTATAACTATTCCTAACTTCCTCTGCAATATTAGCATTTCCAATTTTCTGCGAAATTTTCTGAATAATACAATCTCCTAGTTGGAATAAACCTTGAACCATCAATACCATTTCCAATGTGAATTCCGTAAAATCGATTCCTTTCGTTAGTGCTATTGTGATCTTATTGTTCGTATTTGCACCAATTTCTTTTGCGCACGTATCAATACTACTATAATATTCTGCTATTTCTTTATTTCCATTTTGAGATTCTTCATAAGCTCTCATATTATTGTAAATACTGATTGGTAAATCAACGATCTTTTTGAGTAGCAATGCTTTGACTGCTAAAATTGCAACTCCCGCATAAGGAAGACTAACAAATAGTAATATTATTGCTCCTGCTTTTAACAATGGATTTATTATGTATTTCCCACCTTGATGTTCGTACCAATAATCAATTTTACCAGGTAATTCTCCTACTACCCAATTCACCGCATATGTTATATCCAGCAAAACATCATAGGCAAATTCCCCCGCTGTCTGCACTGCATTTGATAAAAAAGTAAAAACTCTGCTTCCAACAGATTTATTTTTCTTTTTCTTCTTTGGGAAGCCTCCTTCCGATTGAAACAATTCCGCAACTCGTTGATCGACTGCTTTCGCACCATATTCCTCGTTTTCAATAAATTGTTCTAGTTTCAAACCATACTCTTCATAGATATCTCTCTTATCATATAAGTGCATCATCTTTTTTGATACTTGCATTTTAGCTTCTGTTGTGTAGTTCGTATTCACTCCACTTAATGAGTCAATATTATTGATTATCTTCGTTTGTAATTTAAGAACGTAATCCTCTGCTGTACTAGCAACTTTTTTTGCATGTTTTGCTGCGTCATAGATTGAATCATAATTTAGTGCAATGCTAGCCATGCTAGATATCCTCCCTTTTCATTGTTTGCCTGATGAGCTATTTTTCAATTACTTCGGTTATGGTAGCATATTTCTTACTAAAAATGTTGCATTCCTGACAGACAACATCAAATCCTGACAGATGACATTTTCTTTCTGTAAATTCGTATTAATTCTATCTATTATCTGTATAATATAAGGGGCACAACTACTTTTGCCCCTTATACATAAACTCAAACTTCGCAATTGCAGTTTTTAAACGAGCAGATGCTTGCTATAATCATCGTAAACGCACTCTCTCTTGGCTCCACACGTAACAGTGAGAAGTTTGTGTTAAAACTATAAAATCTACGTAATTATTCCGTGATCTATAATTACAAAAGCAAATCCAATCAGAATTAGCTTCTCTGATTGGATTTGCTTACTAAATCATATTCTAAAAATAATTCCCATAAGAGTGAAATAAGTTCTTTACTACTTCATAGCTTTGTTTCTTTCTTCTGTATTCATCTACAATTCCTTTATTATTCATAGTTCTTGGGCGTTTGTCAAACCACTCTTTACTTACTTTCACATCACAAAATTGCCATATATACACACCACTGCAATCGTCGTATCCTAAGATTGCTTGTAGCTGTTTTTCCAAAGCTTCTGCTTGATATTCTTCCGTCCATTTGGAATTATATGCATCATGATATCCATAGATGGCACCTGCGCCAACCTCCGTGATTAAAAATGGTTTTCCTGCTCCTTCTGTCTCCTTCTGAACCCATTGATACAAGTCATCCAGATACGCATCGACTGGTGTATCGTGATACCACAATGGATAGATATTGTAGGAAACCACCTCCGGCAGTCCAAAACATATATCTGTCTTGAATTTGAAGCTTGCAAAAGAACGGGGACGCGACGGATCTAGCTCCTTAATAAGAGCAAACTGTTTTGCATAACAATCCTTTCCATACTCACTGTCACTTGCACATTCATTCAGAATTCCCCATATATAGATACTTGGGTGGTTATAATGCAAGGGAATCATCTCGCGGATCACATTCTCCGCCTGAGGTTCAAAATTCGGATTTTGCATATCTTCTAAACTTAATCCTCTTGCATGATTCTCTTCCCATACAAGAATTCCTTCTTCATCACACAGATCAAGAAATACCTCATCATTTGGATAATGAGATGTTCTTACGGAATTGCATCCCATATCCTTGATAATCTGCAAATCTGCTGCCATTGCTGCATAAGGTAATGCGCAAGTAAACTGTGGATGATCCTCATGTCTACATACCCCTTTGATACGTAGAGCCTTATTATTAAGTAAAATCTTCTTACCTTCTATTGCAATCTGGCGAAAACCAAATCGATCAATATAATCATCAATGGCAACCCCTTGTTCATACAAGTTTGATGTGATGTAATACAATTCGGGTTCTTCTGGGCACCACTCCACCACATCCTTGCATGCCATACTCTCACTAATTACAAGCTCTTCCTTTGGTTCAACAACAATCCCTTGTTTGCTCCATTTTTCTTTCTTCAACCCTTTTCCAGAAAGAATGGTATCCAGATCAATCACATGCTTTTCATCACTAACATTCACAAGACACACCTGCACTTGTGCATTCCAACCATTTTCAGTTTTGCACGGTGTGACCAGAATGTTCTTAATATAGACATCTTCTATGGTTTCTAACACAACCGGTCTTCCAATTCCACCATAGGACATATAATCATTCGGTATATGTAGCGCACTCTTCTCTGAAAAGCTGTTATCCGCTAGGATTTCTAAGATATGTTCCCCCTTTGGAAGATCTTTCACAATTGTTGCAAAACTCGTATAAGCATTGTAATGCTCTGCAATCTTCTTCCCATCAAGATATACCGTAGCAGTATGACATACTCCCTTACATTCCAGCCTGATGTTTCCTTCTGCTTCAAAAGTTGTGGTGTAGATCCCTTTTCCTCTATATCCTGCATATCCTGGATAACCTTCCCAACAACTTGGTGTTGCAACCTTTAAAACCTGATTCGCATGTTCCCCTTCACATGCTTTAAACTCCCAAAGCCGCTCTGTGAGTTCCCTTCCTTTTCTTACCCGATGCATGTCAAATGTTCTTATCATCCTTACTACCTCCAAAATGACTTTTTGTTATGTACCTTTTATCAATACAATAAGTATACACCCCTTGTTTCATGCTTTACAATGCATTATACTATTACATAATTGATCAATTCTCATATTATTCAAAGTTTAAGGAGGCCATATGATACAAATCACAAACATCGGAAAAGACGCCTATCATGATTCTACCTATAGTGTAAATAGACCCAATGGTCACCCTTCTTACCTGCTTTTACTTGTAAAGACACCTTGCGTATTCTTAATCGAAGAGGAATGGGTCCCTATTACAGAAGGCACTGCATTTTTATTCAAGCCCTATCAGCAGCATCGTTACTATGCAAAAGGCAGTTGCTATATTGATGATTGGGCACATATCACTTCCTCACAGCCTTTACTGAATGAACATTTTCCCTTTGGCAAGCCTATCGTTCTACATAACCAAATGGACTACTATAATCTGTTCCATGTAATCTACAATGAGTATTTTTCCAAAACCTCTCATCATAACATGATTATGAACAATCTTATTCATGCCTTACTTGATAAGCTTTTAGATGAATGCGATTCCATTGCATATCCCGATCTATACTATAAGTTTCTTACACTTCGAGAGCAAATGCTCCGTTCTCCCGAAAAGCAATGGACTGTACCAAGGCTTGCACATGAACTGAACATCACGGCAGGGTATTTCCATTCCTTATATAAACGGTACTTTAACAGATCCTGTATGAATGATCTCATTGAACAACGAATCAAGAATGCAACTGAACTACTCATATCAACCAATCTATCCATTGAAGAGATTGCTTTCCAATGTGGCTATCGTCA
This sequence comes from Anaerosporobacter faecicola, assembly GCF_012070565.1. Classification (GTDB taxonomy): domain Bacteria; phylum Bacillota; class Clostridia; order Lachnospirales; family Lachnospiraceae; genus Anaerosporobacter; species Anaerosporobacter faecicola. The sequence continues at coordinate 5,082 of NZ_JAAQRO010000022.1, forward strand.
TACGGAACACTTCATTCGACAATTTAATGCGCACATGAAGATGTCACCGAATAGATTTAGAAAAGAAATAAGCGCACGGTAAGGTGCGCTACTAACGTTTCAAAATCCTCTTATGCTGATAGGCAATGGGTTCCAAACAACTTTGAACCACAATTGGTCAGTTCCTCTTCTTCATAACCACCACATATTAGCGTGCACTACTTACTCTCATTTCTTGATCAATAAGATGCAGATTCAGCTCCCCAAGTTGATCCAGTGATACAACTTCCTGTAGATAGTAGATTCCATTCTCATAAGATGTGATATTCCTCGCAACATAGGCAGCAACTGCTCCTGTTAATTGACGATTCTCAAAACCATGTATGGATACCTCTCGTCTATACAGACTTCCTGCTTTTTGTCCTGTAACGACAACGTGAGAAATATACTCTGCCGTGCCAATATGCATCTTCTGGGCTAATTTCATTAAACTGGTTGTTGATTTGATAAGACGCGTAACGTGTTTCTCACTTCCACATAAAACCTTTGATAGAATCCCCCATCGCTGCATAGTCACCACCAATCTGGTGATCCAATTTACATCATAACTGAACCAAGAATGAACGGTTGCCCCCTTATGAAATGATTCCATGATTGGCGCATCTGCTAGATGGATATTCGTAAAGATCTGTACTTTCCTGCCTTTCTGTCTTGGTATTTGAATCTTTGCTTTGTTCATAAATGCTCTCCGTCCCTCTTGTTTCAACCCAAGCTGATGAAACAACCATTGAATTGCATTAGCACCATGATCCTCACCGGTCCCAAGCATTAAGTAACTATCAATCGTATTAATCGATGTAAACCCTTCTACCGCTTTCTCACACAACAGATTGCTGATCCCTGGTGCAATTCCAACACCTAGTATGACATGAATTCCCGCATGTTCTGCCTCTTGTTTATGTACCATTAATCTGTCCAAAATTGTAGATGTGGGAGAAATATCAATATAATGGATCTTCCGTTTGATACACTGAAGAAAAACTTCTTCATTATTGCTTTCCACACACATCACAATGGTATCAACACCAGCAAAATCACGATCTGCTAGTTTTGAGGTATCAATTGCCCTTGCTTCTCCCTTGATTTTCTCCTTCTTTATAAACTGTTCCGCCTTCTGCAAACTTCTACCGGCCACTATGACAGAACTTAATGCTTTGGAGACAATGCTCCCCACCTGTCCATAGCCACCAATCACCATATTACTCATATTATGATTCTCTCCTATCTCATCTATTATCTCATTTTCGCGTTTGTTTTATTTTATCCTTATTACAAACTGGTTAGGATTTCAAACATAGTCTACTTGTTATTTCTGATTTCCTATATTCCCCTTCACCAAATCCACAAGGGATATCTCTCTATGGTGGTAATGTTTTCTTGACTTTGCTTTGTGCCGATAATCAATAGAATGGGTAGGGCACCATTGTACACATGCCATACATTGTTGACAATGGTTTGAGAAATCTGGTCGTTTATCCACAATTTGAATATTCTGTACAGGACAGATTTTGGCACAGGTACCACAACCATTGCATGTATTTGCCACATCATAGTGCTGACCAATGTCCGAGAAAGATGCCATTGCTTTTTGTAAACTTGGCTCCCATATCTTACTGTAGAGTATGCCTGACTTCTTTAATACCGATACGGTATGCTTTTCTATATCCTTAACGATTCGGTCAATCTTTCGATCTGCCATATGTAATACGATTTTCTGATATAATTTTGGAAATGCATTATAAGACAATATGTAGTTTCCCGGAAACATAACCATATATTCGCCCGCAACCATTTGTCCCGTAGCTTCAATACACGTCCTCATATCCTCTGTTGCATGTCCTCGATTTCCACCACACCCTACAATTGTAATGATTTCTTTCGTAGAACCATAGGAAATGTCCCTTAAAACCTCAGCCACATATGGCGGAATATGGGAATAATACGCTGGAGCGCAGTATATGATTCGATCATATTCCTGTACAATGTCTGCTACTTCCTTTAGTTTATGAAATGGGTAGATATCCACATTTTCCATCTGCTCCTGTATTCTTTTTGCAACATACATATTATTTCCGGTTCCGGTAAAATAAAATATTACTGTTTTTTTCTCTGTTTTCTTCTCTGCCTTCATTTCTATTCTCCTTATTCCTATACTCCATTTCACTTTTACATTTCGACATCTATCGAAGTGTATGTTAAAAAATAAAGAAACTGTATGTACAATTTCTTTATTTCACATGTAGTTCCTCTCGTAACGCATTAACTGTTTCGTAATTCACCTTAGCTACTAAATATTTACCGTCCTTCATTGTCTCGATCAAACCTGCATTGACCAACTCTTTCAGATGATGAGAAATGGTTGGTGCTCCAATACACAATTTATCCATGATTGCTGAAACTAAACAAGGACAGGAATCAAAGGATTTTTCCTCACTTTCTAAAATACTATGAAAAATCTCCAATCGATTCTCATTAGACAAGGCTTTATGAATATTCGCTAACTGTTTTGTTGTCATAACCAACCTCACTTTGATACTTATCGAATTATCATAACAATAACACATCTCATATTGAACTGTCAACTTTTTTGTATCTATGTTTGCTTCTAGATCTCAGATGGATTTTATCCACAACACCTTTGGCGGATTTCCATTTTATTTCGCTACGGTGCATTGGTTATATGCGTAGGTGCTCTCCATATTCTATGTATTACTTTTATTTCTGTCCCGACTAGAACCGCGGCTAAAATCGTTCCAATACCAACACTTCCTAACGTATGTAACAACAGTAGACAAGTGCACAGCGATATAATTACCATCGAGATATCAAAGGCCAACTTCACACTTGAGAATTTCTTTTTCGTAACTTGGGAAATGGCAAGCATTGCTCCTTCCCCCGCCAATGGAACAAAATCCGCTGGTACATATAGAAAGATTCCAAATGCAATTAGAACCGTGCTAAAGATCATCATGAGCAACTGAATCCCCATATTGTTTGGATCAGGCAAATATGTCACAAGATAGTTGCAAAACGTAGTAAAACTACCAAATAAAATTCCAACTGGAACCTGTAACAAGTTCTTTATTCGAAATGCTTTTCTCAATAATAGAATCTGAAGTAGCACCAATGCAATGTGGAATAAAATTGTTGCTCTCCCCATTTCAATCCCCCATACACAGGTCATCGTATAGGGAATGGAACTAACAGGAGACACACCCAGATTCGACTTAACCGAAATTGCAACTCCCATTGTCATAAGCAAAAACCCAAAAACATAATTCAACATTCTTATTAATAGCTTCTTTTTCATTCGTTTCCTCCTTCGTATGCGTACCATTTATTTTATAACATCATTCTTAAAAATGCAAAAAACCTGTCCATCTAATCACGAACAGGTTTTTCTTTGTTACAATTATATACGTTTTACAGCAAGTCGTACTCCGAAATATGTAATGATAATTCCAAACTTTAGTCCCTTAATTATCATTGTTAATCCTCTCTTACAAAGTCTCTCTTACCATCTCTATAATCTCAATATCCGCTGGTAGCCATTCCACAGTATCCAACTCTCCTTTAGCAAGCCATTTTGCTGCTTCATGCTCTTTGAGTACTAAGTCTCCTGATACTATTTCTGCCCAAAAACAATCCATTGACAGATGGAAGGATGGATAATCATATTCGATTGTATGCAAGAAATCACCTACATGAATTTCTGTCGCAAGCTCTTCCATAATTTCACGAATTAAAGCTTCTTGTGGAGTTTCTCCTTCTTCAATCTTTCCACCCGGAAATTCCCAGCCACCTTTAAATTCCCCATATCCACGCTGCGTAGCAAATATCTTATCATCTGATCGAATAATTGCTGCAACTACTCTTACTGTATTCATAATATTTTTATGTCCTTTCAAACATCTGTTGACTATATGCTAAACACAAAATTGCAAATGAAAGATTCCATTCCGATTTTAAACAATTTGATTTTTAGCTTACAAAATAATCATATATATCATCTCTTACTGGTGTGTTAAGTATCCACTCAATTTCAACTGCCGTCTTCTCTGTTCCTTGCATAACAAATTCTTCTGCTTTACCGCTTGCTTTCACACGGCCTAAGTAGTAAAACTCTTTGGAAATCTTATCATCCTTATTCTTTCGGACAAAAAGTTCAACACATATTCCACGTTCTTCTGCATGTAAAAAATTCTGTACATCATCTGAAGAAAGACTTCTTCCTGATTTTGATATAGCAATCAATGTACTATTATTTACAAAATGATCTTCATAATTCGTAGTGGCACTAATATCTTCTTCTTTATCATAGTTAATAAAGATCGGAAATGTATTTGTTCTTCTATCATATTTGTATCCACCAATATTCAAAGGGACTTCATTATGTTCCCAGTTCAAAAGCCTACACACATCTTCATACGTATACTTCTGGTATAAGACCAAGTCTGTATCCGCATAGGTATTACTATATCCTGATCTATATCGTGCTATTCCAAACTCAATTAGTTCCTCTACAATCTGACGAAACTCTGGATTTTGTAACATGCTCTTAAACTGCTTGCTAATCGTATAATCTCCACCACTTTTTTCAAGGAAAATACAATTCGAATATGACTTTTTTCCACTACCAGAAGGAAACTCATTTGTCATAACATTAATAACATTTTCTTCCACTAGCTCATTCATCTTAACACTATAGTTTTCAGACAATGACTTTCTCCAAACCGCAATTATTCCCGTGTAATAGGATAACAACCGTTTTAACAATTCCAGTTCATGAATCCTTTTTCCACTAGCGAGCTTCTTTGATATGAATTCAACAGTTTTTTCTTCTTGTTCTGATAAGCGCACAGAATATTCCTTTTCATACTTAACCAAGAACTTATAATACGAACCAAGATTGGAATTATCGAAGATACAACATACATCCATCTCTCCATATTGATCAAAATCGGTTAGCTTTGGAATACGGCCAAGTTTGCATTTTAAGTTATAATAATTCTCCTTGATGAGCTTAACATCACTAAAATTCGCACTATCAATAGCTGCAAAGATTCTTTTCTTTGAAATTTCATCAAAATGAATTGTGGAGGCTCCCGGTATAACTCGTTCCCCCTCCATAACATATCTTCGAATGGAATCCTTATTGTAACTTCGATCTCCAGATAATGCAATAGGAATCATAAAATTATTCTTATAGTTTCCTATGAAATCAAGGATGACTACATATTCCTTATCCAATGCCTTTCTAAGACCTCGTCCTAACTGTTGGACGAATACAATTGGTGACTGTGTAGGTCGAAGCATGATTACCTGGTTTACTTGAGGAATATCTACACCTTCAGAGAAAATATCTACAGAAAAGATGTAATCTAACGCACCTGCATCATGCACGCTCTTATGATCAGGCACATCCATAACAAGTTTTTCAATAACTTCTTCCCTCTTCCCATCGTTATCTTCTCCTGTTAATACTTCTGTGCAATATCCTCTTTGATTGAATTTCAAAGAAAGCTCTTTTGCTTCTTCTTTTCTACTACAGAAAATCAATCCTTTTACACGATCTCCACTATGTCCATAGTATTTTGCCTGTTCAATCACATAATTAACACGTTCGTCCGATACCAATCGATTAAAATTCTTCGTACCCGTTTCATCATCAAACACTTCTCCATCAATTTCTATATCCGTTATTCCAAAGTAATGAAACGGACACAATAAATCTTCTTCCAATGCCTGTTGCAATCGAATCTCGTAAGCAATATTATGGTCAAAGATCGCATACACATCGAATCGTTTTGTTTCTGGACTTGCAGTCATACCCAGCCAAAATATTGGTTTAAAATAAGACAGGATACGTTGATAACTCTCTGCACCTGCATGGTGGCATTCATCCAAAATTATTTCTGTAAAATGCTCTTCTGAAAACAAACAGTGAATCTCATCTTTCGCCATCATCTGCATTGTTGCAAACACAAAATCCGCATCCTTTGCAGCTTCGTAATCCTTCGAATTTCCTGATAACAGCACAAATTTCTTATCACTATCAAATACTCGCTGATAACTGGCCATCGCCTGTCTCGCGATCTGTTCTCTATGAACAATAAACAAAGCCCTTTTGGTTTTCATCTCACGAAGTGCAAAAGCAGATGCATATGTTTTACCTGTTCCGGTGGCTGATATCAGCATTGCCCGATCAACTTTTGGATCTTCTCTTAACTTATTCAAGTTATTGATAAAATCAACCTGCATTGCATTTGGTTTTAATGTGCTTTTCTTAATATCAATAATGTTCTGTGTTTTAGCAATTTGTCTCTGCTGTCTTACGATTTTCTGATATTGCTTATATCTATCCGCATAATCTGAGATAAAAGCATCAAAAGGAAGAGTTCTCTCGTCAGTCCATAATGTCTGAAATTCACCCACAATTTCCTTTGCTATTTCGCCATCACGAGTGGAAACGATTTTCGTATTCCACTCACGATTTGTAGTAATAGCGCTCAATGTCATATTAGAACTACCAATAATAATACGATAAATCTCATCCTTTTCGAAAATATACCCCTTCGTATGAAAACCTTCTGCCCTATTATTACTATTCGTGCAAAACATTCGAACTTCGATATTCTTTAATGAATGCAAGGTTTCCAATGCCTCTGGATCACTAAACATCAAATAATCCGTTGTTAAGATTTGTCCTGGTATTTGCTTCTTCTCCAATGCTTTCAGTGTCTGTAACATCGGAGTGATTCCACTTTTTGTGATAAAAGCAACGCTAATCGAAAATGCATCACAATTCTCCAACTCCCACTCCAAAGAAGACAATACTTTCTTGCCTTTTTTGTAGTTATTTGAAACAAATTCAGGACGATATGCAAGGTTTGAATTCACCGTACTATTCATATATGCGGTATTCATTCCTAAACTTAATTCTGATAATATGTTTTCCATCTGCATTCACCTTTCACCTTACTAGTCTTCTGTCCATCTACCTGGTATTTATGTAACAAGTATTGATCTTGTTTTAAGTATGATAATAATTTGGGTAGTCCAGTTTCACGCATCCAAGTGTAACTTAATTTCCCTTATCTGTCTATGATTGCATAAACGACGAACATCACTAGTTCTGTCTAACCTCTCTAAAATGAATAGGTGATTTCTTCACCTTAGCTCTTCGCTAATTCTTCCATATGTGTAGATATTTCAAAGATTTCCTCTAATATATCATTCAATTTATTTAAGGCATCCATACTGTTTTCACTTACAGAAATACTACTTTCCGCAGATGCTGACACCTCTTCGCTTGTGGCCGAGAGGTTTGTGATACTGTCATTAATCTGTACATTTGCTTTTAATATACTGTCCATTTCATCAGAAAGATTCACTATTGTATCGTTCAATCCATCTACCTTCTCTTCAATGAGATCAAATTTTTCTTTCGTGGTCTCAATCATGGACTTTTGCATGTCGGAATATTTTGCTGACTTTTTCATATTCACAGACGCTTCTTCCACGTTAACGGTTAATTTCTCAATGATCTCCGTAATCTTAGTGGTAGATTCTTTTGTCTCCTCAGATAGTTTACGAATCTCATCCGCAACAACTGCAAATCCTTTACCTACCTCACCAGCTCTAGCCGCTTCAATCGAAGCATTTAATGCCAATAGATTGGTCTGTTCTGAAATATTTAAAATCGTACCAATAATTACTTCTACTTCTTTGATACGGTTATTCAATTCATTTGTAATAATCCTTGTAGAAGAATTAATCTCTGCAGTCTGAAGGGAATGATGTTTTAACTCTCGAATTAATTCCGTTCCTTCACCGATTACCCTTTGTGATGTCAAAGATGATTCCCTCATCTCTGATGTCTCACGTCCTGCATTTTCCAAACTAGTTTGTATGTCACTGGTTCGCATAGTCTGTGATTCAATTGCTTCTGCAGTTAATTTTACACTCGCTGCAATCTCTTTTACAGAACTATCGCTAACTTGCATACTCTCTGTAAGAATTTGTGCATTTTCCTGTGCACATTTAAATTTTGCTGTCAATTGTTCTGAAGCACCTATAATCTCTTTCACTAACAATGATGTCGTATCCATCTGTTTACTAATTTCTTCTATATTTTCCTTCATATGTTTACTCAACATCTTAATAATTTTATATGCTCCAATACAGAAAAGCACAACATAAAATGTCTGCATAAAACTTTGGTCCTGTGTATCCGGATACAAAACAAAATTCCTAGTAGCACTAGCCACATTCAAAGCAATTGCTATTATCATCGCATTTCTTGCACGTTTTACATTCATATACGACATTACGCTCAACATAATCGGATAGATCAGTGCATACATATATATATGACGTTGTGTAAAAAGTGTCAATGTATAAGATGCTAACAAACACCCCATGCATGCAACGTCAAACTTCTCACTGTTTCGAAACTTAAAATAGATAACCAAGAATGCCACCAAAATAATAACACTAAGTATTGCTCTCGGAATAACTACTTTCATATTTGCTGTAGTATCTACTAAACCAAGTACTGCAAGTAATGTGGAGTAGACTAAAGTCACCCCGCCTAATATCATTGCTGTCTTATTTTTTTCCTGTTGCTGTCTTTCTTTTAATATCATAAATCATCTCTCCTATCACCCTAATACCGCTTGTAAATTATATCCAAACCTTCTGTACTTCCACCACAGTCAGATTTGAATCATTCTCTTCTGATAAGCCTTCTATTCTGATAAGCCTTCTATTCCATATATTTGATGAAATCATATATATGAAAAAACTTCATCATATGTAAGTGCGCCAACACTATTCTGTCATAAAGAACCTTAGGTGTCATAAAGAATACAATTGTATGCTCTCCGATCGATCCTTATCCCCCTCCTTAGCAACCCTTTTCTGTTCTTTGGAAAGTTCCGTATCGAAAATAAACATACAAAACAAAAAAAACGATATCGCCCTTTTTCGATGCCTCCTTGAGATTAAAAAGACACAAAATTACAGACATAGCATGTCTACATAATTTTGTGTTTAACCGTACTGACCTCCTGATAAATAAGCAGTATTATACTTTATCGTCCAACATTCAAGCATATTCCCTCACCTCCTTGCGTATCCAGTTATTTAACCCAACTATTTCTTAATACTAATTATATATATCGTCATTACTTTCCATTTCCTTTAGTTTATTTCCATACATATACGACATTATTTTACATCATTTTACCTGTTTCGTCCATAAATCCGATAATTCTTCTATAATATGCCCATGAACAAAGTGTACTTTTATACTCTCGCGTTAATAGCATTTTCAAAGTACAATTTGTTCTCCGCGCCCAGCACAGTCAGCTTCAACTGTAATCTACCTTATGTGGGAGTGCGCATCCCCCGGAGGGTTTTTATACTAGGAAAGTCGTAGGACTTTCCTAGTATAGAAAAAAGTTAGAAGACGGTTCATTTTCACCATCTTCTAACTTTTTTATTGTCTACTGTTGTTTTCTATTTTGTTCACTTACCAAATAAAATAAACCATCATAACACATAGGAATGGAATAGGTGTAGCTGGAATTCCCCTATAATTTGATTTGTTATGGAGCTTAAGAATAATAACTTTATTTATAAGATTTCCAATCAGTAATCCAAGTGCAAGTAAGAGAAAGAGTTTGACACTATGACTCAATCCACTAAGCCACAAAGCGAAATAAAAATAATCCCCAAACCCGCAAGTAGGATATAGATTATCCTTTTTTCCACAACCATAAATGATTGCCTTATACATAAATTCTTTATTTCCCATCGCTTTCGCATTAGCCGTTTCTTTCCCATACTTAGTGAAACTTAAAAGGTCACTTACTGAAATTGCAGCACCTATGCTAAGTACCCCTTCAACCTCCAAATGAATACCAACTAAAACACCAAGCATAACGACTGTGAAGTAAGTAATCAATCCATTTACAAATAGCCGCTCTCTTTTATATTTCATGAAAAAAAGGTTGATTACCATATAGGTAACCCCAACAAATGATACAAATAATATTTTTTCATTAGTTAGATATTTTAAAACATAGATCAAACATAATTCAACTATCAAGAAAACAAATGACCATATATACGATTTTTTTAATTTATCCTCCATTGCTATATCTCTCCTTTATTTGCTATAGTGTAACAATGCATCGTATACTTTTACCCAACAAATCTTCGGTCCCAGACATCGTACCCTTGTCTTCTTGCAGAATCATAGACTGGTTTCATATTTCTTTCTAATACACTACAAAATTCTTCTTCTGAATTTCCTTTTCGGTACAATTCCTGATTTGCCCATATGGAATGTAAATTGTCTCGATAACATGCTTCATATAATTTTCGAATTCCTTCTTTTTCATGTATCTGCTCATACATTATGTACTGATTCTTTGCAAACCGAATGAAGAAATCATCCCAATACGGTAATTTATTACTCTTCACTGAATTCAGATTAGAATCCATCGGCATCAAATTCCACAACTCATCATTCATTACAAATGACCAAGGAATAAAGTGATCAACATCATATTCCGCCTGACTAATTGCTTCATCCGTGAACACATCTACTACCGGCTTTAATTCCAGTATTCCATCCCATAATTTATGTACATGAGCCAACTTACGATTTTTTTCCTCTGACAAATCCAACTTATAGATAATTCCTGGCACCTCTGGATTATTGTTTTGCAACCACTTTACTTTCTCACATTGAATCCAACCTAATATGGGAACTGTATGATCCTTAATCATTTGAACCCACGCACTGCTGAATGTTAATTTGCGATCCAACCCATTCTTATCACCAAAGGTATAGGGAAGTACGATTTCCCTTTGGCTCAAACGATTATAGTATTCCATCATTCTTCCTGCACTACTATCTAAGCTAATTCTATTCCCCGTCTTATTAGCAAAGCCGGATAGTGCTTTGTAGGGAACATTTTTTGTAAGATCCATCTTTTCCGCATGAAGTTCCTTCTGAAATTCTTTGATTGCATTCTTAATTTCCACACAAGAGACTTCCGTCTGCAACCCACTTAATTCCTGCAATTTTATTACTGCACGTTCAAGATTATCCTTAATCTCACCATTTCCAAAGATTCCGCTCAAATGTATATGGTACTCAACCACTGGGTACCAGGCATTGGCAATCATTTCATCAATAACATCATCATAGGTCGCTTCTGTCCGATTCTCTGCAATCAAATGCACAATTGCTTCCAGCCAATAAAACTTATAACAATAGGAGGGATCCTTCATCATACGTGAAAACCCTTCAATATCTAAAGCATTATAATATTTTTCATCAATCCCTAACGGATTTCTTTTTTTCTTAGAATTACATTCAACCATCGTTCCTCACCTCGGTTTACTCGAACATCACCTGAAACCCACTGTTTCTCTACTGCAAGTTTGTAGTTCTTTGTCTGTCCCTGCTCTAACAATTCTATCAATGTTTCCTCTGTGAGATACGTGAAATATCTACCATTCTTAATTCCTTCCACATTACCATATTTAAAGGAAATATAAACAATGCCATCCTTCTTCGTTGCATCTGTTATTTTGCTCAATATGTTCGGAAGGCTCCTTCTTGGAACATGTAAAATTGACGCGCAGGCCCAAACACCTTCGTATTGTTCCTTTTCATTCAACTCTTCAAATACCATATGCTTTACTGGAATCCCGGTATATTCTGTCGCAAGCTTACACAACTCTGCAGAACCGTCAATAGCGTCAACCTGATATCCCTTTTCCAAGAAATATTTTGTATCACGCCCTGAACCACATCCCAAATCTAATATCTTGTTGCCATTCGACAGGTAAGAGAGAAACAGCTCCTGAACCTCTGTAAAATGTACATCCACCGTTCCATCTACGAATTCCTGCGCTCTCTTATTATAATAATCCAAGGTACATTCTGTTATCTCGCGAAGTGTTCTTGGGTCCTCCGATTTTTTTGCGTTCACCGGGTCCAACCAAGTATTTATATCCGATATTTTTTGATTAAGCTCCATATGTGGTAGTCCTCTTCTACATTTTTCTACTTCATTTTTCTACTTCATATTCTATCATAACTACCAAATTATCACAATCCAAACGTGATGCCATTACCGACAACACACGATTCTCCATCATTTTCACGATCAAATTACTGCCCTTGAAAGCGTACCCTCTTTGCAACTTCTTCCCCATTAATGTACTTTATTTTTCATCCAGTTATCTAAAAATTCCATCTGCTCTTTTGTATGGAACCAATGCTCTCCTGTTGGCATAACCGTTATATTTGCATGATGCGCTTCAGCAAATTGTGTAACCGTTTCTATCGATGTTAGATTATCCTTTTCTCCATATAGTATGTACGTTGGAACATCCCAATGAATCGGATTGCTTCTTACATAGAATAAATATTCCCACGATAAGGTCTCACCAAATTCCGTTGTAATATTCATCTTTTCTTTCAACTCAGCTTCCGTCACGTTTGCCCATTCCATCATATCCATAATCAGTTTTTCCATATTTACAATCGGTGATATTAAATATGCACGTTTTATTGCATCTTCTATTTTGGCATTCATAGAAAAGAAAGCACCTATACTGTTTGCTACAAGTATTATATTATCATATTCTCTGTTCAGTGATGTTACCTTAGATTGAATCTCTCCCTTTGTCTCCCAAGGAGTATTCTTTTTATAGTCTAACCCATATACGTCCCATTCAGGAAATAATGTTTTGTAGTGTTCTGCCTCTTTCGCACTCCCACCTTTCCCATGAACATATAAAATAGCCGTTCTTTCTGTCTTACTTTCCATGATCGTTCCTCTCCTTTATTAGTTGTTTTTTGATATATGAAATAACGGATTCATTCGTTTCTCGATTTATTGAAACAATACAACTCCACATTCGAATACCCTGGTAGGCATATAAAATGATATTTACAATTTCATATACATTTACAGCATGGAATTCTCCACGCTCTATTCCATAATGAATGAGTGCCGTCCATTTTTCCTCTCCACATTTGATAAAAGACTCCACAAAGTCATTCTCTCCACTGCCAGCATATTCATATAATGCAAGACTTAAAGAATCTTCTGGATGATTCATTTCCTCTTCCATCAAGGCAAGCGCTTGATTTAATATTTGTGTTGCTGAAACACCTTGCTTCATTTCCTCGTAAAAATTCATTTCTTCTTTTTGGTTTAATTCCTCAAGTATTGCCTCAAATAATTCTCTTGTACTGGAAAAGTGGCTATATAAACCTCCTCTACTAAGATTTGTAACTTGGCAAATATCTTTCATCGTGACATATTTGAAACCATTCTTTGCAAAAAGTTTATATGCTGCATCTAATATGCGTTCTCTTGTTCGTTCTTTTTTCAAGCTCATTCTGTATCCTCCTTTCTGTTTTCGACACTCATGTCGATTATTATTATAGACACATGTGTCGATTTAGTCAATCCCTTTTTGTATGATTACCAACCTATGAATCCAAACTTCCACATTCCTTTTGTTCCCTTTATTTTGTATGCATTAGCAAGTCAAAGAGCGGTTAAATTGTGAATTCTCATAAAAAACTTCTGCTAGTTTTCTTGTAGGCGCGAAGCTTCTATACTATAATAGAAGATGTATTGGAACAGAATTATTCATTCATTATTCATTAATATCATTTAAAATCACCCGCAACCCTACAAATACTTGCAAATATTATCGAGTATTTGTTGTTCTCTTATATTATGATTAATGTGAAAGGGGAAGTATATGGATACTCTAGAAAATATGAGACAAGCGATTAATTATATTGAAGACAATCTTGATGGTCAAATTGAATATTCCAAAATTGCTCAAATCGCTTTATGTTCACAATATCATTTTCAACGCATGTTTTCTTTTTTAACTGGCGTACCACTATCCGAGTATATAAGGCGACGTCGCTTAACACTTGCCGCTTTTGACTTGCAAAATAGTAATGAAAAGATCATTGATATCGCTTTGAAGTATGGCTATAACTCGCCTGATTCATTTACTCGTGCATTTATGTCAGTGCATGGAATTTTGCCTTCAAAAATAAGAGAAAAGGGCATATCCTTAAAGGCGTATCCTCGCATAACCTTCTCTTTATCATTGAAAGGAGTTGTTGAGATGAATTACAGAATTGAAAAGAAAGAATCCTTTACCGTTGTAGGTATTACCCAGAGATTTTCTCAAACTAATTTAGGAGAAAGCGTAGGAAAGATGTGGAGCGAAACTCCCGCAGAAACAATTACACAAATCTCCGCACTTGGAGATGGGCTAGTAGGTGTATACAGTGGAATGTATGAAGACAACACCACAGATTATTACATAGGTTCTATAACCGAGAAAGACTGTCCTGAAACAATGTGTACCCTTGAAATACCTGCTCATACATGGGCAATATTTGAAATAGTCGGTCCTTTGCCTACCGCTATGGCAGATGTATGGGGACGCATCTTCTCCGAATGGTTTCCTACATCCGGTTATGAGCATGCGGAAGCACCCGAAGTGGAATGGTACTCACAAGGTGATCTCGGTGCAGCTGACTATAAAAGTGAGATTTGGATACCCGTTAACGCTATTTAGAGATTTGTAATATAGTAAAAAGAGGATTTGTCATCATTATACATAAAAATACTACTATGCAAATGAACCGCCTGCACAGAGTATGATGTTTGACACTTCCTCTTTTCCTTTCTTACTGTTTTGCGCACAAAATACGCATTTCTGTCCCGTTCTTCACCTATAGCAAGGCTATGAATGCCTCTCATCAGGATGGCGACTTCGATTCGTCTGTCATCCCTGCGATACAGTTCCACGGTTTCTTCCCATCAAGCCAGCCCTTTTCTCGCCAATAAGCTGCCTCATTGGCATCATAAGCACCCTCGACAGAACTCTTCTTTGCTTTAGCCATAAGACCAAACATAAATCGAATCATCAGACTCGGCTTTCCTGCCTTAGCCTTCTTTAATCGTCTAGAAAGTTTGTCCATATCCTTCTCAATTTTCGTCTTGTTCCGCTCAGACACTTCATCCCACTTGCTTGCACCTACAGATATTCCATATTTCATACAAAAGGGTACGCCCCACCATGTAAGATTTCTTATTACCGACTTTATCGCACTTCTAGTTCCTGCACCTGCCGCGGTAGATATCACCACAGCCTTTTTGTGGAACATATATTCTCTCGGTCTGTGTGGAATCCAGTACTGGTAAAACAAATCAAAATATGACTTAAGTGGTGCTGACATTTCCATACAATATGTTGGTGTTGTAAAAATTAAAACATCTGCCTCTAGCATCATCTCTTCAATACCCTTCTTTTCTTCAAAATATGGGCATTTCTTTTCATCTTGTATGCAGGAATAACATCCCAAACAGAAATGATTTAAATCTCTTGGGAGAAAAATCTCCTTAATCGCTTCCACATCTGCCAGTCTTTCCGCTAGTATTCTTCCAATATGATATGTACTACCTTTATGATTCTGCCCATTAATCAATACTACTTTCACATCTATTCCTCCTTTGTATGACTCGTGCAAATTCTATTCGAAACGTAATCCAGCCTATTGGGGGATGTCAAGGTAAATCGAGATATGCTATAGTAAATACCTGCAAGTGCGAAGATTGCGTTAATTACACGTATTTTAGTAGCTGGCTATCCTTATTAAACTCCCATCAATTGTCCTCACACGAAATTCCATTCCACCCCATGGTTGTTCCATAATCTCTGTATACTCTTTCCAACCACTTTTTAGCATAAATTCATAGGCTGCTCTGGCATCATCTACCACAAAATACGCAACTACACGATTAGTCGGTTCGCCTTCTAATAAGCTGAATCCAAGATAAGTCAGATTCGTTGTTTCCGTTATCTCATTTGGAATCGGTGCAATTCCTCCAAAAATAGCATTTCCATTTTCATCCCTGGCATCCACTGTGCCGTACCACCCCAAAACCGTCTCAAACCATTCAATGGTTCGATCCATGTCCTTTGTGTAATACACCGGACCATTTTCCAATACTTTGTAACCTCTTTTTTCATACTCTGTTCTCATTTTTTGAATCCTCCTTGTTTTCTTTTGTAGATTAAGAATACAACGAAATATTCTAAAAAACCTGACAGTAATCGCAAATGGATGTTAGGTCATAACATCATAACTAGAAAATCGAATTTCTCCATCATCCGGCGTCGTTACGCTAAATTCTCTAGCCCCCCAAGGCGTAAACAAAATCTCTGTTACCTTTGTCCAACCACTTTGCAAAATGTAGTTACGAAGAGGATCTACATGATCAACGGTGATGTATCCAATCACTCTTTGCAACGCCTCCCCATAAAATAAAGAAAAACCCATAAATGTGGTTAATTTCTGACTTACGTTATCTTCCGGTATTGGCATTGCGCAACCATATACTCCTTCTCCTGCTTCATTCCTTAAATCAATATTGACAATCCAACCAAGTACATTGCGGAACCAATCTGCAATCCTATCCATCTCTTTTGTATAATAAATCGGGCAATTTTCCAAGATTCGATATCCCTCGCTCCTCTGTCGGCCAATCACATCGCTTTCAATGAATTGTAGCTTTCCTATCCCTTCCGGTTCTATCCCTTGCAAACGCAACTGTTGAGGGGAAATGCCAAAAAACCTTCGAAAAGCTCTTGAAAAGCTTTCCGGAGATTCATAACAATACTTCAGTGCAATATCAATGATCTTATCCTCTGTGTTTTTCAGATCATAGGAAGCCCGTGTAAGTCTTCTTTTTCTGATATATTCGATTACAGGATATCCCGCGATGGAACGGAACAACTCCGTCAGAACTCTTTCTGATATATACGCATATTCTGCCACTTCAGATACCAGAATCTTGTTTGTAAGATTCTCCTCTATATACTCAACCGCTCTTTGTAAGCATTCTAAGTCCTTCATTGGTACCTCCGCCTCTTAACTCCGTATTGCCTTACCATTCTTGTAACTTCTTCATTGATTTTCTCTAGTACACTCTCCGGTCCAATAATCTTTGCTCCTTCACCAAGTGCCATCACCCAAGAAATAAACTGCCTGCTCACAGCCACCTTTACATTCACATTAAAATGGTCCGCATCTGTTTTAATGAATGCTACATCCTTGCCAAATCGATCAATGATAACCCCTGCAAGATAATTTTCACACTTGATCTGTACATATTCTTCTTCCCCATCGAACATGCCAAACATCTTCTTAGCATAAGCACCCATATCAAAAGAACGAAATACGCTTGCTCCTTTTCTTCTATCTCTGGTCATTTCAATATGGAGCATCTTATCTACACGGAAGTGTTTAATTTTATCTTCCTTGTCATCAAATGCAACCAGATAATAATTCTCATCATCCCAAGATAATGCCCAAGGACTTACCTGATATAATGCACCGTCTTTTCTAAGTACCTGCTTCTTATTCACATCCCAGTTAAAATACTGGAAGGTTATCTGCATGTTTTCTCCAATCGCTGCATGAATCTGATCTACATTATAATAGATTGACTCATTTTCGGTCTTAATACGTTCTGATATGTATACCTGTCGGTGAAGTTGCTTCCTCTCATATTCACTAGCAAAGCTCTCGATCTTCTTAATAAGCTCATTCGACTTTTTCTCCGTGATAAATTTTGCCGATTGCACAGAATCCACGAGCAATTTCAGTTCTGCTAATTCAAACGTTCTATTCCCAACATGATAGTTAAAGGTTCTATTCTCCTTGATTCCTATCACATCAATCCCAAATAATTTTAAGTTTTCAATATCATTGTAAAGGCTCTTTCGCTCTGCACGGATTCCATACCTGCCAAGTTCTTCGATCATATTCTGAATGGTTACACTATGCGTCTCATCTGTCTTTTCCAATAAATACTTCATCAAATACAATATTTTAAGTTTCTGTGTATTTCCTTCCGCCATAGCATTGCCTCCATTTCAAAATTGTATGACATTATTATAGCACCAAAATGGAAGCATGGAAATTGCCTTTGCAACATCTTTCGGTTGAATATGTGTTCATTCTGTAAGCAACGATGGTATCCGTTCTCATATTCCACCTACTCGCTTTCTGTCCGCTCAATAACATTTTCTTCCATAACAAGTTCACACAGAATTGCTCCTGGCAATTTGTATTTCACAACACCACTTGCCTCGTCAGCAATCTTGTCATATATTCTTCCAGCACTCATACTTTCGCCCTTAACGGTATAAGGACTGTTAGCCACATAACCCACAAGCCCAAGTCCCTCTAGTTCTACTTTAATTGCTTCCTTGTCAAATTCATTGTCTGGTTCTTTGACTAGCGTAACTTCCATTCCAGCTTCAAAGAATTCATCTCCATAATAATGATTAAGACCTGCTATTGTAAAAAATATTTTCTTCATATCGACACCTCCATATAATTAAAAATACTTCTGTGCGAGTGCGCATCCCCCGGATGGTTTCTATAATAGGAAAGTCGGAGAATTTTCCTCGTATATAAACAAAGGAACCAGGACAATTTCTTATCCTGATTCCATGATACTACTTGCTCGTGACCAAAATACGGACTTATAACACGAATCCTTGTTCTCATTTCATTTTTCTTTTTGATCAATACGCTTTATCCATCTGTTGTCTATATATTCCCTACCACCCCTTTATTCAGCAATCTTATAAGCATAAATCTCATATGCTGATCCGTTAATCTTTTTGCATCGGTACAATGCTTCATCTGCATAATGGCACGCTTTTTCAAAATCCAAAATGGTATCTTTTTTGCAAAATATTGCACCCAAACTTAACTCAATTTTTCGTCCTTCCAGTTCTGGAATCTTAATTGATGATATTTTCTCTATAAAATTCTCTATGCATTTCACACCGGTCACTTCATCCGTAATACCAACCAAATAAAATGCGAATTCATCACCACCAAATCTCATGACAACGTCACTGTCTCTGAAATTTTCTTTCATACAATTCGCTACTGCAATGATAACTTCATCCCCTACTAGATGACCATAGGTATCATTAATCGATTTAAACTTATCAACATCCAACAATGTAAGAAGACCTTCCTTGCCTTCGGTCATCAAATTCTCAATTAGTTTACTTCCACTTCGATTCGTTATCTGTGTCAATTCATCCGTTTGTACCAGTTCGAGCAACTTAGCCATTTGTGCTTTCGATTCTTCCTGTAATCTATGATGTCTAAGTGACGCAATAATAAATGAAATGAACAAGGTAAGCAATATAATAATTATTATTACTGAAAGCATTACCAATCGAACCGCATATCTTGTAACAAATTCCTTAAAATTAAAATGATCCTTACCATACCAATGCGCATACTGAATCAACGCATTGCTTACTGCACCTCGATCCAATGTTGCAATTCCTTTGTTAAGAATGGAAAGAAGCACCGCTTCTCCTTTTCGTACCCCCATACACAGATCCTGTGAATGCTGTGCCTCCGATACACGAATATTCGTTGGTAGCGCTCTTTCTGACATTAATTCATTAACTACATCTGCTTGATAAATAGTACAAGTAGCCTTGCCTGTCGCAACCAATGTAATACACGCATTGATGTCTTCTCCAAAAATGAATGCACTGTTTGGATAGGCTGATTTCAATTCATAATATGTTATCAATTTCCCTTCTGGAAGTGCAATGGTATCATACAGATTTTCGACATCCTGCACATTATACAAAACAT
This sequence comes from Anaerosporobacter faecicola, assembly GCF_012070565.1. GTDB lineage: Bacteria > Bacillota > Clostridia > Lachnospirales > Lachnospiraceae > Anaerosporobacter > Anaerosporobacter faecicola. The sequence goes on from NZ_JAAQRO010000022.1 coordinate 24,895, forward strand.
TAGTAGCTTCAATTGCAAAATCATCTGTAATCAGAATATTTAATTGCTCCGCTACCCAGTAATTGAAGTACATAGGAACTGCGATATCTATTTCCTTCCGATCCATTGCTTCTACTATTTCCTTAGAATCCGCATACTCTACATAATTGAATTCAATTCCATAAGTAGTTGCTATATGTTCTAAAACAACACGATACATTCCAAGCATGTGACCATTTTCAGTTGCTCCACAGTAAGGAAACAGATCTTTAATGTATCCAACATCAACCTTCCCTTTGTTTTTGATCCAGCCTTCTTCTTCCTCTGTCAGATGGATTCTCGTTACAGCCTCCATTGCATCCCATCTATGTAGGATGTATTCATTATAATTATTATTTAACTCAAGAATTCTCGATTGTGCATCATCTAACTGTTCCTTCAAATATGGTTTATTTTTATTGATAACAAAGTAGAAAGGACTCTGACCAATATTGGCAATCCTGTTCCAATCATAGTCAATACCAACATGCGTGGTTACGGTACCATCTATACTGCCTTCTTCAAGAGCCGCAATCCTTTTTTCGCGATTATCAAACTCAATAATCTTTACATTTTTAATATGATTCTCTTTCAGCCAATCCTTGAATAAACTTAATTGTATGCTGCCCTTACTTATCCCAATGGTAGTACCATTAATGGAATTCAGATCATTTGGCTTAATCTTACTGTTTTTATATAAAGTATATAAGTAAAATTCTTCGTTTCCCTGTGGATATTCACCATAGTCCATCAACTGGCTTCTCTCTTCCGTAAAAGAAATATTTCCCATTATATCAATTTCACCATCCGCCACACCTTGTAGCAATTCCGCGAAACTACCATATACATATTCATATTCCCAACCAGTATAGGATGCTATCTTTTGCAAATACGCATAACCAAATCCAGACTTTGGTTCATCATCCAAACCTTCCTGATAACGTTCCGTGATCAGATAACCAACCTTAACAACATTCGTTTCCTCTTTCTCATCTGCATAAACATAAGTTGATGTTGTTACAAATGAAATAAGCAATAACAGAAGGATAAGCACCGCATTTCCTTCTTTTCGCTTTTTCTTTGTCATTTCGCCACCTCGCGATTTATTATAATAGTAAGTCAAGAAAGAAAGTCTTTCTAGATGTACTATTTTAACACCCACCCCATGCAAATTTCAAACATTTTCGAGTTTTTTTGCGTGCTGGCAAAATCGTAAATATAATCGCTATTTTAATAGACTGGCACTTGGCTTCTTTTGTGTGCCCAGATTTATAATTATAGAAAAACACACAAAAATAAGCTCTAATGTCAGTGTTTATGCGGGTGCATCACACCTCGCCCCCCAACACTTGACATAGAGCCTTTTATAGGATCTCTGCTCGTAGCTTATTCGAACAAGTTCTTCTTACTGATAAATCAAGTTCCCTTAGACATTCACCAAATCTTCTATTACGATAATCTTTGAATTTGGTAATAGATATTTCATTATCACATCTAGCATCAAATCGAAAATTATATAACTCTTATTTCAATTCCCACAACTCCATATTGTTTAATATCATCAATCGAATAATATTCCAACATATCCAAAGGATTCGGGCAATCATTTTCATCATACCCAATTTGAATCTTATTATGATTTTGATACAATTCATCAAAACTAGAATACTTATATAGATTAATTACCAAACAATTTATTTTTCCACTATTACTAGTATCAATAAATTCAATCATATCCCCCTTTTTTATGCGTGAACGCTTTACATCATTCAATCTCATTTCTATGGTTTTTGTTTTTTCCTTAATTTTTTCAAAAGAATCATGCCATAAATTCATTTTATGCACCATAAAATACTCCTCTTCAAATTCAAATTGAACAAAATCGTTGCGCCATGGCTGACCAAGGCTATGATATAGCGATTTTTATTATTTAATGAAATTGAGCTATATTATTAATGTCTTCTTGCCTTGCGTCTCTATATAAAATCTCTGATTTACACACATTATCCAACTCCTATATCAATGCTATTACCGAATACCTTACACTTACCGCTATATCTGATTTATAAGATTCTGTCGGCTCAACTCCAGACCATCAAAGAGCCTCTTACTCTATCAACATTTAGAAAAAGACAAAAACCACGAATACAACGAGTATCGTTAAATAAGAAGTATTCATAAACGTTATTAAATCATGAAAATACTTTCGAAATACAACAAATCCATATTTATTATCGTAATGACTTTTCAACGTTCTATTTATACAGATGATGAGTAGACTTATGATTGTAAGTCCGCATAAATAAATCCCTTTGTTGTTATTCGTATAATATATGATTGCCAAACTCCCCAGCCAGAGAAAGAAGGCTTCTAAGCAAATAAAAGTTGTAAAGATTCCTCTTGCTAGTGTAGGATTCTTCATATCTTCATTCTTTTGATTTACTTGTATCTGCCTATTCCAATATTCATACTGACTTTTTGAAAATGAAACCTTTCTCTTTTTTAGTATTGCTCTGGCCTTTTCATATTCGCATGTTAACAGGGCATGCTTGATACCTATAATTGCATCTTTCATTAATTCACGATTATTACTCATAGACTCCCTCTACTGATATATTCCTTCACCCTTATCATTAAAATGAAATCCTGCTTTAGGGTCTCTCTTTTGTTTTTTCATCTTCAATACTATTAGCAACTTGGATATATAATCTTTCATTATCCTTAATTACCACGAAATCTAATTCCTTCTTATATAAAACACCTACATAAATTTCGTAGCCTCTTTTTAATAATTCAATGGCTACAATATTCTCAAGTGTTCTTCCATAATTCGGATTCCTTATTCCCAGCTATGCAACCTTAAAAGAGTGATCCGAAAGATAATATAGTCCATCTATTCCCCATTTTCAATATATTTTCTATTTTGGTGAATAGATGTTTTCCTTGTTGTTTTATCCTATAGTTCCTTATTCTGCAATGCCATCTTAATTATTTCTTTATTCTCTGGATGTGGCCGATCCATATCAGACAATATACTGATTATCATTTTTTTCTGTGGAATTACAGCCAATACCTGCCCACCAAAACCAGCCGCATAAAAATATGGCGTATGCGTATCATTTTCCAACCACAAACCTAATCCGTAAGCGGTACACTTTGGAAATCCGCCACAAGAATACTTACAAATAGTTTGTTCATAATATTCCTCCGAGAATAAACGTTTGCCTCCTATTACTCCTTTGTTTAGAAACAACAGTCCCAACTCGTCTAATAACGGAACGGATGTTTTCATACCTTGAATATCATCTCTATCCCATTCATAATCCTTATTTGTAAAGTGTGAAATAATTTTCAATTTAAATAATTCGGTTATTTCTAAGCCATATATCTCTTCCAATAAATACACAAGTATTTGTGGATCGGGCTTATATTGAAAAGAGACGCCTGGTTCACTTCCAAACTTCAATTTCATTACTTCATTCATATTTGCTGGAAGCGTTTCCTGCGGTCCTGGCCAAATAATTCCCGTAGTTTTAGATAGTGCATGCTTAATCTTTAATTTATACCAATTAATATCTGCTAGTTCATCATGGGAAACATAGTCAATAATACAATCCTCTATGCTATTAATCTTTCCCTCATATAGAGCAATACCAACAAGAACCGATAAAAAAGATTTGAATATGCAGCCAACAGGAAATACGGTTGTTCCTTGTTCATTTTCTCTAATATATTCATAAATTAATTGGTTATCCTTTGTAATATGTACGACTTTTATATTATCAAAATTATTCAGATTTAACATTCTACCCCTTCTCCTTAAATACGAATTTTTCGCTAACGAAAGTATATTTTATCTAAAAAATATATTCTATTTATTGCTCTATCATATATTAGTTGTACTTTCTCACCTCAGTTCTTGAAACTTAACAATCTTTACTTCTAGATACTTTATTTTATAATACCCTTTATGATTTTCTGTAAATTCCTTATCATAAAAAAATTCATACTTATATGATAAATGCTTCCCGCTGTTTTTCTCTATTCAAACTCGTAAAAGAAATGTTGATACTATACTATAACTAATCTTTCTTATTACTCATAGTCTACCTATACTGATATATTCCTTCACCCTTATCATTAAAATGAAATACTGAATCTCTAAGCAAGAAAGTCTACTTTGCCGATCTCTTAGCTTCTTCTTCAAAGACAGGGATTCGTTTCTAATACTTTTCTCTTGAATGACTACTCTCGATCCTGCCTAATCATTATGTACATTCATTGATTACGGTGTTTCTAGAATACTATCGGCTTTTTGATACATCCTCACATAATCAATCTCAAAGGTATTTTTTTCATTATTAATTCCTTTCAAATCATAGAGATTCAACATAATCTGCATAGCGTAATCTGGGCTCTGTCTAATCGTCCGAATTTCCTCTCCATTCAGATAAAATGTTATTCGATCTGAATCCCACCGAAGTGCATATACATTCCAATCTTTCACATCAATGGAGAACGCATCTTCGTAGAATTCATCCATAATCTGCGGATCTCCAAATGGATGCACCCCATAACCAATAATGGCGGATTTTTCTTTCACATTCCAGCCTTTCAGTTCAAACAGACATATTTCTGAAGACTGTGTTGGCTCTACTTCCACTCCTATCAACCACAATGCTGCAACGTTCTCGGAAGATATATGGCAACGTGCTTTCAATTCAAGATAGCCATATTGAAACACTGCCGTAAACTCACATAGCTGCTTTTCTGTCACAACCAACTCCTTCGTAAAATGATGTTGCCCAATGGAACTTCCAATCTCCCCTGAGAATACGCCTGTTTGCAGATTGGATACCCTAACTTCTCCGTTCCATTTTGGGCACCATGCTTCTTGATTGTCTGAAATATACAATGTCAGTATACTATCTTTTACTCTATAACTTGGTTTCGATTTTTCACGACTGCTCCATTGAGGCAAATACATTGGAAGCCATTTACTTGTATCCAATTTGGTTCCTTCAAAATCATCATCAATAATCTTCCGATACGATTCTATCTCATTCTTTTTCATATGCCTTATCTCTCCCATCACCCAAGATTGTTTCTATCATTCCTTTTTTCCCTCTATAAATTAATATTCCTACTGTTTCTATCCTTATCCGAGAATTTAAAAAAGACCTCAAAAATATAATACTATATTTTGAGGTTTTTGTAAGTTGTAATTTTCTATATAATATTATAGTCAGGCGTAATTTTCTTTGTCCACTATCTCCTAAGCAGCTCTTACTGGTATGAATAACCTAATTCTTTCTCTAAACTGAATATCAAAGAAGCGTTCATCGTAAGCACACTTAATTCATTGGACAGCGTATCGTTTATACGATAATATGCTATGGCTATACAAATCGCTACAAACAAAAAGGCAGACACTCATAATGAATTTGTCTGCCCATTTGACATAATTTTAATAATTTTCTTCGAGAACCTCAAAATAACTCTGTGGATGCTCACATGTTGGACATACAGCCGGTGCTTCTGTTCCTACTACAATATGTCCGCAGTTACGACACTGCCAAACCTTAACCTCGCTCTTTTTAAATACTTCCTGCGCTTCAACATTTTTAAGAAGTGCACGATATCTTTCCTCATGATGTTTCTCAATTTCAGCTACTAATCTAAATTTTGCTGCAAGTTCAGGAAAACCTTCCTCCTCAGCAGTTTTAGCAAAACCTTCATACATATCTGTCCATTCATAGTTTTCACCATTTGCAGCTGCTTCAAGATTTTGTGCAGTATCACCGATACCGTTTAATTCCTTAAACCACATCTTGGCATGCTCTTTTTCGTTATCTGCTGTCTTTAAAAACAAAGCTGCAATCTGTTCAAATCCTTCTTTTTTAGCCTTGGAAGCAAAATATGTATATTTATTTCTAGCCTGTGATTCTCCAGCAAAAGCTGTCTCTAAGTTTTTCTCTGTCTGTGTTCCTGCATATTTTTTCATAAAGATCTATCCTCCTATTTCTTCCAAAGTCCATGAAGATTACAGTACGCATATACTGCCTCTACTGTTTCATCCTCACAAATTGCAAATACAGCTTCTGGTTTCTGCTCTGGTGCCAATTTCTTCATCTGTGTGCCCATATTGGTAACAAGTGAAACCCACTCAATAAAATGATCTTCAACCATTGGATGCTCCACTTCTCCAACCTTTACACGTACCTTTCCATCTTTTACTACGTAAGCTGGTACATGTTTTTCAACCGCTGCATCTGTAGTTCCTGCTAAAAGTTCTGTCATCTTCTGACCACAGCACATCATTGGAATTCCTGATTCCTTAATCACCTCAACCATGTTTCCACAATGCTCACATACATAAAACTTCTGTTCCATAATAAATACCTCCTTTTTTATATTAAATTAATGACGCTCCATGTCCCTGACCATTTGTTTCTACTACCTGCTCAGAAACAACCTATCCTTCTTCAACATCATAAACCTTGAAGCTTTCTGTATATCCAAAATGCTAAAAATTTTCTCCATTATCATAAGTAACCGCTATTCTCATCTGTCTGTTCCCCTTTGGTTTTAATTTACACTTTACTGTGAAAGACTCTGTATATTGACAATCTTTAGGTCCTCCGCATTTTACTCTTCGATCACAAACCTTGTAATTTCCACCTCCAATAACCAATTGCTTTCCATTCACAATAGCGTCAGCAATCTTAAAACGTACCTGGTTATACATATCTGTTATTGTGGTTCTTGCTACTTCCATCTGCGTTGCACATTCTTCTTGTGTCATTTTTTCGTAATCGAGCAAACGTAGTACCTCATACTCGTCTACTGATAAACTAATAACTCCTTCTGTTGGAATACCATTAGGGGAAAAGGAATCAAATGATGGTTCTCTACATACTCGCCTACATTTTTTTGGTCTAGGCATATTTCACTCTCCTTGATATTTTCATTATACTCTCATTTCCGACATATGTCAATTATTACCTGTTACAGGATAGATAATCCACCACCATTTTTCCGTGATAGGTTTCCATGACGGATTTATCATGACAGATTTCTGACCACGGCTGATTATTAGTCTCGGCTTGTCTTTCCGTAAAGCTACTATAGTAGACTGATATTTGTCATCTGGTACAAAAAATGCTGGGAAATACGATAGTAATATATACCCCAACATTTATTATAGAACCTAATATCCTTTTTATTATGTAATTGTATAACAATAAAATAAATTAATGACTAATCCCCCTATAATAAAAGGATACCTCCCCATTCATAAGGTATCCTTTTCATTTTATATATACTTATAAGTTTATCTATTGCTCGTAGATATTCTTACTACTTAAGTCATATTTTTCAGTTACAACATAATTAACAACTGAATTATTGCAGAAATGACTGTAATTTACTTCATTATTAAAACAAACACCAGACCAAGTTGGGTCTACTAAATAGATATTTCCATCAAGGTATAAATGAACCCATGCATGCCATTCAGTATATTTATAATCGACTATATATTCTGATGCATATTCTGCCTTTAACCCAACTAGTTTACACATATCTACATACAATCTTGCAAATCCACTACAAGCACAATATTTCCCATACAATGCATTATAGACATTATTTTTATTTCCTTCAAACTTATAAAGTTTATTCTCACCTATCCAAGTGTAAAGTTTTTTCGCTTTTATATAATCAGAGTCGTTTGTGTCAACAATATCATAACATAAACTCAATAAATCTTTAGCATAAACATTATTAGCAATGTTATTAATTCTATAATACATCTTAATCATTTTGTCTTTTTCAAATATAAATAACTTTAATGTTGTATAAGTAGTATTTATCAGACTTGCTTGAACACTTATTTTATCTCCATCGTATACATACTTGCATTTTTTATCTAAATGTTCATTAGAATATGTGTAATAAATTTTTTTATTGCTATTTGATTGAATTGTAAAGTCCCATGTTCCAGTTTGTTCGTTATAGGATGTACTTGATATTGAAACTTTAGTTTTTGATTCTGCTTTTACCGAAATACCTTGCAACATTAGTACTACACATAGAAAAACTAATAAATATTTTTTCAAAATAATCTCTCCTATTGTTTTTACATAAATATCCATAAACAAGCTTATCACACAATACTCCATTTTTCAACATTTACAATTAAACAAATACCTTTCCACGTTTATTTATTAGTATTTCCTCTCTTTCGGCTTAAAGTCCTCTAGTGGATTATACTCATCTACAATATTCACAAGGTCAGTAGGATTAAAAGCATAGTATCGTTCTAACATCTTCAATATCCTTTTTGCGTGGTTTCTGATAATCCTTTAATCTTACATTCTCTAATATAAAGTTCATATAAACTCTGATAACTTATATTAGTTAATGCATAATCAGAATAAACCTTCCTTTTTCTTCTTTTTATCTCTGGTAAAATAGTATTGCTCGTTGGCTCTTTTGTCATATCATAACCTCCTATAAAATAAAAAAGTGAGTAGTCATGATTACCATTTTCTAATATCAAAAACAGCTCATAAACTACCCACTTTTCAATTTATAAAATATTACATAAACCCTTTAAAATCAATGCTTTCAAGCATTTAAAATCACTCAAACTCAATCGTAGCCGGTGGTTTCCCCGTACAATCATAAAGTACACGGTTAACCCCTTTTACTTCATTTACAATTCTAGTTGTTACTTTTCCAAGTACTTCCCAAGGAAGTTCTGCGGATTCTGCTGTCATGAAATCGCTTGTTGTTACAGCACGAAGTGCGATGGCGTAGTCATACGTTCTTTCGTCACCCATACAACCTACGGAGCGCATGTTTGTTAATGCTGCGAAGTATTGACCGATTTCTTTGGCGATTCCGGCTTTGGCGATTTCTTCACGGTAGATGTAGTCGGCATCTTGTACGATACGAACTTTCTCTGGAGTGATGTCGCCGATGATACGGATTGCTAAACCTGGGCCTGGGAATGGTTGTCTGAATACAAGGTTTTCAGGGATTCCAAGTTCAAGACCTGTTTTACGTACTTCGTCTTTGAATAGGAGACGAAGTGGTTCGATGATTTCTTTGAAATCAACATAGTCAGGTAGTCCTCCAACGTTGTGGTGAGATTTGATAACTGCTGATTTTCCAAGACCACTTTCGATTACGTCTGGGTAAATGGTTCCTTGTACTAAGAAATCTACGGTACCAATTTTCTTTGCTTCTTCTTCGAATACACGAATGAATTCTTCTCCAATGATCTTACGTTTCTGTTCTGGTTCTGAAACACCAGCTAATTTGCTGTAGAAACGCTCTTGTGCATTGACACGAATGAAGTTTAGATCAAATCCGCCATTTGGTCCGAATACCGCTTCTACTTCGTCGCCTTCGTTCTTTCTTAATAGACCATGGTCTACAAAGATACAAGTCAATTGTTTTCCAACTGCTTTGGATAAAAGAACGGCTGCAACAGAGGAGTCAACACCGCCTGATAATGCACATAATACCTTTCCGTTTCCAACCTTTTCACGAATGGATTTGATGGATTCTTCCACGAAAGAGCTCATTACCCAATCTCCTGCACAGTGACATACATCGAATACGAAATCATGAAGCATTTGCTTTCCTTCTACTGTATGAACAACTTCTGGGTGGAATTGAATGGCATATAGATTCTTCTCTTCACATTCTAGTGCTGCGAATGGACATGATTCTGTCTTCGCTGTTCCCTTAAATCCAGCTGGCGCTTTTGCTATATAATCTGTATGACTCATCCAACATACATTTTCTCTTGCAACATGAGCAAAGAGTTTAGAAGAAGGATCTGTAGTCACAATTGTTTTTCCATATTCACTAATTGGGGCTGTGCTAACTTCTCCACCTAATACATGCGTCATCAGCTGAGCTCCATAGCAGATTCCTAACACTGGGATTCCTAACTCAAATAACTCTTTTCCACAGCGTGGTGATTCCTCTAGATATACGCTTGCAGGACCGCCTGTTAAGATTATACCTTTTGGATTGATTTCTTTGATACGTTCTAAGCTTGTATTATAAGGTAATACTTCACAATATACGTTGCATTCTCTGACGCGTCTGGCAATTAACTGATTATATTGTCCACCAAAGTCAAGAACGATGACCATTTCCTTATTCACGTGAATTCCTCCTATACTTACATCTGATAAGTGTTTTGCTACAAATATTTTCATCATAACATTTTTGCATGATCGTTCGGGCAAATCTGTTTTAGGAAAATGCGTGTATTCTGAAATGAATCGACACACAATACATATATCATACAACAATATTTTTGATTTAACTAGAGCGAAATGCATTTTTTCATAATATGTCATTTGTACTATTATTTTAGCATAAATGATTGTACTTTTGTTACAACCCCATCTCATTGATGCTTAACATTTACTTATATTACTTATTCGTCACACTTATAGTTGTGTGTTTAGCCCCTTTTATACCTAGCTCCAATATATTTTGACACCGAATATGCCAACAAATGCATGTAAATCACATACTTTTCATCAATTATGCCTTGGCTTTCAAGAGATATAAAAAATCTTGCATAAAAGTATAACCAAATGGCTACTATGTAAAGTACTTTACTTTTATTCCTATAAGGAGGATTTTATGAATAACCGAAAATGTTGGCAAGTTGCGGGGGCTCTATTTTCCCTAGTGGTTGGCTCTCTCTTACACTTTGTGTACGATTGGTCTGGACAGAATACACTTGTCTCCTACTTCTCTCCTGTTAACGAAAGCGTATGGGAACATCTAAAATTATTGTTCGTTCCCATTTTCTTTTTTACCATTATTGAATATCTAGCCTACGGAAAAGAGTTGGAGCAATTTTTTCCTGTGAAGATCGTATCCATGGTTATTGGTATGCTCTTTGTGGTTGTATCCTTTTACACATATACAGGAATTATGGGTGATTCTTTTGTTCCTGTGGATATTGCGCTATTTTCTATAGGTATTCTAATCGCCTATATATTTAGTTATCGTAACTTGGAAAATGTAAGGTTTCAATCTCCTATAATCAAACTTGTTACTGGTATTCTCCTTGCGCTACTCCTACTTGCATTTTTCTTTTTTACGACGAGTCCACCTCATCTTCCGATTTTTCAAGACCCATTAACCCTTACTTATGGTAGAACTATTTAACTTACCTACTTCTCTATCTCATAAGGCCAGTCCAATATACCGCCAAATTCCTTAATATTCGTATACCCCAGTTCAGCAAGTTTTAGTGCAGCCTGCTTGCTCCGTACTCCACTTCGGCAATACACTAAGATCATCTGGTCCTTCTCGGGCAATATAGAACTTACTTCCTCATCGATACGATCGTGAGGAAGTAAGATTGCATGGTCAATATGCCCTTCTTCATATTCTTCTTCTGTTCTTACATCAAGAATAATTGCATCTTGTGGTTCATCCATAAGCTTCTTTGCTTCTTTTGCTGTAATCTGTTCATATAGAATAATATTCTGTTCGCGATTCATATTACCGTCCTTTCCTTGATCCGTTGTTCTTCTATTGCATGCTGTAATAAAAACTGCAAAGAAAACCAACCAAAACAGTTTTTTCATATGTTCCTCCTTATTTAGATTTGTGTCACCTAGGTTAATGCCTTCACCAAAATTACTTTCGTAATTTGCACGTACATTACCTTACCTCATGTAATGAAGTGCATTTTATTGGCCTTTGGCTAACCAGTTAGTTTCACATATAGTTTCTACTGTTACCTGCTTTTTATCCCTCAGTTTCAATCTTTTCTTGTACAAGTTGCAATGCTTCGCCCAAGCGTTGATAATGCACAATCTCCCGCATTCGTAGGAAACGAATGGGATCACATACTTCTGGATTATGAATCTGTGACAACATGCGATCGTAGAGTGCCTGCGCTTTCTGTTCTGCTGCCATATCCTCATGAAGAAACATCAATACATTTTCCTTACTTCGGCATAATGTAAATCTGAACTCCGGTATTTCTCTCTCCTTTCGGACGTCCATGCGTTCAAGTACATATACTTTTTCCTGTTGAACAGTGTGTTCTGCACCTACTTCCTTGGTCAATTGATAAAGAATCGCACTTAAAATCTCCATATGTGCAAACTCTTCTGTACCTACATGCGCATCGATCTTACCACTTCTACCTTCACCGGTTCTTTTAGTCCGTAATAATCGATTGTAATATTTTGCTCACTAACCGTAATCTGTTTAATTAATTCTCGCAATAATAAGCGTTGTTCTCTACACGCTTTCATCCGTTCACCTACTCGTACATTCTCTCCTTCAGCCTTTGTTTTTCCCTTTCGACCTTTTTCCCCTTCCTCTTTTTTCTCTTTATTTGCCTCTACATTCCCCTCCGTCTTTCGCTCTTCTTCTTTTCTCGTATGCTCTCCATATATTTCTTCTAAGTTTACCATTGCTCTTTGGAACTCCACTTCGTTGAGATGGCCGATTTGATATAAATGGATTAATTCTTTGATCTCCTGTCTTCTCATCTGACAATCTGCTTGTGTTTTTCTAGTTTTATGTAATTCCATGTTTTCCTGGTAGGTGTTTTTTCCAGCCTGTTTTCGATTTTCTTCCATTTTAACTCTTTTGTTTTCTTCTTTCTGTCTGTACCTTTTATAATTTTTCCTTACTTCCTCCAAATGTTGCTCGATCACTTCCTGTGTAATTGGTAGCTTTTCTGTTACTTTCATAAGAATCTCCATCAAATCTTGGTTCCAGATGCACCCTTCTTTCTTCAATCGCTTTTCCACATACATACTACGTTGTTCTTTCCTGCTATTTTCATCATCTAAAAGATCGTACTCTTTCTCACTGCCTTCTTCACACACGTACCCTTTCTTATGGGCACAACGCCATACGAGATATTCACTACCATCTTTCCGAATACGGCTTCGTGCTGTATAAGTCCGATTGCAATACAGGCACCGTATCTTCCCAGATAATACATAACAATTGCTATAGCGCAATGCCTGTTCCTTCCCTTTCCTCTTCGTACTCCGTGCATCTAAGATTTCCTGAACCTTCTGAAATGTTTGTCGATCGATAATGGGTTCATGATGGTCAGGAATCATGACATATTCCTCCTGTCCATGGTTGTAACGTTTTTCATGGGTAAGATAATCTGGGGTGTATGTTTTTTTCTGCAACAGATCACCACAATACTTTTCGTTTCGCAAAATCCGTAGAATTACCGAACTAGACCACCCATTTCCCTGCATGGAGGGGATCCCTTCTTCTGTCAGTTCTCTTGCAATCACATAGGTTCCTTTTCCTTCGAGAAGACATTTATCAAAGATTCGTCTGACAACCCCTGCACCAGCTTCATTTATCTTCATAGATCCTTCTTTTACATCATACCCTAACATACTTCTTCCGAATACAACTCCTTGCTCCATTCTTCTCTTCTGTCCCCACTTAACGCGTTGTGAGGTACGTCTACTCTCCTCCTGTGCGATAGAAGCTAGAATTGTAAGCCGAAGTTCCCCATCCGAATCCATCGTATGAATCCCATCATTTAAAAAAATGATCCCAACACCATGTCGTTTCAGTTCCCTTGTATAATAAATACTATCTAACGTATTCCTTGCAAATCTGGAAATCTCCTTTGTAATAATCAATTGAAACCTTCCCTCCATGGCATCTTCAATCATTTGATTGAACGCTCGTCTCTTCTTGGTACTAGTTCCTGATAGCCCCTCATCTGCATAGATTTTATATAAGGAATCCCCTTCTCTACGTTCAATATACTCCAGAAAATACCGTTGTTGGCTGTCAAAAGAGTTTGCTTGATCCTCTTTCTCTGTGGAAACCCTACAATATGCTGCAATCTGTATATGACTTCCTCCTTTCATCCCTTTCAATGCCACAAGCTAATCTGCTATCTCATCGTACTTTTATTGGTTTCTTCTTTAATTCCTCCAAACACCACTGATATTCTGCTCTTGTCATTTTCCCTTCCTGCCACAGATTATGTAGAAGAGCATGTTCATATATCATAAGAAACTCCTGCGTAATCTCCACTTTCTGCTCTTGTTCCTCTAGTTTTTCTAAGTTTGCAATCTCCAAATGGCTTCTTCTCTTCTCCATACCATTCTCCTATATGTTCATCCTTCTACTGCATGTATATGAATACAATTTGTCCTTATATACAACATAAGATATAGGTTCTAACAAAACAATCCCACCTTACCAAAACCAACGGTAAGATGGGATTATTTCATTTTCTTTATTGGACTCACTCTGTACTCAACGTCTCTAAACTCTTTTCATATTGCTTCTTCGTTATCTTATTCTGTGCAAACAAGGAATATAAGGTTGCTTTTTGATAACTGGATATGAATTGATGTTTGTGAAAGAGGTCCTCCTTCGATATACTTGGACAAGTCTTGACCAGCAGATCATGTCTGGTTACATTCAGACTCCGATGCATAGATCACGCTCCTATCTGTTTACTATACATAAGTATATGAAGAGAACCTCCCCTTATATGCTAAACATATTTAATTTTGTGTACTTTTTTCGTGGTTTTTGAATATAATGATATCTAGGTCAATTTTCATTTAGTTAAACCAATATCCCTCCATTGTTTCTTTCATAACACGATAGGTAAGGTATTTTACTTTCATCTTGTATCTGCTGATCAGTTTGCCCTTCTCATCATACTCGCCAAAGACTCCTGCTTCTCCTGAACAGATCACTCGGTTTCCATCATACTCCTGCACATTACTTACAATAGAAGAGTATGGAACTTTAATCTTTTCCACTAGTTTGTACGTACCTTTTTTCTCATCAACAAGGTATTTGTAGTAGTAAGAGTTGTCTGCATCTTTTTTCTCCATTCCAACATTCTTAATAAAGGACCAGTCAAAATCTGGGTATGATAATCGCTGGGCATAATTATTATTATAGAAGGTCAGATAATATTGTGTACTCTTTAGGGACGAATCCTGCACATAATTCACAGAATGTTGCCCTGCTTGTGATGGGAATCTACCAACTTTATCCAGCACTAAGCCACTGTATGGGGTTCCCTTCCAGATGGCAGAATCTGCAATGATATATCCAATCTTAGGTGTCGTATAATAATTATTAATACGGATAATTGAGCTTAATTCTCTGGAACTTAAGATCAGATGTCGTCCATTAATAACTTGTACAGAGTTGAAATGTACCCAGTCCACATCCTCCTGATCCGGTGCATCTTTGGAGATGACAGCGCCTTTCTTCACATCTGGCATCAGATCCCCAAAATCAATCACTTCCTCCACGTCACCTGTATTCAAGTTTAAGGATAAGATAATATCCTGTTTACTCTTACTTTTCTTTTTCGTTGCTAATGCAATAATCCGTTTATTCTGTTCATCGTAAGCAAAGTCATGATGGGTCGTGTAGCCATCCGTCTTAAAGATATCTTCTACCTGACCAAGTGGATTCACATAGGCATAGCTAGAATCGCTGCAAGCGTAGAATAACATGCCATCAATGATTTCCAGATTTACGTCTCCATAGGACACATCCAGTGGTACTTCTGCACGGATGACACCATCGTTATCATAAAACAGCATATGTCTTGGTTCTTTTTTATTCCTACGGTCGTAACCAAAGATTACAAATAGACCATTGCTTAATTTCTTCGCATCCTGCTTATTGGTTACTTTTAGCTGTTCCTCTTTAATTGTTCCATAATCCGGAACTTCAATTTTGAAGCTAGCTTCTCCAATGAATTTATCAGCTTTATCATATTGACGAAGAGTTACTGTGTTGGTCATACCTTGAATCAGACCAATAATCTGCCCTTCATGTTTCTTCGTCGGATTTCCTTCTTCATCGGTATACATTCTTCGTGTAAATTCCGGTATGGAAACATCATTCACGGAAATCGTATACTCAATATTCGTTTCCTCATCTGTACGGAAAAAAGCGTACAAACCTGTTACATTGGTTCCAAATGGATTCATAACAAAGAGGGGATCTTCAAACGTACAGTTATAATTTTGCTTCATCTTATCTAGTTTTGTCTTTACAGCAGATTGAAAGGCAGTGTCATAAACCGTATCTAATGTTTCCAGGTTTAAGGTCTTCATGACCTGCTTCTGAATATTATCGGAATCCACATAATTTTCTTGCTTGCTCGATGAATCCGATTTTCCAAAGCCAGTTCCGATGGTTGCACATAGTACTAAAGCGATGCCAAGCGCTGCTACACTGAATAACAATACAAGTAACAACCCTTTTTTCGATTTTTTCTTCTCTTCCATGATGTACTCCTCCTGCATATATGTAAAATGCATTTTATTCTCATCATCTTACATGTGCATTATACTGATTGTCCTATATCTGGTATTCAACCGATGATAATCGACACCCATATACTACTATTTTATACATATTTCTAGCATCTGTCAAAGAAACCTTGAAAGAATTCATTGAGACTTTTGTCTCATATGCAACTACTTTTAATTAGAACTGGTTAGGTACAAGATTGTTATCCACAACCATCTTCTTATTTCGATTGCTTATCCACAAAGTTTCCCCAAAAGCAACAGAAAGCTTCTTCCCTTCTGCAGGAAATCTCCAACAACTGTTGGGATTCCTACTATAAGGAAGAAGCTTATGAGCAAAGTGTTTACTTATGCAAAATGTTCACCTAAGTAAAGTATCTACTTACGCAAATTGTTCACCTACGTAATATCGTTCCTGTCTACTTACATAAACCAAACTTATCTAGATTTTTCATAAGGTTTACCGTTGGCAGCTGGTACATGTGATTTTCCAACAAATAAGATCAATACAACGATAGTTACAACGTAAGGGATCATTGAAATTAAGTGAGGAGAAACGACGCTTCCTGAACCAACGAATACCTTAATACCATTACAGAAACCAAATAGGATACAAGCAAGCATCGCACCTTGTGGTTTAAACTTACCGAAGATTACAGCAGCAATGGCGATGAAACCTTGTCCTGTAATAACGGAAGGACGATACTGGGATACGGTTGCTAATGTAACAGAAGCACCACCGAAACCTGCAAGTACACCAGATAAAATTACACAGATATATCTAATACGAATAACATTGATTCCTAACGTATCCGCAGCCTTTGGATGCTCTCCTACTGCACGAATACGAAGACCAAATTTAGTTTTATAGAATACGAACCAAACAACAGCAACTAAGATAAATGCCAGATAAGCAGTTGCATATGTGTTAAATACATTATCAAGGAAACCACCTTTTCTAAAGATTCCTGAACTTCCTTGGAACAATCCATTTAAGAAACGAGGCATCTTATCTGATAATTCCACACTATGTGTTTCTGTTGAATCATATAATACACGACATAAGAAGATTGCAAAACCAGGTGCCAAGAAGTTGATTGCAGTACCAGAGATTGTTTGGTCTGCTTTACATGTAATTGTTGCGAATGCATGTAACAAACCAAAAATTCCACCTGCTAAACCAGCAATCAAGAAACCTAACCATGGATTGCTTGTAAATAAAGTACCAACAACACCAGCAAATGCACCAATAGTCATCATACCTTCAATACCGATATTAACTACACCGCTTCGCTCTGAGAATACAGAACCAAGTGCTGCGAATAATAGTGGTGGAGTGTACATAAGAGTAGTATTTAAAATCAGACCAAAATCTTTAATTATTTCATTCATATTACTTTGTACCTCCCTTTCTACTAAATCTTGTACGAATTGTCTTTAGAATACTTGAAATGGCAATGAAGAAGATGATTGATCCCATGATAATATCAATTACTTCGGTTGGTGCGCCAAGTAAGTTCATGTTCTTTCCACCATATTTCATAGCTCCGTAGAACAATCCTGCGAAAAATACCCCAACTGGATGTGTTGCTCCAATCATGGCAACGGTGATTCCTTCGAAACCGTAACCTTCTTGTCCAGCGAATTCACTAATACTGTAATTATATCCAAGTACTTGAGTTGCTCCTGCTAAACCTGCTAATGCACCAGAAATTGCGATTGCAGAAACGATTGCAACTTTTACATTGATACCCGCATATTCTGCAGCATTTCGATTAAAACCAACAGAACATAAACGGTATCCAAGTGTTGTTTTATTAATGATTAAGTAAATAACGATTACTGCGATGATTGCTATAATAATACCCCAGTTTACTTTTTGTCCAAGAGAAGCTTTCAAGCTGTTTACAGATAATTTTGCAGAATCTGCAACTTTCTTACTAACTTGCTTTCCTGTATCATTAAATAATTTGCTCTTTACTACATAGTTAGAGAAATAATATGCGATCCAGTTAAACATGATCATACATAATACTTCATTGGCTCCAATCTTAGCCTTCAGGTAACCAACTAAAGCACCCCATAAAGCACCAGCTAAAGCAGCAGCTAATAAACATAATGGAACATGGATAATGGCTGGTGCATCAACTGCAACTCCAACTACCATTGCTCCTAAAGAACCCATAACAAATTGTCCTTCAGCACCGATATTAAAAATACCAGTACGGAATGAGAACGCAACGGACAAACCAGTTAAAATTAATGGTGTTGCATATACAACGGATTGTGCCATATTCTTTGGTGTTCCGAAGACACTCTTAAGTAGTAATCCATATGCTTCAAATGGATTAACCTTAACAACGATCAGCATGATCGCTCCGATAGCAAATCCAACGAGGATTGAGATAACCGTATACAATGCCTTATTGTCTTTTGCGATCTTTTGTTTTCTAACTGCAGGTTTTGAATTATTTTGTTCCATTCGTGTTACCTCCCGCCATCATTAGACCTAATGTATTCTCATCAGCATCCTTTCCAGGTACGCTGCCTACGATCTTACCATCGAAGATTACTTCAATTCGATCGGATAAACTCATGATTTCATCTAATTCAAAAGATACTAATAATACTGCTTTATTCTTATTTCTTTGTTCAACGATATAACGATGTACGTACTCGATTGCACCTACATCCAAACCTCTCGTAGGATTTACTGCAATCAATAATTCCTTATCATTGGTTACCTCTCTGGCAATGATAACCTTCTGTTGGTTACCACCAGATAATTGACCAGCTGGTTTCTGTGCAGAATCTGCTGGACGAACATCGAATTTTTCAATTAATTCACTGGCATGGGCATTAATGGCATCTTTCTTCATAAATCCTTTGTTTGCAAACTCAGGTTCTGCAAAGTTTTGAAGGACCATATTCTCTGCTACAGAGAACTCCAACACAAGACCATGTTTCTGACGGTCTTCTGGGATACTTGAGATTCCTTTTTTAAAACATTCTCTTGGTGTTTTGTTAAATGTATTCTCTCCAAGTAATGTTACACGACCACTGTCTGCACGACGAAGTCCTGTAAGAATCTCAACCAATTCTGATTGACCATTACCATCGATACCTGCGATACCAACGATTTCACCACGTCTTACATTAATATTCAAACCTTTTAAGATTTCTACACCACGGTAATCTTTTGCACGTAGATCTTCTACATTCAATACGACTTCCCCTGGTTCTATCTCTTTCTTATCTACCTTGAATTCAACGTTTCTACCAACCATCATAGATGCCAGTTCATTTTCATTTACATCATCAACATTTACTGTATTGATGTATTTACCTTGACGAATGATCGTACAATAATCCGCAGATTCCTTGATCTCTTTTAATTTATGTGTGATCAGGATAATGGATTTTCCTTCTTTCGTAAGGTTGTGCATGATTTCTACCAACTCTATGATTTCTTGTGGAGTTAAGGAAGCGGTAGGCTCATCTAAGATCAAGATATCAGCACCACGATATAATACTTTCAGAATTTCTGCTCTCTGTTGCATACCTACAGAGATATCTTCAATTTTTGCATCTGGATCTACTTTTAGACCATATTTTTCTGAAATCTCAATAACACGTTTTCTCGCATCGTTAATATTAACAACACCCATACCTTTTACTGGTTCCATACCAAGTATGATGTTCTCTGTTACTGTAAATGGTGGAATCAACATAAAATGCTGATGTACCATACCGATACCAAGTTCAATGGCTTTGTTTGGTCCATCGATTGAAACTTTTTCTCCGTTAACAAAGATTTCTCCTGATGTTGGCTCATAAAGTCCGTATAAGATGTTCATTAGTGTACTTTTACCAGCACCATTCTCCCCTAAAATTGCATGGATTTCTCCTTTGTGAACAGTTAAGTTCACTCCGTCATTAGCCTTAAAATTTCCAAACATCTTAACAATATTCTTCATCTCGATCGTCTTAGTTTTTAAGTCTACGTTTGAATTTTTTTGCAAGCGAAAACGCCCCCTTCTTCCACATATTATATTTGGGACTTTACTCCCTTATATTGCTATATTCTACTCCTCATTTGAGGCGAACGAATCTCTCTGTTTCCTTGATTTTAATTACTACAAGCAAACGAAAGTAACTTCTTATATGATGACTATGTCTGTTATCCCATGTCCTCTGGCAACTGTTTGCAATTGCTCCATAAAGGTATCATCTGGTGCTTGATAATTTTGATACTGCTCTCTTACGCCAATTGGGCGAAAACGAATTAACTTATATCGTACTTGACCGGCTTTTCCAAGTTCTTGTAAAATCTTACTGGTCTGTTTCACTGTTTGCGCCACATCAAATAACTCTGGTACTGCAACAGTGCGAACTTCAAAAAGTTTATCTCTTTTTGCAAGTTCTCTCAGATTTTTTAATACAAGATCATTCTGCTTTCCTGTAATCTTAGTATGCTCTACACCATCAAATGCTTTCACATCTAACATTACACCGTCTACAACATCCAACAGTTCCGGATCTTCTATAAAATCATAGGTTCCATTGCTGTCCAACATGGTCGAGAGATTCGTCTGCCTTGCAAGCCGTAAAAGTTCCACTAAAAAATCTCTCCACAAGGTACATTCCCCACCAGATACGGTAATTCCTCGAATGAATGGGATATTCTTCTTCACCTCTGCAAATACTTCTTCTGGGGTCATGGATCTTGTCTTTGGTGAACTGCCGTGTGGACAGTGATGAAAACACGAATCACAATTCACACAACGTTCCGGATTATACAATACTTTTCCTTCCACCATTGTAAGTGCTCCTGTTTTGCAATAACTTACACAAGTCCCACAATTCTTACAAGCTCCTATGGTTTCTGGATTATGACAGTATCGACAATTGAAATTGCATCCCTGTAAAAATACGACCGTTCGATTTCCCGGACCATCTACAGAGCTAAAACGTATTATTTTATTAACAATGGCTGTATTCACTACTAAATCTCCATTTATATTGGTATTGTACCCAATTCCTTGTATATTCACACGGTTATCTTACTTTACGTTCTAATATGTGAGAATTTCTTGCAGAACCGAGACCAAGTGCTGTGGTATCCTGTAATACATTTTCTCCATTTTTTAGTTTTTCCATCTCAGATTTCTTAACTAGATATCCCGTTACACGAATAACATCACTGTCCTTCTCATATACCGAGATATAACGTACTTTGTTCTCAAAGGAGCCTTTGATGATATCCAACAGATATTCCATGTTCTTGTGAACCGTTGTATCGATTGGGAAGATATCACCAATACCTGATGGGAAATATTTATGGAACTTCGCACAATGTGCAAGGTGATCGATTAATTCTTCTGGTTCTTCTCCAATTGGAATACGACATCCTGGACTGGAGTTCACATCAAGATCAATACCAACCTGTGCATGAAGTAAGAAATGACCGTCTGCTCCATAACAATATGGACTTACATGATTTCGGTTAAACTCGTCCATAATGTCCATAATGCTTACCCCAAGATCATCTGCTACTTCCGAATGTCCATAACGGCCTTCTATTCCTTCTTTTTCTAGTAACGTATTCACACATTCGGCCATTCCTACCATACCGAACATTGCAGTGAAGTTTTCTTTGGAGATAAATCCTTCTTTTGCAAGGAAATTGCTTTCAAAGAATCCACTTTCCTCAACCATGAAACGAATTCTTTCGTCCATGTACGCTGCCATGATCTCTAACGTTTCTGGAAGTACTTCTTTCTTAAAGTGTTCAATACTTGTTGCTTTCTTTGCAAGATTACCTAACAATACTCGAACTAATGTATACGATCCGCCACCTAATTTTAATCCATTGTAGCAGCTGGCAATTACATAGTTGTCCGTAAGTTCTTCTTTGAACATCTTATGATTTGCAAAACTTGGTTTAGCTGTTTTTAGCGCTGTGTCAATTGCTAACAAGGCAAACTCGTCTGATGTAAGATCTTGGTCATATTTGATTGTTAGATTTGGTACTGCATTCTGTAGCTCGGCTTCCACTTCCAGAATGATTTTTCCAGCTTTCGTTGCTTTAGGACCAATATTTGCATGGCAGAACGAATCAAGAATCGTTCGGTCTACATGAGTCAAAAACAGACGAATTGCTTTTTTGGCTTCTTCTTCATCCTTGATAAACGGTTCAAACAATTGATCAAGGTTTCCGATATATACTGGATAATTCGTAACACTTGGCACATTCTTATAGAAGATCAATAAGGAATTCACTGCTTCCCAAATATCGGTTGGCGGATCCAGTTGTAAGAACTTACTTCCGTTCTTCATGAATTTCTCATAATCTGGAATGATATATCTTGGACGCATAGGAGCATGTCCTTCATTCAAATCACATATGATCTTGTCTGCTGGATCAAGATTTAACCGTTCATCCAAACCTTCTGGTAAATCAAGTACCTCCAATAAAGAATCTGCTTGTTTTGCTAATGTTGCAACCTTTTGTTCATGCGTTAATGTTCGATCTTTAATCGTATTAAGCATGTCTTCTCTTGTTGCATTCACTCGTTCCATACTAATATCTCGCATGCATTAAGCTCCTTTTCTAAACATAAGTATTCGTTACCCATACGCCTACTTATTATTCTTTGCTTTTGTTGAACTAAATCATGATTTTGACTAACTTTCCATAATTTAGCTGTGGTCATCCTATACTAAGTTTATTATACAATTTTTTATACATGAAAACTACCCTAATTATTTGGAAATATATAATGTTTTTGTATTGTATAGCAAGTAGTCCATAACAATACGTTGTATCACGAGTGTCAAGTGATTATTTGACACTCTACCATAATATATCCATTCTTATTTACTCTACCATTTGCCACTCTGAGACATTGCAGAAACATTTAGTCTTAGAGTTAAGTAACATACACACATTTTAAAGCCAAACACATACTAAAGTAAATAAGAATACACATACTTACCATAAAACAAGGAGGTGTCCATAAGTTCATTATAGGACCGCCTCCTTGCATACTTATCTATTCAGATTTATGATCCATTATGGATTAGTCTAATGTATAAACATCACCATATTTAGCTTCGAAATCTTCTTGAGTTTCAGGAACTACGATTTCACCTGCAAGAATCTTATCTTTTACTTCATTAACTTTTGCAAGAACATCTTCTGGAAGTAAGTCAGTTGTTGGAGCGATATCAACACCGCCGTTGTCCATACCATAAGTTTGAACACCACTTACATTTTGTCCTTGAGACATCTTGTCAACTAAGTCATAGATTGCATTATCACATCTCTTCATTGCTGAAGTTACAACGTTTTCTGGAGCTAAGTAAGCTTGGTCAATATCAACACCGATTACATATTTTCCTTGTTCCTTTGCTGCTTCGATAACACCGTTACCAGTACCACCTGCTGCTTGGAATACTACATCAGCACCATTTGTGAACATTTGAACTGCTGCTGCTTTACCAGCTGCTGCATCGCCAAATGAGTTTGCATTGTATTGTTCTACAGTTGCATCTGGGTTTGTATCAAGAACACCTGCTACATAACCATAACCAAATTGATTCATAACTGGAGTTGACATACCAAGTACGAAACCAACTTTACCAGTTTGAGACATCATAGCTGCTACTACACCTACAAGGTAAGAAGCTTCATTTTGTTTGAACATTAAGCATGATACGTTAGAAAGATCAGCATTTGTTGAATCATCGATGATTGCAAATTTTTGATCTGGATATGTTTCAGCTGCTTCTTTGATAGCATCTGCCATTAAGAAACCACAAGCAACGATTAAGTCGTTTCCTTGATCTACTAAAGTTTCGATATTTGAAGCATAGTCAGCTTCTGTTGCTGATTCAAGATATCCAACTGTAACACCAAGTTCAGATTCTGCTCTCTTAAGACCTTCCCAAGCACCTTGGTTGAATGATTGGTCATTGATACCACCAACGTCAGTTACCATTGCTACTTTGAAATCAGAAGTAGCTGCTGTGTCTGTAGATGCTGCATCATCTGTTGCTGCTGCGTCATCTGTTGCTGCTGCATCATCTGTTGTTTCTACTGCTGGAGTCTCTGCGCTGTTGTTTTTGTTGTTGTTGTTCTTTTTAGAACTACATCCTGTGAAAGCTAATACAACAACAAGCGAAAGAGCTACAAGTTTAGATAATTTTGTCTTTTTCATTGTCTTCCTCCTTATTTTGCACCAATTGGTTACCATAATAAAAACTTATACATTTCATTACAATTTAATATGATACTATCTAATCTCTGTTTTTGCAAGAACAAATTTCGTAGATTTTCTTGTATTTCACTGTTATTAGTGGCACTTATGTTATTTAGTAACCTACCTAATAAATCCACTTAATTTTTCCATTTATTTTCCGTAAAATACCTAATAAAAATAATTATTAGGGTGTCAAATGCTAGTAGGTAAGATCGATGCTTCTGTACCGATATCGGTAAGAAGCCCACTCACTTCCCCATAAGGTGCCCCATATCTTTGGCTTATATAGGATGTAGCCGCTTTTGTCTCATATGGCGCACTAGATAGACAATCCATAATAAACTCTGCTACCGAGTGGTCCGGTTTTCTGATGTTAACTGGACATAATAACCTTCTTTCATAGATCCACATCTTCCATCTCCCCCTCCCATGGCCATGGCTTGGTATTCCAAGACCATTCCTGTTTTCTTATACTATAAGGATCGAGTGGATCAAAGTATCGGTTATACTGATTCAAAGCTTTTGTTCGGATGCGCTTATATGCATCGTAGTATTCATATGCTGCAAAGTCCTCTGGATGCGTATCCAGATACAACCGCACATCATCCATGGCAAAACTCACCGATTGGATCTTCTGTAGCAATTCCTTTTCCTGTCCCTCATTCATTTCCTTCAATGTTCTTTCCTTCTTTCTCAAACGCTTCTATGAATTCCGGAAATATGGTTCCTTCTATCATCGCTGTGTCTGCATCAAAAACCGAACTCCATTTTTGCCTCGATACATACTCTGCTACATTTACATTACCCTCGATTCCTTCTAAGGAATGACACCGATATGGGGAAGGAGTATACTCTAATCTCTCATTCATCACACGAACCTCCCATACTGCATTATACAGTATAGTATGTGTACATTTTCAAGGTTGTTCCTTTTCTTTATCTGGGTTTTCACTGAAAAATCCGACATGATCTCTCATTGTTCTGATCTTCTCTTTTTCCTCCGCTGAAACCGCTCTAGATTCACAGATTTTTTGTAGTGCCTTATGATAGGTAAAGGAATCCAGCTTACAATTCTGCAGATATTGGACCATGCGCGCAGGATATGCAATATAATAAATGGAGATTGCCCAAGCAACCGCCATTTTCACATAGTATCCTTCATGTTTAATCTGATCAAAGATCTGGCATGCTTTTGTTACATATGCTTCCTCTACAAAATAATCAAGAAGCATAACAACCGCAAATCGCACCTGGAATTCTTGTCCAGAATATACATAAGGTTGAATAAAATTCCAGAATATCTCCCTTTCCTCTCTGGCAATCTTCAAACCACTACAGAAACTATCGCATACAGACCAGTTATCAATTTTGGATAGGAAGTTCTTAATCATTTGGAGTATCTCATCAATGGGTGCCTTCACATACCCAATTACCATTCCCTGTAACATAATTTCTTCATACGAGTCATCCAGTGCAACGGTAAGATACGTTTGATAATCTCCTTTGGCAATCTGTTTTGCAATACTTCGGAGTTTTGGTAACCGTACCCCCAGGATTGGCTCTCCCCCAGGTAATAATCTACTGGTGAATTTACGAAATTTCTCTTCTGCCAGTTCTGCTAACTGTTCCTTAATCTCTTGATTTGATATGACATCTGGTTTCATCGTACTTTCCCTCCCCTTCCATCTTGCTATTTCATATGCAAGAACAAATTCGGGTTTCAAAAGCCCTTAGTAAAACTTTCTTTCGTTAATTTGCACAAACATTACCTAATCTCAAACGGTTCCTATTCGGATTACATTCTCTGAATAGGAACCGTTGTTTGTTTACTCCTAGTTTTTAATCCATTTTAAAAGCTGAATAACGAACAGATTTAAAACAGATAATCCATAGATGCAAAGTAATTGTGTTGTGGTAATAGTTGCTACTTGGAATATAGAAGATAATGCAGGAACGAATAATACCACATTGATCAACAAGAAACCAAGTCCGAAGGCACCCCATAGGAACTTATTATTGATCATTTGTTTACGGAATAGAATGGCACGATTGGATTTACAGTTAAATCCATGTACCAGTCTAGAAAGACAAAGTGTGGCAAATGCCATGGTACTAGCCGTAGCAGCATTTGTTTCTTTTCCAATATAGTAAGCAGCCATCGTACAACATGCAATCACAAATCCTTCTTCTAAAATAGCAAGTAAGAAGTCTTTCGTCAAGATTGATTCATTGGCACGTCTTGGTTTTTCTTTCATGACTAAACTATTATGAGGGTCTAGTCCAAGTGCGATAGCAGGTAAGCTATCCGTTAATAAATTAATAAATAGTAAATGTACTGGTGCAAATGGTACAGCCAATCCTGCAAGGGACGCATACACTACTGCAAGAATTCCTGCCATGTTACCAGAAAGTAAGAACTTAATCGCCTTTTTAATGTTAAGGTATACATTTCGGCCATTTTCTACCGCTTTTACAATGGTTGCAAAATTATCGTCTGTCAATACCATTGCCGCAGCATCCTTGGATACCTCAGTTCCTGTAATACCCATAGCAACCCCAACATCTGCTTGTTTCAGTGCAGGTGCATCGTTGACACCATCACCTGTCATGGCTACTACATTTCCTTTGTCCTGCCAAGCCTTAACGATACGAATCTTATGTTCTGGTGATACACGGGCATAAACAGATACCTGTTCAACAAATTCTTGTAATTCTTCATCTGAAAGTTCATCAATTGCACTACCCTCTACTGCAATGGTATCCTTCGTCAATATACCAATTTCTTTTGCAATGGCTGCAGCGGTGATCTTATGATCTCCCGTGATCATAATTGGGCGAATACCTGCTTCCAAACAACAGGCTACCGCTTCTTTGGATTCCACACGAGGAGGATCCATCATAGCTACTAATCCTAAGAATACCAATTCCTGCTCATCATCAACAGAAACCACTTCTGACTCAAGATTCCGATAAGCAATAGCTAATACACGAAGCCCTTTTTCCGAATAGGTAAGGTTCGCTAATTGAATTCGTTTCTTATCTGCAGATGTAATCTTCTGGATTTCTCCGTTTAGTTCCATATAACCCATACGATCTAGTAATACGTCAACTGCACCTTTTGTAATCATACGTTTTTCATTGTTAATAATGTGAACGGTACTCATTAGTTTTCGATCAGAATCAAATGGAATCTCTGCAATTCTGCTATAATTCTGACGTAGTTTTGGAATATCCATTCGAAATGATTTGCCTAAGTTGTAAAGTGCGATCTCTGTTGGATCACCAATTTCAATTCCATCTTTATTCGTAGAATCATTACATAATACACTATACAGCACAAGCTTATTATCCATCTTCTCTTCTAAACGTCCATTCTCGACGATGTCATTGCTGTAATCCGTATTATTGACATAGTAATTCATAACGGTCATTTTATTCTGTGTTAATGTTCCTGTCTTATCAGAACAGATGATAGATACACTACCCAAACCTTCCACTGCTTGCAGTTTTCGAATAATTGCATGTTCTTTTGCCATCTTCTGTGTACCGAAGGCAAGAACGATTGTAACAATGGAACTAAGTGCTTCTGGTATTGCCGCAACTGCCAAAGCTACAGCAAATAAAAAGGCATCTACAATTTCTTCTCCACGTACAATACTCATAGCGAATACCACTGCACAGATTAACAAAATTAAAATTGATAACTTCTTTCCGAAATCATCTAAGTTCCGTTGCAATGGTGTCTTTTTCTCACTGGCATTGTTTAATAGGTCTGCAATCTTACCAACTTCGGTTTGCATTCCAACTCTTGTTACTAGGAACGTAGCTCGCCCATATGTAACATAGCTTCCTTGAAATACCATATTCTTCTGATCTCCAAGTGCAACTTCTTTCTCTACAGTAATATCCTCTTTTTCAACACTTGTACTTTCACCGGTTAATGCACTTTCATTTACCTGGAGGCTCGCATTTTCAAGAATACGTCCATCCGCGCATACATAATCTCCTGCTTCCAGTTTAACGATATCACCTACAACAATTTCCTTTGAAGGCAACAACACCGTTTCTCCATTTCGGATTACTTTTGCAATCGGAGCTGCTAGTTGTTTCAAACTATTTAAAGATTTTTCTGCATTTTGTTGCTGTACGGTACCAAGAATGGCATTCATGGTAATAACTACACCAATAACGATTGCACTTTCCAAATCTCCAAGACAGGCAGCAATAACCGCTGCAATGATCAAGATGATTACAAGAAAATCTTTATACTGCTCAAGGAACACCTGCAATACACTCTTTTTCTTCACTTCAACTAATTCATTAGGACCGTATTTTTTTCTAGCTTGTTTTGCCTGCTCATCCGTGTGACCTTTCCACGAGGTACCAAGTTCACGTATGATTTCTTCTTTGTCCTTTTGATATTCTAACATATGAAATCCTCCTTTTTTATATAGCAGAGCCTAAAAAAAGCGAGACTCTTGCTGTAATTAACTTACAACAAAAGTCTCGCTACAAAATCGGTTGATTAACAACTATTGATTTCGTTACGGTACGGATTCGCAATTGAATCGTATTGACGACACCGTAATCATCTTTCAATGTTAGCTACTCCCTTTTGACTTCACCCATTTTACCAAGTTTTTTGCTTTTGTGTCAATGTAATTTTTTATTCTTAACATAATCTTAACGAATAAAATCTTTTACTTTCTCTATTGGTAATACTTTGGCAAATCTTCCTTCCCATATTGTATAGTGGTAGAAATCATTTAATTGTTTTCCTGTAAATTCTCCGTTGTTTTTTGTTGTAATGGTTCCCTCTGGTACAATCATACGATATCCCTGCTCAAATCCAGACTTAATGGTTGCATCCACGCAGTACTCCGTCTGTAATCCCATGATGATAAGATTGGTAATATGTTTTTCCTTCAAATATTCCTTCAGTCCCGTTTTATAAAAGGCACTGTTGTAACATTTATCAAACACCTTTTCTCCATCCTCTGGAGTGATTTCCTCATAGATCTCATAACCAGCTTTTCCTTTTGTCAGTTCTTCCTTTGGTCCATCGTCATGGCGAACATATAGAATCTCCACATTCTGTTCACGACCAAATGCAAGTAACTCTTTGATATTTGCGATAAATGTATCCTTCTGCTCCAAATCGTCTCCTACTAGTGCTTGTTGTACATCTACTACCATCATTGCATACTTCATACGAGTCCCCCTGTTCTTTTGGTGTACGGATGCATTTGCCCATGCGCTCCTATTCCTTCCGTCGACAGTTGCTATACTATCTCAAATTTTCACATCGAAAAATTTCCGCAGAGTAGATAATTGCTATGGGATCACCGATGAATCTAGCAATCACCTACTCGTACGAAACATTCAAGTGCGAAGTTTGAATTCCTATCTATATTATATGCCTTCTCTCGCTCCCATACAATACCATTCCTTAGGGAATTGCTTCATATAAAGCAATGGTATCTTTAAATCTGCCTTCCTCGGTATCTCCCATGACAACTGCTATATATTCCTCTCCATCAAGCACTGCTGCGGATACAAGACATTTACCTGCCTTGTCTGTACTTCCTGTTTTTAAACCAATGGCATTCTCATAATAATATGCGCTATTTTCATTTAAAAGAAGATTCGTATTTTCCCAGGTTATGTCTCTCCCATCTCGCGTACAAACTCGGCTTCTTTCCATCTGAACAATCTCACGTAAGATTCCATTTTCTGTAGAGGCATCCATGAATGCCACTGCAATTTGAGCTAAGTCCTTAGCCGTACTGTATTGTCCCTCTTCATCATATCCATCTGGTGTTTGGAAACAAGAATGTTTAGCACCAATCTCCTTTGCCAATGCATTCATTGCATCAACAAATGTATCTACTGCCTGTTTTGCACCTAAATCATCTTGACCTGCAATTCTTCTACCAGTATATGCAGCTAATGTAAATGCAGCATCTCCTCCAGAAGGTAACAGCAATCCCTCCAGCAACTGCTCTATGGTTACCTCATTCCCATTCTGAAAGCCTGCCACAGAAGAATGAGCTGGTAATAGTGCAATTTCATCGCCTACAGTAACAACCTCCTCTAATTCACAGTAGTTCAATACCGTTAATGCTGTCAGCATCTTCGTTGTGCTGGCAGGTGCTATTCTTTCCTCTTCATTCCGTCCATAGAGTTTCTCCTGATCCGCAACCTTCACTACATAGATATTGCTGGCTGTAAGTTTTTCTTCTATATTTAGTACATGCTCTTTCTTATTACTCTGGTTTTTATCTTTCTCCTCATTCGTAGATACCTTTTTTGTTCCGCTCTCTAAATCCAGGTCTGTAGTACCATCTTGTTTGGCATCTGAAATCACTTCTGCATTCTGCCTTACTTCCTTTGCATAACTGGCGGTATCCTGTAGCAAGGCTTTTCGTTTCTCATACCCTACTACAAACACGCTGCATAGTACTATTGCACCCAAACATAGGAGAGGAAGGGAATCCCGCCTTAATTTTTTTCCATTCTTCATCGATTCGATTCCAATCTTTTGTTTTAAAAATGGAAATTGCTTTAAGAGCAATACGGCGATTAGATAACCTATAGCCGTACCAAGAGTATTCAGTATTACATCATCAATATCGGTTCCCCTTTTTAAGAATAACTGTATTGCTTCAATTAATATGGATAGTTCTGCTCCCGTTCGAATCGCCCTAATCCCATGTTGCATCTTTCGTGAAACCATTGGTAACATAAGACCAATTGGAAGAAACATGACGATGTTACCGAGCAAATTCAATGAATTATTCTGCCCTTCCCCAATCACTTTTAATGGAATTATATTCATGTTCTGCAAATCAGCTTGAAGTGAAAATCCATAGACGGGAGAAACGGTAACGGACAACACCACGATGAGATATATACCAAGCAGGAACAGTCCTCCTCTTTCCCACCAACTGATTCTTCTCCCTCTCCATAATAGATAACCTTCATATAATAAAAGAAATACTCCAATTGCTAATACCCCTTTGCCTAAATACCCAGTTGCTTCTGTTATATAACCTAACATCTTACTCGCCTCTTTCTTTTAAATTTCAAACCACCTTTTTGTTGTTAGGCTTACTATATAACAAAAAAATGGAGCAATGTTGATTTTTGCTCCATTCCATCTTCTACTGCATATTCACTTATCTGACTGATACGTTCCGGCATACAGTTCAACGTTTAGGGCACAGCATGGTACGTGCAGTCCTTTATCTTTTCTTCAGAAGCAGGCTCTGAACGAACTCACCTTCATTAAAATAGGAATTCCATAAGATATCATTGTGCTTTTTCACAATGGTTTTTACAATTTCCAATCCATTTCCTCTGCCTAGACCTTTGCTCGTAATACCAATATGAATACCAACTTCCTCCACGCTCTCCCGTACTGGATTCTTTACTAAGAGTAACAGTTCTCCTTCCTTTTCCTTCACTACAAAATGAATCTGACTGTCTGGTATCCAAGCACACTCCTCTCTTGCATTATCGAAAAAAATACCAAGTATGCGAATAATATCAGATGGGTTATTCAGGTATGGCAAGAAGCTTTGATCTGAATAGACTTCGAGTTCTAGTTCCTGTCCCTTATTCTGTATCTCCAAGTATTTATAATATAAGAAGGCACGAATTGCTTCATTCCTTATCTCTTGCATTGTCACATACAAATCATTCTTCCGTATTTCATTCCCTGCAAATGGTGCAATATTCTCATAATAGTAGGCTTTCATTTCTGTGTCATCACTTCTAGCAACATAGCCACCCATTGTTAAGAAGATGTTCTTAAGGTCATGCTTCATCTGTCGGATTTCTTTCATATTTCGTTCCATATCACTCTGATAGAGCGCCGTTGTCTTCTTTTCAATCTCATTAAATTGTAAATGTTCCTTCAAGCGAACGGTCTGCACGAGCAAACGAATGTAAAAAATCTGAACAGAGAAAAATAAAAACAAACAGACAAGCATAACAGTTCCACTAGATTCTCCTGGCTGATAAAAATATCTCCATTCACTATAATTCATAAGAATTAGATAGACGCCAAAAAATCCTGGAATCAGTAATAGATACTGTCCAATTTCTTCATATACCTGACTAAATGCATGAATTTGTTCAATATACAGAGCTAAGATTTTTCGAAGCAGGAATAAGATTCCCACAAACAGCACTAGAAAAATAGTTGCCAATCCAGTTAAAAACAATGTCTTTTCTAGATTATCCAAGTGCCAATAATATGCATAACGATAGTAGATATCCCTTACTTCGTATTGGAAGATTTTTTTAAATAGCACATAAGATATTATGGCAATCGCTATTGTAATGACAAGCTGTAATGCCAGATCCCGAATTTTCTTATAACGACGTAAAAGAAAAATGCATAAAAGAATCCAAACAGTAAAATATCGCAAACTGTCTAGAAATACATATGCACCGGTACAATGTTCAACGAGAAATAACGTATATACCAGTAAAATTCCATCTGATACATGAATTTTAATATAGCCAATGATGGAAATAGTCATTGCCATAACAATCAAACTAAGGGTCGAAATGACAAGTGCACTTCCACCCCAATGGCCAAAATCCAATTCTCCTTGAAACAGGTAGAATGTAATTACAATCAGACTTATTGTGATTCCTGTTTCCAACCATGCAAAATGGGGGATGTTCTTTTTCTCTAACCATGTATACAACAATTGTAATCCCCCAACCCCACATACAAACAAGATCACACGAAGCCATTGTCCTAGGATTTCAACCATGCTTTCACCTCATTTCTCATTCGCACCGCACAAGGTACTTCTTCTCCATTGGATAAACGAATATTCATTCCAGTCAAACTTACCATATATCGATGGTTTACAACAATGGAACGATGTACTCTTACAAAATTTTCTCCTAATTGCTTCAACACATGTTCCATCGTATCCCGTACGGTTATACACGAGCCATCCATCGTGTGATACGTCACTCCATGGGAAATCATCTTTTCTGATTCCACATATAGAATCTGGGGCTTGGGAATCGTAACCGTTTCATCAAAACCTATGGTTAGTTTAAGAACTTCCTCTTTCTCTTCCATTCCTTCCCCTGAAGCAATGGCTAACTGTATATAGCGGCGATATCCAGCTCCTAACTGTTCAATGTTCGTCGTCTTCTCTATAAAACCAAAGGGTTCTACCCCACTTTGCAATACTTTCATCGCCATCTCATGATGATTGGTTACGAATACTATCTTTACTTGGGATTGAATACTTTTTAACTGCTTCGCCACATCGATTCCATTCAATTTTCCACAACCAAAATCCAAATCTAAAAACACGAGAAATGGCCCAACATTCTTCTTCATATATGTAAAAATCTCAGAAGATTCCATGGAGACACAGCCAATCTTCACTGCCGTCAACTTATTCATTTCTATGATTGATCGTATCTTTTCCTCTTCTAATTGTAGGATAAAACGATCATCATCACATAAGATTATGGTAAGCATATTCTCTACTCCTCTTCCTGCTCTCTCTTACTTTGCCTTCTCTCTTGTAACACCCATATGAATATTACCATGGCAATAACAGAACCAACCAAGACCCCCAGTTCTTTTCGCATCATTACCTCTCGAATAGTCGGTGTCATATAGTTTAACTCTTCCATATGGCTCTGAATGGTATTGATGGTGCGGCCAACACTGTTAAAATCCGACCACTTTGTTGGTATGTATTGTAGTGGAAAGAATCCATATTGTCTTGCTGTTACCACTACTGTGATCCCCAAAGCAAGCAAAAGGAAAGCTTTCTTTAACTCTGTACCAGCCATTATACGAAGACGTTCTTGTAGCTTCTCCTCACCATTCCCATATAACTGAATTCTTCGAATAAAGAAAATCAAGAAGAACACAAAAACAAACAATACTGGCAAAAATAATACATTTCCCACAAGACGAACAATCAGATTCTGGTCAACAATCACCGCAGAGGAACCCAAAGGATAGATCATCTGTAATTGTTCTACATATTCTCTTCCTCGTTCCGTATCCCCATAATTTAGTTGTAGGTAATGAAACGTTGTCTGGTCACTCCTTGCTTGCACCATAAAAACAGGATGACTCGTATCCAAGATTCCACGAACATAATACACTCTCTTCACACTACTCGTTGTCTGTTGTTGCTTATCTTCTGTCCCAGAATTCTCCCCTTCTGTGACACCCGTTCTCTTTTGAAGAATGGTTTCTTCCACTTCTACTTGCTGTCCAAGTATATCCATACTGCCAAACAATTCATAAGCAGTTTCTTTATCTAAGATACAGCCCTCATAGTCATTCTCATACACATAATTTCCTCGATAGATTTGCAATGGTAGAATCTGCTGCATATTACCATACACCAAGTACTTTGTCGTCGCTTTTTCTTTTCCATATTTTTTATTGGTCACCGTCTTATGTTCTTCCATTTCATAAGCGGTGATCTCTGGCACTTTCTTTACCCGCGTCGTTACCTTTGCTTCTTCTCCCGCAGCATTCGTTTCATCCATGGTGTCTCCCTCACCGATGGAGTACTTTTCTTTTTCTTCTTCTAATAGGGTTACAACTTGTTTTTTCGTTGTTCCATCGCCTTGCAATTGAACACTTACACTTTGATAATTTTCCCGTAATCCGTTATATGTTCGGATTCCTATGATATAGCAAAACATTGCAAGAACGAGTAAAATCACATTCTTTATTTTCCATCGTTTTCTTCTATTCATAGGTTCCTTTACGAACACGGTCGCCCTCCATTACATTTCGGTTACTTCCTATGATCACTTCATCATCATAAGCAAGTACGTCATTAATCACTGCTGTTTGGAAATCCTTCTTACTTACTGTAACATTAACACGATAGGCCTTGTATTCTTTCCCTAATATGGTGCTTGCTTCTCTCATAACAAGTACATAGTCTCCAGCATTGTCATTACGTAATGCGGTTAATGGAATACAGCAATCGTATTTTTCTGAAGCTTTGGATATGGTAAATTCACCAGATATACCTGGTGCATATTCTTCCTCAGCCAATTTTGCTGTGAACTCATATCCATCGATTTCACTATTGTACGTACAAGTAAGAACCTCTCCTTTCACTGGATCCTTATATCCAGTTAACTTACAGCTTACTTCATCGCCAATCTCCACATACTCTTTGTAATCCTTTTCGAAATTGCCCACAAATACGGCACAACTTGGTGTTATCGCTACCTTCTCTGAACCAGAGATCGTTCCTCTTGGTTCAATATCCAATGCGGTCACCATTCCATCCAGATCTGCTACTACATTTCCTTTTGCCTTTTGAACTTGTTCTAGTTCTTCCAATACTTCTTCCTTTGTTTCCATCTCTTCCTGTAATTGTTCCTTATCCAACGCGGCTATCTGCGCATTGATTCTATCATTTTGTTCCTTCATAGCATTGGCTCTCTCTGTATCACTTAAGGTGTCCATAGCATCTTCAACTTGTCGCTTTGCTTTGTCTACCGCATCTTCTTTCATGTCCAGACTTTCTCTTGCTGCGCGGATTCCTTCTTTATCTTCATATACTTTATCAAGTAGCACATCAACTGCTTTTGCTTTCTTTGTAACAACTGCCTTTGCTTTCTCAAGTTCTTTTGTTTGGTTTGCAACCGCTTCTTCAACGGCTGCCTTCGCTTTTGCAACCAACTTATCTTGTTTTTTCGTAACGGTTGTTACTGCTGCTTTTGCTTTCTCCACTGCTTTGTTCTTTCTCTTATATTCCGCTTCATCGATTACTGAAGAATCAATAATAGCGGTGTAATACTTCTTATGTAACGTGGTATCACTTCCTGTTGGATTGGCTGCTAAGAAGTAAAAATAAGCAATCGCCGCATCTGTTATTTCTGTGTATTTTGGTGAAACATTGGCTACCTGCTTCTTTGCTGAATTAACTGCATCTTGTGCCTCATCAATTGCATCTTCTTTTTCAATCTGTTGCAACTTGTATTTATTTAATGCTGTAGAATATTCATCCGAGCTTGGGTCAACCTTCGCTAGTTCACGGTCTGCTTCTTCCATCGTTAATTCCCATTTTTTCTTCACAGATTTCAAATTATCCTCTGCCTGATTCAAGGTATCTTGCGCTTCATCAACTTTTGCTTTGATCTGTTCATATTCACTTTTTCCAAAATACGTTATATAGATGTTCTCCAAATCTTTATCCATCTCTGTGTATTTTTGACTCTTCGCATGTTGTTCAAATGTTGCCATGTATTTTAATAACTTGGTTTGCTTTTCTGTTACTTCATCTAGATCACTTTGCGCATCTGCATAAACAGCTTTTGCTTCTGCAATCGCATCATCTCGTTCAGTTTGTGCATCACTATATGCTTCTTTCGCATCTGCAACTGCTTTTGCATTCTTGGCTTTCGTTTCCTCATAGGCCTCTTTGGCTGTATCATACTCTTCCTGTGCGGCATCATACTCCTTCTTTTGGGTTTCTGTCAGACTATCTTTGATTTCCTGAATCTTCTCCTTATATACCTCCTTCGCCTTCTCATATTCTTTTTGTGCATCCTTTAAGTCTTCATTGGCTCGTTTTACTGCCTTCTGTTCTGCATTCGTATCCTTGTTATCTTCCTCTAGCGATTCCTGTAAGACGGCTTTGTCATATGCACGTTGTGCTGCATCGTACGCTTTTTGTGCCTCCTCAATGGTATCGTTTAATTGATTCAGATCATAGCAAAACAGAGGATCACCTTCTTTAACATTCTGCCCTTTCTTAACATAGACTTCTGAAATCTGAAGATTTTTCACAAGATCAAGGTAAATTGCATTAGCGGAATCAATTACCCCTTCCCCTGTAATTTTATAATTCAAAACATCTTTCTTAGGAACCTGCGTCGACACGATTGGTACGGTCAAACTTGCACTGATTCGTGATACGATCGTTAAAGCAATCATGCAAACCACGAATATCACAAGATATTTTCCTGCTTTATTCTGCAATCCTTTCATTTTTCCATTCTTTTTGTTCTCTTCCATTTATCTCAATCCTTTCTATTCTTCCTCTCTATATTCTTCTTTTCTTTCCTGAATTGGCAATCAATAACCTTTCTACACCAAATGAATTACTGCTTGATCCCCGATGCAACGATTCCCTGTTCCAGATACTCTTGCCCTTTTAAGAAAATCAAAACGGCAGGTAACATCATGATCATGGAAGCTATAAAAGAAACACCTAGATTATCTACCGATATCTGTGGTAGATAAAGGGACAATGGCCAATAGGATTTGTCCCTTAAGAAGGTCAACGGCTGTTCAATACAGTTCCATAACTCGATAAAGGACAGGATCAATGCGGAGATGATTCCTGCATTCCCTAATGGAATACCTATCCGAAAGAAGATATATGCCTCTCCTGCACCATCTAGTCTTGCTGCCTCCATCAACTCTTCTGGTATTCCCTTGAAGAATTTTGTCATAATGAATACAGGGAATGTAGAGAAAATTGCTGGCAATATGATTGCAAGGTGGGTATCCAATATATGTAAGTGATTCAATACCAAATAACTTGAAACGATTGTTACCTGGAATGGCAAGATCATCAAGATAATATAGATATAAAATAAAAATTTCTTAAAGGGAAACCGAAATCTTGCAAAACTCCAAGCCGCAGGTACTGCAACCAAAAACTGTCCAAACACTGCAGGCAAAACCTGTTTACAGGAATTCCAAAACATCACAAAAAACTGCGGTGCATCAAATAACAACTCAACAAATGACTTCAGTGTCGGATAGATGGGGAGCAATGGCCAGGCTACGTATCCATTTCCTTGGTCGAGTACAACTCCAATGTATTCTTTTAATTCTTCTCCTCTCATAAAACAACCGCTTACTACCATATAGATTGGTATCCATATGAGTAAACAGGCAAGAAGTAAGATCATATAGATCAAACAACTACTTTTTTT
This sequence comes from Anaerosporobacter faecicola, assembly GCF_012070565.1. Classification (GTDB taxonomy): domain Bacteria; phylum Bacillota; class Clostridia; order Lachnospirales; family Lachnospiraceae; genus Anaerosporobacter; species Anaerosporobacter faecicola. Next base: position 63,503 of record NZ_JAAQRO010000022.1, read on the forward strand.
ACATTTATGTTTTCTGTTTCTCAATCTGTATGCCTCCCTACACGATCTCTTCTTTATCACTTCTAGTAAGTTTTTGAATCAAAACAATCACCCCTAGTAGTACAATGGCAACCAATACCGCACCTGCACACATCTTCTGGATATCCAGATTGGTAAACCAGTTATTGAATACATGCTGTAACATGTAGATGCTTTCATGTGGGTAATCCCCCGCGATAAGATATGCCTCTCGGAACACTTTAAAACTATTGATCAAGGATAACACGGTTACAATAAACAGTGTAGACATAAGATTCGGGATGGTAATATAGATAAATTTCTGCAAGGAACCTGCTCCATCTACAGAAGCTGCTTCATAAATACTTTCTGATATGCCATTCAGTCCAGCCAGCCATAAGATAATGTCGTATCCAATATTCTTCCATATATAGGTGAATACCAATACCAAAAAAGCTTTATTGGAATTCATCCAATCCGTTCCCGTTCCCCCACAGGCTATCATTATCTTATTCAATAAACCATATTCATCAAAGAATACTTTCCATAATAGAACAATGGACGCTGCTGGTATAACCATTGGAATCAAGAATGTGGTTTTAATTACATTCTGCAGCCTTTTTACCGAGTATAAGAGAACAGAAAAGGTCAGTGATAAGACCAAAAGCAATGGAATACATACGAGTAGGAATTTACCTGTATTCTTTGCCGCTAATTGAAATGCTTCATTTGCAAATACAACTCTATAATTCTCAAATCCAACGAATTTTCTAGTCATTGTCTCACTAAATGATCGTCTGATTGCATCCATAAAGGGAATCAGTACGAAAATGGAAACTCCGATCAAGCTTGGAAGAAGGAATCCGATTCCCAACAACGTTTCCTTCCTTGCTCGTTTGGTTCTTATATACTTTTCAATCGGTATCTTCATTCTTTAACCACCTTACTACCTATAATTAATAATTTTCTATTTCTTCTATAAGAAAGAATAGCATGGAAATCTCTAAATAATCTTTAAGAATCCATGGAATTCGTGAAGAATTGTACACAAATGTTAAGAACACTGTCAGATTCAGCGTACATTACACTTATGCACGAGTGCGCTTCCCCCGGAGGGTTCATTTAATAGGAAAGTTGAAGTACTTTCATAAAAACGACCATGCAAGAATACTAATCCTCTTACATGGTCGTTTTACTGAGTAATACAAACTTATTCTGCCAAATAACTATTTACAACATTTCGAATATTCTGAATGGTCTCCTCTTTTGAAGTCGTTCCTTCTATATAGTCCTTCACTTTCTCTACTGCCAAACTCTGAAGTGTACAATCATACGATATTGGCTTGTTTAGAGACGTAACTTTTTCATAGAGTTCTGCTATCTGCTCACTCTTTGGCGGAGTATATTCAAACGTACCTTCCTCTCCCGTACTTACAATTCTCATATCTTCTAGTGCTTTATCATTGCTAAACAACGCTTCCAATGATTTGCTATTTACCGGGAACCCATCAAGAGAATCACCGGACTGCACCGTATCCCCCAATAGATATTCTAAGAATTCTTTTGCTAACTTCTTATTCTTACCTGTTTTATTGATACCCACTAATCCACTTTCAACATATTGATTTTGTAACGTATCATAAAACATTTCTTCATCTCTTACTCCTTGGAATGGAACAATACAATCTGATAAAGTTACCATCTGCACAAGATAGGTCTTATCCGATGACTTCTTTCCTGAATACATGGAGAATCCATTTTCTAAAGAAATGGCATTGTCTGCCTGGAACATACTAGAATAATATCCACTACCACCTTCATCCTCATACCGATCCGTTACGTTCTTCAAAAGATCCAAGTACTGTGATAATGCATTTTCATCAATGGTAGAATCCTCTTTAATCAGCTCCGTATGATACAATCCCCAGAAAAGGTTTGCAAAGTTCTCTCCTCCTATATTATCAAGTGGTAGATCTGTTTGCAGTCGATCAACATAATTCATCATGTTCTCTAAAGAGGTTATGTTTTTCACCAGTTCTTCATTCCCGTACGCAACTGGTACCTGAATACGAAGTGGTAGATAATAGAAGCCTTTCTCCGTGATGTAATTGTTCATCACATTTTCAGACAATGTTCCATCTTTCACTTTGGGGCTTACTAGATCACTGATATCTTCTAACACATTCTTTTCTACATACGAATCTTTTGGTAGACCATCAAGAACTAACAGGTCAGCACCATTTCCCGCCAATAATTCGGTATTCAACGCCCGAATACAGTCTTTTTGATCAACGCCTTCTTGCCCGTTCTCTATAGCATATGTATAATTCACCTTTACATCCGTATGTTCTGCTTGGTATTTGGTAATTGCCTGGCGGATCGTAGAATTCATATAGAGGGAATACACATTGATCTCCTTTGAAGGAATCGCCTCAACATTTTCATCATATTGATAATAGTACAACCTTGGTATATATTGGCTATCATAGGCGAGAACAGCATAATCCACTTTCTTTGTTTGGTTTGATAGAATGACTAATTTCTGAAAATTAAGCGTTTGGTCGGATAATGTGGTAAGATCACCTTCCACGATATTCTGCCACATTGTTCCTTTTTCCTGTAAAATGGATATCCCGCTATTGGCTAATTTATAAAGCGATCCATCCTTTTGTACAAGCAATGTTGAATCATTGGAACTTTGATAGTAATACGTTCCATCTTCCTGTTTGGTACCCTGATACTCATACGTTCCTTTTTCCTCACCATTTTGGTTAATCTTCACTAATTGCTGTTTTTCTCTATTGTAGCCAATCAAAAAATCCTCTTCTACTGCCATTGGCTCTACCAAATCTGTTTCTAGCACAGGTTCTCCAGTTTCTCCATCATACAGGATCATACTGCTTTCCCCATCTAAACTTGCTGTGTCAGGAAGCACAATGGAGCCATCTGCAAGGACTTCAAAATGCGTAACATACGGATACTCTATTTCTCCAAATCCATTATCCTGTTTTTTCTCTAGCCAAGGAATCTCCAGCTTCTTCCCAGAAGCCGCTTCCTTCTTATATATAGAGTAACAAATGGATTGATTCTCTTCCATGTGGTAGCACAAGATATATTGATTACCGTCTTGCCCTAAGACCACATCACTCAATGTCAAACCATTCTCTGTTAGGATTGCTGTGATCCAATCCATATTCTCCTCTGTCCATGAACCTTCTTTGTAGGATAATAATTTATACGCGCCCTCTAACTCCACATATACTTGCAGTGTATTCTCTACATTATTAATGTCCATAATATTCCCTTGATTGTACTCTTCTGGAAGTTGTAACTCCTGCTCCATATATCTCCCCATGGATACACTATCTTCTTTCTTCGTACTTGATTTACAACCAACACACAACAGACATACAAGTACTATACACAACAATAATGCTACATAAGATTGTATGCTTCTGCCTCTACTTTTCCTGACGTTTTCTTTCTTCCTCATCATTTCATCTTTCCTCCTTATAAAATTCTTCCTCGTCTTCTTCCTGACTGATTCAGAATAGCAAAGGATTCTCTAAAAGTTCTCTAACTTTTCTTTAAAATTGTGAACAAACAATGTAGGATACGTTCACCCCGTATAGTCAATTGGCAATTTAATTGTAAATGTACAGCCTCCCTTAGGTGTATCTGTCAACAATAGCAATCCTTGATGAAGCTGTACTAATTCTCTGGCGATACTTAACCCTAATCCATAATGTTTTCGGTCATGATGGGAGGAATCCACTTGATAGAACTTCTCAAATACCGCATTCTTTTTTTCATCCGCTATCCCTATTCCATGATCGACCACCCGAATAAACAGATAATGCTTACTTATCTCTGCTTGCAAACAGATTGGTTCCTTACTCTGGGCATATTGTACCGCATTATTCAGTAGAATGAATAATACTTGTTTCAATCGTTTCGCATCTCCTCGAACAGCTGGTAGTAATTCCTCTGGTAGATGAATCTGTAACTCCATCTTTGCCTCTTTGCAAATAGGTTGGAATTCTTCATAGGTATCTAACAGTAACGTATCTAATTCGATCTTCTCCATTCGCATACGCCATGATTTTGTTTCAGTGGAAGAAAGAATCAACAGATCATCCACTAGCCCCGCCATACGCACACATTCTTCCCCAATGATATCCACGTAGTGTTGCATCTTCTCTGGCTTTCGTACAATTGCACTGGAACTGGTACGAATAACCGCCAAAGGTGCCTTTAACTCATGAGATGCTGCGGCTAAGAATTCCGTCTGCATCTTCTTGTTCTCTTCGACGGGACGCATGATAAATCGTACATAGATCAGATTAAGGAATACCATGCTGATGATTCCAATCCCCTCGATTCCTAGAAACATCCTCCAAAGATGGGTTGCCGCTTGTTCTTGCTTCGAATAATATTGTACAACAATAGCACTTCGAAAGCTGTTTCCATACGGTACAATACAGGCAGAAGCATAATAAGTTTTCCCCTTATCATTCTTCAACGGATAGATGCGATAACTTCCTTCTTTCATGGAAGTTGGTCTTGTATGTATAATAAATCGGTCTTCCTGTGCTTTTTCCTCCACTTTGTCTACTTCGGTTACCCTTTGCTCCTCGGTTATCCAACTTCCCCAGGATTGCAAACTAGTGTCTCCATCATAGATCTGCAAGATTGCTTCATTGTTACTCTCCATCTCGGATAACCAGGAGTTTGTTATGGAAGAATCAGTAGAAATCTTCATATAGACAGAGGTCACCAGATTTTGAAACAAACGCTTCTTATTCTGTTCCCTCTCCTTTTGACTAATCATATAGACGGAAAACAGAGCAACCGTCAAGATAATACCCATGCTGATGCTATACAATAGAAGTAGACGAAGTTTCGCCTTTTGCATACTACTCTTGTTTCGTCTCTCTTTTCCTTCTCTAGATTTCTTTCTTCTCATCACTTGCTCACATGCCCTTCTGTACTTCCAACCGATATCCAATTCCATATACCGTCTGAATCATCACATTACTGTGAATTCCCCGCAACCGTTTCCTTAGGAAATAGATGTAGTTATCGATATTTCCTTCTTCTACCTCTCCATCTAACCCCCAGACCCTCTCTAAGATCTGTTCTCTCGTTACAACCTGCCCAGCGTTGCGTAAGAAGAATTCCAGTAAAGCACTCTCCCTCTTTGATAAGGTATAGGTATCCTCACCCTTTCCCAATATCTTTCGTTCTGCCTGATAGGATAAATCCCCAAAGTGTAGTACACCTGATTCTTCAATTTGTCTTGGTCGCCTTGATAAAGCACGGATTCTTGCTAATAATTCTTCTATAGCAAATGGCTTCACTACATAGTCATCCGCTCCTGCATCCAGTCCATCAACCCGGTCATAGATACCGTTCATAGCCGTAATCACAATAACCGGGATCATAATCTGTTTCTGTCTTACTTCTGCCAAGAATGTCATCCCATCTTTCCCTGGTAACATTCGATCTAATAGAATCATATCATGAGAGGTACTTGTCAGATAATACCCCGCATTGATGGCATTGTGGCAAACATCAACTTCGTACCCCGCTGCCATAAGCTGTTCTTGCATTACATTGCATAATTCAATATCATCTTCAACTAGTAATAGTTTCATTACTCTCCCTCCAGTAATTATCTACGAATTGCGATTGGTAAAGGTTGTCTCCTGCGTTGGGTGAAACCCAATGTAACGGAATGGTGTAACTATTCATTGATTTGCTAACGATTCTTGATTCATACGAATGTCATAACCAGCCGTCTTATATGAAGTTACCTATATTCTATTGTAAAAGAAAGGCAATGTAAATAAGCATTTTCTCAATCTGCTTATTGTCATCTCCTTTTATAAAAGACTCCCCATTTGTCACGACCTTATGCTAGCCGATTTCTGAATACACTTTATTATCCTTCTAACTCACATGATTAACTTGTTCGGGTGTCAAAAGTCCTTAGTAAATCTTTCTCTCCCTGTATACTACTTGACCAGTTTCTTTCTTTGGTGGTATTATTTGTATATCGAATTAATCTATGACATATAATTCGATATATAGATACTAATATAACTTACTTTGCCAATTACCTGTCACATTACTACTATGCTTGAAAATCCGTGCAAAAAGCTATGCATCGATACTCTAGCATTTAGAATATACACAAGCCCATAATACACATACGTTAGGAGGGAACCAATGGATACCCAACATCTCCGCACCTTCTTGGTGCTTGCCGATCGAAAGAATTTCACACAAGCAGCAGACCAACTCTTTGTTGCACAATCAACCGTTACCAATCGAATTGCAGAATTGGAACGTCAAGTTGGTAAAAAGCTCTTTCTTAGAGATAAGAAAACGGTTTCTTTGACACCAGAAGGGAATTTGTTCTTAACCTACGCAAAGCGTATGATCGATCTAGAAGAATCTGCAATAAAAGAAATGAGTTCCATCAAACAGTATGAACATAGTTTACGGATTGGCACAACGAATACAATCTATGAATGTCACTTGGTGGAATCAATGAAGCAACTGCTTTCCTCCCATACGAATTGCGCCTTCACCGTTACCGTTGCCCACTCCACATCTCTCTTACAGATGTTGCAGGATGGATTGTTAGATGTTATCTATTCCTATCTTCCTCTTGTCCGCAATGGCTACCGCAGTGATGTCTTTGCCACAGATTCTTTAGTCCTTGTAACTTCACCTAAGAACAATACGTATCATAATGGCATTCGCAAAGAGGAACTAACACAGATTCAATACCTATTCTGTAACTTTGCTTTACAGGAAGTCGGGTTATTCATACGGGAACTTTTTCCACCATTTTATCAATTTCATTTTGAGATTGATAATAGTACCAAACTCCTGCAATTCTTAATAGATGGAATGGGCTATAGTTTTCTGCCAGAAAGCCTCGTTCATTCCTACATAGAGGATGGTATTCTTGAAACAGTCCCACTTCTTAATTTTAAAACGCCAAAGATTAATTCTTATCGCATCTACTCTGAAGAGAATCCTTCCATATTACTAGAAAATTATTGAACTTTTCTAGTAGTAGACTTATAATAGTTTTAAAAACTACATCATGTGATATTGATAAATACAAAAGTAAAAGGGTTATGAACGACCTTTTATCCGTTCATCTCCTTAATCCCTATTGAGATTACTAAGAAAAGAGGGTTTTTTTATGAAACGGAACCAATACTGGTATCCAATTGATAATGCTGGTAAGATATTTCCTGCTGTATCGAAAGACAGCCGAAGCAGTGTTTTTCGATTGTCATTCTACCTAAAAGAAAAAGTAAAGAAAGATTTTTTAGAACAAGCTGTTAATAACGTGCTTCCTCGATTTGAAACTTTTGCAGTTGAATTGAAGTCTGGGCTTTTTTGGTACTATCTTTCTGCAAACGATCGACCATTCCAGGTGGAAGAAGAGTCTGCACGAATCGCCAAGTTCTTCTCCTGGCAGAAGAATAACGGTTATCTGTTCAAAGTCTACTATTATGAGAATAAAATAACACTGGAGACCTTTCACTCGTTAACCGATGGCACTGGTGCAATGGAATTTCTCAAATCCATTGTCTATAAATATTTTGAGCTTCAAGGGCATTCGTTAGAACATGATGGACGCATTCGAAGCCAGTTACCCCATGATGTAACAGGAGAAATTGATATGTTCGTGGATTCCTATGATTCAACCAATCGTAAGAGCCTAACCGAGGAACCTGCTTACCATTTATCTGGTGAAAAGTTCAAATATCATTTTTCTTTGGCCGTTCGTGCACAAGTTCCAACAGAACGCTTATCCGCTGTTGCTAAAGCGAATCATGTTACCATTGGACAATATGTAACTGCTGCAATGGCATATAGCATCTATTCTTGTAGCCATGACTGCCGCACCAGTAAGAAACCAATTAAGATCTTCATACCCGTGAATCTACGCAAATTTTTTCCGTCCAATACCCTACGGAATTTTTCACTCTATATTAAGTCTACATTCTCTGGAAAAGAGTCCTGGACATTTGAAAAAATGTTGGCGTCTACCAAAGAACAGTTTGCTGATCAACTTACCAAAGAAGATCTCCACCGCCGCATTAATTCCAATGTAAGTATTGAAAAAAATCCTTTCATCCGCATCTTACCTCTCGCCATAAAGAATCTGGCTTTTCAGATTGGGTATTACTATTGTGCGGAGAATATCAGTACCTACTATATCTCCAACTTAGGTAATATATCGCTACCAACTGACTTAGATCCTTACATTGATGATGTGGAATTTGCTTTAGGCGGTACGTGTATGGCAATAGCCTCCATACATGGGCATACAAATCTTATGCTGAATTCTGAGTTTAAGGATATAACTACCATTCAATATTTTCTTAAGCTCTTAACTGATGCAGGAATACCTGTAACCATCGATACGAATTATAAGGAGGGATATGATGAAATATTGTAAAACTTGTGGACTACACTATCGTACTCCCCTTAGCCATTGCTTATTCTGTAATAATTCCTTAGAAGAGGCCGCTTCAAAAACTTCCAATCCAGATTCTCTTCCGTTTGCTTATCCTAGCATAACCAAAAAGGACCGTAGACGTAATGGATTCCCGACTCTCTTCTATTTCCTATTAACTGCTGCTGTATTATGCTGTGTGGTAATTGATCTCTATAGCGCACCTTCCTCCATCACTTGGTCTGCATATGTGATATTACCTTGTTTGTTTACTGCATTGCTCATTCATACATTTCGTAAATCCAATGGTTTCTTCCATAAGGTTTATTGTTTTGGATTCTACACACTACTCTTCCTTGTGGCACTCGCTCTTTTAGGTACGAACTACCATTGGGCACTGGATTACATCCTTCCATTTGGGCTAATCCTTCTTAATCTATTGGCAACTAGCTGCATCTTAGGAAGTAAAAAACGCTTATACCAGTACTCCATCTATATCTTTAGTACATGTATCTTAGCGATTATTCCTTTGATACTTGCCATTATTTCTTTAACAACTGTCCATTGGCCAACTCTAGTTTGTTGCCTATATAGTGGTGTGACCTTATTAGGTTTGTTCTTCTTCTCTACCCATGAAGCAAGGGAAGAGTTGCATCGCCGCTTACATTGTTAAGCCTCAACATAAATACAGGAGTATAGAGAATTGTAGTATGTACAATTTCCTATACTCCTGTTTTATATAACGTACATCTAGCATACAGCATACGAACCCTATAAAATAGAATGATACGATTGAATACTTATGATGTTCCTATCCTTCAATAAACCGTTTGCATTTCTTTGAATCTACATTGGGATTCAACCGCAAAATCTGTTGTCTGATTTTCTCATAGGCCTCTGTCTTCTCCATATGTTCTCCCTGCGCAATGACCTCTTCTCCCCAGAAATCCTCAACTAAGCAAAACACGGTGGAGGACCAGCCGTATTCCTCCCCTTTTTTCGATTGTTTTCTGGCTCGACCAGACATGGTAATAAAAAATCTTGTTTGTAACTCTGTTAATGCACGGTCAAATCTCGATTTATCTTCTTTCGTATACCCACCATATTGCTTGATTAGGTGGAGTGGTAATTCCTTATGTTCTTCAAGCAAATCATAAATTTCTTTTGCACATTGGCTAATGATTCCTGCATCATACTCTTCCTCTAAGGTAACTCTACCTCTGCGTACTGCATAAAAGTATGGGAACCATTCTTTTGTAATATAGCCACTTTTCTTGAAGAAGTATTTACCATATGCAATATCGTTCGTTTCATTCAAAACTCGCATACGCCATTCCCATGGATCTGTATCGGGCTGTTCCGTATGCCAACAAATCTCCTCGCCAAAGGAATCACATAGTGTAAAGATGCCTTCTCCATTCTCACCACCAACACTGAAACCAACCTGATACAATTCTTGAACAAAATCCTGATAATTATGAATCGTTTCCATGTTCCGTCCCCTTTCTTCTCCCATATAAGTAAATTCGTAACCCCACTGTATGCTTGTTTCCTAAAACTCGAATAAAAACAACATGCAAACTGTTACTTATAGAGAAGTATACCACGTCAACCCGTCAACGGTCAAAGTACTATCCCCGTTTCCAATGGCCTTTTACATAAAAGTATACCGACATGGAAGTCGCAATGCACCAACCAATTGGCCAAGCTTCCCATATACCCACAACACCTGCATTAGTCGATAGAATCTTTGCCAATACCACACGAAGAATCAGATCCGTAAATGTTGCAATCATAAACAAATTCATGGCTCCAGCACCTCGTAACACCCCATCTGCGATTAATTTTGTGGAAACCACAAAGTAAAATGGTGCTACAATGCGAAGAAATTGAACCCCTGTATGTAACGCAGCTCCTGTATTCGTATCCATAAAGATCCGTACAAAAAAACTTCCTGACAATACATAAAGTAAAACAACAGGTATGCAGATGGTATAAACCATTAAGATACCACCTCGAAATCCTCGTTTAATCCGGTCAAGCTTACCTGCTCCAATATTCTGTGCAGCAAAATTGGACATACCATTTCCCAATGTAGTAAACGTAGTGATCACTAGGTTGTTCAACTTGATTGCCGCAGAATATCCAGCAATAACACTTGGTCCAAATCCATTAATAATACTTTGAATATAGATATTCCCCACTGAGATGAAACTTTGCTGTAAGATACTTGGAATGGCAATCATCGCTAATCGCTTTAATAAAACTTTTGAAAAATGTTCATACGTTCCTTCCGTAGGTATCGTTCCTAATCGTTTATAAACTGCAATTACTGCTAAGATACAGCTCACACCTTGGCATAGGAATGTTGCCCAAGCGACTCCCGCTATCCCCATGTGAAAGGTTTTTACGAATAAGATATCCACAAAAACATTTGCTGTGGAGGAAAATGCAAGAAACCAAAATGGTGTCTTTGAATCTCCAAGTGCCGAGAAGATACCCGTTGCTATATTATAGAAAAATAAAAACACCAATCCACCTGTATAGATATTTAGATATAGCAAAGAATCCGAAAAGATTTCCTTAGGTGTGTGGATCATATGCAACAACTGGGGTGCGAACAAAAATCCCAAAACCATCAAGATTCCACATAATATTCCACTTACAATAAATGTTGTACTGACCGCCGTTTTTAGATCCTTCCATTCCTTTGCACCAAAAAGCTGTGATACAACTACGGAACAACCAATATTACACCCAAAGGCAAACGCCAAATAGATCAACGTGATCTCATAGGAATTTCCCACGGCTGCCAGTGCGTGTTCTCCAATGAATTTTCCTGCTACCAAACTATCTGCAATATTATATAACTGTTGAAAGATAATACTTCCAAACAGAGGCAATGCAAACTTCCATAAAACAACTTCTGGTTTTCCTACTGTTAAGTCCTTATTCATCTCTTCACCAATCACTTTCTATATTTCTTATATTACTCAAACTTTGCACATACGCGTTCAAAATATTGAAAGTGGTGTGAAGTTTGAGTATATTAATCACACTTTTTCAGTATACGTGGCGTTAGACATGATGTAAAATGATAATATAGTATCGTTGTTATATGATATATTCATATCAGACTTTAATTCGATGCCATATTCACTTTTTGCAAGTACAACAGATATGATCTTTTATGTTTGCTTATAACGTTAAAGAAAAGGAGAATTCCCATGATCAGTTATGACTACTACCGTGTATTTTATTACGTCTGCAAATACGAAAACTTTACAAAAGCCGCCCATGTTCTAATGACCAGTCAGTCTAGTATCAGTCATACCATTCAAAACTTGGAGCACCAACTTGGGTGCCGTCTCTTCGTCCGAGGAAACCGTGGAATTTCCTTGACTCCAGAAGGTGAACAGCTCTACGCTTACGTTTCTGTAGGATGCGAACATCTCCTAAAGGGAGAGACTGCTCTGCTGCAATCCGTAAGCCTTGAAGGTGGAATCATCTATCTCGGTACTACAGAAACTGCGCTCCACTGCTATCTCTTTGTTGCCTTAGAAGCATTCCGTCAACGTTACCCAAAGGTAAAATTGCAGATTCACAACTATACTACCAAGGACGCCATCCAAGCACTAAAAAATGGAGTAGTGGACCTTGTCGTCGCCCCTACTCCATTCGATTTATACCAATCAATGAAAACACAAGCCTTATGCTCGTTTCAGGATATCCTCATTGTTGGTAGCAGTTATTCTCATTTGAAAGACCAAACATTATCTTTAAAAGACCTTGAATCCTACCCTCTCATTAGCTTTCCACAAGGTACCAAATCACGGGATTTCATGGAGGACATCTATCAGAAACATAATCTGTTCTTCTCTCCAATGATTGAATCTGCTACCTCCGATCTGATCTTACCTATGGTCAAGCACAACTTGGGGATTGGATTCCTACCAGAAGCAATCGCAAAAGATGCGATCACCAAAGGAGAAGTATACCAGATATCTGTATCCGAGGAGATTCCTTCCCGGAATATTAACCTAATCTACGACTCTCAACTTCCTCAAAGTTTTGCTTCGAAAGAATTAATTCAGTATTTACTATCCACTAATACTAGTAAATAGATTTGTTTTTCTTGGGCTTCATTCCGAACATGATATTAAGAATCGGTATACGCTTAATCAATTCTACTATTCCTATGCTTAATAAAAACGATCCAAACATGATAAGCAGATATTGTATTATAGAGTTTTCTATCTTGCAAATTACATAATATCCTAGAGCTACCATAATCGTCTGATGTACAAAATAAATGGAGAAAGAATTCTTCCTCATATATCTTGATGCCGTATTGGTAAAATTCAAGTACTTTTTACCTAAACCAAGTAATGCAAGAATCATAAGCCAGCCCGAAAAATGCCTCAAAATAGAAAAAGCGATATTCGTAATAGAAATCGTATTTCCCCAGTCAAATGTAATGGAGGTCCAGGCCGATATTCCATTAATCAGCAAAGCCATTCCACAAAGAATCCAACTGTTTTTCTCTAATATGTATAGAACCTCTTCCTTTGTCATCACATACATTCCTAACAAAAAGCAGATTAGGTAGCTTCCAATCTCTTCTCCACCAATACTAACTATACTAGCCAACCAAATAACGATCGACCATGATAGAAGTTTTACCAATTGGGGAATCTCTTTATGAAGAGTTTCCTTTTTTGTATCCAAATTATTCGTTGTTACTTTATTATTCGTTATTACATTATTATTTGTCGTATTCTTTTTAATTTGCATGCTTTTTTTCTTTATTAACGGATATGCTACTCCTGAGAGTAGAAATAAAATGAATAAAAACCAGAGATGTGCAGGAGTAAATCCCCCTCTGTATCCAGTCAAATCAGTTTTCTTCGTAAAAAACATACGATACTGATGCAGGAATGATCCTGTATATCCGTTATTAAACCGTTCTGCATAATACGTCTGAATTGGTATTGTTAATATTACACCAAAGAAGAACGGTATCAAAAGTTTCTGTACACGTTCAACATAATATTGCTTTAATGTACGTTTTTCTAGACTATATACCGTACTCATACCAGCTAACAGAAATAGCATGTACATAAACCATGCAGACGTAAAGGCTACGAAAAAATCATGTCCAATTGCAACATCTCCTTGTACATAATTAATCTCAAATGTTGTGTACATACGACTTGTATGAAAGGGAAATAGCAGTACAATAATAAAAGATCGTAGGTTATCTATATAGTTTTTTCTCATGTTTATCCTCCCCAAATGCTTTGCAGTTACGTAATACTTGTACAGATGTTTATGGCTCTTCCACCTGAAACTCCGCGGTAGCTCCCTCTACCACAAGTCGATAGGTACCTGCTGGCAATCCCCCATATGCAGACAGATTATACTCTCGATCTGTTTCTTCTCCGGCCTGTATCAGATATGCAATATCATTAAATGCCATACTATATTCCGTTGGTATCGCATACCAAGTACCATCAAGTTCCACTTGAATTGTAAAATACTCTCCATAACTCGCTTCTGTGGAGGATTTATTTTTTATCTTCGCTGTTATAATGGAATCTTTCACCGACACTACTGTCAAGGACAATTCTTGGGATTCTTCCACTTCACTTTCCACAAGTAGCTTCTTATTCCATATTCCATTCTGCTTAACAATCTGATAGAAATTAGGAAATGCTGTGAGATCCATGGTATCCTTGTCCGTCCATTTATATTCACTTTCAATAGCCTGAAAATCAATGTCTACTTGATAGATTCCTTTCTCCGTAAAACAATATCCATCCCACCAGGCAACTTTCGCATCACCGCCATTTTCCCTACTAATCTCCAAGCCATAGATGGGACCGGAAAGCGTACTCGTATCAATGGTATCAACGATTTCCCCTAAGGTAATCTTTTGAAGCTTTTTCAGTATTTCTTTCTCTTTTTCTGCATCGTAAAGCCAACTCCAAGTCGTTGCGGTTCCGTCATATTTCCATAGTGCCATAGCACTTGTTTCCGGACTAGCTCCTTCTAGTAATGTTGGTACATATAGCTCAAATAAAGCACCATCTTCCAACGGGTATTCTATTTTCTCATCGTATTGGTGAATTGCTGTCGAACTTTCTTCAAGATATTTTAATGTGTGATCATCTACCACCTCAAATTGGTAGCACTCTGCATCTTCCACTGTTTTCATAACTAAGATGCCATCCGTAATTTCATAAGTCCCATATGGTAGATAAGAACTTAGAAGACTATAGGTAAAAGAAAATGTTTTTGTTTTGGGATCCAGATATATACTTGGTAAGAACCGTTCTCCTGCATCTTCCACTTTTAAATGATATATCTTGGCACCCTCTTCTTTTATTTTCTTATTTTCCTCAACACCTGATCCGCCTTTTTTCCCACAAGCACATAATAGTGACATGAAAAAGCAAAGAAATAGTGTGATGATTCGTTTGTTTTTCATTGTAACCTCCATGTGAAACCTTTCCTATTCTTCTCACAAGTCATCGTGTGAAATTTCCTACTACTTCGCCATCTCAACAACAGGAATTAACCAATGCCATTGTGTTGCTGATTCCATTGGTGGATTTTCTTCTTCTTCATGGAAATACATTTCTGCATTCCAACCACATCCAGGCTTTTCCCAATTTGCTTGATATCCTACTTTTTCCGCTCTTTGCAATGTTTGTCCCACATCTTCCCCGTAAAGTCCTTTTGCACAAATGGTTTCCGGTATATCACGATATGTAAAGCCATCAGGCACCTTGGTATCCATAGGGGTCAAAGCACAGACGATATAGATAAATGTATCGGTTTCGCTATCATACTCACAAGTCCACCCAAATAGATCCTTACTGATCAGATGTGGTAATTTCTCCAAAACAGAATGTACATTTGTGGAATATACTTCATCCCATAATTTGGGTGCAGTATTTCCTAATTTCCCTCCATTGCGGATTTCCTTTCCAATGATCCTACAAGCGGGAAGATGAACAAGTTCAAATTCTGTGGTAAATGGTTTAATTTCTACTATCTCCTTCATATCAATATCTCCTCCTAAAATTATTTTGTTAACATACAACCGATACAAACCTATTATTTTATAGTAACTATATCGTACAAGCCATATAATGTCAATTACAGTAAAATACATAAAATATTAATTATACAATCATTACATTTACGTATGTTTCTATTGACATAAGTAAAATCCTATAGTATCCTATATATAGACCGACGGTCGGTCAATATTTTAATTGCTACATAACAAATATTTTGTAGAACACCATTACAAAGGAGGTCCCCCGCCATGCGAATTGTAAAAGAACATAATGAGCGTCTAAATGAAATATTAGATACTGCACAAAAACTTTTTGTCCAAAAAGGCTACATGAAATGCACCGTAAATGACATCTTAACTGCCATTGGAATAGCAAAAGGTACTTTTTATCATTATTTCAAATCCAAAGAAGAAGTCCTTGATGCCATTATTGGTCGTACTGCTGACCTCGTCTACCAACGAGCACAAAGTATTGCCGAACAATCCAATCTCTCTCCAGAAGAAAAGCTGCTACAAGTTTTTCTAGCAATGCGCGTTACAGATGCTATAAGTGTTGAATTAATTGATCAGATGCATTGTTCGGAGAATTCCTTGATGCACCAAAAAACCTTAACGGCTATGGTAGACGCCATTGTACCCGTTCTTGTTGCTGTAACAGAAGAGGGCAATGAAAAAGGAATTTTCCACTGCCCTTATCCCAAAGAATATATGCAAATCTTTTTGGTATCCTCCTTAAATCTTTTAGATGATGGTATATTTACTTTTGAACCTGAGGAACAACAGATGGTTTTTCGTGCTTTAATTTCCGTACTAGGAAAGATGCTTGGTATTGACGATGCCCCAATATGGGAACAAGTATTGCGTACGTGGAACGAATCCAATATGTGATACCTTGAGAAGATCAAACCATCCGATCTTATTTTATGATTAAAGAAAATGAACTGTCTAACATTGAAAGGAGAATTTAATGATTCCAACAAATGAAAAAACACAAAAGAAATCTTATATCCGATATGTAATCACTGCATATCTAACATTTTGGCTAATGGTACTCGTTTTATGTGGTGGAGCCTCTATGGTACTACACGCATCACCTTTGACGATGCGCTGGCTTTCTAATCTATGTGCCTGGTCTCCTACGATTGTTTTATTCGTACTTTTTTCCAAATTACAACCTAGTAACACAAAGAAAGCATTCTTTCAAAAGAACTTCTCTGGTCGTCTCCGTCCATCAATAATCTTAGGTTGTATTGGTTTGGTTACAGGTATCTTTCTATTATCTGCCTGGTTCGTTTCACTATGGACGAAGGTGTCCTTCTCTTCCATGTTTTCCATAGGTACATATCCAATTTGGTTATCCGTAATCTTATCTCTATGTTCAGGACCAACAGGAGAAGAATGTGGATGGCGTGGTTATCTACGATATGAATTACAAGATCACTTTGGTTTTGTAAAAGGCAATGTATTGCTAGGTGTAATCTGGGCATTTTGGCATACGGTCCTCTGGTTTGTAGACAATGAATATACTACAGGAATAGAACTCGTTATCTATATTATTGCCAATGTTATCGTTATGACTGCACTAAATATGATCATGGCTATTGTATTAGAAAGAGAAAACAACTTATTTTATGCTGTACTAATTCATTTTTGCTTTAACCTGCCTTATTGTTTCCTTCTATCTGGAATCGAATTCTACGTTGTGATGTCTATTCTATATTTTGCTGCTGCAACCGTGTTGGTTCTATTACGAAAAAAATACATAACAACATAAATGACAAAACCCCCACATATCGCGATCCTAAAATCCGTTTATGTGGGGTTTCTTTATCTTTCTAAATAAACAAGTTTACATTAGATTCTTCTGCATCACCTAAGTAAGAAGCAACTCCGGCATATTCAACGCCCTCGATTAACTCTTCTTTGGTAATTCCCATAATATCCATGGACATTGTACAGGCAACCAAGCGAATTCCACTGTCTAGAGCATGTTTCATCAATGTTTCCAAAGAATCTACGTTCTTATCATTCATAACTTTTTTCATCATTGCTGTTCCCATACCTGCCATATTCATCTTGGATAATTTTAATTTCCTACTGCCTTTTGGCATCATAAACCCAAACATTTTATCCATAAATGGTTTCTTCACTTTAGCTCCCTCTGCCTTCCGCAATGCATTTAATCCCCAGAAGGTAAAGAACATCGTAACAGGTCTTCCCATAGATGCTGCTCCATTAGCAATAATAAAGGAAGCCAAAACCTTATCTAAATCTCCACTAAATACAATTAATGTTTTTCCTTGTGGCGGAGAGACCAAACTCTCGTTTTGTACTTGCTCCTTGTTCGTTCCCTTTCTGATATAAACAATATTCTCTTTCTTCACTCGTTCTGTTTTCATTAACGTGTTACCTGTTCTTCTACACCAAGCATCAATATCTGCTGCAAATCCCAGATCGGTAGCCGATACCTTCAGTATCTCTGAATCTTTCATTTCATTGATTGTCTCATGAACTTTCATAATTGGGCCTGGACATTGTAATCCACAGCAATCGAGAACTTTCATTTCCTTATCCACAATTTGTTCCTCACTCTTTGTTTCTGCTATTTTTAGGTCTGCATTCTTTGCCTCACCATCTAATTCCTTTCTTTTCTTCGTTTCCGCTTTCGCCTTTTCTACGATTATTTCTTCTATATTCTTATCATTATCTTCTATCGGATTTTGAACCATAGAACTCCAATTCATTGGTTCAGAACGTCTCTTATAATAATGCATTGATTTATAGAATGTTATACCACCAGACAAAACAGAAACATGTGCAAATCCATGTTGTAACAAAATTCTTGCTGCATTATAGGCACGAACACCAATGGCACAGTACGTTATGATCTGTTTGCTAGGATCCAGCTCAGCCAATCGCTTATGGAGTTGACCTAGAGGAATATGGTAAGAAGTTGGAATTGAATATACCATCCTCTCTATATCCTCTGTTACATCTAGAATGATAAAATTATCTCTCTTTTTCTCATTAGCAAGTAGTTCATCAAGTTCATTCCATTCGATAAATTGTAACATACCTCGAATCACATTCTCCGCTACAAATCCAAGCATATTGACAGGGTCTTTTGCAGAGGAAAATGGAGGTGCATAAGCAAGTTCCAGTTCTTCCAAATCATAAATAGTTCCCTTCAACCGCATTGTGGTTGCTAAGGTATCTATCCGCTTATCCACTCCATCTTGCCCAACAATCTGTCCACCTAGGATCTTCCCGTCTTTCGTAAAAATCATCTTTAAGGTAAGTGCCGTTGCACCAGGGTAATAACCAGCGTGAGATTTCTGATTGATCAACACGGTGTAATAATCTTCTCCTTTGACTTTTCCCATGCTCCTTAACTGTTTTTCATTCACCCCAACACTTGCTACTGTTAAATCAAATACTTTCGCTATGGAAGTCCCCATGGTTCCATTGTACGTTTTCTGGTCCCCGCTTAGATTATCCGCTAAAATCCTTGCCTGCTTATTGGCTGGTCCAGCAAGCGGAATCATCGTTGTTTCTCCTGTTACATAATGTTCTACACCTATTACATCTCCTACTGCATATATATCTGCTTCCGAGGTTTGCAGATATTCATTCACCACAATCCCTTTTCTTTTATTAAGCGCTATACCTGCTTTTGCAGCAAGTTCACTATTAGGTTTCACTCCAATTGATAAGATCACTAGGTCCGCCTCTACTGAATTCCCACTAAGTAATTCAATCTTTGTTGTTCCATTTTCTTCATGGAATGCTTTAACTCCATCCCCTAAGAAAAGATTGACCTGATTTGCTTCCATATTTTCATGAAGTAGATTGGCCATCTCTCCATCGATGGATGCCATGACCTGGTCTTGCATCTCGATTAATGACACCTGAAGTCCCGCTCTATGAAGGTTTTCCGACATCTCCAACCCAATAAAACCACCACCAATCACCGCTGCTGTCTTTGGCTGTTTTTCCTTGATATACGACTTAATTCCATCTGTATCTGGAATTGTCCACAATGGAAAGATAGCTTCGTTATCAATACCTGGAATAGCCGGCTTAATTGGTGACGACCCTGTTGCTATTACTAAATGATCGTAACTTTCCTCATAATACTCATTTGTTTTTGTATTATGAATTACAACTTTCTTTTCTGCAGGTAAAATCTTGGTTACTTCATTGGAAACTCGAACATCTATATTAAACTTCTTATTCATTGCTTCTGGGGTCTGTAATAGGAGGGCATCTCTACTCTTAATCGTATCGCCAATATAGTATGGCAAGCCACAATTGGCATATGATATATATTCTCCTCTTTCTAGTACAATGATCTGCATCTCTTCGTCTCTTCTTCTAAGTCTTGCTGCCGTTGTTGCACCACCAGCTACTCCACCAATCATTACAATTTTTTTTGCCATCGTATTCTCCTTTACATTGATAGAATGCATGGAGCAAAAGGTCATTTCACATGAATCCTTCCTCTCCTACATCTTTGAAATCAATTCAACAATCTTCTGTAAATCATTGTAATCTTTTTTGAGAATTTGTTCTGTTACTATGTCACAGAAAGAATTACTTGATATACTTTTTTTATTCTGCAGATCAACATGCGTATAATACAAATTCTTGCTCCAAAACTTATAAAAATAGAGCTGTTCTTAGCTGATTTTCTTCAGCTAATGCAACAGCTCTCATTTTCTTTTTTATTTCGTACCTTCTTTTATGTACTTGAATACATTTAAAGAATCAAGTGGATATCCATCAAAATCAAACATTGCTTGATTATCCCAGGAACAGCCGCCGTAATATAATCCTGCATCTTCTGGATCATAATCGGATGCATAGCTGCTAGCCCAGCCACTTCCGAATTCTTCCCATTTTGAAGAATTATCATCCGTTGCCTTGCCTACGGGTATCCAGGTTCCTTCCCAATAGAAGATACCAATAACACCTGCTTCATTGGCTGCTGCACAGACATCTCGAATTATCTGTGCCTGTCCTTGTACGGTTGCTGGATATCCTTGCACGATGTCATATGTACCAAGTAGGCTGTTACCAGAGCCATCCCCATCTTCGGAAGTATAGCAGTAGGATGTTTCTGCAATAAGAACCTTCTTACCGTATGTGTCTTGTATACTCTTTGCAACCTTCTGCATATTCTCGTTGGTTCCATCCCAGAATGGATAATACGATAACGCAAATATATCATAATCCACGTCTGAACTTAAAAGATTGGAAGCTAAACTATCAATCTGTGCGTTATTCTCAATATTCGTATAATGAATAGCAATCTGAATATCCTGTTTCTTTGTCTTCGTTATCTCACGAACGGCACGGCTTCCTGCTTTCAACAGATTGGTAACCGTAGCTAGATCTGTTTCCCCTGACATTCCATTATTGATTTCATTTCCAACCTGTACCATTCCAACATCTACACCAGCATCCAGAATTTCAGTAAGACTTTCCTTGGTAAACGTATAAAGTGCATCGCATTTTTCTTCCCCACTCATGCCTTCCCATGCCTTTGGTGCATGCTGTCTCTTGGGGTCCGCCCAGAAGTCAGAATAGTGGAAATCAATGCATACCTTCATTCCATACTGGGTTGCCCGTTTTCCAAGCTTAATTGCAGTGGCTACATCGTTATTGCCCCCGCCATAGCCTTTTCCATTTTCGTCATAAGGATTATTCCATACTCGTAGACGTATATAATTTACACCCGATTCTGCTAATGTTTTGAAGACATCTTGTTCTTCCCCTTCAAAATTATAATATGTAGCACCGCTATTCTCACATACAAGTACAGCCGATGCATCCATACCACAGATAAAATCATCTGAAACATTTGCAATCGGTTCAATAGATACCTTCGCTTCTTTTGCTATTTCTGGAACTGGAGATGAATTTGCTTCATCCATTGCTTCTGCTGATGCTTCCAGTTCTGTCTCTGTCTTCATATCTGATTCCGTTTGTGTTTCTATCTCCGTTTGAGTTTCTGTCTCTGTTTGTGTTTCTGCAACAGATTCCTTATTCTTTCCACCACAACCAAGTAAAAGAACCATGCAGAGACATAAACTAATACATAATCCCCCAAGACTAATTCCAGATTTCTTCATACTTTCTTCCTATGCCCTTTCCTAAGTCTGGCGATTTGTGTTAAACACAAATCGCCCTGTGAATTCCCTGTTCGTTTAACTGACTTAACAAGTTAATTTCCAGAAGTACCTGATGATGTTATTCCGTTATTCTTATTACCTTACTTCTCTACCCTCCTTGTTATTGCGCAATAATATTGCGCATTTCTATTAATCGCTTATACATTAAGTATACTTTTTCGTAACTTTATTGGCAATTCGCATTATTTCTAATATATTTTTGTGCACATCGTGCAAACTTCCTATTTTTAACATAAAATGCACAACATTATTCTCTTTCATGTTGCGCATTACCTTTTATTCTATGAAACAACCCCTTCTTTATTTCATACCGTATTACAAATTATAGTTGTTCTAGCCATTGACAGAAACAGAAATGGTCAATGATTGCAACGATACCTATCTTGTTATCCACACTGGCAGTCGTCACTTAGGAAAAGAAGTAACAGAATACTATCTTTCTGAAGGGCAAAAAGTTCTGAAAGCAAATAATATCGCAATTCCTTATGAACTTACTTATCTCGAAGGAGAACTTATGCAGAACTATCTGCATGACCTTGCAATTGTTCAGGAATATGCAACCCTAAACCGTGATATTATCATAAATGAGATTACAAAAGGCATGAAATGGATTTACTCCTCCTGAATTTGTAAGGACACCCTAGATGAAGGTCCATTTGCCTACAGAGATATGGAGTCAATCAAAGAGGTGATTGGTGAGACGGTGTCCATTAATCAGATACTCAAACCAATTTATAACTTCAAAGCAAGTGGTAATTAGCCTCATAGTTGAAGGAAATTAAAGCAACAATGTGCTACCATCATGGTAGCACAAATTGAAAGAAAGAAGGTCATTATATGGCACATTATAGAGAAACACCTTGTAAATAGTATATTGCCTCCGCCAGTGTATCATAACTCTTTTTTAAAGCAATAAGCATTCTCATTATTTCTATATACGCCATATTTTTCACAATGGATGTAACCGTTCTTTTCATAAAAAGAAATTGCATGTTCATTTTGAATTCTTGTCTCTAAAACAAGTTTTTGGTAGTTTAATCTTTTTGCCTCTTCCTCCAAGGCTTTTATGATCCGTCGCCCCATTTGACATTGATTTTTTCTAGCATAGATTCTTTTGATTTCACCACACTCCTGGCTAATTTCTTTCAATCCTCCACAAGCAAATGGCTCTCCATCTATATACCCAATTAAAAACACTGACCTCTCCTGTTCCACATCTGTTTGCTGAAAATGAGTTGTCCCATCATCACCTGTTATTTTTACCAAAATCTGATTCAACTCTTGAATAAGTGCTTTTGCGTCCTCCGAATCCATCGTAGTTTTTCTTATTTCAATCATATTACTCTTTACCTCCATCTTTGGTGCAGCTATGCTATATTCAAAAAGCCTATTCAGAATTGTTCCCATTTATAACTATAGGACCTGAATAAGGCTTTATTTTGACACACAGGAAGTACGTCTTGTACTCCTGGGCATTTTTAATTATTTTCGTTTTTCTGATAGAACTCTTGTTTATTTGTGTACATTTCACAATCTGCTTTGCGAAGCTGTGCTCTCAATGATTTGCTATTCTCGTCAAAAGAATACCCAAACGCAATCAATATGTGTTCCTTTGCTAATGTATTCACAATATCATACACCGTATTCTCAAACTGTTTGCTGTTACTCTCAGGAGCAATCACTACAAATTCATCACCGCCAATACGATACACCTGGTCTTTAAAAAAGAAATTCATCACCTCGGCGCTCTTCTTAATCATGCGGTCTCCCTCTTCATGCCCCAGATTATCATTTACCTTCTTGAGACCATTTAGGTCAAAGAATGCAACCCCTATATTCTTATACTCTTTCTGAGAAAATTTCACAACATCTTCCTTATACTTATTCCGATTATGTATCTTGCACATCATATCCTGATAGCTGATTTTACGAAGTTCTTCTCTGCTCTTAGCTAGCAAATGTGTAGTATATAAACTAAATGAAAAATAAAGTAATAATATTGTTGTCTCGATTATTGCTACAATTGCCAATATATTTCTAACCTTCTCCACCTTGGCAAATAAAACTGGCTCCTGTATAACCATCAATAACTCCCAGTCAAATACACCTACTGGTGTATAATACATATAGGAGGTTTCCCCATTTGTATGTGAAGTAAATCCTGTAGTTCCCGTTTTTAGTGCCAATATATCAGCCTTTAAATTCACCTCTTTGAAACGCTTCAAAGGTACACGATCTTCCATTTCCTTTACGTTAAGAAACGCCTTGTGCCAATCATCCAAGACAAAATCGCCAGTCGTACTATCAATCAAGCACGCAAATGCCTTTCCCTCAAATGCTAAAACAGGAAAATATTTTGAAAGAGATGCACAATCAATAACTCCCATTAAATATGCGATTGTTTTTCCATCCCGAACTACTGGAACTGCATAATACAACGTTTCTTTCTCACTTATTGGATCAATAACTCGCGGAGACATGTATTCACCCTGTTCTGCGATTCTTTGAAAATCAATTCCTTCCGGTGCTTCCTTACGCTCTCCATTTTGGTATAAAACAGTATTGTCATTGTAAAACATATCAACTCTGGAGAACATAGTAAGTGGCTGCAGACGATTCAAATGATTAATAATTGCTTGTTCATCCTCTAAATTTACTTGCGCTATACCATCAGTCGCTGCATAAAGAATATTTTTATTATCCTCAATACATATACGCACAGACCGATTGAAACTCTCCGCATTATCTTTTAATGTTTTAAACGCATCTTCTCTCTGGGTGTTCAAAATTGCATGAAATGCGACAACCGATAACAGCACCGTACATCCCATGATTAATAAAATTGGAAGCATTTTTCTTAGTATTTTTTTCATTTGTCTTCTCCCGTAATGTCAAGCCGAAAATGTCGAATTTTCTGTGTCTAATGGTCTCATGGACCAACTTGTCGAAGTGTTAGGACTTTGCTATGTATTCTGATAATGGTTTTAGGAAACAATACAATAATTATTTTTTCCCTGACCTTTTACCGTATAAAGTGCCGAGTCAGCCAATCTATATAATTTCTGGAAATCCTGTTCATCTCTCACAAATGTTCCACCAATACTAGTAGATATTTTCATTCCTGGATAATCCTTTTCAAATTGTTGGCCAATGAGTTCCATAAACTTTTTCATCATCTCTTCTATATTTTCGTTTGAAATTTCATGCCCAACAAATACTGCGAACTCATCCCCTCCCATTCTAGCAACTACATCTTCTCTTCGATTAAAATAGTTTTTTAGAAGTGCTGCGTATTTTTTTAAAGTTTTATCACCAATAGGATGACCATATGTATCGTTAATCGCTTTAAAATTATCCATATCACAAATCAAAAGAATTCCTTGATTGGGCGTAATCTTCAATAACTTCATTACCTGTTCTTCAAATCCTTCCCGATTTAGAAGAGTTGTTAAATTATCTGTTTTGGCTTTTCGAGTCATCTCTGCCATACTCATAGCCATATTTCTTGTTACATGAATCAATACCAGCACGGAAAATATTCCTATCAAAGCCATCAGTATTCCTAATCTCCACATTGGCGCCAATAAAGTACTCCGTTTGATAAAAGATATAAGATACCAATTCGTAATAGCCATTTGCGTAATATCCACATAATAGACACCATCCTCTGTACGAATCGTTGATTGTCCTAACTTATTGGCTTCAATAATCGCATTCAGCTGTTGATAAAAACGCTCATCACATTCTGATAAGTTATCACCACCCATATGTTTTCCTGAATCTGCAAGTATTATTCGGTCTTTACCAGCAACAAAAAGTGCTCCATCAACATCATTAACATTTGTAATTTCCGAAATCAGCTTTTCCGCGAAATCTACATAAACGTCTACAGAGAGCACACGAATTGCATGATCAAGGTGGATTTTAGCAGAAACACTGGTACAGATTATACCTAGTTGTGCATCATAATATGGTTCACAAAAAACAAAATCTTCACTGTCTTTTCCTGCAATGTACCATGGTCGTTCTTGTATATTCCAATCAGATTCTGGTGTCCACCCTGACGCATCCACATAAAATCCTGTTTCATCCCCCACATAAATACCCATAGGATATGCATCATGGACTTGATAAGTTGATGAAAGAAATTGTTGAAGTTCTTTGTCGCTCGTAAAATTATCTTCAATGACCTTCTTATAAATTTCTAGTTCACTTATGATTTCTCCAGTCCAGTCATTTAACTGATTTGCACAGTGATTGGATTTGATCGTTAGATTCTCTTTTGAAAGTTTAATTATTGAAGTGGAAGCTAGTAGGGTATAAACAATAACAAGACAAAATACTACAGACATGATTATAAGTCCCAATCGCATCCCATATTTGAAATTTTTATTTTTCAACTTTATATCCTCTTCTTTTATCATAATGGTATATTTTGCTACTAAAACCTTTCGTATATTTTACAACAAAATATACAATAAATCTATTCGCATAACAACCAAAATGATTAAACTTCTGAAATCTGTTCCCGCAACGCAAAAAATCCGAGCCTCCAGACAACCCTTAAAGATTGTCCGAGCGCTCGGAAATGCCTTGTTCAAGCCTTTTCTTCGTATCTATTCGTGTATCTTTGAAAGCAAGACCACCGTCTCAACATGCATACTATGAGAGAACTGATCTACTGCCCGAATCCGCTTCATCTCATATCCTTGGTCACATAAATATCTACAATCTCTGGCTAACGTTGCTGGATCACAGGATACATAGACGACTCTTTTCGGCTGCATCTGTATTACTGTTTGAAGAAGCGTTTCGTCACAGCCTTTTCTTGGAGGATCAACGACTACTACATCTGCTCGCATACTTCCGCCACTTTGTTCATACTGTGCTGGCATAACTTCTTCTGCCGCACCAACGAAGAATTCTGCATTATGAATCTCGTTAATTTTTGCGTTATTCTTCGCATCAGCTATGGCTTCTGGTACAATTTCCACTCCATATACCTGTTTCGCCTGTTTCGCAAGGAATAGAGAGATTGTACCGATTCCACAATATAAATCCCACACAATCTCATTTCCAGTCAAATCCGCATATTCCAATGCTGTCTCATACAATTTCTTTGTCTGAACCGGATTTACTTGGAAAAAGGATAATGGAGAGATCTGATACTTGATATCCCCAATGTAATCGGTGATGTAATCCTGCCCCCATAATGTATGGCAGGTTGGTCCAAGAATAACGTTTGTCTTTTCTGTATTGCAGTTGATTCCAATGCTTGTCATCCCCGGAATATCTTTTAATTTGTCTACCAAATGCTCTGCATGTGGCAACTTTGTTCCATTAATGACAAGGCAAACCATAATTTCCCCAGTAACAAAACCGATTCTTGTTAAGATATGACGAACAAGCCCTGTATGATTTTCTTCATCATATGGTTCGATTCCTTCCTCCGTGATAAATTGTTTCACTAGAGCAAGAAGTTCATCATTATTCTCCGCCTGAATATAGCAATGCTCACAATCCACGATTGCATGGGAACGGCTTGCATAGAAACCTGTTACAATCTGTCCATTTTCACCTTTTCCTACTGGAAACTGTGCTTTATTCCGATAATGGTAAGGAGTTTCCATTCCAATGATTGGTTCCGTGATCGTATCAATTTCTTCGCCAAAATGGGCGATTCGCTTGAAGCAATCTTTCACTTTATTCTCTTTGTATCGTAACTGTTCGTCATAAGAAAGATGTTGGAGTTGACAGCCACCACACTGACGCGCCACTTCACATCTTGGTTCCACGCGATAGGAGGATTTCTTCAATACCTCCATTAGTCTAGCATATCCATAATTCTTTTTTAACTTCATTACTCTTATGACTGCTTCATCACCAGGCAATGCTTCTTTGACGAAGAAGGTATACCCATCTACATGGGCAATTCCCTCTCCTTCTGAACCAAGAGCATCTATGGTAACAGTCAGATCTTGATTCTTTTCAAAAGGAAGCGCTTCCCATTCCTTGGGTTTTGTATTCTTTTTGCTATTCTTTCTGGTCATGTAAGTTTCTCCTTCTTTCTATCAGGCTTGTACACTTTGCATACTTTCCAAGCTTTCCTATCACGTTCTTGATTTCCATTTATATAATATAAATACTTTATTTATCCGTTTAATTTTCGTATTCTTGTATTCACCGTTTGTTCTTCCTGTTTCTGCTTTCACTTTTTGTTTCAAACTTCTTATATTGAAAACACTTCTGTTTTCACACTACCCTCTTCATAACTCTATTTTTACATCATACATCAAAAAAACTGTTGCAACATGAAGTATACTACCTCGTTATCCATATTTGCAACAGTTCTACTATTATTTTGTACTTCTTCTTATATTTGATTCAAAGAACTTGTTATAGCCAAGCCATTCGGCTTTTTCATCTGCACCCTTTAAGATTTCGATCATCGTCTGTAACTTTGCATCGGTGTTATCTGCATAAGTAAGAGCTACCGCTTCGATGAGGGCTGGTTTCTTTGGTGATCCATATTCTAATTCTCCATGATGGGATAAGATACAATGTTTTAATTCATTTGCCAGACTCTTTGGGAAGTTTGGTATCGTTTGGATCCGAGAACTAATCTTCTCTGTTCCAATGTAGATATGTCCCAATAATTGTCCATCATCTGTATAATCATTCTCTGGAAAGGTAGATAATTCATCTAATTTACCGATATCATGGAATAATGCAGCACTAATCAAGAGATCACGATTGATCACTGGATAGTTCGTTGCTAAGTATTCACATAAACGAGTAACACCTAACGTATGTTCTAATAATCCCCCAACAAAACCATGGTGAACTGTCTTAGCTGCTGAATGATTTTTAAATGCTTTCACAAAGTCTTTATCTTCAACAAAGAAACTATTTACTAATTTACTTAAATATGGATTGGTAATCTTAGAAATCATAGCGAGTATCTCGTTATACATGTCATTTACATTCTTTTCCGTTGTAGGAACAAAATCACTTGGATCATATTCTCCCTCTTGACTCTTACGAATTCTCTTAACGTTGAATTGTAACGAGTTCTGAAAACTTGTGATTTGTCCATCTACATGAATGTAATCCATGGCGTCAAAATTATCGATTCCGTTGGATAATTCCCATACTTTCGCATCGATCGTACCAGTTCTATCCTGTAAGAGTAGAGAATAATAGCTTTTACCAGCCTTTGTCTTCAAACTCTGTTTCGTTTTACATAGATAGGTCTCTGATATCATCTCGCCATCACGCAACTCATTTATATATTTCATTTAACTACCTAGCCTCTCTAAACTAACTGTGTAATATTATTCTGCTAGCTATTATACCCTAATTCTTTTTCTTATGCAACTGCACGTGGAATGTCAGTTCTTTCTTCTCCTCTTCGCCCTTGCTAGTAGTACGTTTTACCACAATCGTAAGCTCATCCTTTGGTTGATAAGTGGAGATGATGGTATTCAACTGTGCCATGGAGATAATCGTGCTATCGTCAATCTTAAGGATTACATCCCCTGTTTGTAACCCAGCTTCCAAGGCTGGCGATTCTGTCTCAACTTCATTGACGTAAACCCCGTTATCCACACCTAAACTAGCAGCGATCTCTGTCGTCAGATCCGTTCCTATGATACCAAGGTATGTCCGATTTCTACCTTTTACAAGAGCATCAATGATTGGCTTGATCCTAGTAATAGATAATGCCGTATTGATATTGGCATTCAACTCGCTCTTAAAACTATGGATATGCGTTATTATACCTATAATTTCTCCCTTTAGGTTTACAATCGCTCCGTCTCCATCATTATTATTCGAGATATCGGTATTAAATAAATCCACACGATTATCTGTGATATATGCACTTGTGGTTTTCCCTGTGATCATACCGTATTCTCGTGATAATGGATACCCGTTAGGATTACCAACTGCTATGACTGGCTCCCCTGCCGATAAACCAATTGATTCTCCAAGTGTGGCAACTTTAAATGTATGCTTGATTTTCTCCGATAATAAGGATTCGTCCACTTTGATGATTGCTAAGTCCAGTTTGCTATCATAGTCAAAGAGTTTCGCTTCTACTACATTATCTACATCAAAGGTTACTCGAATCTTATTCACTTCTTTTATCTTACTGTAACGTACCAAAATAGATAACGTTTTTTTATCTTCTGTCTCATGAATGATTATTCCAGAAGTAACATCTGCCGTTTCATATGGATTTTGTAACCAATCTACACTTTTGATGATACCTGCTACAGAAACAATGGATCGATTGACTTCATCCGTAATGGTATCTAACTCCTCGTAGATTTTCTTATAGTCCTCCACTGTTAGATCTGTTATTCTCTCCATGATGATTGGCTGTGTTTCTTCCACCATTTCCACCTTACAATCTGGAATTACAGAAGCAAGTCGAAGAGTATTCATCTGTCTCATAAAATTCGTTAATCTTCCCTCTTCCTCTTCCTGAAATACGTCCTTGATATAAGGGTAGGTAACACAAATGGCAATACTACTGACAACGCCGAATAGTATTGCTAACATGATTGTCTTCACTACACATCCCAGTACATTTTTCCAGCTCTTTTTAGGAATAATCTGTTCCTGAATGAAATTAAACTCCTTTTGGTCCACCAGGGGGCTAATTCTCTTATCATTTGGCATATTACTTCTCCTTAACTCCTGTCCAAACCGTTAATTTGTTACCAACACGTGACATGCTGTACCCCTTTTTGTTATGAATTCACTATGTCATTGGCAATCCGAGCATTTGTGATACATGCTCATATATTGCAGGTCATTACTATATTGTAACATTTTATCATTTACTTGTGAACACTCTATGAATAAAATGTTAAATGATATTACATATTACTATTCCTAACATCTTCCCTGTATACATACATCTATACTAGATGATTAAATCTAAAATTCTACTTTGGATTCTTACTAATTTCTGAATTTCTTACTGTTTTTAATAATTTAGTTATTTTCATTTGCCTAGGAATCATGTAGAATATAACTAATCCCGCATATACAGAATACCTGTAGTTCTGTTTCATTATTTGACGAGAAGGGTTAAAGAAGGATCGCTATGATAGCAATTTAGGAAAGGAGCCATGCAATGTCTTCTTTAAACCAATAACCTAATCTATCAGCAAGATTAGGCTCCATTATGCATGGGTAAACAATTGAACGCAAAAGCAATCAACACATTAGAATATAATAAAATCATTGAGCGATTAGTACAATGCGCAGGATCTCCTCTTGGTAAGGAACGCTGTAGCAAACTTCTACCAATGAATCAATTACATGAGATCCAACAAGCACAAAAAGAAACTTCCGATGCATTAAAGCGAATCCTTCAAAAAGGAAGCGTTTCTTTTTCTGGATTAAAGGATATCCGTGGTTCCATCAAACGATTGGAGATTGGTTCCACACTTGGTATGGGCGAACTATTACAGATTAGCTCTGTACTTGATGTAACGTTACGAATTAAGGCATTTTCAAGAACGGATAGTGATGAAAATGAAATGGATTCTCTTGATGAACGTTTCACACTCTTAGAGCCTTTGTCACCGATTAATAACGAAATCAAACGTTGTATCGTAACAGAAGAGGAAATGAGTGACGATGCAAGTTCAACTTTAAAGCACATCAGACGCACCATTAAGAATACCAATGAAAAAGTCCGGGAACAATTGAATTCCATCGTCAGTTCCCAAACTACCAAATCCATGTTACGAGAGAATATCATTACCATGAGAAATGGTCGTTATTGTCTTCCTGTTAAGCAAGAATACAAAGGGCAATTTCAAGGTATGGTTCATGACCAATCCTCCACTGGTTCAACCTTCTTCATCGAACCAATGGCAGTTGTTAAGCTTAATAATGAACTCCGTGAGCTTGCTGTTCAGGAGCAAGATGAAATTGAACGAATCCTTTCTTCCTTAAGTGCTTCTATTGCTGTTGAAACAGAAAAACTTTCTGATAACCTTAGCATCTTAAGCGAGCTGGATTTCATTTTCGCAAAAGCATATCTATCAAAACAATTAAAAGCCACAGAACCAGAATTCAATACCAAGGGCTATGTGAATATTAAAAAGGGGCGTCATCCTTTGATTGATGCCAAGCAAGTAGTTCCGATTGACATTCATTTAGGTGATGAATACAACTTACTGATTGTTACTGGTCCGAATACCGGTGGTAAAACCGTTTCCCTTAAAACGGTTGGACTCTTTACTCTGATGGGACAAGCAGGACTTCACATTCCAGCATTTGATGGTTCTTCCCTTGCGGTTTTCGAAGAAGTATTCGCAGATATTGGTGATGAGCAAAGTATTGAGCAGAGTTTAAGTACCTTCTCTTCTCATATGACCAATACCATTCATATTATTAAGAATGCCACGCCAAACAGTTTGGTTCTATTTGATGAATTAGGTGCTGGAACCGATCCTACAGAGGGTGCAGCTTTGGCTATGTCGATCCTATCCTACCTTCATGAACAGGATATTCGAACAATGGCGACTACTCATTACAGTGAACTTAAGATCTTTGCCTTATCTACAGAAGGTGTCGAGAATGCTTGCTGTGAATTCAGTGTAGAAACCTTACGTCCTACCTATCGTCTCTTGATTGGAATTCCTGGTAAGAGTAATGCCTTTGCCATATCTAGCAAACTTGGTCTTCCTGATTACATCATCGATGATGCCAAAAGTCGTATTGATAGTGAAGAGCAAAGTTTTGAAGATGTCATCAGCGATCTTGAAGCAAGTCGCGTGACAATTGAAAAAGAACGGGAAGAGATTGAAAAACTGAAGCAAGAGTCTGCTGCGTTGAAGAAACAGTTAGAACAAAAACAAGACAAATTGGATCAAGCAAAAGAAAGAATATTACGAGAAGCCAATGAAGAAGCCCGTGATATCCTTGCCGAAGCTAAGGAATATGCCGATGAAACCATTAAGAATTACAACAAATGGACGAAGGAAAGTGGTCTTGGTCGTGCGATGGAGCAAGAACGTTCTAAACTTCGCGAGAAACTTAATTCCACAGAATCCAAACTTGCTTTAAAGAATAAAACAAAAACGAATAAAACAAACAAGCCAAAGGATTTCCACCTTGGAGATGCTGTTCATGTGCTTAGTCTTAATCTAAAAGGTACGGTTAGTTCTTTACCAAATGCCAAAGGAGACCTATTTGTACAAATGGGTATTTTACGTTCTCAAGTTAACATCACTGATCTTGAACTGATCGATGAACCAGTTATCACAACCCCATCATTAAAGAAAACCGGCAGTGGTAAGATCAAGATGACAAAGAGTATGAACATTAGTGCTAGTATAAACCTCATAGGAAAGACGGTAGCCGAAGCATTACCTGAACTAGATAAGTATTTAGATGATGCATACCTTGCACATTTACCTCAATGTACGGTTATTCATGGTAGAGGAACTGGCATCTTAAAAAATGCAGTTCATCAACATTTAAAGAAATTAAAATATGTCGCTTCTTATCGCCTTGGTACATTTGGTGAAGGCGACCAAGGTGTTACGATTGTAGAATTTAAAAAGTAGCAGAAAGGAGATTTCATGGCAGAAAAACAGAAGATTTTAATTGTAGATGATGATGCAAATATTGCCGAATTAATCTCGCTCTATTTGCTGAAAGAATGTTTTGACACATTAATTGTAAATGATGGTGAAGAAGCGATTGAAAAGTTCCATACGTATCAGCCTGGATTAATCCTGTTAGATTTAATGCTACCAGGTATTGATGGTTATGAGGTTTGCCGTGAAATTCGTAAAACGTCTAACGTTCCGATCATTATGCTCTCTGCTAAAGGAGAGATTTTTGATAAAGTTCTTGGATTGGAACTTGGTGCTGATGATTATATTATTAAACCTTTTGATTCAAAGGAATTGGTTGCTCGGGTGAAAGCGGTTTTACGACGCTTCCATCCGGTAGCTGCACAAGCTCCACAAATGGCATCTCCTATCGTGCAACCAAGTGGTGAGTTCGTAGAATATCCAGATTTGTTAATCAACTTATCTAATTATTCTGTAACATACTATGGGAATACGATTGATATGCCACCAAAAGAACTGGAACTATTCTATTTCTTAGCTTCTCATCCAAATCAAGTATTTACAAGAGAACAGCTGTTAGATCATATCTGGGGATATGAGTACATTGGAGACACGCGAACGGTAGACGTGCATATCAAAAGACTTCGTGAGAAGATCAAAGACCATACAAGCTGGAGTTTATCTACTGTTTGGGGTATTGGTTACAAATTCGAGGTGAAGAACTAATGAAGCGAACTTTGCTGATTAAGCTATTGCTTTGCTATTTTATCGTTGCAATTTCCATGTTTACACTTTTGAATACGTATGGCGTGAATAGGCTAAAACATAGCCTTGTTGAAAGGCAGAAAACAGTTCTTCATAATGAAGCTTCCACGATAGCCTCTGAATATATGACCAATTATTACAGCAATTCCTATAATTCTGCTCAATCGGTCAGAGATGTGCTTACTCAGTTAAAAACCATTGATACATTTTTAAATACACGAATTTGGATTGTTAACCAGAGCGGAACCATAACAATGGATACCCGTTCTAGTTATACAACCGATTCCAAGATCAATCTTAATGAACTGGATTCCAAATTCTTATCAAAAACCTTTTCCGATCAAACATATTTTAAGGGAATCCTGACGGAACCAATGGTAAGTGTGGTGTATCCCATTTCCTACCGATACGAGATTCGAGGTTATATTGTTATGCTAACCTCCTTATCCTCCATCAAACATGATAGTATCTACTATATGGATATCATCAATATTTGTTTTCTTATTTTCTTAGTTTTGATGATCTTTGTATTTATGTATATCTATTATCTAACGGTACGCCCATTGAAAAAAGTAATTAAAGCTGCCATTGAGTACTCCTCTGGTAATTTTGATTATCCACTGAACATTCATACTACCGATGAATACAAGGAACTTTCCGACGCTGTCCGTTATATTTCTAGTGAGTTGAACAGCCTCGATGATTATCAAAAAAAATTCGTGGCTAACATCTCCCATGACTTCCGTTCTCCTCTGACCTCAATCAAAGGTTACATCGAGGCTCTTCAAGATGGTACGATTCCTTATGAAATGCAGGGCAAATACCTTGATATCGTGCTATTCGAAACGGAACGATTAACGAAACTAACAACCAATCTGCTTGCTTTGAATACCTTTGATAACAATGGAACAATCTTAGAGATTTCCTCCTTTGATATCAATCGGATCATCAAGCATACTGCAGAAACTTTTGAAGGAATCTGCACAAAGAAGAAGATTTCCTTTAAGCTAGTCTTTTCCAATCGAGAACAGTTTGTTGATGCAGACCTTGGTAAGATTCAGCAAGTTCTATATAACTTGATCGATAACGCCATCAAATTCTCTCATCAGAATTCTACAATCAAGGTTTCCACCGAAGTGAAAGGCGACAAGGTGTTCACTGCTGTTAAAGATTACGGAATTGGTATCCCAAAAGATTCTCTAAAAAAGATATGGGAGCGTTTCTATAAAACAGATGTATCTCGTGGAAAAGATAAAAAGGGAACTGGTCTTGGCTTATCCATTACAAAAGAAATCATCAACGCACATAATGAAAATATTAATGTCATCAGTACCGAAAATGTTGGCACAGAGTTCATCTTCACTCTGCCAAAATCGAAATAATTGATTTTACTATTTTCTCATTTCAATATAAAAAGCATTATGTTATCAACTATAGACGATTAAGTCTGTCTAGTTGAAACATAATGCTTTTTTTATTGCTTTACTTTACTTTGCTTCACTCCAAGAGTGATGATGAAGCTGTCCTTCTAACTGCATATGCGAGAAATTGTTTTGTCGAATCGCTTCATATAATACGATTGCAACGGAATTTGAGAGATTCAAAGAACGAATATCACCTATCATAGGAATTCGTATAGACGTGTCCTTATGTTCTAAAAGAATATCTTCTGGAATTCCTGCACTTTCCTTTCCAAACATAATATAGCTGTCTGGATCATAATGTACATCACTATACACATGTAGTGCCTTCGTCGTTGCCATAAAAATCTTAGCATTAGGATTTTTTTTCATAAAATCATCAAAATCGTCGTAAACAGTTACATCAAGATTCTTCCAGTAATCCAAACCTGCACGCTTTAATTGTTTCTCATCTAAGCTAAAACCTAGAGGCCCAATCAAGTGTAATCTTGCACCAGTAGCGACGCATGTTCTTCCAATATTACCTGTATTTGCAGGTATTTCCGGTTCATGTAAAACAATATTAAACATATTAGCCTCTCTTATACAATACCAATATTCAACTCAATTACTTTATTATCATCATAGGTTAATGGTACACAGATGGATTTTGCAGTATTCATAAATGCCATACTACCAATACATAATGATGGTGGTGTTATATCAATTGTAATCCCCTTTGTAGAAAAGATCGTAGCCGCATTTCCCAAGATCATATTCCCAAGTTCACAGATTGCACTCCCTGAAAGTTCATCAATTTGGCTAACTGGTGTCATAATCATCTTACCTGCGATATCACAAGCAGCCACTTGATTTAGTATAATCATAACTTGTCCTTTTAATTCACCTGTGATTCCTAACATAATGATTACACTTTCATTATCTATATTATTATCCCTAATATAGGGTTTTCCAATCTTCAGATCAATAAAACACATATCTTTCAGTATCTTTGTCGCTGAAATTAAAAATGGATTGATAAAATCTGCATTCAATTCACCCATACACATTCCTCCCAAGTTAGTATAATTATCTTATCATACTTAAGACTTATAATTCAAGTCTAATCAACAATATCACAGAAAGAATTCTTATTTTTTTATATTATACAAGAAAATTCTATTAGAAATGTCATTCTTTTGGTTTGTGATTCGACAAAAATCTCTCTATTCTTTCCAATGCGATCTTCAGATTCTCGATCGAATAGGCATAAGATATTCGTAGAAATCCTTCTCCACAGTCACCAAAAGCCGTTCCTGGTACCACTGCAACCTTCTCTTCTCGTAATAATGTTTCTGCAAATTCATCCGATGTCATGCCAAATTTCTTAATACTTGGGAATACATAAAAGGCACCATATGGATCAAAGCAATCCAATCCGATTCGTCTCAACTCATCTATTAGAAATCTTCGTCTTGCATCATACGCATCCCGCATTAATACGACGTCTTGATCACCATTACGCATTGCTTCCACTGCAGCATACTGGCTTGTTGTTGGTGCACACATGATAGCGAATTGATGAATCTTGATCATCTGTTTCATAATAATTTCAGGAGCACAAGCATATCCCAAACGCCAACCTGTCATTGCATACGCTTTGGAAAACCCATTGATCAATATGGTTCGTTCTTTCATTCCAGGTAAAGAAGCGATAGAAACATGTTGTCTACCATAGGTAAGTTCAGAGTAGATCTCATCCGACATAACGAAAAGATCATGTTCTTTTACTACTTCCGCAATATCCACAAGATCCTCATACTCCATGATTGCACCGGTTGGATTGTTCGGGAATGGTAGAATTAAGATTTTTGTTTTATCTGTAATTGCATCTAATAATTCCTGCTTTGTTAATTTGAAATTATTCTCTTCCTTCAGTTCAATGATTACGGGTACACCATCTGCTAATGTAACAC
Source organism: Anaerosporobacter faecicola (assembly GCF_012070565.1). Classification (GTDB taxonomy): domain Bacteria; phylum Bacillota; class Clostridia; order Lachnospirales; family Lachnospiraceae; genus Anaerosporobacter; species Anaerosporobacter faecicola. The sequence continues at coordinate 101,016 of NZ_JAAQRO010000022.1, forward strand.
ATGGCACATAGGAAACATAACAGGGCTGTGGAATCAACACTTCATCGCCTGGATCTAACATGGCACGTAAACCAATGTCAATTGCTTCACTACCACCAACCGTCACCATAATTTCTTTATTGTAATCGTAGTTTATATGGCATTTCCGATTTATGTAATTACTAATCTCCATCTTTAGTTCTTTTAGCCCGGCATTGGACGTATAGAATGTTCTTCCTTTCTCTAAGGAATAGATTCCTTCCTCTCGAATATGCCAAGGGGTATCAAAATCAGGTTCGCCTACGCCAAGTGAGATCGCATCTTTCATTTCACTGACGATATCAAAGAATTTACGTATCCCTGAAGGTTGTATATTAACCACTTTACTTGATAATGGGTTTCTCATGGTGTCACCAACATCCTTTCGTCTACTTTCTTGTTGTCTAGTTCAATTCCGTGTTCTTTGTATTTTTTAAGAACAAAATGTGTTGCTGTACTTAATACGGAATCCATCGGTGCGAGCTTACTTGAGACAAAATTAGCGACTTCTCTCATACTTTTTCCATCAATAATAACAGTCAGATCGAATCCGCCAGACATCAAATATACAGATTCAACTTCTTGAAATTTGTATATTCTCTCTGCAATCTTATCAAAGCCTTCTCCGCGTTGTGGTGTAACTTTCACTTCAATTAGAGCAGTTACACGTTCGCTATCTGCTTTGTCCCAATTAATAAGCGTTGGATACCCACAGATTATGGATTCCTTCTCCATCGCTCGAAGCTCCGCATCAACAATCTCCTCGGTCATTCCAAGCATACTAGCCAGTTCTTTACTCGTTAACTTGCTATTCTTATCAATTGCTTTCAAGATTTTTTGTCTCATAATAGACTCCTTTCCTACTAGTCACCATGCTATTCGTAGTTTGGTGGCGTTGTGCAAGGTTGTTAGAAAAGTTCTTTCCCAATTTTCCCTGCAGGACATAAGTTATTCCATGTTGTCGTATTGCAAAAGTGCTATGCGCTACCAATACGTAGTATCATGAGCATTAAAAGTTTTATACTTCTTGTTCTAACGCAATACTTTATATAATTCATCCACCTTTGGTGGTTCTAGATATCTCTTTTCGTAATCATTCCAAGCGATTCGATCTGTACCACTTGTAACACGTCCAATTACAGTCGCTTTAATTTTCTCTTTTTCCAGATGTTCCACTAATTCATTGGCACGATCCGTTACGATCAATAAACTACCGCTAGAGATCAACATATAGGGATTAAGATCATAGTATTCGCAAATTTCTACCGTTTCTTGTTTCATTGGGATCTTATTCAGATCCACTTCAATTCCCACATTGCCCGCAGCACCAACTTCCCAAAGTGCCCCAAAGATACCACCTTCTGTCACATCGTGCATCATAACGGCATTATGTTTCCTTGCTATTGTTGCTTCTTTCACTATGGATATATAATCAAGGAATGTACACGCTTCTTCAATAAAGTTGGTTGTATATCGTGTGCACAGTTCTTCTTTTTTTTCATTTGCAAGAATGGCTGTTCCCTCCAAACCAGCCCATTTGGTTAAGACGATTTCCTGCCCTTCCTTCATTTGTTTTGGATTACTCAGCTTCGTTTTCGTAATCTTTCCTACTCCAGTTACCGTAACAATGGTCTGATTCACAGCTCTCGAAACTTCCGAATGTCCTCCCATTACTTCTATATTAAGTGATGCACAACAAGCTTCTATTCTTTGCATCATTTGTCGTAACTCCGATTCTTTTCCACGTTCAGGCATGATGATTGTTAACATAACACCTATCATCTCTGCACCACTCGCCGCTATATCATTGGCTGTTATGTGAATAGCTAGATCTCCAATATGATCTGCTGTGCTTGTAATTGGATCGGTAGAAAGAACCACGGCTTCATCAGGACCCACTTCAAATACTGAACAATCCAATCCCACACCAGGTCCAACTAACACTTCATTTCTTCTATGTCTGATCTGCTTAAATACCGATCGCTTCAAAACCATCTCTGGTACTTTCCCTACTTTCATCTTTTCTCCTTCCAATTTATATAAAGATAGGCTGTTACACTTTTGTTCTCCAGTAATCATGATCATCTGATCGTTTGATTTTCGAAAACAGTGTAACAGCCTCCCTGTCATAGACATTGTAAATTATTCTTCGCCTTCACCAGTTGACTCTTCCGTATCTGGATTGGTGTCTTCCTCTGTATCATCAGAGTTATCCTCAGAAGTCTCATCTTTGGATGGCTTACTTTCCTCTGTCTTGTCTTTATCCTGATCTTTGTCCTTGTTATCGTCTTTATCTTTATCGGTAACTTTATCTTCTTCCTTATTCTTATCCTCTTCCTTGTCCTTATCTTCCTCTTCTTTTTCTTCTTCCTGCTTACCAACGGTTATATAGCGAGGAGAAGCCGTATACGTACTTGAATTCACTTGTATACGTTCCGTTTCTTTTCCATCTATATATACAACTTTCCACAAACGTGCCCGATATCCTGTATGAGCTGGTGAAGTTACTTTCTTATAAGAAGATGGTAACGTCTTGTCTTCTGTTATTACATCAGCTGGTGGTTGTGTTGTACTAATCGTTTCAGACACAAATTCAATCGTACGATTTGATGGTCTTGTCTCATTACCATAAATGGTAAATGTAACATTTCTTCCTACAATATATCCTTCGATATAGATTGGTGATTCTGTACTATTTTTAAACTTAAGGTCTTTATACGTACCTGCAATAGCAGCATCTGCTGATCTAGGTACATAAGATACAACCATAGAGTGTGGGGAACGTTCAACTACTTCTAACTCTGACTTTAATACAGTATTATATAAAGTAGAAGATACCTGACATACTCCTCCACCTTCACTTTCTACAACAACACCATTTTCATAAGCGCCAGCTTTCTCATAACCATTTGCAATGGTAATAGGTGAAATGGCCTCATATACAGAAAATGTTTCACCTGGATATACAACGGTACCATTAATAAAGTTCGTTGCAACCGTAACATTATTCACACGTGCTGCCTTTGAGTCCGCAAAATTCGTAGTAGCAGTACCTAATACATCCGTACATTCTCTCAATTCATCAGAGGTATACTCTGGGATATCCTCTTCCACGCTGGCATTGATTGTAAGATTTTCTCCATTCCAGTCATTCATAACAGCATCACTAACAGCCTGTACCGTTGCATCTACATCAATTTTTCTACCAATGACATGTTCTTCAAATACGAATTCACCGTTTTCACGTTTCATTGTCGCATTTTCTGCTGGAATATCATATTTGGTACATTCTTTTTCTACAAGTTCCTGAACAGCATTTTGGTCTAAAGTAAATTCCAAATTAAAAACTTTGTTTTCTTTTTCAACATCTTTTGTCTCTTTATATCGTTTAATGATGTTTCCGGATTTTCCAATTTTCATGGCTTCATCAATAATTTCATTGTCACTTACTTGATATCCAAGTTCTTCTAATGTTCCTGTTACAGTATCCTCATCTACTTGTATGGTAATCTCTTTCTTTGCTCGATCTGTAATATAGGCATCGACTGCTTCTTGTGCCTGCTCAACTGTCATACCACCAACATCAACTGAATCAATGAATATACCTTTGCATATTGTATCATCATCGATGGAGGCAGAGATCGTAACATAAGCTCCGGCTACAATAATGGTCAGTACAAGCATCACACCTGCCACAATTAAGGCAACTTTCTTCTTATTCATTTTCTTATCCCCTTTATTTACGCTTTAAAACCTAGGTTACATTTTAACATAATTCATAAATTTATCAAGTAATTCTTCCTATCCTAATGATAGCACTTTATACCCTGTTGCACTGACTACTGATTCATTGACAACTTAATAAATATTATGTATAGTTAAAACAAACGTTTTCCTGTTCCACGAACTATCGTGCAATTGCATCAACTACGACAGGAACAACCATGGATAATACTAATAAGATTATGATAACTGTTGATATTGTTTTTTTCGTTTTTTTGTTATTAAAATTAATCATTTTATCACCTCTTTCATTTTATTATTAAGAATATACGGATTAAAAAAGGTATTTTCCTTCCTGATACTCCATATTCCTATATTTCATTTACATATTATTATCCATGCCTTTTCATAAGTCGATCGACTTAAAAAGGCAAAATTATTTAAAAAACTTCTCTTTCGTTTAATACATGGCATATTTCAATGCCACAATTGAATGGTATTACTATTAACTAATAGAAAGGTGTGTATATATATGCTAGTTGCTATTGCAATCTTCATGATTCTTGCATTTACATCATTGCTCATTCGTACGCGCTCCTCAAAAACCAATAAAATAAATCAAGAAGAAGCGCAAAGTTTTTGGGAACGAGAACAAGAATCCAATTCTGTTCGTAAAAAGGATATCTCAAATCTTCCATATATTACTGTTCCTCTTGATGAACTTCCTTTTCACAATTCAGAAGACAGTAGCATTATACGCTATCAAGATTCCATTAAACGAATTGCAGAGCGAAAGATTTTGAATCTGTCTACCCAGTCGAATACTGACTTGAAACTTAACTATGGTGTAGCCAATCTTCCCTTTTTAATGGATTGTGATGTCTCCTATACGGAACTCATCAAAACCCTTCAGCAATGGGGAAAAGCTCTACTGGATTCCAATCAGATTGATGATGCAAAAACAGTACTTGAATTTGCTGTTACTTGCAAAACGGATATTGCTGTTTCGTATACCTTACTTGGTGATATCTATGCCAAACAGCATAACAAAGAAAAGATTCAATCTCTACTTGAAGTAGCCAAAACTATTAATAGCCCGAATCAAAGCAACACGGTTCATTATCTAGAACAATTACTCTCTTCCTAGTATTAACAAAATTGTCTGCCTTTAATACCATGACAGACTATCGATAAGAGATTCTACCATAATTAAATATGATTTTATCAATTAACCTTGAAGCCTCACTTTTGGATAATTCCTCAATTGGCATTTCAAGGTTTATTTTATGATATTTCGCCAAATCATTCAAGTAGTATTTTTGCCTAGTCGTAATTCCTTCTATTTTCTTTCTCTTGTATACGATTTGCCTTGCCTGGAATACTTTCGGAGCATTCTCATAAAACTGTTGCAATAGAAGTTCGTATAGCTTTGCGCATGCTACTGCATCCTCTTTTGCACGGTGTGCCCGTTCATTAATAATTCCATAATATTGGCACATTGCTGCAAGAGATCTACTTTCCAAATCTGGGTGTAATTTTTTTGCCAAATATAGTGTATCTATCGCTTTGTTACGAAAGGTGCGTTGTTGAAGTTCTGCCTGTAACTTAATAAAACTATGATCAAATCGTACATTGTGTCCAATGACCACATCATCCTTAACAAACGCTAAGAATTCAGGCAAAACCTCTGTACATTCTCTCTCACCTAGTAGTATATCGTTAGTAATTCCTGTAATTTCCGTTATCTTCTCTGATACTCTTGCTTTTGGCCGAATAAACGACGTATAACTTTCTACTGGTACACCTTCTCGATAACGGACTGCACCGATCTCAATTATCTCATCCTGCTCTGGATGAAGACCTGTTGTTTCTATATCAAATGCAACGTAATCTCTTAATGGAACATACTCTTTGCTCATTACTTTCTCGATTCCTTCCCTACTTTACTTTTCCTGATGCCTTACATAGATCTTGTAGGAAACAAGTTGTACATTGAGGATTCCTAGCCGTGCAAATGGAACGTCCATGTGTGATGATCTGTATATTATACAAGATCCAATGGTCCCTTGGTAGAACCTCCATTAGATCAAATTCTATCTTCTCTGGATCCTCTTCTTTGGTAAACCCTAACTTTCTAGAGATTCTCTTTACATGTGTATCCACCACAATACTTGGTTCATGATATATATTTCCACGAATCACATTAGCTGTTTTTCTCCCTACCCCTGCAAGAGAAGTTAACTCTTCTATGGTTTTGGGAACCTCTCCACCATATTCTAGTAGAATCTTATTCGCACAAGAGATGATGTTTTTCGCTTTATTATGATAGAATCCCGTAGAATGAATATCCTTTTCTAATTCCTTCAGATCTGCATTTGCAAACGCTTCTAAGGAGCGGTACTTTTGAAAAAGGTCTTTCGTAACCATATTGACTCGCTCATCCGTACATTGTGCACTTAATATTGTAGCAATTAACAATTGCCATGCATTCTCATGGTTCAAATAACACACATATTCCCGTGAATAGGTCTGATCTAAACGGGATAGAATCTCATCAATCCTTGCCCGTTCCACTTTCGTTATTCTTCTTTTTGCCATATCTATTCCCTAACTTTCTATAATACGAAGCATATCTCCACTCACCTTTTGAAAACGTATGGTATTCGCCCCATGGTCAAGTGGATTACGATTTTGGTAGTCAAATAATATATACTCTTCCGCCTTTGCAGCAACACCGGTTTGTGCTGTTTCTTCTATATTGTAAGCGAACTTTTCTAAATGTGTTAAACGACTGATCTGTTTACCAGAATACGATTCATATCCTTTCACATATTCTTTTACCAACTCCTCTTCCACAAAGAAATGATGATAGATTTCACGTTCAACTTCCATTGCTGAAATAAACTCTGGCTTACTTTTTAGGTTTTCCCTTAAGTATAGATCATATAAGAGAATTGCTTTAAGAACATTCTCGTCTCCTTTTTTTTCAAATTGCATAAAGGATAATAGGATTTCATAACGGCTCATACGGGTATGATTCCTTGCATTTAACCCTTGTTCCTCATAATACTTTCCAAGCTCTTGGTAAAAATCGAACGGGGTTTCAAAGAAATGTTCTACATATTGTATAGAATAGGTGAACTGTCCACTATTGTGATATACTTCCACCATATCTTCCACTTGTTTTAATTGTAATACTTCATCATAGGATAACCATTGTGTGAATAAAACCTCATATGGAGCTGTATTTTTGTATACAATTGTATTTTTCTGACTAAATCCATACATTGCCGAGCCCTTTAATACTTTTAGAAATCCTAACTGGAGTTGATTTGGTCGCATAGCATAAACGTCGTTGAAGGAATTACGAAATGAGGAATAATCTTCATATGGTAATCCCGCAATAAGGTCCAGATGTTGATGAATATTGTGTCCAGCATTCACACGATCTACTGCCTGTTTCAATTTATCCAGATTCATTTTTCGCTGTATGGCATGAATTGTCTGTTCATTGGTGGATTGTACACCGATTTCAAGTTGAACAAGGCCCTGTCTCATTTGACCTAACAGAGCAAGTTCATCCTCTGTCAAGATATCTGCTGATATCTCAAAATGAAAATTGGTTATTCCATTATCATTTTCATGGATAAACCGCCAGATTGCCATTGTGTGTTCCCGGTTACAATTAAACGTACGATCCACGAATTTCACCTGTGGTATTTTATGATCCAAAAAGATTTTTAACTCTTTTCGTACCAAATCGAGGCTACGAAACCGTACTCGTTTATCAATAGAGGATAAACAATAACTACAAGAATATGGACACCCTCGACTTGATTCATAGTAGATAATCTTATTCTTAAATTGTTCCATATCCTCATATGGAAATGGTACTTTGCTAAGATCCATCTGTTCTCGAGGTAATGTTACGATGATATCCATCTCCGTATTCTCCTTCGAATCATTTCCTATCTCAACTTGTCCATACTGTTTCAACTCTCGATAAGCGATACCACGAATGGCTCCAAGCTGTCCCTTATGATCCACATAATGTTCCATCAATTCTAGAAATGTTTCTTCCCCTTCCCCAATCATGATTCCGGTAAGGAATGGGATTCGTTTCATCCTCTCCTTGGCATCATAAGACACCTCAGGACCCCCTAACCATATTTTCATATCAGGAAGTAATTTATGCAATTCGGTTAACACTTCTTCCACCATATCAATATTCCAGATATAGCAAGAAACAGCCAATACGTCTGGCTTCTTCTTGTAAATTTCCTGAATGATATAGTCCGTATAGTGATTTATGGTAAACTCCGCAAGTTCAATATTTTCTCTATATTTCTTTGCATATGCCTGCAAGCAGAATATTGCCAGATTCGAATGGATATACTTAGCATTAATGGCTGTCAGCAATACTTTCATTGTTCTGATACTCCCTTTCTGTCCCATTCACATTGTTCCATATGAGTGGCTATTCCTATGTAGTATAGCACAGTTCCATAAGAATTGTACATACAAGGTTTGGTAACAATATGTAATATTCTTCCTTCTGTTCTACTAGAATACCGCAGTTTGTTTCCCTAGTTCTACTTGTATTACCAATTAATTATGTTATAATAATAAACAGATTATGGACATTACTTAATGATGCAAGGGTCAAATGGTCATTTCACGTTGTGCTTGCACAAACAGGAACATGATGTGTTGACCTGCAGGACATGAGCCGATCGTGCAGATGCGTGGACTGCAAGTGTTTTAGATTGTAGGAGTTGCAAAGCAACGGAACAATTCGTGCATCAATAAGGGACAAGTAATATTTTGCCCCTTACATCTATTAATAATATTATGTTAAAGGAGTTATTCTAAGATGAATCTAGTAACTATTAGAGAGTTATACAAAGAAAAAGACAAATTCATCGGTCAAACCATTGAAGTTGGCGGATGGATAAGAAGTATTCGTGATTCCAAAACGTTTGGATTTATTGTTGTTAATGATGGATCTTTTTTCGAGACATTACAGATCGTATATAGCGACAAATTAAACAACTTTACCGATATTTCAAAATTAAATGTTGGCGCTGCTATCATTATTAAAGGTCAATTAGTTGCTACTCCACAAGCAAAGCAACCTTTTGAAATTCAAGCAGACGAGATTATTGTAGAAGGTGCTTCTACACCAGAATATCCTCTTCAAAAGAAGAGACACACAATGGAATACTTAAGAACAATCTCTCACTTAAGACCAAGAACGAATACTTTCCAAGCTGTATTCCGTGTACGTTCTTTAATCGCATATGCAATTCACCAATTCTTCCAAGAAAGAGATTTCGTATATGTACACACTCCATTGATCACAGGAAGTGACTGTGAAGGTGCTGGAGAGATGTTCCAGGTAACTACAATGGATCTGAATGATATTCCAAAGAAGGAAGATGGCAGTGTTGATTATTCACAAGATTTCTTCAACAAACCAACCAATTTAACCGTAAGTGGTCAGTTGAATGGTGAAACATATGCAATGGCCTTCCGTAACATCTACACATTCGGACCAACTTTCCGTGCAGAGAATTCCAACACAACTAGACACGCTGCAGAGTTCTGGATGATTGAACCAGAAATTGCATTTGCTGATTTGAAAGATGATATGATTCTTGCTGAAAACATGATCAAATATGTAATCAATTACGTTCTTGAACATGCTCCAGAAGAGATGAATTTCTTCAACTCTTTCATTGACAAAGGATTAATTGAACGTTTAAAACATGTGGCTACTTCTGATTTTGGACATGTTACGTATACAGAAGCAATCGAAATTCTTGAGAAAAACAATGACAACTTTGATTACAAGGTTTCATGGGGTTGTGATCTTCAAACAGAACATGAACGTTACCTTACAGAACAGGTGTTTAAAAAACCAGTATTCGTAACAGATTATCCAAAAGAGATCAAAGCATTCTATATGAAATTAAATGAAGACAATAAAACAGTTGCTGCAATGGACCTTCTTGTACCTGGTATCGGCGAAATCATCGGTGGTAGCCAAAGAGAAGATAACTATGACAAGTTAGTAACTCGTATGAACGAATTAGGATTAAAAGAAGAAGATTATGACTTCTACTTAGATCTTAGAAAGTACGGTTCTACAAGACATGCCGGTTTCGGTTTAGGATTTGAGCGTTGTGTAATGTACTTAACTGGTATGACCAACATCCGTGATGTAATCCCATTCCCTAGAACGGTAAACAACTGTGATCTATAATTAAACCATACGTAAAAAGAGCTTTTGCAAGTCATTTCATGCAAAAGCTCTTTTTTATATACTCGGGTGTCAAAAACATAAAGGATTTAAAACGAATAACAAGCTAATAATAAGTCACATGCACTTCTTTTCCCATCTTCTTCATGTAATCACACAACTGTTCTACTAGATGCATACGAATACTTAGATCAAATGGTAGATTCGGATTCTGGTGCGCAACATTGATCGCCTTTCCAACGAATAATTTCAATGAGGTGCATTCCTCGATCAATACTTTTGCAAGTTGTGATCCTCCATTCTCCTTGTCTAATTCTAAGAAGAAGTTTTCATCGATTTCCTCTTCCACATAATGCTTTAATAAAGATACAGCACGATTCAGTGTTAATACTCCTTCTGTAACTAAACGAAATCCTTCAATGTGTGCCGTTGGTGGAATATCTGGATCAATATAATTCAATGACGTCTTAATCTCTCGATTTAAAACTCTTGAAACGATATTCGCACTTGTTCCTCCACACACAATACGTTCTGCCTCTCCTTCCATTAACTGTTCTACGATTTTTTCATCTTCTTCTTTCTTTTGTGGTGGCCCTGTAAAGATATGAACGACTTTTTTATCAATGATTCTTGCAACTGCTACTGTTGTATCGTCACCAGGTGTTTGCATATAGAGATCATCACATGCTTTACTCAAAATTGATGCCAAACGAGATGCAGATAATGTTCGTTTCGTAGCCTCTAAAGAATACTCCGCCATATTGTCCCATGTCCAACCAAAGTTTAGGACCTGTCCAACTCCTGCATGAATAACTCCATCACTCATTAGAATAAAGCAATCATTCAGCTTCACATCAAAACGACATTCGCGAATCTTTTTATCTGCTATGATGCGTTCTGTTGATGGTAATTGAATGATTTTCTCATCCCGTATGAATACGCAACTAGGATTATCAAATTCTACCAAATATGCCTTTCCATCTTGAAAGATCTGGAGAATACTAAAAGTAGAATATGCCACTTGTCGAACCTGGCAAACTGGCAACGTTTTAACAATCGTCTCCACACATTCATCGATCATCGCTCCATTAAGAAACATTGTTCCTAATATCTTAGAAGTCAGAGTAGCAAGAATATTTGCCTTAACTCCACTCCCCATACCATCTGCTAATATGATAATATAGGAGTTTTCCGTTTTTAGAATTTCAACCTTATCGCCACATAATTCCTCGTGATGTTTATTCAAACTCTTATATGACACATCTACACTAACACGCATACTGTTATCCTCCTGTCTCTTCGTTGTAAAGAACCAACTACTCTTCACCGTCATTCAATATGGTATCTCTTAACTTTGTCAGTGTCACCTTGGTTTCTGCTGTTGTCTCACCTAGTAAACCAGCAATCTGTTGTGCCACGAGCATCTGTTTGTCGATTACCTTCTGCGCCATCTCTATTGTTTCAACCTTAACTCGATATGCCTGTTGTTTCTTCTCTTCGTCTTGGGTTACATCTTGGAATATACCAAGAACATTATTCTGACCTTCAATATATACGATATTTTGTAACGTGGATAGATTCCGATCTGGATAATCCACTTTCTTACCATAGATATTCTCATGGGTCAGCATAACATCTTCAAAATCCGTATGATCGATTAGCTCATATAAATACTTTGTCAGCGCTTCCGCTCTTGTAATATGAAAATATCTTGTAGCAGCTCCAGAGAATTCAACAATCTTCATATCTGCATCCACAATCATAATAATATTCGGTGTCGTATCCAATACGACGTTCGCCATAGACTGTGCCTTCTCATGCATATATGGGATACACATCGTTAGTTCTGCTTTTCCCTGGTATACGGCAATTGCCTTCTCCCTACAGGAAGAGTACCCACATGCTCCACAATTGAGTTCCTGTTCTTTCTTTACTTTTCCGATTTTCCTTAATATCTTTTTTATTTCTTCTTCCGTTGGAATTGGATCATTTGGTGCTCGATCATGGAACTCTTTTCCTAGTTCTTCTCTGCTTAATTCCGTAAATTTTCTTTCTTCCGGCGCTTGTTTTGGAATTCTTTCTTCCATATCCAATTTTACTTTAAAGCGTGACAAATCTTTACGGTTTACAGCAGGTCCTTTAATGCAACCACCATTACATATGTTTGCCTCAATAAAGCACCCTTCTACCTCTCCACGTTCCATACTCTCAAACAATTCCATACAATTCTTGATTCCGTGAACATAAAATTTTCGATATTGCTTTGCCTCAACTCCCTGATTCATAGCAATAACCGAACTAATCACTCCACTTGTAATTGGATAAAGACGGTTCACCTCTGGATTACTATTATCAAATTCGGATTCGTCTAACTCCGTAATATGTATTCCTTCCTTCTGAAGCCAGTTCTCCATCTCTTCAAAATTGATTACTGCATCGATGTATCCTCTAGTTCTTTCATCCCCTTCTGCCTCTCTCTTCTTCGCTATGCATGGTCCTAAGAATACAATCTTTACTTCCTCACCAAAAAGCTTACGAAGCATTTTCCCATGTGCGATCATAGGAGATACTACAGGTGCCATATCGGCCACCAGGGAAGGATAATAAATCTCAATCAGTTCATTGGCACTTGGACAACTAGTGGTGATGATATTACGCCTCTTTCCTTCCTTGATTAGTCTTTCATATTCTCTAGTAACATACACGGCACCCTCTGCCGTTTCCCTTACTTGATAAAAGCCTAATTTTTTTAGTGCTGTTACAATCTGTCCTGCTTTCTTGTACTTCATAATTCCAGCATAAGAAGGGGCTATGGATATAATCGTCTTATGACCACAAGCGATGTAATCCTTCACTTTTTCAAGATCACTGATAAATGTTTTCGCGTTTTGTGGACATGCTTCTAAGCAGTGTCCGCATAAAATGCACATATCATTCATAATCTGCGCCTGTTCATTCTTCACCTGAATTGCTTTTACTTCACAGGTCCGAACACATTTATAGCAGTTTTTACATTTTGCCTCTTTAAATCCAATTACATTCATAGCTCCACCTTCCTTATGTCAGTCTATTAAGAATTTCCTCTTCAAAGAATTGCTCTACCTTCTCTGGACAGAGTGAAAACAGTGTATCATTCACTTTCACACATACTCCGTTCACGCATTCTCCCATGCAAAAAGAACCTTTCAGCTCCACTTCTTTATCCAATCCCTTTTCCTGAAGTAAGTATTGTAGCTTTTCGATAATCTCTCGTGATCCTTTTAGATGACAAGAGCTCCCGATACAAACTGTAACAATCATTTTCCTACCTCCTAGGTTCGTGGCATCGGAACATTAATATTTTTCACGATATGTATAATGCGTGTGCAATTGCTTATGGGCAATCTCACTTCCTGGTTTCTGGTAATACTCTTTATAAAGTGCTTGAATAGCTGGATTTTCATGTGATTTACGAATTGGTTTACCTTCATCAATCTCATAAGTACAGTTCATACGCGCTGCTAAGATATCACCATCTCCATGATGATAAGGCTGACCACCTCCACCTATACAGCCGCCAGGACATGCCATAACTTCAACAGCATGAAGATTGCGAGGGTTTCCATTCTTAATCTCTTCCATTAACTTACGTGCATTTCCCAATCCATGGGCAACTGCAACGTTGATATCCTGTCCGGCGATTGATATGGTCGCAACTTTGATTCCTTCAAATCCTCTTACTTCTTCGAATTCAATACTAGGTAACGTCTTCTTTTCCAATACTTCGTAAACCGTTCTTAAGGCTGCTTCCAACACTCCACCCGTTACACCAAAGATTACTGCTGCCCCAGTGGATTCTCCCAATGGGTTATCATAATCACTCTCAGGAAGATTTGCCAGATCAATGTTAGCAAACTTAATCAAACGAGCAGCTTCTCTTGTTGTTAAGACAACATCAACATCTGGATTTCCATCTGCTTTGAGTTCATCTCTTGCTGCTTCAATCTTCTTAGCCGTACAAGGCATGATGGATACAACAAACATCTTCTCTCTAGGAATTTGTAACTTCTCAGCAAAATAATTCTTTGCAACGGCACCAAACATTCCTTGTGGTGATTTTGCTGTTGATGGAAGATCTAACATATCTGGGAACTGACTTTCATAAAAATTCACCCAGCCTGGGCAGCAAGAAGTTAACAGTGGAAGTGCTGTCTTCTCGCCATTTAAGAATTTTGTAAGCCGTCCAATTAACTCTGTTCCTTCTTCCATGATTGTGAGGTCTGCCGCATAATCGGTGTCAAATACATAATCTGCGCCTAGATTCTTTAAAGCCGTAACCATCTTATACGTGACATCTGTTCCTGGTTCTAATCCAAACTCTTCCCCAATTGCAACACGGGTTGCTGGTGCTGTCTGGAATACAACGGTCTTATCAGGATCAGCCAATGCTTTTATGACTGCATCTGTATCATCTTTCTCCATCAATGCCCCTACTGGACAGACAGCTACACATTGTCCACAACCAACACATACTGTATTGTCTAAAGGTTCACCAAAAGACGTTCCTACCACTGCTTCAAAACCACGGTCAACGCCGGATAATGCATGAACACTTTGGATATTGGAACACATCTTTTCACATCGTCTACACATAATGCACTTGGACATATCACGTACAATAGCCTTATTTTCCATGACCTCATACGTAGACTGTTTCTTTCCAGATAAGGATATGTTCACTACTCCTGCTTTTCGAGCTAGGTCTTGTAGCTCACATTGTCCAGATTTATTACAAGTTAAACAATCATTTGGGTGATCAGAGATTAACAACTCTACGATCATCTTTCTTGCCTGTAAAACACGCATACTTGTTGTCTTAATGACCATTCCTTCCGTGATTGGTGTTGCACATGCAGGACATAGATTTCTTCTTCCCTGTACCTCTACCACACACACACGACAAGAAGCTGGCTGACACTTATATTCTGTATTATGTAACTTCATATAACACAATGTAGGAATCTCAATTCCTACGCTTTTTGCTACATCTAAAATGGTACTTCCTGCAGCTGCTGTTACTTTTTTACCATCTATTTCAACATGAATTTCTGCCAAAATACTCACTCCTTTCACGATTAGCCTTTTGATATTGCACCAAATTTACATTTTTCCATACAAGCTCCACACTTGATACATAAATCATTGTGGATCACATGTGGCTCTTTCACTTTACCTTCTATCGCATTGTTTGGACAATTTCTTGCACATAGCGTACAACCTTTACACTTATTGGCATCAATACGATAAGATAGAAGTTTACGACATGCTCCTGCCGGACATTTCTTATCCACAACATGTGCCAAATACTCATCATAAAAAGCATTAAGTGTGGATAGAACTGGATTTGGTGCTGTTTGACCTAATCCGCAAAGTGCAGTATCCTTGATGACTTCACTAAGCTCTTTTAATTCTTCCAGATGTTTCATCTCACCCTTTCCTTCACAGATCAGCGTGAGCAATTCCAATAATCGTGTTGTACCAACACGACATGGGGTACATTTACCACAAGATTCTTCCTGGGTAAATTCTAGATAGAATTTCGCTACTGCTGGCATACAACTGTCTTCATCCATAACGATCATACCACCAGAACCCATCATAGAACCTTTCGCTACTAAATTATCAAAATCAATTGGTGTATCTAGGTCTTTTTCTGTTAAACAACCACCAGATGGTCCACCTGTCTGCACCGCCTTGAATCGTTTACCATTCTTAATACCACCACCAATATCAAATATTACTTCTCTTAGTGTTGTTCCCATTGGAACTTCGATTAAACCAACATTATTGATTTTACCTGCAAGAGCGAATACTTTTGTTCCTGGTGATTTCTCCGTACCGATGGAACGATACCAGTCTGCTCCTTTTAGAATAATCTGCGCAACATTGGCATAGGTTTCTACATTATTCACATTTGTTGGTTTTCCAAAGAAACCACTTTCCGCAGGGAATGGTGGTTTTGTTGTTGGTTCTCCACGACTACCTTCCATCGAATGTAGCAACGCGGTTTCTTCCCCACAAACGAATGCACCTGCACCAAAGGTTATCTCAATATCGAAACTAAAGTCCGTTCCAAGTATATGATCACCTAATAATCCATGTGCTCTTGCAGATTCTATAGCATTTTCCAATCTCTTGATTGCTAATGGATACTCTGCACGAATATAGACACGTCCTTTGCTGGCATGAATTGCATATCCACATATGGCCATTGCTTCAACAACACAATGTGGATCTCCTTCTAATATAGAACGATCCATGAATGCACCTGGATCTCCTTCATCCGCATTACAGACAACATACTTCTCGTCTGCATCATATTTACTTGCGATTTCCCATTTCAAACCAGTAGGGAAACCTGCTCCACCTCTTCCTCGTAAGCCAGAAGCTTTTACCATTCCAACAACTTCCTCTGGTGTTAAGGTGGTAAGGCATTTTGCTAATGCCTGATATCCATCTTCACGAATATATTGTTCGATTACAGCAGGATCGATATAACCACAATTTCTTAAAGCGATACGCATCTGTTTCTTATAGAAACTCATATGCTTGGAGTCTGGTATCGATTCATTGGTAATCTGATCTTTATAAAGCAGTTTCTCTACTTTCTCATTATTCACGATATGCTGTTTTACAATCTCTGCTGCATCTTCTGGTTTCACTTCTGTATAGAATGTATTGTCTGGAAGGATCTTAACAATAGGACCCTTCTCACAAAATCCAAAACAACCGGTCATCGTAACATTGACCCGATCTGTTAAATGTTCTTCTTCCAAAGCAGCTCTTAGATTCTTAACGATCATGTCCGAGTTTGAAGATTTACACCCTGTACCACCACAAACTAAAATAGTAATTTTTTGATTTTTTTGTTGTTCTAATGCTTTCGCCTTCACATTACAAAGCTCTTCGCATGAATTAATCCTTGCCATCATAACCCTCCTCGATTGTCCTATTCTCTACGTATACGGATTATAAGAACTACCAATTGCTAGAGTCTAATACTCTGCTAATATGTCCTTAACCATATCCTTCGTTACCCTGCCATATACCTTGTCTCCAATCATAACAACAGGAGCTAGACCACATGCACCTACGCAACGTAGTGCATTCAATGAAAACTTACCGTCTGCAGTTGTTTCATTGCATGAGATACCTAGCTGTTTCTTAAATTCTTCTAATACTGGCTCTGCACCTCTTACGTAACATGCAGTACCTAAACATACGGAAATATTGTGTTCCCCTTTTGGGGTCATAGAAAAATAAGAATAGAACGTTACGACACCGTAAACTTTAGATGTTGGGACATCCATCTTTCTAGCAACAAAGAACTGAACTTCCTTTGGAAGGTATCCAAAAATTCCTTGCGCTCGATGAAGGACACGAATCAATTCTCCTTTTTTAGAAGGGAGCGAATCTATGTATGTACCCAATTCCTCGAACTTCTCCTTTGACAAACTATCCATTGCCATGTTGCTTACACCTCCTATAAAATTACACATTTGTAATCTTTCGTAACATTTGGAAACGAGAAGTCATAACAACTAGTCCACCCTATGAAGAATAAAGATTTGTTTTTTATTTTGTGCATAATGCTTTTTTGTTAAACTTTTATCAAGCAAGTTTAATATATATATTATACCAACTATCCCAATCATTGTAAATAGATTAGTTATTTGTTTTATTTTCAGTAATATATTTTATACTGTTTTGTATATATGTGACAACACGAGCAATATTTTCTACTATATACTCGAATAAATGGTAAGTGCGCATCCCACGGAGGGTTTATATACTAGGAAAGTCGAAGGACTTTCCTAGTATATAAAAAAGACGTCTTGTTCTCACAAGACGTCTTTTTTATTATTATGAAACACTGTTTCGAGGGGGGGAGGGAATAACTTCATTAAAGTAAACGGGGAATAAACTTTAATGAACTTATAATAACAAATTAAGTTTTTGTATTTGTTATTTTGTAAATTCATTATAATCTTTCCTGCGTGACAAAAGCGTGACTTATTATTAGAATTCTATATTTTTTTTATATAAAAAATCTTCGATCTCTAATAATGTTTTTTCTGCCCAACTATACTCAAACATGTACTCATCGTGAAAAGTAACAATTACCTCTGAATTCTCTTTTAAAAGCTCATAATAATCACATTCAATTTTTTCTTTATCAATATAACATACCCCTCGTTGGTTGATAAAGATATCCTCTGCACCTGCCTGTTTTAACGTACTTGTTAATTGGACAATTGTCTTACGGTATAGATTTTTCACTCTATCATCATACTCTCGATCTTCCCATAATTTATCGATTGCTTCCTCCATGGTCACCGTTCCCCCTTGGCGATCCACACAGATTGCAAGTAACTCTTTGGCTTTCGCATTAGTAAAGGAAACTAACTTGTCCTGTACAAAAAGGTCGAATCTTCCAAATGTCTTCACCACAAAATCTTTTTTCTTTCCTTTTACCAGTAATTTTGCAGTTTGTATTGCATGCATAATTTCTTCTGCATCAAAAGGCTTTAAGATATATGCTGCTGCATATACCTGAAACGCCTCTAACGCATAGTTTTCATATCCTGTTATATAGATTAATACAATATCTGGCTGTATACTTCTTAGTTTTTTCCCCAATTCGATTCCATTCATTTCTGGCATCTCTATATCCAGTATTGCAATATCTACTCTGTTTCCTTGTACAAATTGAATTGCTTTGCTTGGTAAATTGAATTTTCCAATAACCTCAACTTCCTCTAGTTCTTCACACTCAATTTCAAACTGTTCCATTACAAGCATTTCATCATCAACAAGAATGGTTTTCAACATAATCCCTCCTATTATCCTTTCCGTTATGAAACAACTCTCTACTATCTATATTCTTTTATGGATGGCTGTACGATCTTCCTAGGAAAAACAACTGTTACAATCGTTCCGCTTCCTTTAATACTCTGAATCTTGAAGGTTGCATCACAGATTTTTGTTAATCTCATCTTAATGTTCTTAATCCCCACAGAAGGATTCTTCTTATCCGTATCATCCCCTTGATCAGACTCATACTCGTTAACATCAAAGCCTATTCCATTATCAATTACTTCTACAATAATTGATCCACCAATCAGCCTTGTACGGATGGTAACGACTCCCCCTTCTATGATCTTACATACCCCATGTTTAATTGCATTCTCCACAATAGGCTGAATGCACAATGGTGGCACTTTAAAATCTTCAATATCAATATCATAAATTACTTCGAACTGGTGGTTAAACCTTACTAATTCAATGTTAACGTAGGTTTTTATATGATTTAGTTCTTCTGCAAATGGAATTAAATCCTGGCTGTTAATTGAATTCAGATTTGCTCTAAGATATTTTGCAAAATGTCCAACTAATTTATATGCTTCATCGGGTTTTTTCTTTATTAGCGTGCGGATTGCCGTTAACGTATTAAACAAAAAATGTGGCTGAATCTGGCTTAACATTAAAGTAATCTGGCTATGAAGTAACCGCTCTCTTAAATCATTTGCTTCTGTGATCAAATCAAAATACCTCGCCACAACGGTAAGCGTTAAAACGGCCATATAGAGAAGCAACCCAATTCTTAAAAACAAGCCATAATCCTTGAACACATCATGATAGTACGCACCAATCTCTAACATAGTAAACGCAAGAAGGATCCCCGTCATTGATAAGTATGCCGCCGGATAAATCTTGGAATGTTGCTTTCGGTTGTGTATATATTCATAGATCAGAATAACATGCACCACCACCAACGAGATGACGATTAAAATAAGTACACTGTCCAGTGTTTCGATCAGATCTTTCCACTGAAGCAATGCAAAAGTAATACATCTGGCAAAATTAATCGTCCATATAATCAACAATATATTCAAATAATTCCGATGTTTCTTCTCCACTAATTCTTTCATATATAATAAGTAGGGAAATGGTGTAACAAGTAATGCAATTAAGGTCAATGCTAACATAAAATCCAAGTCATCGTACATAAATTGCGTAATCTTACTTTCTCCTAATGACCATATTCCAATTGTTATGGTACACATACTAATATAGAACAAGGCTCGAAATTCATTTCTGAATGTAATTGATAAAAGGGATACAAGTAAAATAAAGGCTCCTAATGATAAAATGACGCAGGATACAATAAATGCCGGCGTGTATTTTTTTATTATGTATGCTTGGTAATCGTACTTGCCTCCGTATACCACCTCATCAATTAAACCAGAATATTTTTCATATGGACTTTCCATTTGAATCGTTATTGTTTTCCCTTGGTCTTCTTTTCTTACCCGTATCATCTGCCATGCACTTGCAGGAGCTTTGGTAAAGCGTTTTTCTGAATAGCCATAACAATATACTTCATGATCATCGATCAGTACCCTAACAAATTGTTGTTTGCTACGAAAGCACACGCTGTAATCTTCAAGATCAGCATAAGGTAACGTATTCTTAATTGTAACAATTGCATTGGGGCGACATTCCAATTGCACAGGTAACTCAATTTCCCTCTCCTGCTCTAATTGATCTACATAGATCCATTTTGTATTAAAATAATGCAACACATACTTATTGAGATTTTCACCTGATTTATTGTATAGCAATAAAGATAATACACTAAAAATTCCAACAAGAACAAAGGTTGATAAAAAAACTTGTGCAGGCTTTACTTTCTTATCCATTAATGCCTCCTTGTTCTACAAAAGTTTCTAATAGCTGTTCTATATAATATAATCCTTTTGACTCTTACATCATATTATAATACTTGTTCTATTAATTGTCTTGTTTTTTATTTTCTCACCTTAGCGAATTCTTGACATTATTAACAAAAGAATTTATAATAATAACAATTACTATTATTTAGTGAATAGGATCAGGTAACCATGTTAAAACTTTCTATAAAACAGATACTAAATTTGAAATACCAAATGAATGTTTTTTCTATTACCAAAGATAATATGCGAAAGGAGAATGATTACAATGGCAACACAAAAATTTAGCAGACAACGAGAAGCAATTAAAGAATATTTAGCCAGTACAACCTGTCATCCTACAGCAGATACGGTATATTTGAATATCAAAAAAGAATATCCGAACATTAGTCTTGGTACTGTATACCGTAATCTGAATCTACTTGCTGAACAAGGTGAAATCCTTAAGATATCCTGTGGTGACGGGAGTGATCATTTTGATGGTAACGTACACCCACATTATCACTTTTTATGTAAACACTGTGGAAGCGTGCTGGATCTACGTATGGAATCCATTGATCACATCAACACCATAGCAAGTGCCAGTTTCCCTGGACAGATAGACGGACATACCGTGTACTTCTACGGGCTCTGCGAAGACTGTAAACTACAAAATTGATGTAATAACTTAAACGACTTTACAATAGTACTCTTTCGATAAGGTTCCTATTGGACTGTCGTTTTTTATTTGTTATAAGAAGTAGGTATCTCCATGTGACGAACATGTCTTCCAAGATAATACGCAGCAGATATGCATGTACTTCATACATATTGGAAATACAAACGGGGGATACAGTGGTATTCCAACTTATATCATTTAACATATATAGCTCCAATAACGATTATGCTCTTTTTGATAATTATTTTCAAATATCTATTGACAAATGATTTCAACTCATGTATTATAATGATATCAGTAACGATTACTGTTTTTTAATTTCAACAAAACAAAACACATAAATAAAATTATTAAAAATGAAAAGGAGAAATGATTATGAGTAAATTTGTATGTCAAATCTGTGGTTATGTACATGAAGGAGATAGTGCTCCAGAAAAATGTCCAATCTGTAATGCAGGAGCTGAAAAGTTCACTGAACAAGGTGAAGGTATGACTTGGGCAGCTGAGCATGTTGTAGGTGTAGCACAAGGCGTTAGTGAAGATATCTTAAAAGACTTAAGAGATAACTTCTCAGGTGAATGTACAGAAGTTGGTATGTATTTAGCAATGGCTCGTGTAGCACATAGAGAAGGATATCCAGAAATCGGTCTTTACTATGAAAGAGCTGCTTTTGAAGAAGCAGAACATGCAGCTAAATTTGCTGAATTATTAGGTGAAGTAATCACTGATAGTACTAAGAAAAATCTTGAGCTTAGAGTAGCTGCTGAAAATGGCGCAACAAGCGGAAAGTTTGATCTTGCAAAACGTGCAAAAGCTGCTAACCTTGATGCAATCCATGATACAGTTCATGAAATGGCTAGAGATGAAGCAAGACATGGAAAAGCTTTCGAAGGTTTATTAAATAGATACTTCGGTAAATAAATAATAAGCAAAAGAAATTAACTCCTCCCCCCCTTAACTTATACAGAAAAAGACCATCGCAAAGGAAGTCCCCAAGCGTGAATGATTCAGTTTCATTATCATTCACAGACCAACTTCCTTACGATGGTCTTTTATTTTATGCTTCAAACCTATTTTCTGCTAACTCCACCTACCTTAGCCTTTATTCATTGACAAGTAGGCACTTTTATAGTATGTTAAGTATATAGTTTAATGAGTGAACAAACTTTAAATAAGTACATAGAAAGGGCGAGGTAATTACATGTTATACATCGGTATCGATTTAGGAACATCTGCTGTAAAACTTTTATTAATGGATGCATTAGGAGATATTAAAAAAATTGTTTCCAAAGAGTACCCCATTTTCTTTCCACACACTGGATGGTCTGAACAAAACCCTGAAGATTGGTACAATGCCACTATTGCGGGATTAAAGGAGTTAACCTCCGATTGTGATCGTACACAGATCAATGGTTTAAGCTTTAGTGGACAAATGCATGGTTTAGTTCTACTTGATGAAAAAGACCAAGTAATCCGTCCCGCAATCTTATGGAATGATGGACGTACACAAAAAGAATGTGATTATCTAAACAACGAAATCGGACGTGAAAAATTATCACAATATACTGCAAATATTGCTCTTACTGGTTTCACAGCACCAAAGATTCTTTGGGTAAAGAACAATGAACCAGATAATTTTAATAAGATTAAAAAAATCATGCTTCCAAAAGATTACTTGGCTTACCGTCTAACAGGAAACCACTGTACTGATGTATCCGATGCTTCTGGTATGTTACTTCTAGATGTTAAGAACAAATGCTGGTCAAAAGAAATGATTCAAATTCTAGGTATTTCAGAAGATCAATTAGCTTCCGTTCATGAAAGTTCTGACGTGATTGGTACCGTGAAAGAATCCGTTGCCAATGATTTAGGATTTTCAAACAACGTTCATGTAATTATGGGTGGTGGCGATCAGGCTGTTGCAGCAGTTGGTACAGGAACTGTTGGTGATGGTATGTGTAACATCTCACTTGGTACATCTGGTGTTGTATTCATTGCCAGCAAGAGTTTTGCTGTAGACGAGCATAATGCATTACATGCTTTTGCTCATGCTGACCATAAGTATCATTTAATGGGCGTAACTTTAAGTGCTGCTGCTTCTAATAAATGGTGGATGGATGAAATCATAGGTACAAAAGATTACGCTACAGAACAAAAAGGGATTACCGAATTAGGTAAGAATAATGTATTCTTCTTACCATACCTTATGGGAGAAAGAACTCCACATAACAATCCAGATGCAAGAGGTACTTTCATTGGTATGACAATGAATACCACTCGTGAAGATATGACCCAGGCTGTTCTTGAAGGTGTTGCTTACTCTTTAAGAGACTGCCTTGATATTGCCCGTTCTCTTGGCGTTAAGATTGAACGTACTCGTATAAATGGTGGTGGTGCGAAGAGTCCATTATGGAAAAAGATTATTGCAAATGTAATGAACGTTACTGTTGATACCATTAACAGTGAAGAAGGTCCTGCTTTTGGTGCTGCAATCCTTGCTTGTGTTGGTTGTAAAGAATATGCTACCGTAGAAGAAGCAACAAGCAAATTAATTCAAGTCATTGATTCTGTAGAACCAGATTCTACACTTGTGGCTGCTTATGAGGAGCAATATAAGAAATTCGTTCAATTATATCCTGCATTAAAAGGGGTATTTGAAGTAATGAAATGATGCAAGGGAGACGGTGATTTCACACCTCCCCTTACATCATGAATCGTTCATGGTATCGTGTTGGAATGCAACGGAAAGTTACATATATTTTCTTAGTTGTTTTCCAACACTTATTTTTTGTAGAGGAAGTCTGTATAATAACTTTCTGCATAGGTTCGATAGTAAAATTCCAACTAAAATCATAAGGGAGGAAACGATAATACCGTGATGAAAGCTTAGATTGATATTCTTCACAACAATATCTCCTAGTAAATACATTGCAAAAAAGGCTATGGTGAATGCAATCGTACTTTCAACAAACCGCTTAAAAGCGGTACCCATATATAGTAAGAATATACAAGCTTCTACTGCATATAGAAGAAGTCGTCTCGAACAGAGAATCTCATATGCTTCTGATCCATTTTGCTTATAGTATGTTAGAATCACATATAGAATGTAATTTACTATAGTAAAGAATGCAGATACCTTGTTTGGTAGATTTACTACAAGCTCTTTCTTCTTTGGCGATGATGCGATTAGTGTAGAAGCCTCTAGAATATGCGCCTCCTGAACAGTAAACATTGCTGACATCAATATATAGAATATTCCTAATCGATACCCTTCTTCATCAAATATCAGAAAAAGCCAGCCCATTACAAACATAAAAATTCCCAATACGGAAAACAAACCAAATTGATACGAGTATCTTAACAATTTCAATTCTGTCTTAATTCGATTGATCATAGTAACTAGCTTCCACTCCCTTCATTGATAGCTTCTGGTTAAGGACCAATAATCCCACAAGTACTCCTATGAGAATTATATACACCCATACATCATAATGCATATTCCAAGTTGCAAATCCCACAATTGAGTATAGAGTTAGTAAAACATAATTCACTCCAATACATAAATAAATATTTGAAAAATATCTTGTAATGCAAGATGCCGCCTGTACAGTCAAACAAACCAGAATAATTATTCGAAAAATCATATAGTATGGCACTTCTTCTTTCTTCGTTGCACCAATATTAGATATAAACAAGGAAATACTAACAACAACTCCGATTGTAAGTATTCTCTTCCATGCAGCCATTTTCATACCTTGGCAAATAATTTGCTTTCCTTTTGCTGACGTTTTGATATACTCCAGATTATTATCTTTTCTCGATTGTATTCCTGCAAACGCAATATAATCGAATAGGCCCTCCACAATAATCAACATAGCCCCTGTAGCTCCAAAACAGATGAAGGAAAACATCGTCAAACATCTTAAAAAATATGTAAAGCATAATACGCCAAGTGGATACAGAATGTAAAATGTCAAAAGAGCGATTGGCTGTGAAGAGGGAAGAAACACATGGTAACTCTTGCTATACTGTTTCATTCTATTTGCCTCCTCTATGCATGTAGTACTGTATACTGTTTCATTACAGAAACACATATTTGTGATAGCGTTGGAATTTCTGTAACAACATCAATTCCCGCAAGTTCATCCAGTTTTTCCGATAAACACAGACCAGTAAACCCATACGAATTCTTTTGTATGGAGTACATACTATGTTTTACTTTCTCATAGTCTGCTGCTTCTCCTTTAACAAGTATATATTTCTCCTTTAGTTCCTCCACATACCCTTGTTCTACAACCATTCCTTGTTCCATGATAATTGCGTAATCTGTAACGTTTTCCATATCAGCTATATTATGTGTTGAGAAAAAAACACTTTTTTCTCCATTTCCTTGGTCGAGATATTCTCGCATCATACTACATAGTTTGTCTCTCATTAATGGGTCCAGAGGTGATGCCGGTTCATCAAGCAAAAGCAGGTCCGTATCTCTTGCGAATACCGTTGCTAGCATAAGCTTCATTCTCATTCCATCTGACAGCTTACTGACCCCTTTCTTACTCTTTGCGGTTTTAAATATATCCAGTTCTTTACACAAACGGTCAAATCGATCCTTATGAAAGTGATCAAAGAGTAAACTGCTTGCTTTGGCGACCTGCAAACTCGTCCAATGAGGTATAAAATAATTACCAGGTCCCGTATAACCTATTTTTTCTCGAATCTCTTTTTCGGTATCTGCTCCATCAAAATATGTAATCTTTCCTGTATAATCACATCGAATTCCCGCTAGTATATTAAGTAGTGTACTCTTTCCAGCTCCATTTTCTCCAATTAATGCCGTAGCAAACCCCTTGGGTATGTTTAATTCTGGAATATTTAATTCAAAGTCCTTAAACTTCTTGTTCAGTTTGCTAATTGATATAACCTGTTCATGATCCATAACCTCAATTTTCCTACCTTTCTTCTAATAATAGTTCCATCATATGGATAAGTTCGCTATTCGTTACTCCTGCTACTCTTGCAGCAGTTATTGCATTCATTAGATATTCCTCCATCTTTCTAAGATGCTGCTCTCGTAGCATTTCTTTATCTTGTGCATTCACGTAGTACCCTTTTCCTTGTACTGCTGTTATTAATCCTCGTTTCTCTAATTCCTCATATGCCTTCATAGTAGTAATTACACTAATTCGCAAATCCTTCGCTAATCCTCTTATTGATGGAAGATATTCTCCTTGCTTCTGCTTACCACATAGTATGTCTTCTTGAAACTGATCTGCAATCTGCTGGTATATGGGAACTCCTGAATTCTGAAGTATTTTCAAATGCTCACCTCGTTTCATTTACAACATGAAAATGCTATTCGTAAATTTCTAATATAATTTACAAATATATTCCCAACTGTTTATATGTTATATATACACTATTATCAGTTATTTGTCAACATACTTCTTCTGCATTTTCAATAATGTTAATTGACCTGAAAAAGGCTACATAATACGCCTTTCTAAACGTATTATGTAGCCTAAACCTTATTGTTCTTTTATAATTCACTCATAACATTTTTCTACACCTTCACAAGTATCATACAGCTTCAGTCTTCCCTGTTTTCCAACATAACGGATTACACCAACACTACACATAACATTTAGTGCCACCTGCGATAAGCCAACAGGAATCTTTGCCTCTTTGGCAAAATCTTTACTTGTAAAAGGTTCGATTAGGTTCTTAGGTATGAATTTTCCATAATCGCCTATACATGCAATGACAATTTCTTCATCAAGTCCAACTGGTATTCGATCACTACAATGGGACCCTTTCTTTCGGTCTTTACTCCAGCCGTTAAGATAACGATACTCTTCCACTTCCACAAGTACCACGCGTAATGCTAGATTGGAATTCGTTAAAAACTCTTTGATCTTATATAATTCAAGAAAGATCTGATGCGCCTTTCCCTTTTTTGGCGATTTACGTTTTGGAGAGATTTCACCTGTTGTTTCATCAATCCAACATAACCATTTTGTACGAGCAATGGGATAAACAATCGTTACAGGGTAATCAGCAAGGAAAATCGATAATTTTCCACGTAATTTATTAAACTGTTTTGTCTGTATCTCAATAACACCTGTCTCATTGAGAATATCCGCAACTTTTGCTCCAATCTTAATCTCTTGGCAATTTTCATCAGGTTCATAGTAATTCTTCAGCACTGCATGTAAGGTCTTTTCACTTAATGTTCCAATTCCTTCTCTTGTAGCTGTAGAATGAATTATGTAGTCACATACTTCATCAAATCGTTTTTTATCTACCATGTATTCTTACTCCAACTTCATTAGCTAACAATATGCCATTTCTTCACACCTTCTATTGTAATAAGATACACGATAAAATGCAACCGACTTCGTTGTCACTATACGTATCTGGCTTGCTATTTTCTAAATCGTTTATTTTCTAATCAGATGGATTAATATAGACTGATAATCTCCCCATAATGATGGAATAAGAATTCCCGCATTTTCATAGGCTGCCCCTGTCTGTACCAGTCCATTCTCTTCCCATTCATATAAAGCATCTTGTTCAAGTCCTTTGATACGAATCCTTCTACTATGAGAATTAGCAACATTCATGACTTGTACATAGGTGATCAAAGCTTCACTCTTATCCGCAGCAACGACTTCATAGCAATCATAGTAGCGTTCCTCTGCCACATTGGCAATGCGATAATAATCCCCACTTTGGATTAATTTTGCATACTTATGGTACAAAGCAATCTGTTCTGGGATACATGCTTTATCCTCTTCGGATATCTTCGTCACATCTAACTCATAACCAAATGTACCTGCCAGTGCAACGTGTCCTCTTGTCATAAATGGAGTGACCCGTCCTGTTGTATGATTTGGACAATCACTTACGTGTGCACCCATTGTGGATAGTGGATAAACCATGGAAGTTCCCCGTTGGATTTCCAATCGTTCAATAGCATCGGTATTATCAGAGCACCAGATTTGTGGGCTATAGTACAACATACCTGCATCAAACCGTGCACCACCACCTGAACAATTTTCTAACAAAAGATCTGGGAAATCCTTTGTTAATCGTTCCATCATTTCATATACACCTAGTACATAACGATGGCTGATTTCACCCATTTGCTCACAATTCATAAATTTACTTCCCAGATTCGTTAATTGACGGTTCATATCCCATTTCACATAGGCTATATTGGCACTGGATAGGATGTTTTTCACTAAACCATATATGTAATCTCGTATCTCTTGTCTGCTAATATCCAGCACATACTGGTTTCGGCTTAAGGTAATTGGCTTTCCTTCAATCTGGATTGCCCAGTCTGGATGCTCCTTATAAAGCTGGGATTCTGGTGAAATCATCTCTGGTTCAAACCAAATTCCAAACTTCATTCCTAATGCATTTACTTCATCTACTAAGGATTTTAAGCCGCCTTCGATTTTTTCCTCATTCACGAACCAATCACCCAATGCACGGTTATCATCGTAGCGATTTCCAAACCAGCCATCATCCATGACCAGCATTTCAATTCCCAATTTCGATGCTTCTTTTGCTATATCGATTAATTTCTGTTTATCAAAATTAAAATAGGTTGCCTCCCAATTGTTAATAAGAATTGGACGTTCCATATTTTTGTATTTACTACGAATTAAGTGTCTCCTATACATGTTATGGAAGTTCCTTGTCATTTGTCCAATTCCCTTACAAGAGTACGTCATTACGACTTCCGGAGCCTGGAACAGATCCCCGTCCTTTAATAGCCAACGAAATTCTTCCGGATGGATTCCCATCACCACTCTAGTCATACCGAACTGAGATTCTTCAGCTTGTGCTAGAAAGTTTCCCGAGTACACAAAATTAAGACCGTACACTTCACCGAAATCTTCTGTTGCCTCCTTTGAACAAAGTGCTAGAAATGGATGATCTTGATGACTAGATTCTCCCCTTATAGAAGCAACCCCCTGCTTCCCAAGCCCAACAGCTCTTCTCTGTATATGTCGTTCTCTTGCCCAAGAACCATGTAACGTAATCATATCATAATATTTTCCATCAAAATCCAAACAACAGGAAAATACCTTTTCAACAAATACCGGTTTTCCTGTCTTATTGACCAATTGTACATCTCTCGTTATCACATCTTCTTTTTCAAAAACACTATAATGTAAGATTACTTGAATTCCAGTGAATTCTTCCTCACAAATAATGCTTAATGACATGCAGTCCTCTTCATCTCCAAAAGTTGCTGGCAACCCTTGTAATTTTTCTTTTCCATTCGTAATTGTATGCGTAACATAAGAAAGTTTTCCTGCTGAATACCCCTGTTCTGTACGAAGTTTCATCGCCGACTCTCTGTAATCTCCAATACCATGTGTCGCATACTCCATTGGAAATGAATCATAAAAAGAACTCCGATCGCGATTATTCTTTGATGGTACAAAAGGGGGCTCCTCCGTACGCAGTAAATAGTTTAGGTTTTGATCACTTACTCTTTTTCCGTAATAAACATGTCCAATAAACTTTTCCTCATCTACAATTGCAATCATATATGTAGTGTTAACTGTATCTAGCTTAAAGGATTTACTATCATCAAAATATGTAATTGCCATTTCTATCTCCTTTCTTATCCATTGTACTCGCCGTGGATGTACAACCATTCTTTTACTATTGTAACGTGTTTTTGTTCATACATCAATCAGTATTTAGTTTTTTTTAACAAATATTTAGCTAATATATTTCTATAATTTAAGTACTAATACGTTGCTATAGTCTGTGCGAGTGCGCATCCCCCTGAGGGTTTCTATACTAGGAAAGTCGGAGGACTTTCCTAGTATGGTTCGGGTGTCAAAAGCCCTTATTTATTTTGAGGTCAGTCAATTTGCACAATTTAAGTTTGTTTAACATGTAATACAGGACATAGTTCAATCGCAACACGCTCTCGCTTGGATGAAGTTCGTAGTGGTACATAAGGCTCTAAAGTACAGAGCCAAAGTACCAACGACTTCATACAGTTGCTCATCAAACTATGTCCTGTATTACATGAGATTAGCTAGTGTTTGTGCAAATTAACGAAAGAAAGTTTTACTAAGGGCTTTTGACACCCTAATCCTAGTATAGAAAAAAATCCATATAATACAAGCCACATCTCCTATGGACTTGTATTATATGGATTTTTGATTATATTTATAATTAATTCAGTCTTTGCTTTTATAAGCAAAAATCTTACCCGAATTATTTACGGTTTGCTGGTTCGATATTGATACTCTTACCTTTGATTTTTGCATCCTTCATCACTTGAATGACTTCCTGTGCATATTCATTTGGAACCTCAACAAATGTATATTTATCGAACATATCAATGGTTCCGATCAATTTACCAGGCATTCCTGTTTCTCCAGCAATCGCTCCAAGAATATCTCCTGGTCTTGCATTTTGCTTCTTACCAATATTGATGAATAGACGAACCATTCCTTCTCTTGCACCAGTATCACCAAAATCAGCAACTTCAGGCGCTAAGCTTTCACTTTGTTCGCTATCTCCCATTGCTAATTTCAAGAATGCAGCTGCTACATCTAATGTTGTGTAATCTTCTTCATTTACTCTTGCTTCAATCAGGTCAACCATCTTGCTCAGATCTTCTGATTTAATTAATTCATCAATTTGGTTAAGAATTTTTTCTACCTTTGTGTTCGCTACATCATTAATTGAAGGAATTGGCTGACAAATTATCTTTGTTTTACAATATCTCTGGATATCTTTTAATTTATAAACCTCTTTACCTACAACAAAGGTAAAGGCTTTACCTGTTCTTCCTGCACGACCTGTTCTACCGATACGATGAACATAGAATTCATCATCCTGTGGCACATCGTAATTGAATACAGCTTCTACGTCATCTACGTCAATACCTCTTGCAGCTACATCTGTTGCTACTAAGATTTCTGTCTTCCCATTACGGAAACCATTCATTACACGATCTCTTTGTTGTTGTTTCAAGTCTCCATGAAGACCTTCTGCAAAATATCCTCTTCCCTTTAATGCAGTAACTAATTCATCAACTTTTTTCTTTGTATTACAGAATACAAGTGAAAGTTTTGGATCATACATATCAAGAAGTCTAGAAAGTGCCTCGTCTTTACTCTTTGGTTTTACTTCATAATAATATTGCTCAATCTTTGGTACTGTTAATTCCTTCTTCACTACCTTAATGATTTTCGCATCTTTTTGATACATACGAGCGATATCCATAATTGGCTTTGGCATTGTCGCAGAGAATAATACGGTTTGACGTTCTTCTGGCATCTCCTTCAAGATTGTTTCAATGTCTTCACGGAATCCCATGTTTAACATCTCATCTGCTTCATCAAGAACGATCATCTTAACTTCATTGAACTTAACAGTTTTTCTTCTCATATGATCCATTACACGACCAGGAGTACCAATCACAACCTGTGTACCCGCTTTTAAAGAACGAATCTGTTTTGTAATATCCTGTCCACCATAGATTGGTAATACTTTAATTCCATGAAGGAATTTTGATAATTTACGAATTTCATCAGCAACCTGGATTGCCAATTCTCTTGTTGGGCAAAGAACAACCGCTTGTAGATGTTTGTTCTTTGGGTCAACGGATTCCAATAGTGGAATTCCGAATGCAGCGGTCTTACCAGTACCAGTCTGCGCTTGACCGATGATATCTCCGCCTTCTAAAACTGCAGGTATCGCTTTTGCCTGTATTGGACTTGCCTGCTCAAATCCCATTTCAACGATTCCTCGAAGTAGAGGTGCCGATAAATTTAACTCTTCAAATCTTACTGTTTCCATATTCTATATTAATCCTTTCTGTTCTTACTCGTGTATAAGAATCAGCGTCGAAGTAGATTTCCACAAAAAAACCCTTAGACCTTACAACCTGGGACTAAGAGCTACCTTAATTAAGTGAAGCATCGCATTTATATTATTTCTGATCTGTAACTATTTTATCACTCTTATATTTAAGTAGTTATTCCCTATATTTCTTTGATTTGGGAACAAGCCATTACTTAATATCTAGAGATTGCTTATGTTATAGGATTCAAACCAATCAAGCATTCCTATTTCATAATTCTATGATGCAACGGTATAAACGCATTTCCGTTGTGCTTGCACAAAAGTGAATCAGCAATTACTTTTGCCCTTTCCATCATTCTATTATCAATATAAATATAAGATTCAATTACGTACAACGAAATAAACAACCAATCCTAATACCATCTTTAGGCAATTTGCCTAACTACCACATTTCGTTCTTGTGAAGTATAACATGTAGTTATGCAAATGTCAAGGAAGCATACTTTATTTTAAATAAAAATTTCGTAAATATTTGTTGAAATAATCAATTGCAAAATTACCAGCAATGCATCTTTCCAGTTTTATCCTTATATAATTATACTTATTTACTTTCTTATATTTTCTAGTATTTTCATATATTTTTCTTAATCTGTGCATCTGTTCATGAATATTTGTTCATGGATCCTCTCTATTCCTGATTCAAATGACAAAAGTCTAACAAAAAAGACAATCTTCTCTTGTTCGCCCGTTAAGTATTACCTTCAACTCTTACCAGGCTTCTGAAGATTGTCTTTTGTTTTATATATTTATTTATTTAATTTATTTTCTTTTGTGTTTTATGTTTTGTTGTCTTTTGTTTTCCTCTAGTATTCCCTATACTGGAGTAATCTGCCTTACTGATTTTCCAACTTGGATTTTACCAGGAACCACAACCCGTTCAATCAAGGTTGTCCTAGGTTTCTCAATCAGATCAACTAAGTGATTGGCAGCTTCTCTTCCTAATGTAGTCGTATCCTGTTTTAAGGTCGTTAATTTTGGCTCTAAAACTTCCGATACAGTTATACCATCGTATCCTACAACCGATATATCTTCTGGAATTCGATATCCCAATGCTTTTATCACATTGATTCCTCCAATACAAGCAAAATCATCTGGATATAAGATACATGTAGGTCTGTTTTTCAATTGGAGCAGTTCTCTCGTACATTGTTCTGCTTTCTTTGTATCATGATAAGCCGCTTCCTTAATATATTCATCTGGAACTTCAATATCATATTCTTCTAATGTACGGTAAAAACTAGCCAAACGATCTGATGTAACCGCAGAATCAGCACCATGGATATAGGCAATCTTTCGATGTCCTGCCTGATATACATATTCGATTAAGTCATGAATGCCTTTCACATTATCAGAAATTACAGCAATTCGGTTATTAAAGATATGGTCAATGGTTACAACTGGAAGATCACTCTTGATCAATTCCAAGATTTCAGGATCGTTGAAATTAACGCAAGCGATTACGACACCATCAACACCACGATACATACAATGTTCATAATATGACATAGTACGAACTCCGATGCGATGATTGATAAATGTTATGTCATACCCGTTTTTTTCCGCTTCTACTTTAAATCCTTCCAAAACACTTGCAAAATATTCATGAGTCAGACCACTATTGGCATCATCAACGAAAAGGACACCAATATTATACGTACGGTTGGTTTTTAATGCACGTGCTGCAGAATTCGGAAAATACCCCATTTCTTTTGCTGTTTCTTTTATTATTCTCTTTTTTTCTTGACTAATGTCACTATGGTCATTCAAAGCTTTGCTTACTGTTGCTACAGACACGCTACACTTTAATGCAATATCCTTCATTGAAACCATACCAATATCCCCCAATATTTACTATACTTTTGACATTATACAACATATTTTATGAATACGCAAAGCCTAATGCTCGATTATTCTAGTAAATGATATATGTTCAAGAGTCTACTCGCGTAGCCATATCGTAAACGTTTTCGTAATTAACTATACCATAGGTTTTCAATGAAAACAATAACAATTCTGCTATTTTTTAATAAATTTATGCACTCTGCATAAATATTCCGATTATTCATATAATTATTGATATTTTCCTGTATAATGATAATTATTTGACAATATAATCTTCTTATTAAATCTTCCTTATTCGTTTTTATTTGACATAAATTTTCATTTACGAAATCCTTTTACTAATTTTTTTCTTTTTCCTTTGGACTGAAAGAAAAAACAAATATTTTTTCAACATTGTGATATTGCATAGATATTTGCTCGTTTATTGTGTATATTCAACAAATATTGGGTTGGTTATTGCTTTTATTTCGTTTGTAATATATACTAATTTGTATAAGAAACGTGTTTTTTCACTTAACTTAATCGTTTTCATAGCAAAAGTTTCTTATACCATGCTATGTATTCTTAAAAACATAAGGATGGTATAGACTATATTTCAATAAAGATTGGAGAATGAATAAGATGAAATTTGGTTTTTTTGATGATGCAAAACAAGAATATGTTATTACTTCACCAACTACACCACTTCCATGGATCAACTATTTAGGTTGTGAGAACTTCTTCTCACTAATTTCCAACACATGTGGTGGTTACAGTTTTTACAAAGATGCAAAACTATTACGTTTAACTCGTTATCGCTATAATAATATTCCTGCTGATACGAATGGACGTTATTACTACATTAAAGATGGAAATACCGTTTGGAATCCAGGATGGCAACCAACACAAACAGAACTTGATGAATACAGCTGTCGTCATGGTCTTGGATATACTGTTTTCACATCAAAGAAGAATGCGTTACAAGCGGAGTTAACTGCTTTCGTACCTCTTCAAACAAACTGTGAAATTAATCGTTTAACATTAAAGAATACTGGTAAGGAACAAAAGGAAATCTCTTTGTTCTCATACATAGAATTCTGTTTATGGAATGCTGTAGATGATATGACAAACTTCCAAAGAAACTTCAGTATTGGAGAAGTTGAAATTGAAGAATCTGCAATTTATCATAAGACAGAATACAGAGAAAGAAGAAATCACTATGCTGTTTACGCAGTAAACACTCCAGTTGATGGATATGATACAGATCGTGATTCCTTCCTTGGTGCATATCGTGGTGTAGATCGTCCAATCGTTGTAGAACAAGGAAAATCTACAAACAGCAAAGCAAGTGGATGGGCTCCAATTGGTTCTCATAACATTAATCTTACCCTACAACCTGGTGAAGAAAAGACCTATGTCTTCCTTCTTGGATACATTGAAAATGAAGAAGATCAAAAGTGGGAAGCTCCTGGCGTAATCAACAAAGCTCCTGCAAAAGAAATGTTAGCGAAGTTCCAAACAAATGAGCAAGTAGAAACTGCTCTTACTGAACTAAAAAATCACTGGAAAAATCTTTTATCAAAATATACGGTAGAAACAAGTGATGACAAATTAACAAGAATGATCAACACTTGGAACCAATATCAATGTATGGTTACATTTAACATGTCTCGTTCTGCTTCTTATTATGAATCCGGAACTGGACGTGGAATGGGATTCCGTGATTCTTGTCAAGACTTACTTGGTTTCGTACATTTGATTCCAGATCGTGCTCGTGAAAGAATCATTGATATTGCATCTACACAATTTGAAGATGGTAGTGCATATCATCAATACCAACCATTAACGAAAAAAGGTAACATGGATATCGGTAGTGGTTTCAATGATGACCCACTTTGGTTAGTTGCTTGTGTATCTGCATACATCAAAGAAACCGGCGATTTCGATATCTTAAAAGAATCCGTACCTTTTGATAATGATGAAAGCAAAGCACAGACATTAATGGAACATTTAAAACGTTCCTTCGATTATACTAATACGCATTTAGGACCACACGGTTTACCATTGATTGGTAGAGCTGACTGGAATGACTGCTTAAATCTGAACTGTTTCTCCAAAACTCCAGGTGAGTCTTTCCAAACATGTTCAAACTTTGAAAGCGGAAAAGCCGAATCCGTATTTATCGCTGGTATGTTCGTAAAATATGGTAGAGAATATGCAGAATTATGTAAGAGAACTGGCAACCAAGCAGAAGCAGATCGTGTAAATGCAGCTGTTGATAAGATGTATGACACGATATTAGAAAGTGGTTGGGATGGCGAATGGTTCCTTCGTGCTTATGATGCATATAGTGAAAAAGTCGGTTCAAAAGAATGTAAAGAAGGGCAGATCTTTATCGAGCCACAAGGTTTCTGTGTACTTGCAGGCATCGGTGTAAAAGAAGGTCTTGCCGAAAAAGCATTGAACTCTGTAAAAGAAAGACTGGATACCAAATACGGTGTTATGTTGCAACAACCTGCTTTCTCCGACTATTATCTAAATCTTGGTGAAGTATCTTCATACCCACCTGGATATAAAGAAAATGCTGGTATCTTCTGTCACAACAATCCTTGGGTTTCTATTGCTGAAACAGTTATTGGTCATGGTGATCGTGCATTTGAAATCTATAAAAAGACTTGTCCAGCTTATGTGGAAGAGATCAGCGAAATCCATCGTACAGAACCTTATGTATACTCACAGATGGTTGCTGGTGCTGACGCTCCTCGTCATGGAGAAGCAAAGAATAGCTGGTTAACTGGTACTGCAGCTTGGACATTCGTTAATGTATCACAATACATTATTGGTATTCGTCCAGAATTCGATGGTTTAATCGTAGACCCTTGTATTCCAAGTACAATGCCTGGATTCAAAGCAACTCGTATCTTCCGTGGTGCAACTTACAACATCACTGTTGAAAATCCTAATGGTGTACAAAAAGGTGTTGCTAAGTTAGTTGTTGACGGACAAGAAATGTCTGGCAATATGATTCCATTCGTTGACGGAAAACAAGAATATAATGTTACAATTACTTTAGGCTAATTACCTTCCTCTCCGAGATCGACTTCCAATTATATAAAAAAGTTCGATAAGATCCCTAACAATCTTATCGAACTTTTTTTATTATATGTATCGCTTTACACTTTCACTCGTTCCTATATGTTGCAATCATACTACCACTATTCAGAACGATCTCACCTCATTGTATGTATAATTCCGGGTAAGTATACTACAAATAAATTACGTACATCTTATTCTTGTAATGACTTCCCATATGGGTTCAAATAGGTTTCTATTTTTGATAAAGAAACAGGAATCACCAATGGTCCTGCCACATAAGGAGCGATATCATATGTATTAAAACCTACAAAAAGGATTCCATTTTGTACCCACCAATTGGTATCCCATTGTTCAAATACTTCTTTGTATACCTCATTCCCAAACAAATATGGCTCACATTTGTTTTCTTCTACAAATGTAATTAATTCCTGCACGATGATCTTCTTGACTGTTTTCGCATCATCAGTGATACTCTTTACTTCTATCCTCTCTCCTGTGTCAGTTCGAAAGGATACAACCGATTTAAACAAATTAGGATGTGCCCCTCCTGCATAGGAATATAACGAATATACGATGGTAAGCATCTTATCATCATTGCGAATTACTTGCCAGGAAAGATCAAATGTATAAGGACCAATTGGGTTTAACTCCTGGTTCGTACTATCAATACCCTGCACATTACTTTCTGCCCATTCAAGGGCTTCTGCTACCTGTTTTTCAAATTTTTCCTTCTGTCTCTTATTCTCATCCTCTAAAGCTTTTTGTAATTTCCCATTGTTTTGATCCTCTATACTTGGATAGCTGCTTTTTGCTTCAAGGATAACTAAATCACTATTCTTATACTTATAGTTTTTTGATTCCTCATTATTCACCAAGGAAACATATCCTTGTAAGAGTTCCTTCTGCTCTTCATCTTCCCATATATAGATACAGTTTTCCAACTTGCTATATGGTATCTTTGCTCCTGTAGATTCTTTCGTTTCTCCCGTTTTCTCCTTTTGATCAACCTCATCTTTTGTATTTGTCGTTTTTTCTTCTGGCGTTTCTGCCGATGCTATGGTTTCTTCTGTCTGCTCTTCCCCCGTTGTCACGGTCTTATCTTTATCTGTCTCTTCAACTTCTAGTTCTGTTTGTTTTGACTCTTCTAATTCACTTGATACAGCCTCATCCATTTGCCCTTCCTGAACGATTTTTGCTCTACTACAGCCACACACTCCGCTAAGTATAAGACTTAGCATGGTTAACATGATCCAGCCTGCTTTTCTTGTTTTCCTTGGTTTACTTAGTTTACTTAGTTTACTTGGTTTTTCATTGCTATATGTACCCATGTCTTTTTCCTTTCCTACTCCAGCCTTCTCTTACTATATTACTATAAAATTCCATTTATTTGCTATACTATTCTTATATTTTGTTATTAATTTCATTACTCTTACTGATTTACAGAATGTTTTTCATTGTAATGTAACTCCCACATACCTGAAACAATCGCAATGCGTGTATCTGCATAATTTTGTCTCTGTAAGTATTGTACATTTAATTAAAAGTGCTATAATATAGAAGATACATTTTTGCGCTGGGCGCAAACGTATTCTCCAATCATCACAACTCATTAGGAATTCCGAAATAACAAAGGAGTAAGGACATGGGAAAACAAAACTTAACTTTATTAACCGATTTTTATGAATTAACAATGATGCAAGGCTATTTTAAGAATAAAACGAATGAAACCGTTATATTTGATGCTTTTTATAGAACAAACCCTTCTGGTAGTGGTTATGCAATCGCTGCTGGATTAGAGCAAGTAATCGACTATATTAAGAATTTACATTTTAGTGAAGAAGATATCTCTTATCTCCGTTCTTTAAGCATATTTGATGAAGATTTTCTTGAATATTTGGCAAACTTCAAGTTTACTGGTAGTATCTATGCAATGGAGGAAGGAACCGTTGTATTTCCTATGGAACCATTGGTTAAGGTCATTGCACCAATTATGGAAGCACAATTAATAGAAACCGCTCTTCTCAATATCATCAATCACCAAAGTTTAATCGCTACCAAAGCTTCTCGTGTTGTCTTTGCCGCTGATGGTGATGGAATCATGGAATTTGGTCTGCGCCGTGCACAGGGACCAGATGCTGGTACGTTAGGTGCTCGTGCTGCTGTAATTGGTGGTTGTATTGGTACAAGCAATGTTCTTAGTGCGAAAGAATTCGATATTCCGGCATTAGGTACACATGCACATAGTTGGATTATGAGTTTTGAAGATGAACTTACTGCTTTTCGTAAATATGCAGAACTTTATCCAAACAATGCAACTTTATTAGTTGATACGTATGATACGCTTCGTAGTGGTGTACCAAATGCAATTAAAGTATTCGATGAACTCAAGGCAGCGAATAAGATGCCTGTAAAATATGGAATTCGTCTTGACAGTGGAGATCTTGCCTATCTATCTAAGAAAGCTCGTAAGATGCTTGATCATGCTGGCTACCATGATGCAGTAATTTGTGCATCCAGTGATTTAGATGAATATTTGATAGACTCCTTGAAAACACAAGGTGCTGCAATCACTTCTTGGGGAGTTGGTACGAATCTAATTACAAGTAAGGATTGCCCTGCTTTCGGCGGTGTTTATAAACTAGCTGCTATTAAGAAAAATGGAAAGTTTATTCCAAAGATTAAATTATCAGAAAATGAATGGAAGATTACTAACCCAGGAAACAAAACCGTATATCGTGTGTACGAAAAAGAAAATGGGAAACTAAAAGCAGATTTGATTGCCTTAGTCGATGAACATTTTTCAGAAGAAAATCCATTAATGCTCTTTGACCCAATTTCCACTT
This sequence comes from Anaerosporobacter faecicola, assembly GCF_012070565.1. GTDB lineage: Bacteria > Bacillota > Clostridia > Lachnospirales > Lachnospiraceae > Anaerosporobacter > Anaerosporobacter faecicola. The sequence goes on from NZ_JAAQRO010000022.1 coordinate 141,117, forward strand.
GGAAAAAGACGTATTTGGATGCAGGTGAATACACACTACGTGAATTACTTGTTCCGATCTTTATTGATGGTAAATGCGTATATGAATCACCAAAGGTTATGGAAATCCGTGATTATTGTCAAAAAGAGTTGGCCACATTATGGGATGAGACAAGACGTCTTGTTAATCCACATCGTGTCTATGTGGATTTATCCAATGAATTATGGCACTTAAAGAACCAATTATTAGACAATTACAATTCTAGAAACCATAGCCACTAATCTGATTAATAGTGCATAAAGACTAGATTATTAAGAGACTCCCAAGTGTTCGATTCTATATTCGATCTCTTTTGCAGTCTCTTTTCTTATTATTTTCTTAATTTTTTTCGTTTATCTAGAAATTTCGATTAATTATGCTATAATAAAAATTGGTTACACAATTCATTCTCAATATATACGTCGGTGTATGTCGACGATTGGAAAGGCTGATACTATGCGTAAGAAAATACTAGTTGTTGCAGGATCCGTATTACTTCTTTCCGTGATTGTTTATTCATCAATTACTTCTATGTCAAAATCCAAGGATCACACTAAGGATTATGAATACTATTATAATGAGGATGAAACAGCTGAGAAAGAGAACACGAAGAGCACTAATTCCGTTCAAGCTCTTGCACATGACACAGACGGTTCTGCAACTCTCCATGTGGTTGCCAATGCTCCATTAGATACCAATCCAGAAAGTATTGGTGTGTTTGTCAACAAAGAATATTCTTTACCAGAAGACTATGTTCCTTCTGATCTAACAGAACCAAATGTAACTTTCAGTTTTGATTATGCTGACGAAAAAAGAATGCTTCGTAAAGAAGCAGCTATTGCACTTGAAAAATTATTCTCAGCAGCTTTAGATGATGGCTATACGATCTGTGGTGTATCTGGTTACCGTTCCTACGAAAGACAACATGCAATCTATAACCGCAATTTAAGAACCAAAGGTGAAGATTATACTAACCGGTATTCTGCAAAACCAGGATTTAGTGAGCACCAAACAGGATTGTCCATTGATGTATCTGCATCATCAATTGGAAATCGACTTAGTGAATCCTTCGGTAATACGGAGGAAGGGAAATGGCTTGCCAAACACGGTCATGAATACGGTTTTATTATCCGTTACCCACAAGAGAAAGCAGATATAACAGGTTATGCATATGAACCGTGGCACATTCGTTATCTTGGCGTCGAACTTGCTACATATCTGTATGAAAACGACTTAACATTAGAAGAATATTATTCTTATGAACCACCTGTTAAAACAGACGATGATGATACAAGTTATGATAATGCCATTGATGTAGATAATCCAGATGATATTATCAATGAACTTCCTAACCCAGAAAACTCTTCCGATTCAAACAAAGAGGAAACGACTAACAACGAAACTACAAGTAAAGATACACAAAATTCTGGTGAAAAAGATAGTTTGAAAGACAAGGATACTTCAAAGGATAAGGATACTTCAAAGGACAAGGATACTTCAAAGGACAAGGATACTTCAAAAGATAAGAATCCTTCAAAGGACAAGAATCCGTCAAAGGATAAGGATCCGTCAAAAAATCCGTCGAATGATAAGGATACCTCCGACAAAGAGACCTCTAATGATAAAAATCCTTCATCGGATCAGAATATCAATTCAGATCCAACCAAACCAAATGACTCCAGTGACAACTCTTCCAATACGGATCACGTAACTGATTCTGATTCCAGTGAAACGGATGATAGCAATTCAACGGAAAACAATCACACTGGCTCTGGTGAACTAACCAATGATGAAGGTTCTTCGGAAGGGGATACCTCTTCTAAAAACGAGGATGCAACGACACAAAGTTCTGAACCAATTATCATTGAGGATGACTTAGTTCTTGGTTTGATGTGGTTAATATAATAATTTTATGATATAATAAGAGTATTGTGAGTATATTAGATTATGCTTACATACTCTTATTTTATTGGTATCGTTCAGACAAATCTGTAAGTATTCAATATTCTTATGTATGTAAGCAAATGAAAAAAGTTGTACGAAAGGGATAGGGATTTACATGAAAACATTATTTGTCGGTGTATTTTTACTCATATTTTTTATCTTAAGTATTCCACTACTGTTTATTGAATTTATTATTGGCAAGTTTAATAAACAACTAAAAGTACGCAGTTCACAAAAAATAGTAGTAACTGCATTTAAAATGATACTAGCTGGTTGTGGTGTTAAAAAAACAGTTATTGGTTTAGAGAATATACCAAAAGATACACCTGTATTATATGTGTCCAATCATAGAAGTTATTTTGATATTTTAATTGGTTACACATCCGTTCCAACCTTAACTGGTTTTGTGGCAAAGAAAGAGATGATCAAACTTCCATTTATCAGCAGTTGGATGAAAAATCTACATTGCTTGTTTCTTGATCGGGAGAATATTAAAGAAGGTATGAAAACCATATTAGAAGGCATAAGTCTAGTAAAAAATGGGCATTCTATCTTTATCGCTCCAGAAGGAACCAGAAATCACGAGAAAGAAATGCTTCCATTCAAAGAAGGTAGTTTTAAAATTGCGGAAAAATCAGGTTGTCCAATTATTCCTGTTTCCATGAATAATACAGATAATCTATTTGAAAACCATCTACCATGGATACGAAAAGGTCATGTTATTATTGAATTCGGGGAACCAATCTATGTCAAAGATCTTCCACAAGATGTTCGCAGACATCTTGCACCATATGTTCAAGGAATCATCAAAGATACACTTGAAAAAAATGAAGCCTTGATCTAATTTCCTTTGTGGAAGATAATCTGTTCGCTTTAATGAAATCTTTAAATTTCCTTATGGAATTAAATAAACGCTATTTTCATTTATATAAAATAATGCTATAATAGGTTCGTATGGCTTATGTCATATGAGAAATATTGCAACACAATATGCAAATACAAGCTTAATACTAGAAAACAAAGAAGGGGGTACATAAAATGCCAACATGGAGTATTGTATTGCTAATCGTACTGGCTGTTATCGTTGTAGCTTTGGTAGTACTTTATATATTCGGAAGCAAGATGCAGAAAAAACAAGAGGTATCTCAAGCACAGATGCAAGCAGGTGCACAGACAGTCTCTTTATTAGTAATAGACAAGAAACGTATGAAACTGAAAGAAGCTGGTCTTCCTAAGATCGTTATTGATCAAACACCTAAGTATCTAAGAGGTTCTAAGGTACCAATCGTGAAAGCCAAAATTGGTCCAAAGATTATGCCATTGATCTGTGATGAAAAAATCTTCGATCTTGTTCCAGTAAAAAAAGAAGTGAAAGCCGTTATGAACGGTATCTATATCATGGAAGTAAAAGGACTTAGAGGTTCTCTTGACACAAAACAAGAGAAAGTCGGATTCTTTAAGAAAATGAAGAATAAAGTCACTAAAAATAAATAAAATAATACAATTAAAGCATCTGTACAACATATGTTATTTTATAACGACATGTTGTGCAGATGCTTTATTATTCTTTTGCTTTATATCTCTGCGTTTATCTCTTTCTTCGCAGCAATACGTACTGTTATTTTACAATCGGATACATGGGAATAGTTGACTTCTAATCCATACTCGATATACAGTTCAATTTCTTCTTCTTTCTCTTTACACGCAATCTTCGTGGTATCTATTCCAATTAACAAACTACCAAATGGCGTGTTATAATATGTCAGATTCTTTTTATTCGTTTCAAACACCATATGCACATTACTTGCACCTGATTTTAAGATCTCAACGGAATCTTTACCAATCTTGATTCGGTTCTTACATACTTCCTTCGTATCATCTAGAATTTCATCATATAAGATATAGTGTTTTTCATTCTTTAAGAAATACTGACCTGTTGTGATCACTTCAATGGGTTCTTCACTATCAATTTCAAACTGAAGACCCGCAATTGTCACCAAAACATCCTTCGTCATCGTTTGCGTATTCCTTTCACGGCTTTTCTATGTTCTAATATTGTTCAATATTAATATCCTTGGTTTCTTCCACATCACAAGGTAATATTGTATTTGCAAACATTTTGAACTTCTCTGCTCCATCACTAACAAAAAACTTATGATCCGTAACCGTATGGGTACGATCACAAGATATATCGTACTTGTCAAGCATCCGTTTTAGAGATTTTGCAGTCTCAAAAGCAGGATTCACCAGAGTCACCTCATCTCCAGCTACCTTTTGTAAGGTATCACGAATCAAAGGATAATGGGTGCAGCCAAGTACTAATGTATCAATTTCTTCTTTCTTTAATGGTTTTAGATAACGGCTAGCAATCTCTACTGTAACACTGTCATCTAACAATCCCTCCTCTACCAAAGGAACGAAAAGTGGACAGGCTTTTCCGTATACCTGTACTTCTGGATTTGTTTGACTTAAAAATGTTTCATATATTCCACTATGAATGGTTGCTTCCGTTGCAATAATACCAATCTTCCCATTTTTCGTAGTAGTTGCAGCGGCTTTCGCACCAGGCTTTACAACGCCAATTACGGGAATATCACTCTCTTCTTTAACAGTATCAAAAGCAAGTGCACATGCGGTGTTACACGCAATAACAATCGCTTTTACTTCTTTCGTCTGCAAGAATTTTACAATCTGTCTTGCATAGGTAATAACAGTCTCTTTCGATTTACTACCATATGGAACACGAGCTGTATCACCAAAGTAGACAATTCTTTCATTGGGTAACTGCTTCATTATTTCACGTACTACTGTTAAACCACCTACGCCAGAATCAAAAACGCCGATTGGAGCATTCTTATCCATGACTAATCCTCCTACTCACCTTTTCTTACATAAGCAGACTGAATAATCTTTTCAACCAATGTTTTTTTACTGATTCCCTTTGCTTCCCAAAGCATAGGATACATACTAATGCTTGTAAATCCAGGAAGGGTGTTAATTTCATTGAAAACTACATCATTGGTTTCATTCTCTACGAAGAAATCCACTCTAGATAAGCCATATCCATCTACTGCTTTAAAGATACGAACTGCAGATTCCCTAACCTTCTCTTCTACCTCTTTTGGAAGATCTGGAGAGATTACCGTTCTAGATTCTGCATTATTGTATTTGGCATCATAATCATAGAAATCTGCTGCAGCAAGGATTTCCCCAACACCAGATGCTTTTGGCTCACTTCCACCTAATATTGCACACTCGATCTCTCTACCAACGATATTTTCTTCCACAAGTACTTTGCGGTCATGTTTCATTGCCAATTCTAATCCAACAATCAATTCTTCTCTATTATGCGCTTTGGAAACACCTTGGGAAGAACCAGCATTGGAAGGTTTGATGAATACGGGATATGCTAAAGTAGCCTCTACTTTGGCTACTACTTCCGATACGTCTTTCATATCACTCTTCAAAACCGCTACATACTTAGCTTGACGTATTTGTAAGGCATCCACGATAATCTTTGTATATAATTTATCCATAGAAACACTTGATGCAAGCACACCGCAACCAACATATGGGATTCCTGCTAATTCAAACAATCCCTGAATGGTTCCATCTTCTCCATTTAATCCATGAAGAACTGGAAAAGCTACATCAATGGTAATCTTCTCTACTTTATCGTCCTTTAAAACAAGAATGCCTTTATGTGAAGCATCTGGGGAAATAACTGCTGACGTTTTGCTGTTATACCATTCACCAGATGTAATCTGTTTTGTAGAATCTACTTTTAACCATTTTCCCTCTTTTGTTATTCCTAATAATATAAGATTATAGGCATCTGTATCGATGTTCTCAATTACGGTAACAGCCGATACACAAGATACTTCATGTTCTGAGGATTTTCCGCCAAATATTACTGCTATGTTTTTCTTAGTCATATGCCTTATCCCTTCTCTTTTCCACTTATTAAATTATGACAGATGATTTATTCATTGCTCGCTCTGTCAACGAGTCACACTACACATAGTATTATACACTATAATTATACAGATATATAGTAGTTCTATTCGTTTATATGAAAAATATCTTGGATTACTTCTACAATTTTAAATCGATATGTTACCTCCGTTGATGAATCAGCAAATAAAGATCCATATTCCTTTGGTTCTAACAATTCTTTTAACTGCTCCTTGGAGTCGTCGGGAACAATGGAGTACGTTTGATCAACAAAGCATAACGGAGGATACATCACACACCACCAATTCTTTCCATCTGCTTCTCCAATTTGAATTCGCAGAGCATCATAATATCCTGCTGGGAATGTTAGATCCTTATATACCTTTGTTGGGAACATACAATTTGTCAACGAGACTGTAACATCATACGTATATCCTTCTTCCCGAATGACTTGTAACGCTGTCTTTCGAATAGCTTCCTTATTCTTGTTAATTAATTCCTCTGCTTCTTTCTTATCTTTGGCTCCTGCAAATACCTCTTCATACGCTACCACAATGGCATCTTTTACCTTTAGCTTCAAAGCCTGGTCCTCTGGAGCATCACTATTTGCAAGTACATGTAGTCGAATAATCTTTTTAGCGATTCCTTCAGTTATTTCTTTTGCACTTGTTGTATGTATGGAGAAATCTACAATACAGTAAACAATATAACACATCATTATAACTATACAATATTTCTTACCTTTACTCATCTTGGTACCTCCTATATATTACTTTATAGAAGTAGTATTCCCGTTCAAAAAATAGATATACATATTTTACCAATCAAAGGTATTTTTATTAATTTATGTGTTCCATTCGTTATTCACGACTTGTACCTTTATTCTTCCTCCACACCACTAATGCTCTTACTAATAGATACTGCCTGATTAATGATATGGTCCTTGATGTTCTTCTTTGCAAGTTCAACATTTGATTCTAATATATTCTTAGCAATCATATCATGTTCTTCTACTAATTTCTCATATACTGCTTGATCCTTTAGATACTCAACACGGTAACGATACATTTGTTCTCTTAGATTATTCAATAACTGAATTAATCTTCCGTTTCCTGTTGCTTCGAAAATCAACATATGGAATTTTTCGTCCATTTCTGCAATTTCCGTAAGATCTTTATTACGAATTACATTCTTGAACTGTTCTAATGTAATCTTCAGTTGTTCAATCTGCTCCTCTGTAATCTTATTGCATGCTAATTCAACCGCTAGTTCTTCTAATGCACACCGTACCTCTAATACATCATTGAGATCCTTTTCCGTAATCTTAGCAACCTCTGCGCCTTTTCTAGGAACCATGATTACTAAACCTTCCAACTCAAGCTTTCTTATCGCTTCACGAATTGGAGTTCTGCTCACCCCCAAACGTTCTGCTAATTGGATCTCCATCAAACGTTCCCCTGGTTCTAATTCTCCTTTTAAGATTGCTTGTCTTAATGTATTGAATACCACATCACGAAGTGGCAGATATTCATTCATCGTTACTTTAAGGTCATTCATCTGCTTTACCCCCTTCTTCGATTAAACACATCCGTCAAATAGATTTGTTTTGCTTTTCCTTGTACTTTTAATTGATAAAATGCTTTCTTGGCGAGTTCAAGATCCTGAAATACTCCAAAAACAGTTGGTCCACTTCCACTCATTAACGCATTCATTGCACCATATGATAAGAGTGTATCTTTAATTTCTTGAATAACCGGATAGCGTTCTATCGTTACTTCTTCAAGAACATTACACAAACGCTCTGTTATTCCAACAAGATTTCTTGTCTGAATCGCTTCCATAATTCCATCAATATCTGGATGTTTCGTCTGTTCATCTAATTTTAGATTCTCATAAACATACTTTGTAGAAACATTGATTGGTGGTTTCGCTATGATAATATAAGCGCGAGGCATTGGGGCTAATGGAGTCAAAACCTCTCCTATTCCTTCTGATAATGCCGTTCCGCCTAAGATACAATACGGAATATCTGCTCCTAAGGTAACTGCTCGTTTCATCAAATCTGCTTTCGTCAATTTTAGATGGAACAAACGATTCATCCCAATTAATGCAGCTGCAGCATCAGAACTCCCACCTGCCAATCCTGCTGCAACAGGAATATGTTTTTGAAGTTCAACGTACACGCCTTGTTTTATATGAAATTCTTCTCGTAGCAACTGAATTGCCTTGTATACTAAATTATTTTCATTGGTTGGTAAATATGCGAGATTGGTTTTGAGTATAATTTCATCTTTCCCAATTCTCTTCATATTAAGTTTGTCGTACAAACGTATGGTTTGCATGATCATACGCACATCATGGTAACCATCTGGACGTTTTCCCAGGACATCGAGTCCTATATTAATCTTTGCGTATGCTTTTAACATAATGGTATTCATATCTACTCCTATGCCTTTCATTGCGTGTCCACATGCTACAGAATTTACATGTAGCCTTCTACTATCTTTTGTATGTTGTATACATAATATTATACACATCACCCTATGAAATTGCAAGATAGTTCCCAATCCCTAGCGTTTACCACACGGTATCACCGTTAGTGTTTAAACGCCTATGGAAATGTGTATATTTTTCTTATGTCGATGTTTCTAGCTTTCATCAAAAAAGTGCAACTGTTTGACGAGCTTGCGAGGAGTTTTGCACTTTTTTAGGCCAGCATTTGAACTGCGAAGTTTGAGTTAGTTATATAAGATTCCTACATATTGGTTAACTATTTCCTCATACTGTCGATATATAAAATAGAACAAATTGACTATATGAACTTCTGTTTTTCCCTATATAACCTAGTCTCTCTTCATTCCATATATTTATACGGCTTGTTTTCAAGCTAATATAGTACGATATATAGGAAACTCTTAATGAAAACTGTGGAGTTGCTTTGTACAAGCAAGAAATTGTTTATACAAGCAGGGACTACATGATTCTAATAGACACAAGGTTATCAATATGAATGAAAAACAGCGTACACAACACCATCAAGGAGGAATAATTATGAGTGTAAACGGAATTACAACATCATCACAAGCCTATACAGCTGCAAGCTCTACTGCTGCTTCGACTTCAGCAACCAATAAAAAGGCAACAGAAAACAAGACCAATGCAAAAGATACTGCTGCTGTATATGAGAAATCATCAAAGACAAATTCATCAACATACACAACCAACACTGATTTGGTTGACAAATTAAAAGCAGAAGCAGAACAACATACCATGCAGCTTCGTTCCCTTGTAGAAAAGCTTTTGCTAAAACAAGGTAGCAGCTACTCCATTGCTAATGACGAGGATATGTATCAGTTATTGAGAGAAGGAAAAGTAAATGTGGATGCACAGACCGCTGCCCAGGCTAAAAAAGATATTGCTGAAGATGGCTATTGGGGTGTAGAACAAACCTCCGATCGAATTCTTTCCTTTGCCAAAGCCTTATCCGGTAGCGATCCAGATAAAGCCGATGAGATGATCAATGCCTTTGTTAAAGGATTCAAAGCAGCAACGAAAAGTTGGGGTGGTGAATTACCAGATATTTGCCAACGTACTTACGACGCAACTATAGAGAAATTAAACAATTGGAAAAATGGTACAAAAGACAGCACAGCAACCTCTGATTCCGATACCACAACCAATACAAAGTAATCACAAATACTTATTACCAATTTATATAAGGACCTCTATTTTGCTTACAGCGCAAATAGAAGTCCTTATTTTTTCACTGAAATTATAGTATTGCGTCTACCGCCTTAATAATTAATATCTTTTCTCCTGGTCTTATGGTATCTTGCTCCATTTGGTTGATTTCTTTGATCTTATCGATTGTCGTATAATATTTCTTTGCAATGGTCCATAGAGAATCATTCGGTTTCGCAATATATGCTACGATACTTGGCATCTCTTGTAATTTTGAAAAATCAATATCTTGTTCTACTACTTCCGTGATAATTGGCTCCGCAATTCGTTCAAATACCATCGTAGCAAGATTGATTCCTGATTTCACTTCAATTTCATCACTATCAAGCAAGATTACACTGATCGATTCCAGATTTGGTTTTACGTCATAGTAGCAATGAGGGGTCATTTGTTTCACTTCAATCATCTGCGAGAATGGTATTACACCTTTAATCGAACTTAATGGCTTCCTATCATCATCTGATATATACATAACCTGTACTTCAATTACGCCATCAACTTGAAGTCCACCTTCCACTACTTGCATGTCATCAATCTTAACAGTTCCATATGCATTGCAGATTTGCATTATTCCAGGCTGAAGATCTGACTTCTTAATACGATCAGTAATTCTAGCTTTACTGTTATTCTTTACAAGAAGATTTTCATAATATGCTTCCTTATATGTCGGAACTGCATCCTTTGCAGTAGAGTACACATCACTTAAAATTTCTAGTTCTTCTTCTTCGTAGGCTTTGATATCCAGATTAAGTACAACTTCCAGATCAATTACTCGTTCTTCTCCATCTGCATCAGGTTTTACCTGAATATCTTTGCTATTAATGGTAATATCAATGTCTGGTATCATTTCCTCAAGACATCCATTACAGTCTACTGTTCCAGAGAATGGGACTTCTGTTTCTATGTATTGGATCGGATGTTCCTCATCTTCTGATGCATAGAGAACGAATAACATTAATTCTCCCTTAAGGCTAATCTTCTCATCTTGCATACGAATATCCATATTTCTTAAATCTACTTCAGAATACAGGATTTCGAATATATTTGGCTTATTGGAGGGGATTGATACTTCATCTTTAATACGGAAGGTATCCTTCTTGTTAACTGTTAACTGTGTTATATTCATCTGTTTTGTCTTACTTTGTAAGCTTTCATCACCTTCTACTGCAATTGCCGTTTCTTCATCATAAACATCTTCTGCTGCAAAAGAGAAGGCAACAATTGCTTTTACACTTACTTTTCTAGAATTGATTAAACCTGTATTCAAATCTTCTAGTTCCCACTTCACAATAATATTGTCTTCTGAACAAGCTTCATCCATATTGATTGTTTCTTCAAATGGTATTTCACCAGACAGATGATGTACTGGTCTCGTATCCTCTTCACTAATATAGAGAATATTAAACTGCAATGCACCTTTCACTGACAATTTACCACTCATAGGCTTCACTTCATAAATGATAATATTTCCTTGTTCCTTAATCATACTGGATATATCCGGTTTCACGTCTGGAACATTAAAATCATCATCTAATGTTAATTGAACACTACTTTTACATTTTAATTTATTCATGTGAATGTTCTTTTTTAGTAATTCCACTATAATCCCTCCTCATATTTTCATTGACCTATACGAAATTGCTTGGTTTTTCCGACCTATCACTAGAATCATATGTTGATGCTCCATTGAATATAACCCAAACTTCGTACAGACGAATACTTCCATGACAAAACTTCTTAATTAAAAACCACACGCTCTGCTAACTTTTCTAGCTTCACAACGATATAAGGATATGTAATAGCCTGCGTAACGGACTCTCCTTTTTCAGGTCCCATCAGATCTGTATCAATATAAATAGCATTACTGGTCAGATAAAGCTCATTTACCGCTATACTATAACCACCTGTTGGTTTCGCTCCATATCCTACAATAATATAGAGAGAGTCATCACTTTTGAATGTCATCTTAAAAGGTTCTGCCTTCTTTTCCTCAATCATCTGCATCAATTCTTCTGGTACACTGGCATATTCAACAACTGTAAATTCCAGATCTTTTATCTTCTTAATATCCGCTTTTTCTGATTTACAACCTGCTAACAAGGTTGTAAGCAATATACACAACACCAATCCGAGATAGCATATCCTGCTGCCTCTGTTCTTCCTGGGTCTCAACCATGTCCGCATATCTATTCTCCTAGACTTATCAGTTATTATATCTTATGTCAGAAAAGTGGAAAACATGCGTGGTTTTCCACTTTTTCCCTTTGTATTTTCTTATAGAAAGTATTTCGACACCCTCGTGTTAATAATAGCTTCAAAGTACACTTTGTTCTCGGTGCCGTACACTGTCAGCTTCAGCTGACATCTACCTTATGTGCAAGTGCGCATCCAACGAAAAAAAGCCCTTTCTCATCAAAATAGACAAGAAAGGGCTAAATCCAACCTATATAAATCGAATTTTACATACGATCGATCATTGCTAATACTTCTTTTCCTAATGCTGCTGATTTGGCATTCGCATCTTCTAATGATGTACCAACAACGCCATAATAGAATTTAACTTTTGGTTCTGTACCAGAAGGTCTTACACATAACCAAGCGTGGTCACTTAAATCATAGTATAATACATTAGAATTTGGTAAGCCAGTTGGTTTTACTTCCCCTGTGGCTAAATCCTTAATTGTATCTAACTTATAATCTCTAGCTGATAATACTTTGTATTCTCCAACACTGGTTGGTGTATTCGTACGAAGGGTATTCATAATCTGTTGGATCTTCTCTAATCCTTCAATTCCCTTCATTGTTACAGCCTGTACATCATCTTTATAATATCCATAACGATCATATAAGGATACGAGTGCATCCCATAGGGTCATGTTTTTTGTTTTATAGTAAGCCGCTGCTTCACAAAGAGCCATTGTTGCAACGATTGCATCCTTGTCTCTAGCATGTGTGCCAATCAAACAACCATAACTTTCTTCAAAACCAAACAGATAGGTTCCATTCTTATTGTTTTCAAAACCAAGAATCTGTTGACCAATGAATTTGAATCCTGTTAAGACTTCGATTAATTTAACATCGTAATATTCTGCAATTGCATCAGCCATATTTGAAGTTACGATGGTTTTGATCAACGCGCCATCCTTTGGAAGTTCGCCATCTCGTTCTTTTCTTTGGCTAATCTCGTAATCAGCAAGTAAGCATCCAGACATATTACCTGTCATAGAGATGTATTCTCCTGACTTTGTATCTTTTACATATACGCCAAGACGGTCAGCATCTGGATCGGTTGCTAATACTAAATCTGCATCTTTTTCTTTTGCTAGTTTTAAAGCAAGGGTAAATGCTTCTGCTGCTTCTGGATTAGGATAACTTACGGTTGGGAATTCTCCATCTGGAAGTTCCTGTTCCGGTACAACATATACATTCTTAAATCCAATTTCCTTAAGTACTCTTCTTGCAGGTATGTTACCAGTTCCATGTAAAGGGGTATAAACAATCTTAATTTGATCTGCCACTTCTTTAATACTGTCTGCATGAATTACTTGTTTCTTTAATTCTGCGATATAGGCATCATCGATTTCTGCACCAATTACTTCATATAGTCCCTCTTTGACAGCATCTTGTTTCTCCATAGTCTTTACCGTACTATAATCGATAACCGCTTTTACTTCTGCCATGATTCCATTGTCATGAGGAGGTGTAATCTGAGCACCATCTTCCCAATATACTTTGTATCCATTATATTCTGGTGGATTATGGCTTGCTGTTATATTAATACCAGCAATACAGTGTAATTTACGTACTGCAAAAGAAAGTTCTGGAGTTGGTCTTAATGATTCAAATACATACGCCTTAATTCCATTCGCACCTAAACAAAGTGCTGCTTCATCTGCAAATTCTGGTGACATACGACGAGAGTCATAAGCAATTGCCACACCACGTTCTTTATAGCCAGCTTTAATAATATAGTTTGCTAATCCTTGTGTTGCTTTGCGAACGGTATAGACATTCATTCGGTTGGTACCTGCTCCAATAATGCCACGTAACCCAGCTGTTCCGAACTCAAGATCCGTATAAAATCTTTCTTTGATCTCTTTGTCATCCTCTTTGATGGAAGTTAATTCTTCTTTTGTCTTTGCATCAAAATAAGGATTGTTTAACCATTCTTCGTATAACTTCTTGTAATCCATGTTCATCCTCCTATCATTCCTACTTTATAATCGTGTTCTTACTGCTCATAACTGGCGATTATAAAGTGGCGTGAAGGAATCGTCAGTACAAACAAGTTCTATTTTATCAGTAGACATTTTCTCTGAATTTTCGTAAAATTTTCGAACCGTAATGATTATAACACGTTATTACACAATTTTCTAGATTATTTTTTCGTTAAGCTTGGGAAGTTTAAGTATACGTCTTCTCCATCATCAGCAATGATTACTGGATAACTTACGGTTTCATACCCATCTGCTGCTAAGGATATGGTGTAACTGCCCACTTGTTTTGTAAAGTTAACCGGTGCTGTTCCCATTAGATCTCCATTCCAATAAACTGATACATCTGCAGGGGTCTGCACATAAATTTTATGTTCCGTATCAACAGAATTATTACTCGTATCAGAATTCTTAACCTCCTCTTCTAAGCTATCATCAGAAGAAGAACTATTATTCGAGCTGTTGGTATCCGAACTTGTGGAACTATTTGTTCCTGTTGAATTATTGGTATTCGTGCTTGTCGAGTCATCTGTTGCTTCTGGTGCTGGTTCAACTAGGGTGATAAAGAACTGCATACTTGATTCATCTACAGTGATCTTACCTGTATAGTCCTCATATCCACTTAACGTTACTGTTACTGTATATTGGCCATATTTCAATTCAATTGGTTGTGAATAATCCACTTCTTTTCCATTGATTGTTAGATCCGCACCATCTGGTATTACCGTAAATTCTACTTTTCCTACCTGTGGAGCTTCCTTACGGAATTCACCCATATCCACTACAATTTCTTCATCCCTGGTCACGTGAATCAATTTACTGCCTGTTAGTCCGTCATTTTCCATTGTAAGTCGGTAATCCCCTTCACGTACCACTACTAACATATCCTTTGAAATCTGGATCATGTTGTCATTTCCAATTTCAAGATTTCCCCCAATAAAATCATCATAATTTGAGAATCGAACATAACCATGCCCTTTTGTTACGATAATAGAATATACGTTACTTCCCACACCCTTTAAGGTTAACTCATCTTTTTCATTAAGATTGATCATATTAATGGCTTTTCCATCGCCTATGATCAATAGATTTTCATTATATTGATAATTCTGGTTTGCAATACTCATCATTTTCTTATCCGAATTGATCACAAGATTACTTACTTTTTTATATTCCCATGCGTCCTTTGAGATATTTATGGCTACCACATCATTGTTTAATAGATAATATACATCCACCAATTCCCCAACTGGAATCTGTGCCATGGTAATGACCTGGTCAAATTTGTCCTTTACATCGGTTGCCCCGTCGTAATATAAGTTAAGTTCATCATTTCCGTCAATACTATATAAGGTGATACTTTTCTTATCTGTGTCAATTGCTTTCACAACTGCAAATGCTTGTCGGTCATAGATTAAGGTATTCACCTCCGCAATGCCTGCACTTTCAGTAGTTGTTGTATTCTGTTTCTTATGTCCGCCTTTGGTATCTGCTTCTCCAGTAATCACAGTGATCACCAATGCAATCATTGCAACCAATATAACAAATGGTATGTATTTTCTATATTTATCAATCTCTTGTCCTTGTTTCTTATTCATCAAGGCATACACCTCCAATCTACCTTACATAATAAAGCATTCCCCAGCTATTGTAAACCTGATATTTGCACTATTTGTCGTAATTCATACATTTTACCGGATTATTGTTGTAAAAGAATGGAGCTATTCAAGACATAGAATTCTATGATCCGTTTTTTCATACTTGCAAAAGAAAGCAGATCTTTCCAACCACAAAAACAGGAGCGTCAAAATACCTCTTGACGCTCCTGTCACTATCTTAATTGTAATAAAAATGCATCTTTTCCATTTGCCTGATCCGATAGGTTCATTAACTTTTGTATATTCCTTCTTGGAACCCAGGATTTTCGTGCATTGTAATAGAAATTCGTTACTTTCCAGAACTTCTCCGGATACAACAACATTGCATAGAGTATCGTAAATTCCTCATCTGATATTCCCTTACAACGTGCATATTCTTCGATAATCCGGTTTCCAATTCGAATCTCCCAATTATTCTTTTCCATTACTTTACGTATGAAACAATACAGATCTAACATCTGTACGCCAATACATACTTTTTCAAAATTCGTTGTTGCAATTTGATCTTGTAACATTATGATATTATGATAGATATAATTTCCATGACACATGGTCATATCATTCACACATCCTGTTAAGAGTTTATCATATGCAGATTCCCCCAGAATTTCAATTGCCATCAGGCCTTGTTCATAAAACTGGTTATATACATTGAGAAAACATACTTCAAACTCATTCTTCTGTTTTTTATCTCGTATATAGCCTCTGACCCTTTTCAGTTCTCGATTATGCTTGTCAAACTGTACTCCTAAATTATAGATATACCTGGTTTTCTGTTCTTCAGATTCCACTTCAACATGATTCAAGTAGCGATGCAAATTACCCAAGTTATTTGCGGCTGCGGTAATTTCCTTTTCATCACGAAGATTGCATTCCTCACCATTAAACCAGCTCTTAATCACATATTTTGTGCCTAGGGAATCTTCTGTAATAAGCTCTCCATTCTGATTACGTAGATATAAATCGACATTTGTATAACCCGCTTTTTGTAGATGCTCTTTCACTGACTGTTCAAACTCGATCTTTGTATCTGAACCTTCATAGTTCCTATATAATTTTAAACCCTGATTGGTTTCTAATATATATGCACCCCTTACACGATATACATTTCGGATTGCCATATTATACTGCTTCCAGATTTCCTCATGCCTATCCTCCACAATTAGCCCTCCTAACCCATTCAATCCTTCACTAACGGATGTCTTTCTTGTTAATACTATGAAACAAGTGGGTATTATAGAAGTTGAAATTGGAAATAATTTAGAAACTCAATTTCTTCGCATATTCAATTAAACTCTCTCTGTTATTCTCTTCTGGTTCTTCCAATACGTGTTGCAAAATCTGTTGTAAAGCATCACCTAACGTTTTTCCTTGACTAAAACCAATTTCAATCAAATCTTTACCGGATATGGCTAAGTCCTTCATTCGTAAACATTGTTTTGCGGCTCGAATCTTTTTATATACCGTTTCTATGTTGTTCGTAAGCTGCAAACGCTCTTTGCAAGCATTTTCCGCATGCGCAATGGCATCTGCTTTCTTAACAAGGAATAATAGATCCATAAGGTCGACTCCAATGGTATTGATACATTTACGCAATGCTTTTTCTTCTATTGATAATGGATGATCATGATAACGGATTAACGAAGTAACGGTATCGATGGTATAATTGTCGAATTTTAAGTCGCGTAGAATTGTTTTTGCCGTCTTCGCACTCACTTCTCCGTGTCCATAAAAATGATCCCTCCCTTGCTCATCCGTCTGTTTTACAAGTGGTTTCCCACAATCATGAAGCAACATGGTAAAACATAAGATCATCTGCAATTTATGATCGAGACAGAATGTTTCCTGCTCTTTCGCATCATCGACATATGGTACTTGGGAGAATAGACTATGCATTGCTTCAACAGCTGCAATGCAGTGTTCTCCCACACCTAGATAATGATACGGAGAATTCTGTGTTGTCTCCATCATCTGATCAAATACAGGTAAGATGATTTTCGTAATTCCAAGTTGATAGGCATCAATCATTTTTCTTGGATGGGAAGAACATAAGAGTTTCTCAAGTTCAACACGAATACGTTCTGCACTTATATTATGAAGCGTCTCTGCCTTTTCTGTTATCGCCTGCTTCGTCTGCTCCTCAATGGTAAAATCAAGCTGGGCAGAGAACCGTATTGCACGAAGTATCCGAAGTGCATCTTCATCAAAACGTTCCCGTGCATTGCCCACACAGCGGATTACCTTCGCTTCCATATCCTCTAGTCCATGAAATTCATCAACAATGCCTTCCTGTTCATTATATGCCATAGCATTAATGGTGAAATCTCGTCTCTTTAAATCTTCCACAAGATCAGAAGTGAATGCCACATTTTTTGGATGGCGATTGTCTTCATATTCTCCATCAATACGATAGGTGGTTACTTCAAACCCTTCTTTATCTAACATGATTGTTACCGTCCCATGTTCAATCCCTGTATCAATGGTCCTACGAAATAAGCGTTTCACTTCTTCTGGTTTTGCAGATGTGGTAATATCCCAGTCTCCTGGTATTCTTCCTAGTATACTGTCACGTACGCAACCACCTACTGCATATGCTTCATGTCCATGGTCTGTCAATGTCTGAATGATCATTCTTACCTTATTTGGCATCTCTATTCTCATATGACTCTCCTTGCCGTACGTTTGAAATAACTTGTTTCTTAGTATGCTTTTCCCCAGTAAACAAGTGCTTTTGCTTTCTTACCACAGCAGATACAAGTATCACTGATATGCTCTTGTTTAAATGGCATACAACGAGAAGTTGCTCCTGTCTTTTCCTTGATTTCATCTTCACATGCTTGGTCACCACACCACATAGCTTTTACGAAACCTGGTTTCTTTGCAACTGTATCTGTGAACTCTTCCATGCTATGCGCTTCATAGGTATGAGCATCACGATGTGCTCTTGCTCTCTCTAACATATCATGTTGCATTGTTTCAAGTACTTCTGCTACTTTATTTTCTAATTCATCAAGAGATACAACAATCTTCTCTCTTGTGTCTCTACGTACGATAACAGCTTGATTTGCTTCAATATCTTTTGGTCCAAGTTCAATACGAATTGGAATTCCACGCATCTCTTGTTCACTGAATTTCCAGCCTGGTCCTTTATCACTATCATCCACTTTTACAGTAAATTGACTTAGACGTTCTTTTAATTCATTGGCTTTTTCAAGAACACCTTCCTTATGTTGTGCAATAGGAATGATCATTACTTGAGTTGGAGCAATTCTTGGTGGTAATACAAGTCCACTATCATCTCCATGTACCATGATCACTGCACCAATCAAACGAGTCGTCATTCCCCATGATGTTTGGTGTACATATTGTAATTTATTCTCTTTATCTGTATATTGGATACCGAATGCTTTTGCAAAACCATCTCCAAAGTTATGGCTTGTTCCTGATTGTAATGCTTTTCCATCATGCATTAATGCTTCGATGGTATAGGTTGCTTCCGCTCCAGCGAATTTTTCTTTATCTGTTTTACGTCCTTTGATCATTGGAATTGCTAGAACATTCTCACAGAAATCTGCATATAGGTTCAACATCTGAATCGTTCTTTCTTCTGCTTCTTCTGCAGTAGCATGAGCAGTATGTCCTTCTTGCCATAAGAATTCTAAGGAACGAAGGAAAGGTCTTGTTGTTTTTTCCCAACGTACAACGGAACACCATTGGTTGTATACTTTTGGAAGGTCACGGTAAGATTGAATAATATTCGCATAGAAATCACAGAATAATGTTTCTGATGTTGGTCTTACACATAATTTTTCCTGTAATGGTTCTAAACCACCCTGTGTAACCCATGCTACTTCTGGAGCAAATCCTTCTACATGATCTTTTTCTTTCTGTAATAGACTTTCTGGGATAAACATTGGCATATAGACATTCTCTACACCTGTTTCTTTAAATCTTGCATCCAATTGTTTCTGAATATTTTCCCAAATTGCATATCCAGCTGGACGGAAAATTGTACAACCACGTACACTAGAGTATTCTACAAGTTCTGCTTTCTTTACAACATCAGTATACCATTGTGCAAAATCTTCCTCCATAGAAGTAATTGCTTCTACTAATTTCTTTTCTTTAGCCATATCTCTTTCTCCTTTTTTGTGTTTAATTTGTTACATCAACCTAAGGTCTTTTCTGTTTTACTCTATTATTGACGTTATTCTACTGTCCTAATATAGTTTTTTAACGTAAACTCGCACATCAAAAACAATGTTTTGCGCATAAAACAAAAAAGCCCTTAAGTCCACAAGGGACCGAAAGGCTTCGGCGGTACCACCCTAATTAACAACCTACGTTGCTCTCTTTTATAATCTTTAACGCAGAAGATACGCCGTACTTTCATACGGAACTCCAAGGTAGGTTCTATAGCTGGAATAAGAAAAAGTCTCACCACTCTTTTTCTCTCTGTGTTATTCACCACTATATACTATTCCTCTTCACGGTCATAAAGTCATTGATTTTACAGACTTATTGTAACTTTGATTGTAAAAGAGATTTTTCATTTTGTCAAGCATGAGCAAACTCTAATTCGCTTCCTTATGAATAACGTCAATTTGATTAATGTTGAACAATATTACTATCATTCATACAACCAAACTTTAATGTTGTTCCCTCCTACTCAACTTCTGCGGTAAAGCCAATATCATCTAATTCTTCAATAGATTTTTGAACCACTGCCTCGTCTCCTTCAATGGTAACACTCTTATCTTCTAACGTTACCGTATGTGCAATTCCTGCATCACTTAACACCTTATCGATTCTTGCTACACAATGGTTACAGCTCATTTCTTTCACATGTAATTTTGTCATAAAATTCACCAGATCCCTTCTACTGTCTTCCAGCTTTGTTTTTATTTATTTCATCACCTTTTGTATTGTATTAACTAGTTCATCGATCACTTCGTCATTTCCTTCACGGATACTATCCACAACACAAGTTTTGATATGATTTCCTAGTAATACCTTATTGAAACTATTAAGAGCTGCTTGAACTGCTGATACTTGTGTGAGGATATCCACACAATATGCATCTCGTTCTAGCATTCCTTTAATTCCCCTTATCTGCCCTTCCACACGATTCAAACGATTCATAAGATTCCGAAATTCTTCTTCCTCTCGATGTTTTCGTTTTGTACAGCAACATTCCATACTACTTAAATCTTCCTGCGTATTCTCTGGTTTGTCCATCTTTGCTCTTCCCTCCTTTTGTATTGCGTATAGCAATTGTATCATTGGCTATCCAATTTCTTCATACGTAACCGAAGTGCATTTCCTACTACACATACGGAACTGAGTGACATTGCAAATCCTGCCAGCATTGGGCTTAATAACATATGATCTAGACCATAAAATACACCTGCAGCAACTGGAATTCCAATCATATTGTAAAAGAACGCCCAGAACAAATTTTCCTTAATATTACGAATGGTTAATTTACTTAAACGAATAGCTTTATATACATCACGAAGATCCGATTTCATAAGCACGATATCACCAGATTCAATTGCCACGTCACTTCCACTACCAATTGCCATTCCTATATCTGCTTGCACCAATGCTGGTGCATCATTGATTCCATCTCCGACCATCATAACAACATTGCCTTCCATTTGCAAGTTACGAACAACCTCTGCTTTATCCCCAGGTAATACCTCCGCTATAACATGGTCCACATGCACCTGTTCTCCAATATGCTCTGCCGTTCTTTGATTATCTCCTGTCAGCATATATACGGTTGCACCTAATTTCTTAATGCTTTCTATTGCTTCTCTACTGGTGCTTTTAATGGTATCCGCGACTCCAATCAAACCAATCAGTTCTTGATCCATTGCTACATACATTGGTGTTTTTGCTTGCATTGCAAGCATATTGGCTTGCTCTTCATAAGTCTTCATATCCACTTCGTGTTCTGCTAGAATTTTATCATTCCCAATCAAAATACTTTTTCCATTAGAAAATGTCGCTTCTACACCTTTTCCACTGAGATTTATAAAATCCTCTACTAGGTACTTCTGTTCTTGAATCCAGTTCTCCCAGTTATTTTCCTGTTTCTTTACCACTTTTGCTTGTCCTACAATGGCATTGGCTAATGGATGATCCGATGCAGCTTCAACCTGAGCTGCAATCATTAAAAGTTCATTCGGTGCATACGAATGGCTAATGAGGTCCGTTACCTGTGGTTTTCCATTGGTAATGGTACCCGTTTTATCTAAAACTACTGCTGTAACCTTATGGGTTGTCTCCAATGCTTCTCCACTTTTAATCAGGATTCCATTGCTTGCACCAAGTCCCGTACCTACCATGATTGCTGTTGGAGTTGCCAGACCCAGCGCACATGGACAAGCAATTACAAGTACCGACACAAAAATCTTTAATACAAATGCAAGTTCATAACCCATTAGCAGCCAGACAATTGCAGCGACAATTGCAATTCCCATAACCGTTGGTACGAAATACCCTGCAACTTTATCTGCAATCTTTGCAATTGGTGCTTTTTTCCCTTGCGCATCTTCAATGAGTTTAATGATTTTAGATAAGGTGGTATCTTCTCCTGTTCTTGTAATTCGCACATAAAGCACACCATTATAGTTTATGCTACCACCAATTACCTCATCCTCTGCCTGCTTTTCTACGGGAATACTCTCCCCTGTTAACATGGACTCATCCACACTACTGTTCCCTGTTGTAACAATACCATCCATGGGTATTTTATTACCTGGTTTGATGACAACAAGATCACCAACTTGTAATTGCTCTACAGGAATAATCTTCTCCTCATTATTGTGAATCAGACATGCCGTGTCTGGGGTAAGTTCTAATAACTTTTTAATTGCGCCTGAGGTTTTACTTTTGCTTCTTTTCTCTAGGAATTTTCCTAACATGATCAGTGTAATAACTACGGCAGCTGATTCATAGTACAGATTGTGAACTGCATGTTCAGAAGTCGGTATTCTAATCGTCATGACCAAACTGTAAAGAAATGCGCTTGTCGTACCGATTGCAACAAGTGAATCCATATTGGGATTTCCCTTTGCCAATGTCTTAAACCCGACTATATAAAAGTTTCGTCCTAGATATAAGATTGGAATTGTCAATATTAACTGAGCAAGTGCAAAATTCATTGGATGTTCCATACTGATCCACTCTGGTACATAGATTGGAAATGGTAACATATGCCCCATGGATAGATATAAAAGTGGAATAGCTAGAAGAATTGCACTGATCAATCTTCTTTTGGCACTTTCCAATTGCTCATCTTCCTCTTTCCGTGTATGATCCTCTGCCCCTTTTTCAATATCTTTTGGTTCAAAACCTGCTTTTTCAATCTTTGCTTTTATTGTATCAAGAGTAATCTGCTTTTCATCATACACAATCCTTGCTTTTGCTGTGGTTAGATTTACTTCACATGTTTCAACTCCTGCCTGTTTTCTTACGGTT
Organism: Anaerosporobacter faecicola; assembly: GCF_012070565.1. Taxonomy (GTDB): domain Bacteria; phylum Bacillota; class Clostridia; order Lachnospirales; family Lachnospiraceae; genus Anaerosporobacter; species Anaerosporobacter faecicola. The sequence continues at coordinate 164,134 of NZ_JAAQRO010000022.1, forward strand.
CTTTCAACTCCACTACTGCAAGCTGCACAAGTCATCCCATTGATCTGTAGTGTAACTTCTTTCATTGTGTTTCTCCTTTCTGATGGTTTATCTCTATTCCTTTTATAAAGGGAAATTTTCCTTTCTATACCCCTAAGGGGTATATCCATCATAATCTATTCTCTACTATACGTCAATCACTTTTTTCACTCTTTAATCATTCAAAACACATTGTTATATTACGGTTGTTTTTCTATATACAATAGGACATATTTCCCATCTTAACTAATTTCGATTACATTCACCCTTTATTGACTTTTTACATTATTATTTTTATACTATACATATGACAACAGGGCCAAATTGCCTCTGTTTCAAGTTACATATTTGCAATGTTCAATCAGTTTTCGATATCATACGCAATGTTATTACGTATTAATAGATTTTTTGATTAATCTTTCATTTAGTATATGTCATATATCTTCTAATTATTTTATATCAAAAGAGGTGATAAGGTATGAAGGTGACAAAAATTCTCATGTCCAAAGCAATACCAGGTATGGTATTGGCAAAAGATATTCTTGATTACTCTGGCAAGATTTTAGTTGCCGATGGTACTACATTAACAGACAAGATTATCTCCAAACTACAGTTTTATGCCATCCAAAGTCTTCTTGTACAGATGAATGATCAGGGGGAGATTGTTAATGCTTATGAGGATTCTCATGAAGATTCGCCCTCTACCTCAGATTGGCATCTAGAAAAGATTCGGAACACAAAGGAATTTCAAGAATTCCAAGAAGAATTCTATGCCTATGCAAATCACTTTCAATCCTATATAGATCAGGTTATTACAACCGATGTTCCTTTAGATCTGTCGTATCTATTGAATTCAACGAATAAGGTAATGGGCAAATCCCGTAATACCATTCATTTATTTGATATGATCAATTGTATGAGAGCGTATGATGATTCCACTTATAGCCATTGCATCAATGTTTCCCTAATCTGCAATGTATTTGGACAATGGATCCACCTGTCACAAGCAGATGTTGATACGCTTACTCTATGTGGTCTTTTCCACGACATTGGAAAATTAGAGATTCCTCAATCAATCATTATGAAGCCGGATCGTTTAACAGATGATGAGTATCGAATGATGAAAAAGCATACGTTAATGGGCTATGACCTATTAAAAGATCGAGATATTGATATACGTATTAAGAAAGCTGCCTTGATGCATCATGAACGTCTCGATGGATCAGGTTACCCACAACATCTAAAAGGTGACCAGATCGATAATTTTTCAAAAATTGTTGCAATTGCAGATGTATATGATGCCTTGACTTCCAAACGAGTCTATCGAGAACCACTTTGTCCTTTTGAAGTATTACATATTTTCGAAAGAGAAGGGTTCGTCAAATACGATCCTGCTTATTTAGTTGTTTTCTTTCAGAAAATGTTCGCAACCTATGTTTCTAATACGGTACGTCTCAATGATGGATCGGAAGGCAAGATCATCATGCTGAACAAGCAAGCCTTAGCAGATCCAATTGTTCAAATTGGTAGCGAATTCATCGATCTTTCTAAGCACAAAGATCTATACATACAAGCAATTTTATAGTCAACTTTTATAATGAATAAAACTAATTAAGGTTATGTTTTGGGCGCAAGCACGAGACATAACCTTACAAATTAAATTACACAAAAATTATCTAAAAAAATCTCAAATTACAGTAAGCAGGATTTCTCCCTCTTAACATAATTTGAGATTTTATCATAGTTTTATTAACTTTTTTTCTATACGATTAGATATTAACCTACTTTAAGTTTGAATTTTTGAATGGCTTTGTCATCCTCTACATCTACTTTTTCCATATCTGCGCCTAATTGCTGCATCTTACCTTCAAAGTTTTCATATCCACGTTCAATGTATTCAATATGGTCAACAATAGTAAAGCCTTCTGCTACAAGTCCTGCAGTTACTAAAGCAGCCCCTGCACGTAGATCAGGCGCACTCACAATCGCACCAGTAAAGCCTTCGACTCCTGTAATAATTGCACTATTTCCTTCAACTTTAATAGTAGCACCCATACGAGCCAATTCATCAACATATTTCAATCTATTTTCAAAGATACTTTCTGTTACGATACTTGTTCCATTGGATAACGCCAACAAAGTGGCAATCTGTGGCTGCATATCTGTTGGAAATCCTGGATATGGTAACGTCTTAACATGTGTATTACCTAAACGTTTTTCAGACTTCACTAATACAGAATCATCATATTCTTCAACGGTTGCACCGATTTCGATTAATTTAGCTGTAATTGCTTCAAGATGCTTTGGTATTACGTTCTTGATCAGTACTTCCCCTTTTGTAGCAGCTGCAGCTAACATAAATGTTCCCGCTTCAATCTGGTCAGGAATAATTGAATATTCCGTTCCATGTAATTTATTGACACCTTTGATTCGAATAATATCAGTACCCGCACCTTTAATGTTCGCCCCCATACTATTCAAAAAATTGGCTACATCTACAATGTGAGGTTCTTTTGCAGCATTCTCAATAATTGTCTGTCCTTCTGCCATACAAGCAGCTAGCATGATATTAATAGTAGCACCAACACTAACCATATCAAGATAGATGTGGTTACCAATTAATTCTTCTGCTTTTGCACAGATCATGCCATATTCAATCTTCACAGAAGCTCCCAATGCTTCAAATCCTTTGATATGTTGATCAATCGGTCTGCTTCCGATGTTACAACCACCAGGTAATGCAACTTGTGCATGATTGTATTTTCCTAACAAAGCTCCTAATAAATAGTAAGAAGCTCGTATCTTTCGTATAAATTCATAATCAATATTAATACTGCTAATTTGACTTCCATTTATCTTAACGACATGTTCATTAACACGCTCAACCTTCGCCCCGATGCCTTCCATTGCCTGTAATAAAACATTAATGTCTCGTACGTTTGGTAAATTCTCAATTGTTACTGTTTCATCTGTCATAATTGCAGCAGATAAGATACCTAAAGCAGCATTCTTTGCGCCACCTATTGTAACTTCCCCATGAAGCGGTTTCCCACCTTTGATAATATATTGCTCCATCGCACACCTCTATTGTTTCCTATAAAAACAGAAAAAAGTTAATTTTTCAGCATAGTTTTCCATTCTTAATTTTTTCACATATATGATTATACCATAAACTATTCATTTGTAAACAAAAGATTACGAATTGCCTCTACTAATCCTTCTGCGTCCAAATTTTCCGCATCAATTGCAAAATGACAATATTGCTCATACAGAGGACATCTTTCATCATATAGCCCTCTCAAGTCTTGACCTTCTTTCAGCACAACACCCCTTTGCTTTATATTGCCAAGCCGTTTGCATAATGTGTCATAGCTCAGCTTTATGTATACGACAGTTCCAATGGCTCGAAGGTGTTCCATCGCTTCTTTTCCATAGATCACACTTCCTCCTGTTGCAATGATGGCTTCCTCTGCCTCAATAGAAGCATTCACTTTATTTTCTATCTCAATGAACGCATCAAGACCTTTCGTTGCAATAATTTGATGTAATAACTTTTTTTCTTGTTTTTGAATCAGTAGATCGCTATCAATAAATTGATAGCCTAGTACTTTTGCTAAAATTACTCCTGCCGTACTTTTACCAGCACCTGGCATTCCAACTAAAACTACATTACGCATAACTTCCTCCAAATTAAGTCATTCTTTTGTTCTTTCTTAGTATAACCATAATGCAAAAAGTGTATTGCATGTTCTTTTGCTAAATATTCTATTTTTTTCTATTCTCAAAGTAGACAAAGGAGTCAATGGAATCCAATATATCTTTAAAATTCTCTCTTGGCGCATAAGCAATATACTTTTGAAGAATATCGATCTGTGCATCTCCACGGTAACGACCATAGAATATATCAAAAAGATTATGTCCCCGCACATAAGTCTTGATCAATTCCATATTATTTTTCAGATCATTCTTACAGGTAATACGAAGATTAAAATTCTTGATCAATCGTTTTGTACTGCCTAATTTGAATAAATAATCTTTCCATTTTGTATAAAGTATATTATAAAACTCTTCTTCGCTCTTCACAACACCTATTTTAGTCATAATTTTAGGATCTAAAAAGTAATTCTCGAATGAATAATATTTTAATATTAATACATTTTTTGGTGTTACACGTGGAAGCTTATCAACATCCTCCTTGGCTCTCTGGCTATAATAACTACAAAGTTGCTTTACAAGATGTTTTGGATTTTTTCCGTCACTATCACGAATCATTAAAAATTGATCCTTTAGATACAACTGGTTAATGTATTTTAGATTCGCGTAGGTCTTAATGTTCGTACAGCTATTTGTCGTTATAATGGATATTCGCTGTGGTTTTCCATTCTCATCATATATCTCAGAATAATATTTTTCCAAAAGTAATGGAAGACGGCTACTATCCTGCTTTCCTTCTACAATAAATACAAAATTAACGTTCATCAAATCATTGGCTGTATAACCTAGATCATCTAAGATCTCATCAATGTCCGCATCCTCCCGAACTGTTGTATAATGCTCTTCGTCCAGTACAACTTGTTTGATCTGTTTCTGTGAGAAGTTAAAGATTAAATTTGGTGAATGGGTGGAGAACATTACCTGATTCTTTTTGGATAATTGGTACAAAATCTCACTTGCTTGTTTTTGAAGTTGTGGATGAAGGTAAATCTCTGGATCTTCTATCATAATGATACAAGGCAATATACCTGGTTCATCAATATAAGCCTGCAGCAAGGATAATGCATATATGCTTTTTAAACCTTCTCCCAACATGTTCAGATTACCATTGGTTCCACGCTCTTCATTATAGATTTGTGTCTCAATTCGAAGCATGTCTTCAATATCCAGATTCACCGTATAACGAATCTTTTGGGACACACTTCCGTTTCTATAAAAATACCGATTTACTTTATCTGCAAATTGCTGCAAATTCATATGATATAACTTATACTCCAACAAACGTGCTGTTTCATAAATGGTCAGATCATTGGGCTCCTTCTTTGATATCACACCAATGCATTGGAAACAATTATTGCATGGTTTCGTAGAATCAAACATACAAATATTCTCGCGTAAGTTCATCAAATCTTGTTTATCATAGAAACTAAATACATCATTTTGAATCTGATCCGTGTTCCTTGTATGATCGATATGATAAATCTTAGGAAAAACAGCTTTTATGTAAATGTTGTTCTTTTTAAATCCGTCATTGTACTTAATCGTTCCATCTGGTGTAATGATACACTGAAAAGATAGTACCCCCTCCTGAAAAGAAGGGAGTCTTGTCTTAAATTCTTTTTCCCACAAGTCATAACGTTTGTAACGGCTAACAATACCTTTTTCCTGATAATTTTGTAGATCCTCTTCTGAAAATTCAACTTTAATATCAATAAGAATTGGTTTTTCAGGCACTAAAAAATTCGGTTTTGTTACCACAAAATCCCCAGTAATTGCTCGAATGGCATCTAAAACTACTGTTTTACCAGTGTTATTCTTTCCTACTAAAATTAGAGCATTTTCCACTTCATTAATGGTCATATCCTTAATAACTTTAAAATTACGAATTCTAAGATAACTAATCTTCATAAGCTTTACTCTCCTTTACATTCGTTATTTACTACTGGTTCTTTACATATAAATTATGTTTTGCTTTTTCTATCTTTAGCATTACTCTTTTGATTATTCTTCTGCTTATCCTTTATCCGTTTCGAATGATACTCTTCTTTGTGTTTTGTCTTTTCAATGGCAGCACTTTTTTCAACAGTCTTTCTTGTAACACTTCCTCGTTCTACTTGTTTGGAATTCTTACTAGACTTTTTTACAGAATAGCCAAAGGTTCCAATCAGATTACCTAAGTCGTAATATTCACCATGGGAGTATACAATGGGATTGGATCTTCCTAATTCCAACTTACCTTTTTCTGTTAATAAGGAACGATCTACTTGTATGGCTTCTACATTTGCTAAAAAGAGATCGTGCGAACCTAATTTAATGATCTCCTTTAATTTACATTCTATGTTTACTGGACTTTCCTTAATTCCTGGTGCTGAAATCTTACTGCTCTCCTGTACTTGCAACCCCATTTCCTTATATTTGTCTACATCCCTTCCCGAACGTACCCCACAATAATCGGTTGCTCTTGCTAAATCTCTGGTAGTAAGATTAATAACAAATTCCTTTGTTTCTGCAAGTATATCGTAGGAATATCGTTCTGGTCGTACAGATATAGATACCATAGGTGGATTTGTACAGACGGTACCAGCCCAAGCCACTGTAATAATATTCGGTTTTTCTCCTTCTCTCTTACAACTAACCATTACTACTGGCAATGGATATAGCATATTACCAGCTTTCCAAACTTCTTTATTCATATATTCACTTGTAAACAACCGCAATATTTGCAGGTTCACAATGCTCCTTTCTATCTAAAAACATCTTAGCATTTTCTAAATATCTATGCCTTATATACGATTGACTTTTTTCTTTAAAAAGATTACAATTTTAATAATTATTTTAGCACATGATGAAGTATTTTTACATATTTATTTATATACCTTTTGTCGTTCTAATCGATTATATGAAGATACTTGTTTCAAAAGGTCATGTGTATTATGGCGGAGAAACAATCGGCATTCTCCCCAAACATCATTTATTAAAGAGGTGATACTATGGCTTCCAATTATTTAGATATTGTGACTACCGATGACGTTAAGAACAAAGTTCGTCAAGATATTCGCTTTCGTACGAACATGTTTGTATGGAAAGTAAAGTTTAATACCCCTCTGAATCCAAAATCTGTGAACAATGTGAATCTCTACGTAACGAACCAGAATCAAAAAACATTACAGACATCCATACGTTACGATACCGCAACGAATACCATAGAAGTAGAACCGTTAGAACCATATTCTGAAGCGGATGTCTATACACTGAATGTAACAACAAAGGTACAATCTAAGGGTGGGAAATACCTTCGCAGTCCCATCAAGATTAACTTTAAAATGAACAAGTAATTCAGACTTATAATAATTCCCATAAATTAAGGATACACTAACATCAATTCTTGAAAATTCATAAAACTATGGAGGTATATTATGAAAATTCATAAGCGATGTTATGGTATCCTTATTCTTTTTCTTCTATCTACACTTTTTTGTTCCTGTACCAACGCGCAAAATTCAACTCAAGATGGCAACCAAAGTAGTGAATCTCCCCAAAATAATGGAGCAGTTCCGGGTACAGACGATCTAGATTCTGATGATTCCAATACGACAAAACCACTACCCGATGTTACACCAATTGAAGATGAATCCGTTCCCATCGGTACTCGAACCAATCCTCTCCCTTTGCATACAACCGCTCTATTCAATGGAAATAACACACTTTTTGATACCTATCAGGCAGAAATCACCCTCTTAGAGGTTATACGAGGGAACGAAGCCTATCAGATGGCGATGGGCGCAAATTCCTATAACTCAGAACCAGCCGAGGGAAAAGAATATCTTTTTGCAAAATTTCGGATTCGTGCATTGTCTTCCCAAGAGGATGCCGTTATTGATATTAACAGCGCTTCCTTTACGGTTGTAAGTGAAAATGGAAAAACATATGATGCATTTACTTCAGTTAGTGGATTAAAACCGACTCTACAGGAAATGTATGCAGGTGGTACCCAAGAAGGATATGCTTATTTTGAAGTTGATGAGGATGACCAATACCCTAATCTGGTCTTTTTAGAACGAAATAATAACGGAATCTGGTTTTCTACAGATCCAAATGCTGCTTTGGCAGAAGGTAGTACTGTTTATGTTCCAGCTGAAAGTATTCCCAAACAAGATACTACCAATGCTACTCTTGGTTCTAGATTAAATCCCTTTTCCATTGGTGAACAAGCAACATTTAATGGGCTAGAAACAGTATTCGATACCTATCAAGCCAATCTAACACTAACCGAAATAAATCGCGGAGAGGAAGCGCTTGCTCTCGTAACCAAAGCCAATTCCTATAACGACCTTCCTTCAGAGGGAATGGAATATCTACTTGCACTTTTTGAGGTAACGGCCACCGATTCCGTGGATGACGCAAAAATTGAAATCAATTCTGCTAACTTCGAGTTAGTAAGTAGCGCCGGAATTAAATATGATGATTTTGTATCCATTGCAGGACTTGAACCTACGCTCACTGATATGTATACAGGGAATACCCAACAAGGGTATGTGTGCTTCCTTGTTAGCAAGGATGATACTAACCCAACCATAGTTTTTCTTGAACGAAATGAGCAAGGAATCTGGTTTTCCTGCAAAGGTTCGGGTGTCAATAGCCCTTAGTAAACTTTATTTCGTTAATTTGCACAAACATTAGCTAATCTCATGTAATACAGGACATAGTTTGATGAGCAACTGTATGAAGTCGTTGGTACTTTGGCTCTGTACTTTAGAGCCTTATGTACCACTACGAACTTCAGCGGGGCGAGAGCGTGCCCAGAGTGAACTATGTCCTGTATTACATGTTAGACAAACTTAAATTGTGCAAATTGACAGACCTCAAAATAAATAAGGGCTTTTGACACCCGAACCCTACAAATAAAGCACGCTCTGCTATGCCTCTCGAACAACGATCATAAAGCTCATGGAATCAGGGGTATTCTCCGCATAGATCTCGCCTTTCATCTGCTGCATAAGATTTTTGCATATGTATAGGCCAAGACCATACCCTTGTTTTTCATGTGCATTGTTGCCTCTCCAAAAGCTTTCAAACATGTGAACAAACTCTGTATTCGGAACTGGGATTCCACTATTGGTAATCTGAATAATCTGACAATACTCTTCTTCAAAGAAAGATATGGTAATGCTTCCTTTGTCCCCGTACTTAATCGCATTCTCCAAAACATTTTCAACGACTTCAATAAGACAATCCTTATCGCCTAACACCATACAGGAAGGCACTTCTTGTATCGTCAAATCTATATAATATCGCTTACATCGTTCTACATAACTGGAACGAATCGATGCAATAACCTCCTCCAATAAAAAAGATTCTTCCCTTACCGTTCGCGAACATAACTGGTTCCTTGATACATGCACAATCTCCGATACATAATTTTGAATCACCATCGTTTTTTCCAAAATCTGTTCCAGTGCTTCGTTTTGTTTTTCCTTTGTATCATATAACCCTTCCTTCAAGGCTTGTGTATATAAGGTAATCATACTAAGTGGCGTCTTAATATCATGGGAAAGAGATGCTACCATTGTCTTTTTCTCCTTTTCCAATTCCATTTCTTTTTTCTTATGATCTTCCATTGTCTCACGAAGCATATTGATTCCCCAAAGGAACTTCCCAAAGTAACGATTTTTATTCTCCTTCATTTCCTGTTTTAGATGCCCGCGTGCAAGATCATATGGCATATTCTTTATCATTTGAAATGGCTGCAAGATTTCCTTCTTAACATGCACTAGAAGCCAGACGATGAGCAAAAGTACTGCTCCACTTAGAAAGAACCAATAGTAGTATATTGTACCATTGGAAGAACTCTCTACTTGTTTCACTTCAAATCGTATAAAGTATCCCTGTCCATCATTCAGTTGAACAAATCGTGTAAGATATTCTGTCTCCTGATTTCCTGTAGATGCATCCAAAAATGTTTCTAATTGTTCTACATCTTCTTTTTGTTTTGTATTTTCTTTTTGAACTGCAACTTGTTGAATGTAGGGTGTACTCTCAGCATCGACAATCCAACTGTCAAGTTCCTCGATATCTTCTTTTGTTTTCACCTGTTCTAGTAGACGATTAATCACAATCTGATACGGTTTGCCTTGTTTCTTTTCATGCCCTCCTTGGAGAACAATGACACCTCCAATTGTAATGAGCAACCATACCACAACGACCCAGATGAATAACTTATCATACCTTTTCATGGTTCCATCGCCTCTCCACCTTCTGTTCTTCCTTTGCAAAATCCATAAACCTTCTTACTCGTCTCTTTATAGTACTTCCGTATAGCAGTATTTATATCCAACTCCCCATACCGTAAGGATTCTCTTTGCTTTCTTGGGATTTTCTTCAATCTTTTCTCTTAACTTATTGATATGTACAGTTAACGTGGAAGGCTCACTAAAACTGTCACTCCCCCATATTTTCTGAAATACCCATTCTTTCTGTAATGTCTTTCCTCCATTTTCTAAGAAAAGAACCAGTAACTCATACTCCTTCTTTGTCATTGTTAACAATATACCATTCTTTGTTACGGTCATTGCTGTCTTATTGATTTCCAGATCACCATCTCGCAACAATTCCTGCTTGGTGTCTGTCCCATAACTTCTTCGCATAAGCCCTTTCACTTTCGCCAACATAATGTCTATGTCAAAGGGTTTCTCTATGTAATCATCTGCACCTAATTCTAGACCAGCTAATTGGTCTTCTTTATCCACTTTTGCACTCATAATGATAATCGGTATATTCTCTTTTTCACGAATTAAACGGCATACACCGAATCCATCCAGATGCGGCAACATAATATCCAGCAAAACTAAGCGAACTGGCGAACTTTGAAAATACCGTATGCCTTCTTCTCCTGACTTAGCATGATAAACAATATAGCCATCCCGCTTCAAAAAATCACAAAGTAATGTACCAAGCTCCAGATTATCCTCAATTATAAGAATGTCTGTCATTGTACTACCTCCTTCACCAATTTCTATCTTTCGTAACTACGTTATACTCATGAAACAGCCGTTTCTATTGGGCTTTTATTACTATACAGACAAACTCCCCTAGATCTGTTTCGTATTGTTCTGTAAGGACATCATATCCGCGCTCTTTGTATTGCATATAGTCCTCCACATTCAATAAATCTCTGGTCGTAATATTGGGATTCGTTTCTGGGCAACGACAGAACCCATTAATCCATAACAAACCATCGGGGGTCAGATGGGAAAGCAGTTCCCCCACAATCTCCTGCGTAAGACGATAATGATTCACTACAATCGTTTGAAACATTCCCAATGGTACAAAGGTATCTCTACATTGGCAATCACCTTGCACCGTAGCAATCGTAACCCCTGCTTCTTTTGCTAACTCCCGAAGATGCGTAATTGCCACTCTACTAAAATCAAGTGCCGTCACGGAATATCCTAAGGAAGCAAGATAGATTGCGTTCCTTCCTTGCCCGCATGCAACATCTAGTACAGGACCTGGTAACAACCGATTTTCCCACGCAACTAACTTTTCCTCTGGTTTTCCTAGACGTTTTTCTCTACCAGAAAAACGATCATCCCACCAGTTTTCATTTCCCATATAAATTGCCATATGTACTCCTTTCGTTGCCCGTCTCTTTGAAAATGATGCTTTTCATCTACTATTCCATTGATTGACTTTTTCGCTTTTTCATGGTACTACTATAACAGAACAAAGTGTGCTTTGTTCACTAACTAATTTTAATACTCATAGCATAGCAAATCTTAAATTACATGTCAAAACCTATGCGTACACGAATAAAATGAAAGGACTGTTGGTATACAACAGCCCCTCTTGGAGGTACATATGGATAATTTCATCTTTAGTTTAAACGCTACAATACCAATCTTTCTTGTTATTATACTGGGTTGGATTCTTATGCAAACGCATATGTTGAATAGAGAATTCACTTCCGTTGCAGATAAATTTGTATTTAAAATTGCTCTCCCCTGCTTACTTTTTAAAGATATTGCTACTGCAAACTTGAAGGAAACTTTTGATCTATCCTTTGTCTTGTTTTGTATGATCGTTACGACAATAATGTTTCTTACTACTTGGTTACTTGCAGACTTATTCATGAAAGACAAAACAATGACAGGAGCCTTTATTCAAGCCAGTGTACGGGGAAGCAGTGCCGTTCTTGGTATTGCATTCGTTCAGAATATCTATGGAAATTCGGGTATGGCACCGATGATGATTGTGGCATCTGTTCCACTCTATAACATTTTTTCGGTTATTATACTAACTTTCCATTCTAATGATGTCGTCAAAGATAAAAATCGAATTCGAACTGCCTGTATGAATGTTGCAAAAAATCCCATTATATTATCCATATTCGCTGCTCTTTTAATTGCAATTTCGGGTCTCTCAGTTCCAGCTATACCGCTTAAAGCAATCTCTAGCGTTGCTTCTACCGCTACCCCTCTTGCACTCTTAGTAGTTGGTGCTACTTTTGAAGGAAAAAAGGCAATCAAGAAAATCAAGCCCACTGCGGTTGCTACTTTTATCAAACTGGTTTTACTTCCAACCCTATTCTTGCCCTTTGCCTATTGGTTTGGATTTCGTGATAGTGAACTGGTGGCAATCTTAGTTATGTTAGCCTCCCCAACTACCGTAACCTGCTACATTATGGCAAAGAACATGAATAACGATGCGGTTCTCTCATCCAGTGTAGTCGTAACAGCTACCTTATTCTCCTCCATTACCTTAACATTCTGGGTTTACCTACTGCGTACCTTGGGCTTAATCTGATGCAGAAGATTCGTGGTTCTTACCACCCCATATCCATCAGCCAACTGTTCAACGTACGCTCCCGTTCCTTAATTGTTATTTCATCCGTATACTTACCCAAGGTAAATGCTCCTTGTATGTTACCATCTTCCATATAAAGAACCTTATCCGATTTAGCCGCTACTTTCACATCATGCGTCACTAATAATATGGTAGTCCCGGTCTTATTGACCAGATTGAATTGATTCATCACTTCTTTTGCTGATTTTGAATTCAATGCTCCTGTTGGTTCATCTGCAAATAATACTTTCGGATCATTCATCAATGCTCTGCAGATACATGCCCGTTGTAATTGTCCACCAGAAACCTCTGTTATATCATGATCAGCAATATCAATAATATCCAACTGTTTCATTAATGCAATTGCTTTTTCTCGCTTCTGTTTTCGCTGTTCTTTCGTTTTCCCTGCTTCACTATGATAGGAAGCAAGCACAATATTATCTAATATGGATAGGTTCCGTAGCATATGCATCTGTTGAAATACAAACCCCATCTCATTTAATCGTAAGTTAGCTAATTCATTCTCCCCAAATTGACTTACCAGTTTCCCTCCAAAATTCACCTCACCAGCTGTCATTTTATCCATACCACTGACTGTATATAGCAAGGTGGATTTACCGGATCCCGAAGGTCCCATAACGGATATGAACTCTCCCTTATGCACCTCAAAACTAACATTTCTTAATACATTATTCTGATTTTTATTCATAATATATGTCTTACATAAATTACTTACCTTCATTACCGTTTCCATTCTCTTCACTCCTCTTTTTTACTCTTGGTTATTGATCTCCCAGATTTTTATTTTCTTAATCTGTCCCATACTACATACTGCTGCAAGGGTAGTTACTGACAGTAGAAAAATTGGTATACCAATATACACTTGCAAAGGTTTTGTCATAATTAAGACTTTTTCCGCTCCGGCAAACTTAAATACTAAACCTACCAATGCATTTCCTACCGTATTGGATATGACCGTACCAAGGGCGATGGAAAGTAATAAAATGATTAAGATTCTACTTAACTGCCACAAGCGTATGGATGCGTTTTTAAATCCAAGACTTTTTAGTATCGCCACTTCTGGTACTTCTTTTGTTAATAACATCTTTAGTAACAGACACGTAATCATGAACACTACACCTGCAACAATTGCCATTAACAGATGTATCATATCATCTACCGAATCTAGAAAACTACCTAACATCGAAGATAGAAACTTCTGTGTTGTATGGAATTCCATCTCTGGAAACGCTTTTTGCAATTTATCAATATTGTCCTTGGTATCCTTTGTGTTAGGGAACTTACATGCCCACAGGAAGGATTGTTCATCTGGCATTGTGATTTCAGCCTGATTGGAAAGACGGAAACCATCCCCCATATTCATAACGGTTTGATAAAGCGCAGTTACAACATATTCTGCTTTTTCTCCATTCACTTCTAGGAAGATGACATCCCCTAATCCTACGTTTAGATAGGCGGCTACTTGCTTCGTTACTGCAATTTCATTCGCGAGTTTTGGAGCCTCTCCTTCAAGGTATGAATAGGCCTCTGCACCTTTTCCTATACTTCGATATCCTGCTATATTTTTGGAGCGATCTTGATTTAGATTCATTAATTTTGCTGTCACACCATAATCCGCCCAAACATCTATTCCTGGTACAACTTCTTCAAATTCCCCTCGTAGATTTTCCACATAATCGTCAACACTCTCCGTTTCTCCATCAAAAGACTCTATCTTAATATAGCAATCCATCTGTGCCAGCCCTAGCATCTCAATCATATTATTTGACTTTAGTGTATTCGCAGCGTTGATCGGTATGATCATAATGGTAGTTCCCAAAATGAATGTAATCATCATTACAACAAATCGCTTTCCGTTAGCAAACAGATCACTTATTCCTAAGAATACTGGTATCTTAAGCCTCGTCTTCTGCAAATTGGGAAAATGTTTAATTGAATGAAACCGCTCCCCTGTACTCCCCTGGCGTATTGCAACCATTACAGAAAATTTTCGAATCTTCTTTGTACACCTATAGCAGAACAATATAGTTAACAGAATAACAAGACAAACACCAAATAGACTCAACAGAATCTTTAGGTGGTCATCACCAAGCAATAGGTAATTCTTAAGTGATCCCAACATGACAACTGATAAGGGAATGCTAATAAAGAAACCTATAACGCCACCAATAACAGAGAGAAACAGATATTTTACAAGATAGATTCTCCTTATTGGTCGTTCTTTCAAACCAATTGCTTTCATTATACCGATTTCTTTATATTCTTCCTGCAAGGTAAATACAATCGTAAATCGCAGAATCATGAAGGCAATCGCAATCAAGATGATACTCACAACCATAATAATTCCAGCCACTAACATATTGGAAACATACTCAAAACCAACAAGGTTTTTGGTAAAATTAAATCCCTGTGTAACAGAATAATCCAAATCTGTAATCTGCTGAACAAGTTCCTCTGAGGTAGTTCCCTCCTTTACCTTAAAATTCAACACCTCTCCTTTGTTGCTAGCCCCGACTTCCTGTACAATTTGTTCGTAATCCTGATCCGTAAGAAAATACCTCTTTGCCCCCAACATCTCTGACCCGAAGGCAATATCTTTTACAAGATGAGCAATCGTAAAGGTATAGGATTTCCCTTCAATGGTGATTTTAATCTGATCTCCAATGTTCATATTCCTTCGTTCATTCGTGAACCTTGGAATCGCAATCTCCCCAGGTTCTAATACCAATGCCTCATCCATCTCATCAAACACTTTATTGTAGTTCGTTGGAATCTTTTGCAGCCAGCTCCACATTAGAACTCCGCTTTGTTCCTTTTTGCCATCCTGTGTCTGAATATCGGAATCTTTTACTATTACATATGGCTCCGTTTCCACAACTTTATAGAGAGATTCTTCTTGAGAATCCAGACTTTTAAGAAGCTTATCTCCCTCCCCGTATTTATTACATAATTGAATCACATCTGCTATATTGGATTTATCTATGGAATAATCAATTGCTGTAACCGTTGAGTAGAAGACACTCATACTCGCTCCAATCAATGCAGATGATAAGATTAAGAATAATAACAAAATAATGTTCATTGCTTTTTTTCTTTGCAAATCTTTTTTTATTATTTTAAAGAACATGATATTTACTCCTCTCCTTAGATAAGCGCTTTGCGCAGGTCTTTCCTGCTATAAGAAATGTAAGTAATCCATTAGCTAATAACCCTAGCCATACCTCTTCATTCTTTCTACCAGCCTTACACAAATGATAAATATACTTGCATTCCCTATTGAGATAAAGCAGAGATTGGATACAACATTTCGTTGTTACGATCGATGTACTCATTCTAACATGCTAATTATTAAATAATCCTTAAATAAATTATTTTTATAATAAAGTTTTCGATGAACAATCTATGTCCTGTATTACATGTTAGACAAACTTAAATGTGTAAGTTGACGGGCCTCAAAATAAATAAGGGCTTTTGACACCCAAACCACAGTATAGAAAAAATCTCCTTGAATCATGACAAAAAGAACCCCGTATATATGGGGGTTCTTCTTCCCTTCATTCAAGAAGATTTGTATTATTCTATTATTAAATTAAGAATTGCTAAAATACTACGTTACCAGTTTATTGTCATTCCATACCGAATATCTTTTAACAAATGCAATTGTAAAACATAAGTATGTTTTCATACTACAGATTTAATTGTTGAAAATCAATGATACGATTACATATTTGTTTCGCTAATGCTTCATTATGTGTAACCATCATCATTCCCATCTGGCGTTTTTCAATCTGTTGCAGCATCAATTGCCAGATCTGTGCCTGGGTAATCACATCTAACATAGTGGTCATCTCGTCAGCAATCAGGAATTTTGTTTCTGGTCCCATTGCCCGTGCAATGCAAAACCGCTGTAATTCTCCACCTGACAGTTCAATCGGATATCGATCCATCCATGCAGGTTCAATTCCCATCTCCTCTAAGAAGACGGGGTCGGGCTGCCATGCCTCTGTTAAAGTTCTCCCTAATTTCCATCTTGGATTAATGGCTTTCTCGGGGTGTTGGTAAATTAATTGAATGGGGCAATATCCCTTTTTCGGCAAAGGTTTTCCCTCCCATAACACCATTCCTTTTTGTGGCTTAATGTAGCCCGCTAAAATCTGGGATAGTGTACTCTTTCCACAACCGGAAGGTCCAACAAGAGCAACTCTCTCTCCTCGGTCAATTGACAACGTAACATCATCTATAATTCTTCGTTCTTTCTTATATCCAAATGTTAGATTCTGTGCTTCAAGTAGCATGATTACAGCACACCTCCCCTCCACGAATCTGTCTAACGGGTATCGTTGTCTCACAAGCTTCTGTGCGATAAGGACATCTTGGTGCAAACAGACAGCCTGAAGGCAGATTACCTGCGTAAGGTTGTGTCCCAGGTATTGGTTTACAACCATTTTGAGGAAGTGCTTCCCAAAGTGCTTTGGAATATGGATGGCGCAATGCAGAAGGTCCTTTTCTAAAATCACTGGCTGGAGCCGTTTCTACTGTTGTACCCGCATAGAATACCGCCACCCGATCTGCATACGCAAAAGCAAGGTCAATATCATGAGTGATCAAGATGACTCCTCTCCCCTCCTTGGCTAAGTCCCGAAAATGTCCCATGGTTTCTTTCGCCATCTCCGTACTCAGGCCAGGAGTTGGTTCATCCGCGATCAACAATTTTGCATTAGAAATCATAGCTGTTGCGATCAGTACTCTTCGAGCCATTCCTCCTGATAATTGAAAAGGATACATCTGTTCCACTTCTTTTCCTAAACCATATCGGGCAAATACTTCTCGTTGTCTGTCTTTTGAACCATTCACACCAACAACTTGTTTTCCAACTTTCATTAACGGATCCAAATATCCCACTGATTGGGGTACCAAAGCAATCTCTTTGCCACGTAGCTTCCGTTGTCGTTCTAACGTTAAGGATTCTCCCCGGTACTTCATTGTTCCTTTTACCGAAGCATGTAATGGAAGAATTCCTAAGATTGCATTTGCAAGTAGGCTTTTCCCGGAACCGGATGCCCCTGCAATTGCTAGAATCTCCCCCTCATGAACAGTTATATTAAGATCTCGTATCACTTGTAATTCCTTTTGCCGTAATCCTTTGTCGTACATCTGAAAAGATACGGAAAGGTTCTTTACTTCTAAAATCTCTTTACGTTCCATATCTTCCCCCTATTCCCTTGCACTAGATGGATCCAGCAGACGTCTTACATGCTCTCCCAACTGGTCAAACATCATAACTACCATAACAAGCATCATTCCAGGGAAAAATACAAGCCACCACATACCTGTTGCAATATGTTTTAATGCTTCCGATAGAATAATTCCAATCGCTGGTGTATCCACGCTTAAACCAAAACCTAAAAAAGTCACCCCTGCCTCATGTAAGATGGCATGAGGAAACAATAAGATCAATCCAATAATAAATTGAGGGATTACATGAGGTAGAATATGTTGAAACGCAATCTGGATCTTACTTTTCCCAAGTTTTTCTGCTACCTTCACATACTGCATATTCTTAATCTGCAACACTTCCCCTCGTATTACTCTTGTAAGGTTTGGCCAGTGTGTCAATGCAATTCCAACAATAACCCCACGCAGCCCTCTTCCCATCATAAAGGAAATGAGCATAAGGAGTACCAAATGAGGAATTCCCATACATAGATCAACAAGATAGGATATGATTTTATCTACCAGTCCGCCTATGGTGGCAGAAAGAATTCCTAACACAAGCGCGACACAAGCACTAAACCCTGCTGCCAGAGTTCCAATTAAGATACTATTGGATAAACCCTTTATGGTACGGGCAAACATATCTCTACCGAGGTAATCGGTACCAAACAGATGCTGAATGGAAGGGGTTAATTTCTTCTCATTGTAATCAGGTCCATACTGTTCTGGTGACAGGAACCTCCCAGCAATTACAAGGAGTAGGAGCAATATACCAATGAGCAGAATGAGATAAATGGTCCGTTTTCTTTGATTTTTTTTTCTTCTTATTCTTCTCATTGTCCCTCTCCTTTCCGTATCTGTGGATTTAACACACCATATAATAGATTGGCCATAAAATTTCCCGCAAATACAAATAATACAGAGAACAATGCAACTCCAAGCAATAGCGGAACATCTCCCTTTAATCCTGCCGTCGTAGCAGCATTGCCAAGGCCAGGATAAGAAAATACCTGCTCTGCTAAGACACTTCCGCCAAACAATTCACTAAAACTTGCAAATTGAAGGGTAAGTGCGGGTATTGCGATATTGCGTAAACCATGTCGCTTGATAATTTGGAAGGCAGACTCTCCCCTCGCTTTCGCAAACAGAACATAATCACTATGTAACACATCAATTAGTTTCTGTCTGGTATGAAGAGCGATATTGGATATCCCTGTGATACTTAAAGTCAGTGCAGGAAGAATAAGATGATGAATTCGATCTAGCACCGTCACTTCACTTGCCGCTTTCCCTACTGGAACGGCAAAACCTACAGGGAACCAGCCTAGTTGCACAGAACATACCGCTAGAAGAAGTAACCCGATCCAAAATGCTGGCGTAGAGGACAAGATAAAGCAGAATGTCTTAAGCACACGATCTAATACACTTCCTGCATGTGAACCAGCGACTATTCCAATTAAGAAGCCAATAATTCCTGACAAGATCCAAGCGGTTATCATTAGGACTGCTGATGTCTGAAACCGTTGTGCTAAAATCTGCGTAACTGGTTTTTGATATGCAATCGAGATACCCATGTCTCCATGAAGAAGATTTTTCACCCAGGTCACATAACGTTGAACGGGCGGATTATTAAGTCCCCAATATTCTGCAATCACATCTTTTTGTTCTTGAGAAATATTCGATTCTGAACCTACATATGCTTCAACAGGATCAATAGGTGACGATGTGATCAACATAAAACATACAATGGATACACCAATCAAAAGTAAAACCATTCGTAACAAGGTTGTTACTATATACTTCACATATTTGTTCATTCCTATTTATCTCCTGTAATCATCCATTCATTCATATTTTGTATAATAGGAAGACCATGTCCATGTGGATGGATCATCTGTTCTCCAAGATCCAGACCATCTCTTACCAGATACGTATGATCAATATTGACGATCCATATGTAAGGGAAATCTACATTGGGACCTGTTTTACCGTCATATTGTGCTAACTTCAGATTTTGAATTGCTTCTTCTTCGGTCTTTGCTTCCAATGCCTTCTGTAAGTACTCATCTACTGTTTCATTGGTATACATAGCTGGATTACTCAAACTAACAAGATTGGGATCTGCATATTCAGAGGAAAATGCATTATACACATCAATAAAATTATAATCTCCCGTTCCAATACAGGTTGGATTGGTTCTTCCTTCCTCTTTACAGGTAGTCCAATCCTTTGCTTCAGCAATGATATGGATACCTAGCTGTTCTGCATTTTGTGCCAATGCTACTGCTAGGTTATACCGTTGCAGATCATCCGTACGTCCCGTTATGGTGAATTCACATTTCACACCATCTTTCTCCCGTATTCCATCTCCATCCGTATCAATCCAACCAGCATCCGCAAGAATCTTGCATGCTTCCTCTACCTGACCATCTTCTAAACCTGGCTCCTCGTTTGCCCATGGAAGGTTCTCAAAGCGTACCCAGGCTGGCGTTCCAATTCCATTTAATGCATTGTCAATGATTTCTTGCCTGCTGATCCCTATGTTCAAAGCTTTTCGAACAGCAATATCACTAGTTGCATTATTACCTACCACTACTCCTGAAGCATTGGTGCTTTCTGGGATACATGGCAACGAAAAACCTCGATTATCTGATGTTGCATAGGTTTCCAAATGCATACCCGCCACCTCTTCATATGCATACTCTGGATTAATCTTCACCACATCTAACATTCCTGATTGTGCATAGGTTAATGCAGTTTCTTCATCAATATTCAAAAATGTAATCTGTGCAAAATTCCCCTGCTCACCATAATAGTATTCATTGGGCTCAACAATCAATTGCTGTCCAATATCCAACTGCTTTACTTTGAAAGGACCACTTGCTATTGGATTCTCGGCATAATCCTCCCCATAGGCATGCTCCGCAACAATTCCCTGCAATGCTACCGTTCGTACAAATGGAGAATATGGGCGATTTAATTTGAATTGGACCGTATGATCATCAACTGCCTCTATCTCCTCCACCATTGTTAGATCCACACTTGCACCTGTTTCCTTGGCAGTCCTGTATGTAAATACTACATCATTTGCCGTTACTTGTTCCCCATCTGAAAACTTGATATCCGTTCGTAATGTAAATGTATAGTATAATCCATCGTCACTTACTGTGTAATCAGAAGCCAGGTCGGGTTCTGTCTCAAGATCCTTATTAAACTTTAACAATGTGGAATAGAATATATTGGTTCCATACATCGTATATCCCTTACAAGCATCATAGTCCCCTTCCGTCATATCACCCACAGCAATCACTAATTCCTCCTTTATGGAACCAGTACTTTGTTCCTCTGCTTGTTTATTCTGTACGGTTGTATCTACTTTCGATGTCTGTGTATTCTTCCCACACCCAAAAAGACTTGTGCTCATCGTGAGTAATACAAGCATAATTAATCCCACTCGTGTGAATTTCTTTATCATTTGGCAAATCTCCTCCTACTCAATTCAACTGATCTACGCATTACAACTTTTCTTGTAAACAGGTAGATCAAGATTGAATATTATTTGGGTAGGTTATCACACTTTTCCTCAATCCACAACCCAGATAGGGGGTTATAATTAGATATCCTATAGATAAACTATAGTAATTTTCTATTTTTTTTGTTTCTTCCCCATTACAATACATACCTTCCCGTATTCTATTGTCAAATTTAATAGCAATTGTATAAATATATCAATATTATATAACAATCAATTTTATAAAAACTATGATAAACACGCTTTGCGAGTTTATCAAGTAATCGCGGCAGTCGCCAAGGTCTCAAGTAAACTTGGATTTTGGCTCGTTGCTCGCGTAAATAAAAAAGAAGTCATGTGGATTATCTTCAATCCGTATGACTTCTTCTCTATTTAATACTTATATCGTTACTGCAAGAATGTAACATATAACGCTGTTAAAATTGCTGTGGTGATTACTCCACAGATATTTGCTCCTAAAGCATAATCTAGAATGAAGGCGCATTTATTTACCTTATGTACTTCCTTTTGTGCAACTTTTGCCGTTGATGGTACACAAGATACACCAGCAATTCCGATTACCGGGTTGAAATTCTTTCCTTTAATCAGGTAAATCACGTACCCACCGATAATTCCACCGATTCCTGACAATGCTAAGGCTACCATACCTAGCACTAGTAATTTTAATACAACAGGATTCAAGATTGTACTTGCGTCACATAAAACACCAAGCATTAATCCTAGGAAGAACGTTGCTATGTATAAGAATCCTTCTTCAATCAACTTAATGTATTTCGTCAATGCGGATTCACGAATTACAATTCCAATGAAGAAACTTAAGAACAGCGGTGCTGCCACAGGGAATAGTAGGCATAATACCGCGTTGGCAATAACGGCAAATACTAACTTTTCCGTAGATGTAATATTATGTTTTGTTTTTTTACTAACAACTACAACTCCACGTAATTCCTTTGGTATGAATAGTTTGATCAGATAAGGATACCCTCCATAAGTCAAACTCAAATACAGATAGGCAACAATGGAGATTGGTACAAAATATTCTGGTGCCAGTTTCAATGAGGCGAATAATACCATTGGACCATCGGCTCCACCAATAATGGAGGTTGCTGCTGCTGCTCCATCAGAAAGTCCCATTAACTTTGCAATAGGGAATGTGGCAATGGTCCCAAGTTCTGCAAATAAAGCTAATGTCATACTGATAAATGGATGAGCTAATACATATCCGATATCACACATAATACCGATTCCCATAAAAACTAAACATGCAATCAAACCATTACTAAAAGTAAGGGTATAGATTGGTTGTAAGAAATCGATCTGCATGTATTTCATCAGATCATCCGTTGTTGTCAACAATGGGTTAATGATCAGATTCCCGATCTCATTATTCTCCATGAATAGAACACCTGCATTCACCGCTGACATTCCAAGTCCCATAGGGATCATGATCAATGGTTCTAGTGTTCCTTTCTTTCCTAGATACACTAGTAAAAATCCCAAAAAGATTAGTCCGATACGTAGAGCTACAATTGCAGGCTCCTGTTCAAACATCGTGCTAATTCCTTGAAAAGAATCTAAAATATTCATCTTTTTCCTCCCGTTTTGTTGTATAATATGGAATCGTTAGTATGATGGTTTCCTATTATACAACCAATCATTTTATATATCGTTTTGATTGGAATCATGCTCTTTGTGACCAAATAACCGTATGCAACTTAGCAAGAGCTTGATCAAAACAGCGATGCCATAGGATATGAGAACTCCCAATCCCATTACTTTTAGTGGAACTGCTATACTTAAAAACATCGTTCTTCTTCCTTTCTAAATCATCTATATACAAATACTAACATTTTGTCGATTTTAATCAAATATATTGTGTAAATATACATGATATATAAAACTTATGATAATGGTTTTCATTTAAAGTCATCTAGAGAACACAACGAATATATTGATTACAAATACTTTAAACTTATGAAAAGAATCCGTATGCAATAGGAGGTTTATTATGGATCTGCATTATCTTGAAATATTCAATACCGTTGCACAATATGAAAGTTACAAAAAAGCCTCAGATGTCTTACATATCAGCCAACCAGCTCTTTCTATTCAGATCAAACGTTTGGAAGGACAGATTGGACTAAAGCTTTTTGATAAAATAGGAAATCGGATTTACCTAAATGATAACGGATTATTGCTGCATCAATATACGCAAAAGATTTTTTATATTGTACACGAATTAGAAAATACCATATCAGAAACGAATAAAGTCGTTAATGGAACACTCCTCATAGGCGGAAGTAATACACCAGGTTCCTATATTCTTCCCGATTTACTTGGCCAATTTAAACAACGTTATCCGAACAGTACGTGTAATCTTCATATCAATAATACGTCTACGATTTCTCAAATGATTGCAGAAGGATCACTTGATATTGCTATAAATGGTGGAAACTGTGTTTACAACGACTCCATACATGTAGAAAGAATCTTCAATGATCGTTTAGTTTTGGTAGCTTCTCAAAAAAATCCTGCTGCAAAACAAGATGTTTTGCAACAGGAGACACTTAAGAATATGCATTTTATTGTTCATAATACAGATTCACAGCTCTATACGGCATACCAAACGTTTATTAATAACGTAGGAATTCCAGAGAATATCGCCATGTGCTTAGGCAATATTGATGCCATCAAGCGCGCAGTTAATTCGAATCTAGGAATTTCTCTTTTACCTTATACAGCTGTGAAATTTGAAATACAACATGGATTTTTGCAAGAGATTAACTATTCCATACCATGCAAAAGTTATCCTTATAATTTGATTTATAACAAAAATAAAGTGCTTTCAACCACTTCACGGAAATTCATTGAGTTAATCCATTCTGAATTCCCAATGCTACCTTCTTAGACAGAACAAAGTGTACTTCGTACACTTCGTTCTCCGCGCTGAGCACAGTCAGCTTAAGGGCTTTTGACACCCGCCCCCTATTATATATAAAAAGAGTATCACAAAATGATGTCTACAACTTTTCATCATTTCATGATACTCTCTTTTCAATTACTCATCCGTGCATTGACTCCAATATTTCTGAATCTCACTTTCTGTTAAAGTCTGTACAAAATCCTTTTTAATCTCTAGGAATGTCTGTAACTCATTCATAATGGAGTATAAGATTGCACGACTTTCAAACTCTTCCCTTGTTGTAGGTAGATCATCATTTTCAAACTCTGACTTGATCACATACAACTGTTCCACTAAAACCATGGCATTGTTGTATTCATGGAAATGTTTTGACATTTCCCTTAAAAAATTTGCAATAATATCATGTTGGCGATAACTATGCTTTAACGAATCCACTTCTTTGTATAATCTTTTAAGAACAATACATTGTCTCTTTCGCATCTCCATATATTCCAGATAGTATCTAGTATCACTAATCAGATTATTATTGACATTCTTATATGCTTTCTCAATGGCTTCGTCAACCCGTTTTTCTAAAGACGTAAAACAGAACTTTTCATCTGCCTCTTTTCCTCTCTCTACTAAGTTATCCGCCACTGCCAAGATCAGGTTTCGCATATCCTCTTCCACAGCTGCTTGATCCTTCAAGATTTCCCCTCGCTTGCCAGGCATATAGAGGTTTAAGATGACCCCGCTTCCCATACCAACAAAGAGTAACATGGTTTCATTCTCAATCATTGCAAGATTCATACTTTTTTCCATTAAAAAATGTGTGGTAATAACAGCACAGATAGACAATGCATCCTGTAATCCAAACAGAAAACAAAATAATACAAATAGGAACATATATATGGCGAATACCATGATATGATATCCCCAAATACGAAATACAAGATACGCAATTAATATGGACATAATATATGCAAGAATTCTCTTTCCTGCTACCTGTAATGTTTCCTTTTTCGTTTCTTGTATCGTCAGTAATGTTATGATACCTGCTGATGTACTATAACGCAGGTTCAACCAATTACAGATTATGATTGCCATTGTACTGCCGATTGCAATCTTTATCACTCGTAAAATGTTGTTCTTATTCACTTATATATTCCTTCCAAACCGTAATTATAAACACATATAATAATGCAATTGGTATTACACTAATAAACGCTATGATGATTGACACAGATATGGATAAACTAACATATGCCATATAGATAATTGGTGTAAATAAGATCGAGAGAATCACACCAAAAACAATTAGCATTGCTACGTAACATACTTTCTGAATCTGTGGCTTTTTCTCCAAAAATACGCATACTGCAATTGCAACATATACCATCCACATTGCTGCGGTAAATAGGTATGATAAAGAGACAAATTCCTGCCCCATGACCAACCCTAACGTCAACAAAATTGGTAATTGTCCCATCAATGTGGAAAGTTGATGTTTATTTCTTCTCATTGCTATCCATGTAAAGAATCCGGTTAATACAAATGCCACTCCTATAACAAGGCAGAAAAGCAACTGGGATTCATTCCATTCCCCTTTTGTTTCCACATTCGATAATTTACTCATGGATGGTGCAATGATGACCGCAGCACCGATTCCTGTAAGAATCATGGATATAATGGTAAAAATCGTACTTCTTGCTACAAAACGATAACGAATCTTTTTGCGGATTTTAAAGAAAACAAGCAATCCAATGGCTATCATACTTGTCAAATAGGTAACTAAACTTACTACATTACTAGGTAATACGAGAATTGTATCTCGTAAAAAGTTAAAGAATACTGCACCTTGTCCTTTCTCCGTAACATGTACATGATTACTTCCATAATAGTCCACTAATTCATTCAGTGTATGCATATACTCATAAGCACAACCACGGTTAACATGTTCTGGCGTATCTGCTGTTCGATTATACGTATAAGAACCTTCTAACATAGAAAAGTTCATACTAGGGAATCCTGCATCAGAAAATACCTGAAAATCTGTCTCATGAGGAAGTAATTTGCATAAATCAGCTAAGAAAGAAAAACCTGAGTTTCTTGAAACTGCCTGCTGATACTGTTTTACAATTGTATAGTCTCCCTTTGATGTCTCATAAAGCATTAGGGTTCCATCGGTACCTTGTGCATCAAAGTTCAACACCACATCAACATTCCCTTCTAGCTCTTTATGCGCTTCAAGAAATGCTTTTGCCCCTAAAAGATCAATTTCTTTTCCATCGGTAAATAGAAAATAGATATCATTCGTTAGTGTTTCCTGTTCTTTCATTAAGCGAATTGCTTCTAAAAATGCTGCTGATCCTAATCCTGCACTGGAAGCTCCCGTAGAATCTGGACGGCTATCATAATGGGTAACAAATACGATTGCATGCTCTGTATTCGGTGCATCAAAGGATACAACAATATTATTCATTATCACTTTTGATTCATTCCGCAATCCAATTACATCTTTAACATAGTCAATGAAATCTTTATAGGAATTCTCTTCTAAGAATTTGTTGTTTTCTTCAACCATATCTGGGTATTCTGCCATAGCGTCTTCATAGCTTTTCTTAGCATCATTGGCATATGCATCTACATCAAACTCAAATGGTTCCACCATATATGGTGCCTGTAATTGATCAAGCACACTTGTAATATACTCTTTAACCTGCACATTTGCCTCTGTCCCGGCACTATGCTCCACGCTTCCCATATTCTGAATGTGCGTTAGAACCATATTAAGTGATGATACGCCCTTTTCCATACCACCTAACTCAACAGTAGTTTCTTTGAATTTCTTTGGTGTCTTCGATTCTGTGATCTGTAGGAAACCAATTCGCAGAATAATACCAACAAACACAACCATTGCTAAACAATAGGCTGCATTTCGTATAATCTTCTTGTTCATTAAATACTTTTCCTCCAAGTTTAGTTATTATCCTGTTGCAGTGACATCATAAGCAATGGGATTAACTGTTTCTTTCTTGACACTACCCCTTCTAGGATGACTTTTTCATCAGGATTACTGATATTAAATGCATTGGTTACTAATTCCTTTGCACCATTTCCTTCATATATCAGTTCCGTTGTTTCTTGTAAGATATTTGTAAGCATGAAGAATAACATCTCTACCCCATGATCTCTAAATGCTTTTTCTAGATAAGGTACTAATTTATCTTTTATCTTCTCAAGTTCTTCCTGATTCATCGCAGTAATTTGTCCCACACCGAATGTAAGATCATTGGTGGTAAATTTCTTGAAATCTTGATAGAAGATTTCTTCTGGTGACTTACTTAGCAAATTGCTACCAGCTGTAAACATTTCCTTGGCATAAGATTCAATCTCAATTCCTGCAATCTTCGCCAAATCCTTTGCTGCCATTTCATCGATTGGTGTGCAAGTTGGTGAACGGAAAACCAACGTGTCAGATAATATCGCAGAACACAATAGACCTGCAATTTCTTTTTCAATTGGTATGGCATTTTCCTGGAACATCTGATAAACGATTGTCGATGTACAACCCAGTGGCTGGTTACGAAAATAGACGGGACTCATAGTTTCTATACTACCAATACGATGGTGATCGATAATTTCTAATATGTCTGCCTCTTCTAATCCATCTACCGCCTGTGAACGTTCGCTATGATCCATTAAAATCAGTTGTTTTCTCTTTGCATCTAATAAATTACGTCTTGATATCATACCGATGAATTCCCCTGTTTTTTTATCCAATATTGGGAAATCACGGTGTCTCTTCTTAGCCATAACCGCCCGTATATCATCAATAAAATCTTCTGTGGTAAATGTGATCAGGTTCTCTTGTTTCATAAAGAAACTAATCGGCATACTTTGATTGACCAAACGAGCTACCGTATACGTATCATATGGTGTTTTGATAATGGTACACTCTTTATCTTGTGCTAATTTGGTAATGGTCCTTGATACAGGAGCACCATCACACACAATAATACATTTGGCATTCATTTCAATGGCACATAATTGTGATTCATACCGATTTCCAAGAATGACAACATCATTTTTTTCAATATAACTTTCCATTAAATCCGGATTAGCCGCCGCAATCAGTACTTTTCCTGTTTCAATTACCTTTTCTGCATCCCCTGCAATTAATTCCCCTTGTAATGTATCAAGAATATTCGCAATTGGTGTTTTAGCAGTAGACAAGATTTTATTATCATAAACATTCATGTACGATTTGGTTATATCTCCAATAGTGATCAATCCGATCATATGATCATCTTTCTCTACGACTGGTAAGGTAACAACACTATTCTCTGTCATCTTTTCCCATGCACGTCTTATGGACATATTTCGGTTAATTCCTTGGATTTTTCTTATCTCAATATCTTTTACCTGCGTACGTACATCTGGTAAATATCCTGGTTGATTTACACCAAAATACTGTAAAACAAATTTTGTTTCTGAATTCACCTGACCTGCACGTTTCGCTTTATACTTCTCTCCTGTTAATTTTCGTTTTAAATCTGCATATGCAATGGCAGAACAAATGGAGTCGGTATCTGGGTTACAGTGTCCTATTACATAAATTGTCTTGTTCTTTGTTTCTTCACTCATATATACTCCTTCTATAGTACAACATCTCTTAGTTACATTTTTCCATGGTCTTGCTTGCATTATGCATTTTCTTAATCAATAATATCCTCTTTCTTAATTATATTGGTTACATTTTGCGTAAAATTACCTTCTTTTGCCTGTTTCATCAAAAGAAGCATGTTTTTTGTCTCAGCACGCTTAATTACCTCTGCTGTATATTCTTTTACCTTATCAAGGATTTCTTTGTAAGGCGTAATACGGTAGATTCTCTCCACCTTCGCTTCTAACTCTTCTTTTGCATCTGGATCTACTTCGTATTCCTGTTGATGAATCATACTATATGCAAATCCAACAATGTCCTTTGCTGTATAATGTGGAAGAATGATCCGATGGGTCATATATTCCCGTATTCTTTCTTCTCTTCCAAGTAAATTCTCCATCTGTCTTGTTTCATCTTCTAATATAACTAATATATGATCCTGATAAATCTCAATCATCTGCAATACAGCGGCAACGGTTTTCCCTTCCATCTTGCCTGCTTCCTCTATTACAAGTGTTCCATCGGCAAGTGGCTCCATCTTTTCAATCAGGTTGATTTGATTTAACTTTTCTGCTTTTATCTTTGCTACCTTTTTGGTTGGAATTCGATTTAACTTCCACATGGTAATGGCAATTGCTCGAGCAAGAGAAGTCTTGCCTGTTTTCTCTTCTCCACAGATCATAAAGTTATTACATTCTTTTCTCGGTTCCATATTCTCCAATATAGATAGAATTTGATTCTTTAAAGAATCATTCTCTATATAATTTTGGAATATCGTATTCAGATTAACACCATACGCATATGTCGTGTCACCATCTTGAACAATGTCCTGTGTGTCATGACGATACGTCTGAATCACATCCGTTGTTTGCAATTGCTGCATCTTCTCTTTCATCCGCTGAAGTTCTTCATTTGTTAGCAACTGTTTTTCAGCCAATTCTTCACTTGTATCTGATACTACTGTTTCTTCCCGTTCTTCGTTTGATTCTGGTACTACTGTTTCTTCCAGTTCATTCTTTATTTCTGGTACTGTCTGTTCTTCCAGTTCTTTATTTATTCCTGGTACTGTCTGTTCTTCCAGTTCTTCCTTTGTATCGGATACTACTGTTTCTCCCAGTTCTTCGTTTATTTCTGGTACTACTGTTTCTTCCCGTTCTTTCTTTATTTCTGGTACTGTCTGTTCTTTTAGTTCTTCCTCTGTCCTAGCTACTGGGTTTTCTTCTACTTTTCCATACGTATCTTCAGGATTCTTTTGTTCTACAGGAATCTGATCTACATGAACCAACTGCTCTTCTCCATATTCTGTTGATTCCATAACCTTATTCAGACTGTCGCGACTTTCTTCTTGTAGATCAATTGCTTTTTCAAGTTGTTCTTTCTCATATTCGACAAATCCATGTTG
This sequence comes from Anaerosporobacter faecicola, assembly GCF_012070565.1. Lineage (GTDB taxonomy): Bacteria > Bacillota > Clostridia > Lachnospirales > Lachnospiraceae > Anaerosporobacter > Anaerosporobacter faecicola. The sequence goes on from NZ_JAAQRO010000022.1 coordinate 194,444, forward strand.
TACTTGTTCCATATGTTTTTCTGCTGCTACTAACTCTTTTTCAATGGACTCTACTTTCTTGCTCTCATTATTCAGTTCGCTCACACGGGCTTTCACTTGCTTGATCACATCTGGGGTAAGCAGATATTCTCCTGTTAACCCCCCTTCATTAGCTTCCGGATATATTTGATTCTCTTCTTCTGATTCTATCTTATCTTCTAGATAGCCTTGCCCTTCTTCAGGTATTGCATTTCCTTCAGAATATACTTGTTTCTCATCATATTCCATATTATCCTCATATGCTTGTTTCTCTTCATATTGCATATGATTTATTGACTCGTCTTGCTCCTCTACAGCATCCGTTGGATCAGTATTCCATAATGGATTCTCCATTTCCTCTGTTTGCGCAACATACGTTTTCTCATCAATACTATGGTATTCTACTTCTTCCCCGCTCCTTGCTGCTTGTTCACTTTTACGATATAATGCATCATTATCATATTGCATGTTATCTGTAACTGTACGGTCAATGTCAACTGGTGATGGATTTTCATTTTCCACAGGTACAGGATTGTTTCCACGACGCTGTTTAACCTGACGGATTACTTCTTCCAAGCTTCTAGTAGCATCAAATTCTCCTGGAGCAAGATTATCCGTGATACTAAATCCACTGGTGTAATGTTCTTTCAGTAATCTTGCCTTATCCACAATAATTCCTTGTCCAAACCAAAGGATCAGATCACTACATTCTTCTACACATTTATCTACTTGCCCTGTCTTATGATAGAGTTTGGCTAATTCATATCCCCACTCTTCCATGTAATCTTCCTTTTTCAATTGTTCCAATGTATCAATTCTCTGTGCATATGGTACATGACTCGCTTTTTGAATATGATAACGAAGTACAAAACGGTATGGATCTCTTGGCGCAATGCGAATATATTCATTATAATATTCTTGTGTTTCCTCCATATTTTTCATCTTTATAGATACATCAATCAATTGTTCCAGAATTCTTCTTGTACATGACTTTTCATAGATGCGTAATAAAATCTCCATTGCATCTTCATAATCCTCATTACTGATCAATACTTCTGCAATAACTGATAGATCTGACATGCTCCGAATCTTATCTACATTCAAAGTTTCCAGTATCTTCATCGCTTTCAGATACTGCTTTTCACCAGCAAGCCGTTTAATTTCTTTCATCTTTAGACTGGAAGCATAACGTTCCATTTATCGCACCTCCATATGCATCCGCAGAACACCCAAACCAATCATTCACTTTTCACCATCTTCTAGTTCCACGTTGTTTCTCTATATTTAAGTAGACAGATTCTCCCCTGTTTTCTTATAATTCTACGCTTTCTTTGTTATTATAGCATTTTCTGTATACGGAACACAAGAGACCTTTTCGATGAACCAAAAATTTCATGAAATAATCATACTTTGTACGATTTCCTACTTCCTAAAATACAAAAACAATGTTCCATTATTGCTTTTACTCTCTCTACAAAATTCACTATGTAGTTATTTCATTTCTTGTACATGAAATACTAGCAGTTTACCATTTCCCCATATAGTAAAAGAGCGATACTTCAAGATTAATCGCATCTTAAAGCATCGCTCTTTTTTTACACCAGAGGAAATGTTTCAACTCATTACCATTCCAACACAATAGGCGGACAAGAGGCTTCCCTTCTCCTGACAGGCCTAATCTATTTATACTTTGTCTTTTGGCGGTCTCACATTGAAGGTGAGTGATTGTTCTTCTAGCACTCTGGTGTAATAAAATAATCGAAGAAATCAATTTGGTGCCTTCAATTCCGCACGAAACAAGAACCGTATAACCAATCAGAACACTTTATTATATTAAAGTATAGTAAAAATGTTACTATTTGTCAACAATTTTTCCTGTTTAATTATAAAATAAAGGATTCGCTTCAAAATATCTAGAAAACATAGTTACAAATAAAGAAACGCTTATTCAAACAAACTTGTCTGTTCATACTGTAATGGGATATATTCTACTTCAGAAGTATCCACACTGCTATGGTAATCTACAACAACGGTTTGCTGTTTTTGTTCATTCAGTCGTTGTCCAAGTATATAATTAACATCAAATTTGCCTGTGATGGCAGGTGTTGTTCCTCTTGCTGGGACAATCAACTGTACGTGGTTCATCTTCAGTAATTCAAAGATTGGCTCCCATATATAGATATCCTTTGCTGCTCCGAATGGATTATCAATAAAAATAACCTTACGCAGTCCTGTATTATCCATATTTCCTGAATTCATGTAGGTAATATAATTAACAATTGCAATCAAGAACTGAATATAGATACCTTGGGATTGTCCTGTACTACCAACCGCTTCCTCATAACGCAAATGTCTACTCTGTTCTTTAATACGCTCTCTCTTATATAAAGTAAGTTTAATGCGATTCATATCCGTGACAATTACAGCAAATAATCGTTTTAAGGATAACGCTGCTTTAATATAGGCAATTTTATCTCGATTGCTGTCCTGCTCATCAACACCCGCTACAATGGAATCGATATAATCAGACATTCTCTGCTTCTGTAACTCTTCTTCCACATAAGATATACTTAAACCGATCATCGGAATCTGTTCATTATCTAACATGATTTTTGACAATTTTGGTAATCTCTCTAATGCAGCTTTTACATGATCGCATCTCTGTAGACATTGGTTTTCAAAGCTTTGCTTGATCCGTTCCATATCTTCTAGTCCTTGTTCCACACGGTTTCTTTCCAAACGGATACATGCACATACTTCTTCTAAATTATTTTGCAACATTGCAGATTCTTCTAATGACTTAGGAACTTGAACACCTTCTCGCAATTCTTGTGCCAGTTCATATCCATGCAATAACTCCAATGTTTGTGCTGTCTTCATCACCTGTTGGCTGAATTCTTCTCTCTTTCGACCAATTTCCTTAGCAGTGGATTCCAACGTACGTCCTAGTTTCTGAACATATACTGTAATATCTGCAATTGGATTGCCCTCCTCTACCACACATTTGGCAAGTTCTAATTGTCGGTAGATTCGTTCCATATCTTCTTTTGCATTCTCACACACTTTACGTTCCTGTTCCTTTTGCTTCAAATCCTCTTGTCGTTCTTTGATCGTTCCTTCTAATTTCTGCAGAGCTGTCTTCTGTTCTTCCATATCCATACTTGGTTGAACTTGATCAACTGCTTTACCGAATTCTGTACCAAACTTCTCTTCCCCAACAACTCGAGCTTCTTCTATCTTACCACCCAATTGATGCATGAATGCTTTCTTATTCTCTAAATCCTCACGCAACTTAGACAGAACAGACTCCTGTCTTAACAGATCTGCATTCTCACTTTGCAACATATCTTCACTGATTCCAGTTAGCGTATGTGACTGCTTCATCTCCTCTAATGTTGCAAGACTGATTTTTCTCTTGGCAATTGCTTTCAAGCTTCGGTTCATCGCATTAATATAGGAATTCAGTAGACGTTCCTTATCACCTAGGTCACTGTATTCTTTTTCAAATGCATCTTTCTTACCACGGAATCTTGCATCAATTTCTTCCTCTGTAAGAGACAATTTCTCAAACGGTTCCTCTTTGTAGTATGGAAGGTAGGTAGTTATCCACTGTTGCGCTCCTTGAGATAGCTGTTTATCCACAGTATCCACTTGTACTTTCCACTGTCTTTCCTTTTCACTCCAGGAATCCTTTGTTTCACAGACTTTTTTATAATGTTTCTCTAATTCATCATAAGCTTCCCATAATTGTTTGCTTTCCTGTTCTAATTGCTGTTTTTGATCTAGGATTTGCTGTAACTTTGTCAATTGAAGCAACTCTTCCTCTTGTTCATCAAGACGCTTTACATACTCATTTACTTTGTTCTCCAACTGCGCGACCTGAGCCATATCTTTTTCATAGGAAGTGACCACCAGCTGAATCGTTCTCTCCATCGCAACTAACTCTTCTGTAATCTGTTCCCGCTCTTCTTGCATCTTCTGGTATTGTTCTAGATCCTGCTTCTTGAAGTAGCGAACTTGATCCATATCCTTTTTCAAAACATCTTCCTGTGCTTCTAACTTTCTGAGGTTTTCTTTTTCTTCCTCCAATTCCGAACGAACGATGCTTTCTTCCTCTGCCATACGATCTTCACGGTAGAATAATTCATCCTCTTTCATGGCAAATGTAATGGTATCTTTTGATAAATGTAGTTTTCCTTGTTTGATTTCTTCAAGATTTAGTATTGGTATGGCATATGGTCCAAAATCTTTGCGACGGAAATATCGATCCTCCAGTAACATCTCATAATCCCGCATAATGATCAATGCATATGGAAGAAGTGGAATCTGTTTTAATAGATTCTCTCTTTCTTTTTCTGATAAGGTCTGAAGATAAGCGGTTCCCGTAGTAACTTGGTCGTGATAGCGTTTTCCTAGATATTCTTTTACCTTGTTAAGACCTTCACTATCAACATCTAAATTTCGATCCATTAATTGTGTCAGATACCGTTCATTTACTTGTATTTTTTCTTTACATTTCACCATCTGTGTTAGAAGTGCTTTATATTGTTCCTCTAACTCTTCTAGACAATGCTCTTTGGATACAACATGGTAGATTGCTAACAGCTTTTCATATGCTCTCTTCCGTTCCTCAAAGGCCTGCATCCAGTTTTCACAATCCTGTTGCTGCTTGCATAAGCTTTGCTTCTTTTCCTCCGCCTTTTGCAACTCCAACTTTTGTGATGCCATGGTTTCCATCTGTTGTTCAATTTCCTGTTTCCATTCTTCAACCTGCGCCTTGTCAACCTCTTGTTGTTTCTTTCCTTCTTCTATCGCATTCTTCGTTTCCTCTAAGAAGAGCAGATTCACTTGTTTCCGCATCTGCTTCACTTCTTGTTCCATCTGTTCCAACTTCGCATTTGTTATATTGTATTGATTTTCTTTAATGGCACGTTGTATATCTAGATTTCGTTCTTCTTCACTGGATTCTTTCCAGAGTTCTTGTGCTTCCAGCCATTTTGCCGTAATCTCTTGCTTGGTTGCTTCTAACTCCTCCTGTTTCTGCTCCCAAAGAATCTTTTTATTGTATGCCAGTTGATTCAGTTCTTCTACTTCTACTTTACTTCCATCTTTGATAATATCTAGAGACTCCTTCAGTTCATCACGATTTCGTTTTTCCTCCAGATACTCCAGATAGTCATTCATGCTTTCTTTTAAGGAGATCTCATTCTGTTTACGATTTAATAGGTCATTCTGTAAGGTAATCTCTTTTTCTAATTTTTCAATTTCTCCGAGAACTTCCTTTAACAGTTCTTCATTCTTTCTCAATTTAACTGCTTCAACCGTAATTTCCAATTGCTTTTTCTTTGCATCTAATGCATCGATTTCTTCCATGACCAACGTATACTCTTCCTGTTGGTCCTTCAAACAGTTTTCGTTGTATTGATACGCATAATGTAAGTTATTCTTTTGTTCTTGTTCTTTACTATATACATGATCCAGAACACCTACTCGTTCCTTCAGGCCTTCCATAATCTCTATCTGCCGGTCGTATAGATTCACTGCTGCTTTCTTCTGGGATAATTCAATTAATTTATCCTTAATACTTAGCAGCGTTCCAGCCATAGTTTCCTCGTTTTCCTTCCCTTCTGCATTTTCCAGATAACGATTGTATGACTTTTGAATAATCTCCTCAATCAACAGGTCTTCCACAACTTTTCTTGTTGTCTTATAATTTGTCTCAAAGTAGGTACGAACATGTCCCTCTGTTTTGTTGATTCCTCGAATGATCTCCCATTCACTTTCATAGATTCCGTAATTACTAATAAACTGCTGGTACTCGCCTTTTCGATCAAACACTTCCACCTTCAAACCAGGTTCACGTTGTAGATCTTTCAGATATTGCTTGAGCCCTGAATAGGTTACCCTTTCATTCTCATTGATCAAAGGAAGGTTCCGAATATCATTCTCATTATATTCTCTGTAGAAGATACAATACGTAAAATAATCAATGGAAGCGGTCTCTTTTTCCTCTTGAGAAGTTCCTTTTCTTGCACAGAAACCAGTGGTCATGTACTGAAATCCATCCTTAATATCCTCATCATTCAACTTCCACTCAATCAAGGAATGAATGGTCGAACTGCCCTGAGAAGTACGGAATAATTTCTCTACAGGCTGCTTATCATCTAGGGTACAATTCGGTATAACTGTCTGTAAAAGCAGCAACATTAATACACTCTTCCCACCACCGTTGGCAAGATCATATAGCATGTTCTTTCCATAAGGTTTCATCATAAAATCATCATAATACTGTGTACCAAAATTGTATTTGACATTGTTCACACGCAAGCGATTAATATGAGGCATTGTCGATCTCCTCCTTTGTCATGATCTCGTATAAGCGCCCCCGCTCCTCTTCAAAATATCTTGTTATGACAGCACGAAATCGGTCTGTAATATAATACCGTTCCTCCATCTCTAAGAATAAGGACTGGGATAGCAAGAAATTAAACACCATCTTCAGATACCCATAACGGGAACCTCTAGATGCTTTTCCTCCCATATTTTCTTCATTGGCTACACTTGGAAGTTCATCCCATAAGTTTGCAATGGCCTCAAAGCTATTTTCCTCTAATTCACTCAAGCGAAACTGCTCCATATTGGAGATTACATTATGTAATCCTGCGTCTACCGCCTTCATGATATCTTCAATCTTCACATATTCGGTATACGTATAGCTTCCTGATTGGGTATAAAACTTTGTAATAATCTGATAAATGATGAAATAGCAAAGATATAGTTCTTTATTCAAACGAACCCCTAATAAACGGCGAAGTTCTTCATTGGTATATCCAAATACATGGTTATGATTTCCCGCCGTTATAAAGAGAGATTCATTATACTCATACAATTTTAGATTCATCTGCGTAAGCATCGTATCCAGCAGATTCGATACTTCTGCATGATCTCGATACTCTTTGTATAGCTCAGCATTCTTTCCACTTCTGACGCTAATCTCTTCTCCTGCAATTAACTTTCCAAAAAGCTCCATTGCCTTTTCAAAACTATGGTTATCCATGGACATGTTCTACTCCTTTCTGTCCCTTTTGTTCCCCTTCTGTTTTACAATTACAGAATTCTATATTGGAAGTGAAAAAGCTCTCTTTCTCTTCACCCGACACTCCCTGAATATTCTCGATCAAATCCTCACTAAAATCCTTGGATAGGTTGATTCGAAAATGTAGGTTCCGATACTTTTCATTTTCTGGCAACCTCAGCAGATCTGCAATGATTCCCTCTAAAAAGGTATCTGGTTCCTTCTCGATCTCCCATAATCGATACTCCCGTTTTTGACACAAATGTACAAAAAACGAATAATAATCACTATTACGAAAGATATCATCAAAATACTTGATTTCTAGCTTCCGATTAAAAGCACGTAGATCAAACCGCTCCTTTACAAGCAACTGATCAAATAACGTACGGGCAATTGAAACAAAGTTCCGGTGAATTCTCTTGTCCGCTTCTTCATCTTCATATTGATAGTTTGTCGTTTCCGTCTCTTCAACCTTCTCCGCTTGCTCTTCTGCATTCTGCGGATAGGTAATCAGATCCTCAATTCCGGACAGATTCCAGGTTTTGCGTATATTAGGAAGTAGCAATGGTTCTACTATCAATTTCAACATACTTGTATCTTGTTTTGCACGAATCTTGCCCTCGTAATCACGGAAATCAAACGTTGCACGTAATTTATTAAATTTGGCTGTACGTAACATCTCATCTGCTTTTTTTTGTAGATCTATACAATCTGTTAACAGCTCATTATGTTTTCCAATTGCTTTTAATAATTCTTTCTCTAAATCATGAACCTCCTGTAACGAACGACGATATGCATCTGTAGCACCCTCGTCCTTACTACTGAGTTCCGCCTTTTCTACGGCTTTCCTTATCAACTCCGTATTTTTCTGAAATAACTTTTGCTCCTCATCAAACCACCGCATACCCGTTTTCACAAAACTGTCGTATGCCGACATTCCTTCAAATACATCATTGCTAAGGACTTGAATTACTTCATTCTTTCTTAAGCGAAGCATCGTTACCTCATGATTAATGCGACGAACCACCTGAATTCCCGCAGCGAAATCATTGGAACGTATCATCTTCTCCAAAAGCAGTTGTTCTATATTAATCTTACTTTCATCCTTAATCTCTTTTGTATCAAGATAAAATTCGATGGCATCGGAGGTCAGTGTATACGTAACCTGCCCTTCATTTAACTGGCTATTGATCAACTTTACACGGGTCACTTTTTTCTTACGATCTGCCGGATCATAATAATCCATATAAAATGGCTTTCCTTCATTATGAATCTTATCAAAAATATATCCGATCAACTCTTTTGTATCCTCAGAGGAGGAAGGTATCTGAAAATCCCGTTCCAATAATTCATATAGAAATGCGGCATATTTACCATATGTCACTTCCATATTATTAAAATTATTCTCCTCTATAAAAAACCGCAATACCGCCATTAATACATATCCCATATCAATGTCAGCATACTTTCCTTCCTTATACAATGTTAGAGAAGAATCCTTTATCTTAAAAAATGGATAGTATTTTTTTAGATTCTGCATTCGCTCATAATGAAAATCCAAAACTTCTTGAATCAAACCTATCCCTCCTTCTTCTTCGATCAATTCTTTCAAAATACGCTACCTTTTATCATACCATATTTCTTTCAAACTGCCTAGAACAAATACATGGATCTACACAACTCAAAAAGCTCTATGCCAAGCGTTCGAGCAGGTATAAACACCTAGCATCGCAAGCTTAACATAGAGCCTTATCGTATGATAATCCTTTAAACGTGCATAATTTCCTTGTAACTATACAAAGCCTTTCTCGAAAACAATTTGTATTCGCTTTGAACAATTACTGCTCGTTGTAAAAATCTCTTGTTGCAATTAATTCTTCTGTTAAATCAATTTTCTCTTTTTCTAGCGCTTTATAACGCAATTCGATTTCATGAATCTTCTTTGCATGTTCACGGTTGAATCGATTCATGGCTTCTGCAAATAACGGCTGGGCCATTAAACGATCACGAATCTTTTTGTTGAATGGACAATACATTGCTAAAAGTTCACGTACATATTTGTTTAATCGAATAGCTCCTTTTGATTCATTCTTAATCCAGTTCACATAATCAATAACAAAGATTTCACGGGAATTGTTCTTTCCTTTTTGAATCTGTAACTTGATTCTTTCTTTCGTTTCCGGTGATAAATCTCTATTCTTCCGGTAAAACTGAATATAATCTACATATTCTGAGGTAAGAGATTTGTACTTAATATTATTCCAAGCCGTTCCCTGTATACTTCTACACAATTCCCAATGGAATCTTCCCAGTACTTTAACCAACATATCTTGGATATCCACCTCTGCAAAGCATGGAAGTAAGAAACGACCGCTTGTATCCCTCTTCTTCCCTGTAATCTCCTGCCACATAACTCCATTGATACCTGCAGTCGGCAAAAGAATAATTTCAGGAAATACTTCTTTTTGTATATACTCTTTTTCAATATTCTTTTCATGATCATAATATAAAGTCTCACGATAAAATACCGAGTAATCGATGTCTCGTAATTGATTGATCTCATAATTCACTTTTGCAGCTGTAACAAATGTATCTCGCAAACTCTTTATGAATAACTCCTGATGTAAAATTGGTACAAAGAAAGAAACTTGTCCATTTACAAGACGGTTATTACACTGGAACATATTTATAATCTCATAATTTAATTTTTTACTTTGATCTGCTAACAACGCTTTTTCTTCCGCCTGACTCATATGAACGGATTTCTTCATTTCACGAACAGATTCAATATAATCGAGATCGAATTCACTCTTAGAAGGTTCTCTTCTACCTTCGTAGATTTCAATCAACCAATCTCGAATGTTGTATACTTTACAAGGAATACTCTCCTCCACTTGATTGCCCAGACTATATAATTCTACTAATTGCTCTTTTGATAGTAGTGTTTCATCTAAAAATCCATAACGAAGGAATAGGTCAATCACCTTATCTGTATTCTTTTCCTGGTATGCCCTTAGAAAAACAGCTTGATAGATTGGATAGAACATTTTTGATATTCCTCGACGAATGGATCTGGCTTCATCTGATGAATCAAATTTATCCGAAAGATTTCTAAATGCAATTACATATTTTTTCATGTCCATAGCTTCTTCCACACTGATTCCAGAGTAATCTAGAATCTTTTTCATGGAATCATGTAACTCATTCAAAACCATCGTCTGGTCTACTTGCTCATGTTCCTCTTTTTCTTCGTTCTTTTCTATTTCTGCTGCTGTTCCCGTTAATAGAATGGAGTACAATTTCTCCATCTTTTCTCTATTAATAGAAACAACACGACCTGTTTTTGTTGATAATAATTTTTCTGCTTTATTGATTTCCTCAATCAACTGGTCAACCATAGCATCTAAATTATCATTCTTTCTGCCAAACTTATGTACATCAATGGCAACATTAATTGCCTGATAGAATAAGGACTCACTGGATTCGCTAATCATGTATTCTAACAATTGACTGATGTATACGGCACGTTCTGTCGCTTCTGTCATATATAGGATATAGTCTTTTGCTATTTCATTTACATGATGTTTTGTTAATTCTTCTCCACAGCTAAAAAATGCTTTTTGAATATCAATTGGGACTTTACTTAACGTCTTGTAGTATTCAATATTTGCATGATTTCTTAGGACTTCAGCTGGAAATGGTTCTAGTGTCTCCAAAGAATCAATAGGGCTTACACGATAACCCACTTTTGTTGATAAAACTTTAAATTCATTGTATGCATTATTAAGAAACTTATATAAATGCTGTACTGCAAGATCAAATTCTACATAAGTCTTCTGCATATCTACTAGACTTCTTGATACCCCCGCAATCAATAAGCCTGCATAATCTTTATTCGTTGCAAGAATATCCTTGATCCTGCTGCTATCCTTTACTTCAAAGGGATACAATACCACATCTTCATATGCAATATAGTTGCTAATCATCCTTCCTGCGTATAAATCTGTAATTCCTATGAAGCTACCGGAACCGACAACGGTTCTTGAACCATCATTTTGAATCAATACACGACCTTTTAGCACAAGACATATTGTTGATAGGGCTTCATGCTCCCCATAGATTTCTGTTCCTTTTACTAGCTGATTAACTGTGTGTGGATTAAGAATCGCTCCCATTATATCACCTCGAAATTATAATATTATGTCTCTAGTGTACTGCCACAATCAGATTCATAGATAATGTAAGTAGCTCGGCTGAATCTATATGTGTTGATACACGAGTACCTTGCCATATTACTATTATTATAATCCATTGTACGCAGAACATCAAAGTATATTTCTCACATTTTGATGAAATAGAGCGAAATTATAGATATTCGGGACTATATTACCAAAAAAGAAACCACTGATTCACAAAAAGGGAATCAAGTGGTTTCTTTTCTACTTTTATATTCAATTAATTGTAATCTATATTGTAATCCGTGCGCCTCGCTTCGAATATCCACCATAGACGTTACCTTTCTAGTTAACTCGGCCCAGGCACCCTTACGGCACACAAGAGTTTTCGCTTAGTGCTGCTCCATTCCTGACCTGACACGGTTCACGAATTCTTGTTGCGCAAGACCCAGACGTCAACATCACTTTTAAAGGGCAGCTCTACAAAAGAATACCCTCAGACGAGGCATCACCCCTGCTGTAGCGGATTGCAGGTACAGGGCACCGCTATCTCCCCGGCTGCACGGAAATTTTATGACGTATTAAAATCTAACTATTTAATTGTTCTTGTAGCAATTTAGGCTACATTCAGATATTCAGTATACACAATCATCTCCGTATTGTCAACCTATTTTCTTCCTACCTTATTCGCCCTTTTTCTTTTCTTCTCGCAATCGTCTAAAGAATGCTTTTAGCATACTGGTACATTCTTCTTCCATTACTCCTGTTTCTAATTCTACTTGATGATTAAATTCCTCCATCTGTAGAAGATTTAAAACAGAACCTGCACATCCCGCCTTAGCATTCATACTCCCCACTACAACTCTTTTTATTCGCGCTTGCACAATGGCTCCTGCACACATCTGACAAGGTTCTAACGTCACATACATCGTACAGTCCTCTAGTCTCCAATCTCCCAGTACTTTACTTGCTTTCTTGATTGCTAATAATTCTGCATGAGCTAATGTATTCTTATCTATATTTCGGCGATTGTATCCACGGGCTATAATCTGATCTTGATATACAATTACACAACCAATCGGCACTTCATCGATCTTATCCGCTTTTTTTGCTTGTTTTAATGCTTCTTTCATATATTTTATATCTGTCATATTCTATTCTCCTATATGGTATTGCTTGCGTGCTTTACATTAAAGTCTGTAACGACTATACTGATATTACAACCTATCCCTATCATAGCATAAAATTGTAGAAGAAGGAACTGGCAGTTCTATTGAATGGAAGCCATAATCGGAGGAATACCCATGCAAATTCATGGTTTTAATAAAACTACATTACTTGATTATCCAGAGCATCTTGCAGCAACTATCTTTCTTGGGCACTGTAACTTCCGCTGCCCTTTTTGTCATAATGCCTCTCTGGTTCTTGCACCAGAAAAGCAGCCCACCATTCCCGCTGTGGATGTAATAAACACCTTAAAGGAACGGCAAGGTATTCTAGAAGGTGTCTGTATTACTGGTGGAGAGCCTACCCTAACACATGACCTTCCAGATTTTATTGCTCAGATTAAAGATTTAGGGCTAAAGGTCAAACTAGATACCAATGGTAGTAATCCCCTTATGCTTTCTTACTTGCTTGATCAACATTTATTAGATTATGTCGCAATGGATATAAAAAATTCAAAAGAGCAATACAATAAAACAATAGGGTTAAGTTCTTCTTGTATGGACCAGGTCATAGAATCCATATCCTTATTGAAGCAAAGCAATCTTCCATATGAATTTCGGACCACAATTGTCTCCGAATTTCATCGTATGGACGATATCCTCTCCATTGGTGAATGGCTTCACGGTTCTCCTGCTTATTATCTGCAGAAATTCATCGACAGCGGTAACCTATTACAAAATGGTCTGCATGCAGCTTCTCGGGAGACAATGCTTGCCTACAAGGAAGCACTGAAACCTCATTTTAAAGTGGTAGAGCTACGAGGTATGGATTAAAGAGCCTAAATTACAAGACGCTCTAATCATCATTTAAGAAAGTAGGAAGGATCAATGAAACTATATTACGAAACCAATCGATTACAACTCCGCGTCCTCACTAGTAGCTACGCAGAAGAGGTACTTGCATTTTACGAAGAGAATAAAGATTACTTTAATCGTTGGGAACCAGATCGTGTTCGTTTGTTTTATACAAAAGACTTTCATCGCGCCAACTTGGTTTATGAATATAATGAAACGGTAAAACTCCACTTTCTACGCTTCTGGCTTTTTGAGAAGACGAATCCAGAAAAGATTATTGGAAGCATTTGCTTTCAGAACTTTCAGAAGGGTTCCCTAATGACTTGTACGGTTGGGTATAAACTAGATCACCGTTATACGGGACGAGGATATGCAACAGAAGCCCTTGAGAAAGCCCTTTCGGTTGTATTTAACGAATTAGGTTTTCATCGTATAGAAGCACTCATCCACCCAATGAATGAGCCTTCTATTGAATTAGCGGAACGTTTGCATTTTGAATTTGAGGGTATCGCCAAGTCGTGCATCCGATTAAATAAAAAATGGACTGACCATCTGCGTTATGCATTGATCAATCCATTGGAATTGTAAGCTATACGTTTACATATTTACGGTAACATACCAGTACCCAAATCCCCCAGTTTTTTGTTCTTTTGCTTTGGAACTCTTAAATTGTGTAAACCCAAACATTTTCGCCATAAATTTCTCTCGGTTCTGGTAGATCCCTGGAACACCTAAGATATACTCTTCCCCCGTTTCCGTCTTACGTTTTGCAAAAATCAGATGCCGAAAATTATAATATCCATGAAGAAGAAAACTGTTGTTTCCAAGTACCCAATTTTCTATTGGGAATAGTCCAATATCTCCTGGTTCGATTCGTACACAAGATAAGATTTCATTGTCTTCAAATGGATAGATCGAAGGGTATTTCTGCAGAATTCGTTCTGCTGTGGTTATTTTTTTCTTTGCTACCTCTTCAAGTTTGGCATTCCATTCTTTTTCATTCTCTATCCCATAAAAGGAACGATATTCCGTGGATTTTTCCTTCCTTTCTGTACGAGCTTGTTTTGTAGCATCTGTTTGTGCCTCACTTACTAGCATTTCTTCAGACTCTGTTTGTCTTGCACTCTCTTCTTGTCTTGCGCTTTCTTCTTGTCTTGCACTATCTTCTCGTCTTGCGCTTTCTTCTTGTCTTATACTTTCTTCTCGTTTTGTGCTGTCTTCTTGTCTTATACTATCTTCTCGTCTTGCACTCTCTTCTCGTCTTGTGCTCTCTTCTTGTCTTATACTTTCTTCTCGTCTTGCGCTTTCTTCTTGCCTTATACTTTCTTCTCGTCTTGCACTCTCTTCTTGGCTGACGATTTCTTCTTGCCTTATACTTTCTTCTCGTCTTGCACTCTCTTCTTGGCTGACAATTTCTTCTTGACTGACACTTTCTTCTTGGTTTTCATTTTCTATTTGTTTTATATTTACGGTTGCTTGTTTATCCTGCTGCAGTATCGATGTCTGCTTTCTAGGTTCTGGAAAACCGGATTCTCTGCTCCGATACCAGTTAATAAAACGATAGCCTACCAACTTCGCTGCTTCTGGTGATATTGGTATCTCTTCTTGTTGTAGAAATGATTTAGACGTGTTATGTTCAATCTCAGAGGCACACAATTCCTCCTGTACGCCATCACCACTTCTGTCCATATGTATTTCTCTGTCTTTTTCCCGTTTGGCAAATGTATTACCTTTATTGAATGATCCATTCTCCTCTTTACAAAACCGTTCTAGTCCTTCATCTATACTGCGAAGAATACTTTTTACAATTTCTTCTTGGCTTCTGGTAACCGCCTCTTCCGCCACCTTCATCTGTTCCTGATACGCCTGTTCATCTCTAACAACTTCCATAAGGTTTTGGTCTATTTTGCCCAACTCTACAACTTTTTTCTCTTTTCGATTGGTCTTATTAGGGTTTGCTTCTACCTCAGCCACCACCGTCTTGGTTCGTCCTTCTTTCATCGGTCTCCATGCATCTTGTTCCTCATTATCCCGAACCTCGTCCCACTGAATCAGCCGATCCATCTCAATTCTTTGATCATCCCATTCTGTTCCATAAAATTTGTCCAAAGAATAGAACAAAAGCAACCCGCCTAAACGATCAAAAGAATACCCTGTATTCATGACATTTTCCGAATTGGTTATTCCTTTCCATTCGAATACGCCATTTTTAACCGTTGATTCTGCTAATATGATTTGAATCATTTTTCTTTTCTCGCGGTAAAATACATAAATACGTAATTTTTGACCATTTAGACTGGTTGCTTTACAGCTTATAGTAAACTTGCATTGTCCATTGCGAAGTTCAATCTTCGCAAACCCTACATTATTCTTTTTTATCCCTTTTTCATAATTATAAATGTATGAAATCAGTCTTCGATAATCAGCCACTCCACTCATCCTTCCTTTTTGACCATATGAAGAATCTCTCCTTAAATGATCCTTCCGAACGCAATTCTTATGCTTTATATATATTCAAAAAGGTTGTCCATTATGTCAGTTTTTTGTGAAAATATGCTATTGTTTATTCTATTGTATAAATCATTGCTTATACAAGTCTGCTTTTTCTTCTTAAGCCTGCATACGACTGATCGCATTACTTAGTTTTGCAAACTGTTGAAGATCCAGCGCTTCTCCTCGAATGGTTGGAGAGACATCAAGCTTCTCAATGGCTTTGATGATTACTTCCTTATCAACATGGATTTCTGGAGAGTTGTTCAATCCATTTACCAATGTCTTTCTTCGTTGATTAAAAGATGCACGAATCAAACGAAACATTAATTTTTCATCATCCACTTGTACCGGTATTTCTTTATGGGTCGTTAAACGGATTACCGCAGAACCTACATTTGGTCTAGGCATAAAGCAATTTGGTGGAACATTGGCTACAATATATGGTTCTGCATAATATTGTACTGCTAATGACAATGCGCCATAATCCTTTGTACCTGGTCCAACCTGCATACGATCTGCCACCTCTTTTTGTACCATTACGGTAATATTATCAATTGGAACATGGCTCTCGAATAGTCCCATAATAATTGGTGTTGTAATATAGTAAGGTAAATTGGCAACCACTTTAATCGGTTTCCCTTGATTTTTTTCCTGCGCAAGTTTATTAATATCAACTTTCAGAATATCTTCATTCAATACCGTAACATTATCATAGGAAGATAGCGTATTCTTTAAGATTGGAATTAAAGCTGTATCAATTTCAACTGCAACAACTTCTCTTGCATGTTCACAAAGATATTGTGTCATTGATCCAATTCCAGGTCCGATCTCTAATACAAAATCATCTTTCGTTACACCTGCTGCCGTCACGATTTTCTCTAACACATGGGTATCAATTAAAAAATTCTGGCCAAATTTCTTTTGAAATACAAAATTATACTTTTTCAATACTTCAATAGTATTCTGTGGATTTGCTAATTTATTACTATGATCCATTCCGTTTTCCTCTATCTTTCTTTTTTCCTCTACTTCTCTTGCTTCATTTTCTCTTATTGGTCACACGTATTCAATTACTCACTTTAGCTTTGGATATAAGCTTCTTGCATTTTTCTCTGTTACCGCTATCACTTTTTCAACATCTATATCTTTCAGTCGAGCAATTTCCTGTACTACGTATGGAATATTCTTTGAAGAATTCCGTTTCCCACGATTTGGCTCTGGTGCTAGATATGGACAATCTGTCTCCAATACAAGCGCCTCGATTGGTGCATAAGAAACTACCTCTTTGATTGTCTTTGCGTTCTTGAAGGTTACCACTCCACCAATTCCTAGGAAAAATCCCATATTCAGATATTCTCTTGCCATCTCAACGGAATAAGAATAGCAATGAATTACTCCTCCGATTTCTCCTGCTTTCTGTGCCTTCATCATATCAATTGTATCCTTTGCAGCATCACGACTATGAATGATCATAGGCAGTTTGACTTCTCTTGCCAGATCCATCTGACAGTCAAACCATTGTTTCTGAACAGAAGGTTCAGGTTCATCCCAGTAATAGTCTAATCCGATCTCACCAATTGCAACAATTTTAGGCAGTTGTGCCATCTTTTTTAACTCTATAATCTTCTCCTGCGATAATTCTGCGGTACTGTTGGGATGTACACCAACTGCACCATACAAAAAAGAATATTTCTCTGTTAATGCAACTGTCTGTCTAGAGCTATCCATATCCGCTCCTACATTTACAATACGGGTAATTCCATTCGCTTCCATAGAAGTTAAAAGTTCTTCCCGATCTATATCAAATTGTCCATCATCATAATGTGCATGTGTATCAATGATCATTTTATCTGTCCTTTCAAGCCACTTTTGTTCTTATTCCATTTCTAATATTATGATGTAAGGGTCAAAAGGTCATATCACGTCATGTTTTCAATAATACATATGACGTGACTATTGGTTTTGATGTCCTCAACACTACTTCATCTTTCCTTATTATAACCAAGAGATATAGAACTTACAAGGATTTCTTCCTCTCGTGAATTACTTACATAGATAATCCATTCCCTAATAGAGGAAAGTCAGCTTCCGCTGACATCTACCTTATGTGCGAAAAAGAGCCTTTGTTCCGTAGACGCGATCTCTACGTTACAAAAGCTCTTATTCCTAGCATATATGAAAACATAATGTGTCTCTCTCTTTTTGGTAAACAGGGTATTGAATCACATTCTGTTTCCCAAAAAGTACGCCTTTCAGTTGGTCCTTCACATGAGGTCCTTCAATGTAATCTACCACTCGAATTCGATAGCCACATGGAGAGAATGTATTATTCTCTCCTAACCAGATCAACTGGATATCGCTACGAGAGCGTTTTGCTAATGCTATTGTTTCCAACCCCTCCGTTCCCTCAAAACAGCAAATCATAATATCAAATGCACTTACGACATGTTTCTTCGCAAATGCTTCTTTACTGCTAAATTCCTCAATGACTACAGTATCCTTACCAGATGAATAAAATGATGAAATCATCTGAGATAAGCTTCCCCACTGATTATCATCATGAGTACAAATCGCAATTCTCATATTATGACCTCCTTGGGTTAAAAACGTAACTTTAATTTAACATTTTTTCCATATTAAGTCAAGTACGCCGTAAGCGACTGGTCGTACCTACCTGTTTACTAACAGATCTCTGCGCCAGCTGGCATTTTCTTTTCTGGAACCATTAATGCCAATTCTCCATTTTCATCTTCTGCACAAAGTAACATTCCTTCTGATAATACACCTGCTAATTTAGCTGGCTTTAAGTTCACTAATACCATCACTTTTTTACCAACCATCTCTTCAGCTGTATAATGTGCCTTTATTCCAGAAACGATTTGCTTCACCTGGCTTCCAATCTTTACTTGTGAGCAAAGTAATTTTTTCGATTTTTTCACTTCTTCACATGCAATAATTTCTCCAACCTGGAACTGCATCTTCATGAAATCTTCATACGTAATCTCTTCTTTTGCTTCTATATCAATCACTGGTTCTTCCTCTTTCTCTGGCATTACATCTTTCATTTGGTCTGCTCTTAAGACTTCAACTTTTTCCATTACTTCTGCAAGGTCTAATCTTTGGAATAAGATTTCTGGTGTACTAGTAACCTTATTTCCAGAAGGATATTTTCCATATTCCTTCATATCTTCTAGTGAACGTGTTGTTGTATTCATTTGTTGTAAGATCTTAGCAGAAGTTTCTGGCATAAAGGATTCTAACAAACTTGCTCCGATACAAATGGATTCTACTAAATTATATAATACGGTTTCCAATCTTTCTTTCTTGCTTTCGTCTTTTGCCAAAGCCCAAGGCATGGTTTCGTCGATGTATTTGTTGCAACGTTTAAATAAGGTGAATATTTCTGAAATTGCATCTGCAACACGAAGTTTCTCCATCTTTTCTGCCACTTTATCAGGTGTCTGTAATGCAAGTTTTACCAACTCTTCATCAACAGCTTCTTTCACTCCACGATCCGTTACTACACCATCAAAATATTTGTTTGACATTGAGATTGTACGGTTTACAAGGTTTCCTAATGTATTGGCAAGGTCCGAATTCATACGTTCTACCATAAGTTCCCATGTGATGACACCATCGTTATCAAAAGGCATTTCATGAAGAACAAAATAACGAACCGCATCCACACCAAAGAAATCTACAAGGTCATCTGCGTAGAGCACATTTCCTTTGGATTTACTCATCTTACCATCATTTTGTAACAACCATGGATGACCAAAGATTTGTTTTGGTAATGGAAGATCAAGTGCCATTAACATGATTGGCCAGTAAATCGTATGGAATCGAAGAATATCTTTACCGATCAAATGTAAGTCAGCAGGCCAATACGTTCCAAAGTTTTCTCCGTTGTTTCCATCTACATCATAACCAAGACCTGTAATATAGTTGCTTAATGCATCTAACCATACATAAACTACATGTTTGTTATCAAAATCTACTGGAACTCCCCATTTGAAAGAGGTTCTTGAAACACAAAGGTCTTGTAATCCAGCTAGAATGAAATTGTTCATCATTTCATTCTTTCTTGATTCTGGTTGAATGAATTCCGGATGGCTATTGATATGTTCAATCAGACGATTTGTGTAATTGCTTAATTTAAGGAAGTATGCTTCTTCCTTAGCTGGTTGGCATTCCCTTCCACAGTCTGGACATTTGCCATCTACTAATTGAGATGAAGTGAAGAAAGATTCACAAGGCGTACAATACATTCCTTCATAAAACCCTTTGTAGATATCTCCTTGATCATATAATTTCTTAAAGATCTTCTGTACTTGTTTTTCATGAGGCTCATCTGTTGTACGAACGAATTTGTCATAAGACGTATTCATAAGATCCCAGATTCTTTTGATTTGCCCAGCTACACCATCTACAAATTCTTTTGGTGTAATTCCAGCATCAGCAGCTTTTAATTCAATCTTTTGTCCATGTTCATCGGTACCTGTCTGGAAGTACACATCATATCCTTGCGCTCTTTTAAAACGTGC
This sequence comes from Anaerosporobacter faecicola, assembly GCF_012070565.1. Classification (GTDB taxonomy): domain Bacteria; phylum Bacillota; class Clostridia; order Lachnospirales; family Lachnospiraceae; genus Anaerosporobacter; species Anaerosporobacter faecicola. The sequence goes on from NZ_JAAQRO010000022.1 coordinate 214,770, forward strand.
GATACTGTCCGCTAAAACAATTTCATACGTATTTCCAATGTGTGGCTTACCTGAAGTATAAGCGATAGCCGTTGAGATGTAATAAGGTTTTTTACTCATTTTTATTCCTCCTAGATATAAACATAGTATTACCCATATGTTGTGTTCTTTAACAATGTTGTGTTCTTCTAATCATGATGTTTGATCTTACTACTATAAAAAATACAAGAACAAAGTGCGCATCCCCCGGTTGGTTCTATAATAGGAAAGTCAGAGGACTTCCCTATTATGCTTCGGGTGTCAAAAGCCCTTAGTAAAACTTTCTTTCGTTAATTTGCACAAACACTAGCTAATCTCATGTAATACAGGACATAGTTTGATGAGCAACTGTATGAAGTCGTTGGTACTTTGGCTCTGTACTTTAGAGCCTTATGTACCACTACGAACTTCATCCAAGCGAGAGCGTGTTGCGAGTGAACTATGTCCTGTATTACATGTTAGACAAACTTAATTTGTGCAAATTGACGGAAATCAAAATAAATAAGGGCTTTTGGCACCCGAACCCTATTATATAAAAAAACTCGTCTTTTAAGGGAAATCTACTGATTTCGATTAAAGACGAGTAATGACCCGTGGTACCACTTTAATTCTTCTATTTCTCACAAAATAGAACTTACAAACTGCAAAATACAGTCTTGCATGATAACGGTTGCAGATTCCCGTTGTTCCCTAAAGACCAGTTTCTTACGATCATTCAAGAACAAAGCTCCAAGACCATCTTCCACGTTCTTCCTCTACCTTTTCTCAGCAATCAAGGCTCTCTGTAAGCTTCCCAACATGTACTCTTCTCTTCGTAGCTTTTCATTATTACTTTGTAGTATAGCATCGTACAGAAATATTGTCAAAATAATTTTGCGCCTCCTTTTTATTTACTTTCTTTTGTAAATATATTAAGATGATACAAGGGTCAAAAGGTCACGATATCTGTGAATCGCTGTATCCTGTAGTTTCTAGTATCATATACACTGTGAATGCTAATATAATACTTATAGGGAAAGAACTCCTACAGCAAGTCGATTCATAGGATTAGCATTACAAACATGAATGGAGGTAACTATGAAAATAAGGAAAAAACTGTACCTGGTATTCACTTTTCTTCTCCTTCTATTTGCATTAAACGGATGTAAAAAAGAAGAACGTGCAACACTCGGTCAGACAGAATTTGAAGCATTAACAAATGAGATTTTTTTAGATAATGTACAAAGTGATAGCATAACATTAAATTACACCTTAGCAAATCCTGAAAATTACGGTATTACGAATTTTACACCAACGTTGGGTGAATTTACACTGGATTCCATGAAAGAGAATTTAGCTAAATGTGAAAATTACTCCGCAAGGTTAAAACAAATTAATTATAAGAAATTAACGGATGACCAAAAACTAACCTATGACGTAATGAAGGATTACTACAAAGTAGATAAAAATGCAGAGGATCTACTGCTTTATTATGAAACATTAAGTCCAACCATCGGCTTACAAGCACAACTACCAATATTGTTTGCGGAATATTCTTTTTATGATAAAGAAGATATTGATTCCTATCTGCAATTACTCCCATGTACATATGATTATTTTAAACAGATCATTGAATTCCAGAAGCAAAAATCAGAAGCTGGTCTTTTCATGAGCGACCGTGCTGTTGAGGACATCGTAGAACAATGTGAATCTTTGATTAAAGAGAAAGAGGATAACTTCTTGATATCCGTCTTCAATGACAAGATAAAAGAATTTGATGGATTAACAAAAGAGGAAATCAAAGCTTACAAAGAACAGAATAAAGCAGCTATTTTGGATTACGTAATACCAGCTTACCAGCTATTGATCGATGGTCTTAATGACTTAAAAGGAACAGGCAAAAATGATGGAGGTTTATGTAATTTTCCAAAAGGTAAGGAATACTACGAATCTCTTGTGAAAACAGAAACTGGTTCCGACCGTAGCATCGATGATCTCCTAAAATTGATCGAGAAATACATGAACAAAAACATTGCAAGTATGCAGGCACTTCTTGCCAAAGACCCTACTTTACTTGATAAAGCAAATGATCCTTCCTATCCAATGACTGATCCTGAAAAGATTCTTACGTATCTGCAAGATGCCATCAAAGATCGATTCCCTGATATGGAAAAAGTTAATTACTCCATAAAATATGTTAATAAATCATTGGAAGATTTTATCAGTCCAGCTTTTTATCTAACGCCTGCTATTGATAATTATAAAGAAAACTCCATCTATATTAATGGAAGTGACAAGTATGATCTTTCACAAATCTTCACAACCTTAGCACACGAAGGATATCCTGGCCATCTATTCCAGAATGTATACTATGCACAGCAAAGTCCATCTCCAATCCGTAGTACGATGAATTTTGGTGGATACTCGGAAGGCTGGGCAACCTATGTAGAGATGATTGCATATCATATGTCTGGTATTGATGATTCCTTAGCAACTCTTCTAGAAGAAAACAATGCCGTTATCCTTATGCTCTACGCAAGAGCTGATATTGGAATTAATTACGAAGGTTGGACACGGGAGGATTCTGACAAATACTTAAACAACATGTTAGGTATTACAGATGAAGAAACGTTAGATCAATTCTATATGTCTATGATCGAAGAGCCTGCAAACTACCTTCAATATACCATTGGATACCTTGAGTTTATGGAACTTCGTAGCAAAGCAGAGAAAGAACTTGGAGATCAATTTTCGGAAAAAGACTTCCATGAATTTCTACTAAAAGCAGGTCCTTGTCAATTCTTTGTACTTGACAACTACATGGATCAATGGATTTCTACCATGAAGTAGTAATTCCTTACGCAAATTGAACAATTAAGCTTTACGTCTAGCACTTAATTTGGTAATATAGGATAGCATGTGTATCAATTGCTACCTATAAATACAAATTAAGTGCTTTTTTGTAAATTTTTATTCATTTTTCTACGTTTTTAATAAATAATTATTAATTAATGTTTCTTTTGTTGACATTTACAACAAAAGAAATTATACTTAAGGTGGCATACGATTTGATGTTAATTTATTGTTAAAAAATTAACTGATGCTAAGATGAATAGCGTTTACCTATCCCTCTCTTATGGTTATACATTGTACTTGTTATAAACTCGCATAAATTTAGCAAGACATTCTATCCCATGGGTCTCCATGTGTCGTCATAGCTAATTTATAATATAACAGTGACTATTCGCTACATAAAGAAAGCCACAGAATAGTTACACTAACAATACCTTATAGTATAGGAGGAAATTTTCATGTCAACTAAGGCTTATTATCCAATTAATGAAATTGGAGCAGGAAAAGTTGGTTTCTCAACAACTCGTTCAATCATCGAGGCTGCTTTCTACGGTAATAACGTAGTAAAAGTAAACACTTTAAAAGAAGCTTATGAATTAGCTAAAAACTCTCCAGGAACTGTTGTAACAGATATGCCAGTATACAGAGGTGAAGAATTTGGTCTTGAAAAAGATGCAAAAGTTCTTTTATTCAATGATGGTGCTGTAACTGGACGTTACGCTACTGCTCGTCGTATTGCTGGCGAACCAGGAGTTAACTGTGCTAAATTAGATCGTTTAACAATGGATGCTGTTTATGAATCACGTTGGAAAACAATGTATCATGCAGAAGTATTCGTTGGTCTTGATCCAGAATTCATGGTAAAAGCTCATCTTCTTATTCCAGAAGGCGAAGAAAACATTATGTACAATTGGATGTTAAACTTCCAATACATGTCAGATGAATATGTAAAGATGTACAAAAACTCTAAACCAGTTGGTGATGGAAAAGAAGCTGATATCTATATCTTCTCTGATCCTCAATGGATTCCAGCTGACCGTCCAAACGTTGACCTTACTTGCTTAAGCGATCCTAAATGCTTATGCTACTTCAACACAGAACAAAACTGTGCTTGTATCTTAGGTATGAGATATTTCGGTGAACACAAGAAAGGTACATTAACAATGGCTTGGGCTATTGCTAACAGAAATGGTTACGCTTCTTGTCACGGTGGACAAAAAGAATACTTATTAGATGGCGGAAAGAAATTCGTTGCATCTGTATATGGTTTATCTGGATCAGGTAAATCAACTCTTACTCATGCAAAACATGGCGGAAAATATGAAATCAAAGTTCTTCATGATGATGCCTTCATTATCAATACAGATACTTGTTCATCAATCGCATTAGAGCCTACATATTTTGATAAAACTGCAGACTACCCAACAGGTTGTCCAGATAACCAATACTTATTATCTGCTCAAAACTGTTCTGCTACACTTGATGAAGAAGGAAAAGTTCAATTAGTTACAGAAGATATCAGAAATGGTAACGGACGTGCAATCAAATCTAAATTATGGTCACCAAACCGTGTTGATAAGATTGATGCTCCTGTTAATGCAATCTTCTGGATTATGAAAGACCCTACAATTCCACCAGTAGTAAAATTAAAAGGTGCTTCATTAGCTTCTGTTATGGGTGCTACATTAGCAACTAAGAGATCTTCAGCAGAAAGACTTGCTCCAGGAGCAGATCCAAATGCATTAGTAGTTGTACCATATGCTAACCCATTCAGAACTTACCCACTTGTAAACGACTATGAAAAATTCAAAAAATTAGTTGGTGATAAGAATGTAGATTGTTACATTGTTAACACTGGTGATTTCATGGGCAAGAAAGTTCAACCTAAAGATACATTAGGTGTACTTGAAGCAATCGTAGAAGAAAGAGCTCAATTCAAACAATGGGGTAACTTCTCTGATATCGAAATCATGGATTGGGAAGGATTCGTTCCAGATATGAATGATAAATCTTACACGGATCAATTAAAAGCTCGTATGCAAGATCGTGTAAACTTCGTTGAATCTATGAAAACTGCAAAAGATGGTTATGATGCACTTCCTGAAGATGCATTAGAAGCATTAAAGAAACTTGTTGCTGAATTAAACTAATTCAAATACGTTAAACGAGCGCCGTATACGGCGCTCGTTTTTTTGTTTTATTACTTACCAGAACTTCTTTTCACTTGGACAATAATTTTGTTTTTTTGCTGCCCGAACTTCCACAAAACAACCACACTTTCTGCACATACCATTTTGAAGTTCATCACATTGTTTGCACAAGCTTAGCCTTCTTTGATATTCTTTCTCTTCAGTCTTAATATCCACTGGAAGCAATGCAATGTATTCGTACATATTGGCATAGTACTGATCCTGATCGATTTCAGAAAGAAGACATCGTTTACACATTTTCATTTATTTGATTGAAAGTGCGATAACACTTGCTGCTGGTACCGTAACTACAATTGTATCTTCTTTCATAGAAAAACCGTTGTATACTTTTGGTTCAACCACATCAGCATTGTCAAATGAATTATAAGCATCAATTTCTGCCTGTAAAATTTCAGCAGTACAAGATTTTGCACACTTTGCTGCAAGATGGATTGTTACTTCATAATCCTGTTCCAAATCGCAGTTTGAAATTGTTGCTAAGATGCTTCCATCTTCTTTCATTGAAACAGATTGAGATAACGCAGGAATTGTCGCATTTTCCGCTGTAGTGGTTGCATCAATATAACTATCCAATAAAGTTGCTTCTTGATGATCACGATACATCCGGAAAATGTGGAATGTTGGTGTCTTAATCATCTTATCACCTTCTGTAAGGATTACCGATTGTAGTACATTAACAACTTGTGCAATGTTTGCCATAACAACTCGATCAGAATGTTGATTAAAGATATTCAAATTAATTGAAGCGGTGATTGCATCCCTCATCGTATTTTGTTGGTACAAGAAGCCTGGATTCGTACCTGGTTCTACATCAAACCAATTGCCCCATTCATCTACGATCAAACCGATTTCATGTTCCTGATCATGTTTGCTCATAATCTCACAATGTTTTACGATTAATTCTTCCATCTTGTATGCTTTCTGTAAAGTAGTGAAATACTCATCCTTGCTAAATGCAGTCGCACTACCTTTCTTACTCCACTCGCCTGGTACGGTGTAGTAGTGTAAACTAATGGCTTTGCTAATGCCTTTATTAATCTTTGACATAAGTACATCGGTCCAATGATAATCATCGCTGTTCGGACCACATGCTACTTTATATAATTCATTTCCACTGAAATTTTTGCAAAATTGCTGATATCGACGATATTCTGCTGCATAATAATCTGGTTCCATGTTTCCTCCACAGCCCCAATTTTCATTCCCAATACCAAGATATTTCACTTTCCATGGTTTCTCTCTACCATTTTTCTTTCTTAAATCAGCCATTGGTGAGATCCCATCAAAAGTCATATATTCTACCCATTCTGATAATTCTTGAACGGTTCCACTTCCTAAATTACCTGCTATGTATGGTTCACAACCAATCTGTTCACATAATTCCAGAAATTCATGGGTACCAAAACTATTGTCTTCTGTTACTCCCCCCCAGTTGGTGTTAACCATCTTCTTACGGTCTTCCTTTGGACCAATTCCGTCTTTCCAATGATACTCATCTGCAAAACATCCGCCTGGCCAACGAAGAACAGGTGTCTTGATTTCTTTTAAGGCATCCACAACATCTTTTCGCATACCTTTTACATTTGGTATGGTAGAGTCTTCTCCAACATAGATTCCATCATAGATACATCTTCCCAGATGTTCTGAGAAATGACCATAAATTTCTTTATTAATCTTGCTTTTCCGATTTGCTGCATTCACATAAAGATTTACCTGTTTCATCATATTCCTCCTACAATGTTCAATTTTGTATGTTCCCCATCCTATTCTTTCTTCTGCTCTACTGCCACATTCAGCTTTAGATACGGGAGTTGCAAGGCAACGAAACGATTCATGTATCATACGGTCAAACGATACTTTGCCCCTTACTTCATGATATAAAATTGACAAATGCATTACAATGATTTATTGTATTATAAAACTGAACTATTCTACTTTTTATATAGAAAGAGGGTTATACATGCAAATCCATGGTATCGGCTATCACTATCATCATGATTCAACCTTTCGTATTGATCGTCCCCAAGGTACAGGTGATTATCTACTACTACTCACATTTACACCAACAGTCTTTTGTATAAAGGGTGTAACTACAATTCAGAAAAATCCTTGTGTCATACTCTTTAATAAGAATTCCCCACAGCATTATCGTGCAGACCAGAAACCATACTGCAATGATTTTTTACACTTTGATTTCGATAGCAAAACTGAACTATCCTATGTTTCCTCTATTATTACCTTTGATACAATCTATGAGATTCCTTCCATAGAATTACTTTCTAGGCAGATTCGTGAATTAAGTTTTGAACATTTATCTGCGAACAAAAAAAAAGAGGAGTCAAAGCAATTGATCCTAAAACTTCTGTTCCTAAAAATTGAGGAACAATTAAGTTCAATTGCAAATAACACCCCTTATTCCAGTTACTATCATGAATTACTCTCATTACGTTCTTACATCTATAACACGGTAGAACAAAGACACACCGTAGAAGAATTGGCAGGTAAGTTGGATCTAAGTCCTTCGTATTTTCACACACTTTACAAAAAAACTTTTCACGTTTCCTGTATCCAAGATGTGATCAACAGTAAACTTGAGTTTGCCAAATACCACCTTGACCAAACGAACTATTCTGTCAAAGAAATTGCCACACTTTGTGGTTATGAAAATGATGTACATTTTCTCCGACAATTCAAAAAGTATACAGGATATACCCCGAAACAATATCGACTACGGCTATCTTCTCAAAAATAAGATCATCAAAATCCAGTGCAATAATAAATCGTTTACTTCTTAACCGTTATTTTCGTTGTTACTTTCTTTTTCGAACCATTTGGCAATGTAACGGTTGCTGATACGGTAGCCGTGCCTTTTGCTTTTGCTGTGACCTTACCAGTTTTCGATACTGTTGCTACCTTTGTATTACTGCTTTTCCATTTTACCGTTGCTTTCTCTGGAACAGGTAACGTGATTTTTTTTGTCTTGCTTACTTTTAATGTCGCCTTATTAATCATCTTGATATCGGACAATAACACGCTATAATTCTTTGATGAGATGTTGTACTTAGAAAGTGTCTCCTGATTTTCAAACTTGTCGGTTGCCATATGGTCTTTATCAAAATTACTACTACCTTTTAAAAAGTAATCATAATAAACTCGATTTCCACCAATTGGATCATCCCAAGTTACATCAACGCAATACCACTTTTTGTTGATCTTAACCAAATTCCATGCATGCAACATCTGTGATTCATCTACCGTTCCTAAGCCAGTAACAACCCGGCATGGGACCCCTGCCTCTATTAGCATCTTATAGTAAAGCAATGCATATCCATTACATACTGTACTTTTATTGAACAGCCCATCATATGCACTGAATTTCGTAGATGTCGTATCATAGGACACATGATTAACGAGATAATCATGAATTGCCTTTACTTTACCATACGTGGAAAGACTGCTTATATCCAATGATTTTAAAATTTCTGCGATCTTTGTATCTACTTTTTTCGTTTCCTTTAGTGATTCATAATACTTAAATTTTATAATGAATAAACTTCCATTTGATGATACGGAATAAGACTTTAATAATCCTCGTATATAGTCCGCATCGCTTGATGTATCTTCCTCATCGATTTCATATACTTCCTCAATCAATTCTTCGAATTCATCAAATAATTTATCTCCCGTTGACCCTGTATAGGTTATTGTTACATCATCTTCACGATTTACAATTGCTTCATATAGTTCCCTTACAAATTCATCTCGTGTATTTGTGGTTGTAGCCGTTGCTTTTATAGGATTGATAAGGGAAATACAGATAAGTATACATAAAATAGTTGCCTTTACTCGTCTCATAATCATTCTGCGCTCCTCCTAATCTGTTAGCCTCTTCAAACTTCACGCCTTCTACTATACTATCTTGGTCGAATTTATCCATAAATTTAGTGCGAAGTTTTATAGATATTTACTTATTTTTATTCTTCCGTTCTTTTTTCATGTATTTCTTCCACTTCTTTTTCGTCGATTTGCTGATATTGTGTTCCATAAGGTCTGCTTCCTTATCAGCAACTTCTTCCTCAACTTCTAACACTTCGATTAGAAATCTTCGAATAACTTTATAGGACTCATAGATATTATTAGCAGCTTTCTCGCCTTTTGGCGTCAGATGCAGTGTCCCATAATGTTCATGTACAAGAAACTCCCCTTCCCGTAACGTATTAATTGCTCGATTCACACTTGGTTTGGATAACCCTAGTTGTTTTGCAACATCGGTTACTCTCACCTCTTCCTGTTTCATTCCCAACACATAGATTTGTTTCAAATAATCCTCTTGTGATGCGGTAAGTATATATTTCTCTTTCATTTGTAAACCTCCAGATAACCTGTTATCTGTAACGCATCAGCTATTTATCACTTTGGTAACTTTTAAAAAACTGGTTTAAGCTAGTCAAAGCTTTGACTAACACATTTGTTTCGTGCTCATCCAAACCTTCCATCATTGCGTCAATCATCTTCTCATGAAAATTCTTATGATGTACGTAAGCTTCTCGACCAAGTTCACTCAGTGAGATTAGTACAACTCGTTTATCTTTTTCACTTCTTATACGATCTACATATCCCTTCTTAACAAGGTTGTTAATAGCAATGGTTAATGTTCCAACCGTAACTTTTAAAGCTTTCGCTACAGAAGACATATTTTTTGCTGCTTTGTCTCCAATTGCTTCTATGATATGCATATCATTATTCGTAATATTTTTAAATCGATCCGTAATTATTGCCTTCTGTTCCAATTCCATAATATCATTGAATAAAGAAACTAAGGTTTCATGAAACGTATCGTATGCATCCATAATGACTCCTCATTTCTATATCACTTACGCCGTTCCTCGTAATATTCTACCTGATTGGCATGTGTTATTTAGCTGGAATAACCTCTAACCAATATCCATCCGGATCATTGATAAAATAGATTCCCATCGCTTCATTCTCAAAACATACACAATTCATTTCCCGATGTTTTTTTAATGCTGCATCAAAATCATCAACTTCAAATGCTAAATGGAACTCGTTATCCCCTAAGTTATAAGGACGGTCCCATTCCTTGAGCCATGTTAATTCAAGTAGATGTGACGTGCTCTGGTCACCGAGATACACAAGAATAAAACTGCCATCTTCCGCTTCCATTCTTCTTGTTTCAACTAAACCTAATGCTTCTTTATAGAATGCGATTGATTTATCTAGATCCTTAACATTAAAATTATTATGCGCAAACTTAAACTTCATAAAATACCTCCATATCTTTCAGTCAAACCCACGAGTAACCTTATCTAATACTATCTTAACATAGCTTATCCATGATTTCAAATAATTACGACAAATAAAGAAGTAATCTATATAAGTATTAATTATGACTCTTTTTTAGTTTTTTCCATTGATTTTTATAAAATGCTGTACTATAATGGTATCAGATAAAACATTAATTTGTCTTTTTTAATTAATGCAACCATATGAAAAGCTTAGAGTAATCTAGCTTTTACATACAAATGAATAATATACTTAGGCCCCAAAAAAGCCACAAAAGAACTAAATCACCAAAGAGAACACCTTAATATAAGGTAGAATTTACAAAAGAAAATATGTACAAATGATGAAAGACTACAAATGAAAAGTCTTTACAAAAGAAAATCCTTAAAGTCAGGGAATACCAAAGATAAGGTTGTGCTAACAAGTACAACAACATACAAAAGAAAATCTTTTACAAAAGATAACATTACAAAAGAAAAATGTTGTTTCATTACAACACAAAAAGAATCTTCATGAATGAATTACATGCTTTTGGCACAATGTGTCAGTTCTTGTTTGATTATTCATGAAGATTTTTTCATATATACTTGATTTATCATAATTTTAGGAGCAATAGATCGTCCCGTCTTTTAATTCCTTATATTTTTATGTTTCTGCTAATTTTATGTTCCTCATATCTTTATATTTCTCATATTTTTTATATTTCTCATATTTTTATATTTCTCATATCTTTATATTTCTCATATCTTTATGTTCCTAACATCTGTAGAATCCAATGAACCGGGTTTATTACCTGTAAGTTTTGCAAAAGCTGTGGCATACTCTCCGTCTCAACAAATGTTCCTGCAAGTAGAGATAGCACAATGGCCAACCCTGAACTTAATAAGTTTGCCTGCATTTCACTTTTACACATTCTTACCAACAGCATAGAAAGTCCACTGGATAATAACGCAATTGCTCCAAGTAATTTAAGACTCAACCAAATGGATATTGTAAAATTCGGTATAAAAATCTGCATAAGTCCCAAACAGATTCCACATTGAAAGGCGGTGACTAAAAAAGTATATGCACAATATCCTACATAATATGAATCTTTTCCATTCCCTGCTATTTGATATCTGTCTACCATTCCTCCCTTTTTGTCATTAATATACCCTGCTCCATGTACAGTAGCTAAAACAAGGAATGTAGTGATCAAGAGCCCTACTGCCTGTTGCATCGCTTGTTCCTCTTTGGTTGTTTCCTGTATTGCATTTTTATCTATTGCTTTTTCCACTGTGTTTCCAACCGTTTCCAAATTCCCTACTTCTCTTAAAATTTGATCAATCTGTGCCTGCATCGGTTTATCCAAATCAATATAGAAGTGGTATTTCCCCATGATTTGATACGTTTTCTCATATTCTCTCTGTGCAAGATGGACTTCTACATGATCATACGGTTCAAAGATTTCTTTCATTATTTTTATTTGCTCCTCATTCATACTAGCAGTCCTGCTTTCTAGTATACCGATACGAACAGTATTATTCTTAATTTGTAATGAAACGATCGTAAGAATACTGATCACGATTGGTATTAGAAGCATTAGAATCAAATTTCCCTTCTTCTTTGTCGCCCTAACGATATTATTTTTGATAACCAGGTAAATCCCCATGTATGAACTCCTCCTTTTGAAAGTTTTTCACTGCTAATGCTGTCATGCCAACTCCAACCATTACTAGTATCACAATCAATATACCAATTTCTTTACTTCGGCAATCATATAAGGCCGCAAATACAAAACGATTGATCCACGTAAGCGGGGAGAGATTCTGCAAACTTTGTATTAACCTATCACTTGTACCAAAGGGATAGAAAACACCTGCTGCCACTGCACATAATCCAATTGGTATGTTGATCACATTCTTAAGTACTAAAAAATTCTTCATCCCCGTCCCAATCAGAACACCAATTGAAGCAATGACAAAACTAAGTACACATAATAGCAAAAAAATCAGCCACCAATTTTCGCTACTTGGTATATGCCAAAGCGCACAACATACAAAAAATGTAACGCCGTTACAACAACTAAATATTAAGCTACAGGATAGAATCTTTGCTACTACAATATTTTTTTCATGAATGGGTGCTATAAGATAACGAGAGGCTGTTTTCGCATACGCATCTTCTTTTCCCGCATACGCTGCTGTTATTATTGACATCGTTGCACAAAATGGAATCATTACTAATGCATAATACTGATAGCTTGTGATGGTTTGGGTAAATTGCTTTTTTGTTAACAATCCAAGCAACGCTGTGATAACTAAGGGAAAAATCACATTATACCCAATACTGAATCCATCCCTTACTCTTCGTTTCATTTGAAATATTGTTAATGTCCATAACTCACGCATTATTCCACCTCATCTCTTAACTGTGTTCCCGTAATTGATAAAAATATGGATTCCAAATGATCCATTCCTTGTTCCACGTAACGTTTTTTAAGTGCTTCTTTTTCTTCATCAACTAGAATCTGCCCATGATCCATAATGATTACACGGTTACATAATTCTTCAATTTCTTCAATATAATGAGAGATATAAATTACCGTTGTACCGGCTGCTTGTAAACTACGAATCAGATTCATAATATGATTTCTGGATTGGGGATCAATGCCTACCGTTGGCTCATCCATGATTAAGATCTCGGGGTCATGTACAACCGAGCAGGCGATATTAAGCCTACGCTTCATTCCCCCTGAATACTTGGCTGGCGTCTCTTTTCTTCTCTCCCATAAACCAACAAAACGCAGGACTTCCTCTATCTTTTTCTCTCTCTTCGTTCCGTTTAAACCATACAATGAGGCGAAAAATTGTATATTTTCATATGCACTTAACTCTTCATATAGAGCAATTTCCTGTGGAACAATCCCTAACTTTCTTTTAAATTCTCTTGGATTCTTATGTACGTCTTTTCCATGAAACAGGAGTGTTCCTGCGTCTTTCTGTTCAATTCCTCCTATAATCTTTGTCATTGTACTCTTACCCGCACCATTTGGTCCTAATAGTCCAATCATATCTCCTGCATAGACAGGTATGGTTAATCCCTTTAAGATTTCCTTTCCGTCATAACTTTTTTGTAAATTCTGAATATGAAATAAGCACTCCTTCGTTTGACCATAATTTTTCATTAATTCTTATCCTCCTTATATTGTTATCTAATATTGTTTATCCAACGTTGGATATTATACTTAAAAGCTGATGCCACTTGCACATCAGTAAGTAGCATCTATATAAACTCTTTTAATTTGAGCGTTGCCTTTTTAATTCTTCCAGGATAGAATCCAGATTATCCATTGCTTTGTTTGGATCAACTGCCAACATAGATTTAATCTGCGTTAGATAGTGAATCTTCTCATCTAGTTCAGAATTTCCACCCTGTAGGTTTTCATTATCTGCATCAAATTGCAGAATAAATTGCTTCATTGTATCGCTATCATTGCGATACTTTGTTAGATTTGCCAGCAACTCTTCATGCCATTCAATTTGATTTTCTAGAGATTGAATGGTCATAGCAAACGATAGCTGTACTAGCTTTGTTGCCTTATCTCCTGCTTTTATCTCACTCCAATGTTCCCAATAGGCTTTTTTCTCCTTTAACTCTTTTATATGTCCACGGATGATTCCATTCAATTCCTCCTCAGAAAGAATCGATAACATTGGCTCAATAATGAATTTTGGAGAGCCCGTTGTCTGGATTGGCGTTTGTAGCACATTTTCCATTTCCTTATGCATCTCTTCCATTCCCTGCTTGGTAATTTCATAGATCTTACGTACACGGGACCCCGTCCGTTCTTCTCGCAATACGGCAATACTCTTTTCTTTTTCTAATTTGGTCAAAGCATAATAGATAGACCCTGATTGGATCTTTACCCATTGATCCGTCCCTGATAATTGAATAAACTTCTGGATCTCATATCCATGGGTTGGTTTTATGCTTAGATAGTATAAGATTAACGCTTTTATCACTGCCTCTTCCCCCCTCTCTTAATATGTTCTTTCTGTTCTTGTATTTACATCAAATACTCAACGTTGAGTATATTATATATCCAACGTTGATTATTGTCAATTCTTTTGTAGTATTTTTTCCATTTTCTTTTTCTTTTACGGTTAGGGGGTCAAAAGCCCTTTTACCTTTTACTAACATAATGCCTATGTACATAGTCCTTATCTTTGAAGCTCCTTACTTTTGGAGTCCATAATTTTTATTTCATCTATTTTCTTCCTATGCTATACTAGGGAAAGCGATATGTACATAGGAGGTTTTCACTTGAATCACAAATATCAAAAAACTATTTATGCTTGTTTTATGGGTTATGTCGTACAAGCAATTGTTAATAACTTTATTCCTCTACTTTTTTTAACTTTTCAATCCAGTTATGATATCACACTCTCAAAGATTACCTTTCTAGTAACGGTGAATTTTGGGCTACAATTATTGGTGGATCTGCTTTCCATACGTTTTATTGATCGCATTGGATATCGCACCTCCGCCTTACTTGCCCATATATTTGCCGCGTCTGGACTGCTATTACTAACCATTCTCCCAGAATGCACTCCCGATCCCTATATAGGTATCTTTTTGTCCGTCATGGTCTATGCTGTCGGTGGTGGTCTTTTGGAAGTACTGATTAGTCCAATCGTAGAGGCGTGTCCGACCGACAATAAGGAAAAGGCAATGAGCCTACTCCATTCCTTCTATTGTTGGGGACATGTAGGCGTTGTCTTGCTCTCTACCATATTCTTCACTTTATTTGGCATAGAACATTGGAAGTTCCTAGCGATATTTTGGGCACTGATTCCACTTCTTAATGCTTTGGCATTTACCAGAGTTCCTATTGCACCACTTTTAGAGGAAGGACAAAAAGGACTTTCCTTACACGAATTAGTGAGAAAGAAAGTCTTTTGGGTATTGGTCTTATTGATGGTCTGTGCAGGCGCTAGTGAACAAGCAGTCAGCCAATGGGCATCTACCTTTGCCGAAAAAGGGTTACACGTCAGTAAAAGTATTGGCGATCTCACTGGGCCTATGCTCTTTGCTATACTCATGGGCACCTCACGAGCAATCTACGGAAAATATGGAGATAAGATCAACCTAAAACGATTTATGCTGTACAGCTGCATTGCTTGTATCTTATCATATCTGCTGATTTCCCTGTCTACCAATCCGTTCCTTGGTTTGATTGGATGTGGACTGACTGGTTTCTCCGTTGGAATCCTATGGCCAGGTTCCTTCAGTATTGCCTCTGCTACATTACGGGGTGGCGGAACTGCCATGTTTGCTATACTAGCACTTGCAGGTGACCTAGGATGCTCTAGTGGTCCCACTTATGTTGGCCTTGTATCAAGTGCCTTCTCCGATAATTTGAAAGCTGGAATCCTTGCGGCAATCCTTTTCCCTCTTTTATTAATCGTAGGAATCCTACTGCTTAGACCTCGTTGGAAATCGAAATAAAGAAATCCTTTGCATCAGATAGAAATGTCTGCACATTTTCTTCTGTATGCGCTGCGGATAAGAAAATCGCTTCAAACTGACTCGGTCCGATATAATGCCCTTTGTTAAGCATATGTGTAAAATACTTGGCAAACAGAGCTGTATCGGACCTTTTTGCTGTTTCATAATCCATAACCGGCTGTTTTGTGAAGAATAGACAACTTAAGGAACCAACTCCATTTACAACGGCTGGAATCTTGTATGTCTCAATTAAATCTTGTAATCCATTTCTTAATTGTTCTCCTAGTTCATCTAGTTTCCTATAAACTTCTGGTCGCTCCCTTAGAATTCGTAGTTGCGTAATCCCTGCATGCATTGCCACTGGATTTCCACTTAGTGTCCCTGCTTGATAGACGGTGCCAACTGGAGATACTATTTTCATAATCTCTTTCCGTCCTCCATAGGCACCCACAGGCATTCCACCACCGATAATTTTTCCATACGTGATTAAATCGGGCTGAATACCAAAATAACCAGATGCACCGGCAATTCCCAATCGAAATCCTGTAATGACCTCGTCAAAGATCAATAGGCAGCCTTCTTTCGTACATATTTCACGAAGGCCCTGTAAGAATCCCTCCTTTGGTAGAACAACTCCCATATTGGCAGCAACCGGTTCTACGATCACACAGGCAACCTCTCCTTTGTGTTCCTGCATCAATGTTTCCACACTCATAAGGTCGTTGTAGATTGCGGTTAGGGTATCCTCCGCACAACCAATCGGAACACCTGCACTATCTGGAACTCCCGAAGTCATGACACCAGAACCTGCTTTTACTAACATTGCATCCGCATGACCATGATAACATCCTGCAAACTTAATCACTTTATTACGTTTTGTAAAACCTCTTGCCACACGGATGGCGCTCATTACTGCTTCTGTGCCCGAATTAACCATTCGAATCATGTCGATGGAAGGAACCAGCTCACAAATCAGTTGTGCCATCTCTACTTCAATCTCCGTTGCAGCTCCAAAACTCAATCCATTCTCGATTGCCTTCTGCACGGCCTCCTGTACTTGCTCATTCTGATGTCCAAGGATCATTGGCCCCCATGACCCGATATAATCAATATAGCGATTCCCGTCCACATCATAGAGGTATTGTTGCTTTGCCTTTTCAATAAACCGAGGGCTTCCCCCTACTGCCTGAAATGCACGAACAGGACTATTGACACCTCCAGGAATAACGTCCACTGCTTTTGCAAATAATTGTTCCGATCTTGTTGTGTTCATTCCTTAATCAATTCCTTTCTCTATACTTTTTCTACTCTTTGTTTGCGCTTTCTCTATGCTTACTCTACGTTTTCTCTATGTTTATCCAATTCTACCTTCTGTAATATAGCCAGCAATTTCTTTTGCATAATAGGAAATCAAAATATCCGCACCAGCTCGGAACATGCTTACTGCCGATTCACTTACAACAGCAGCTTCATCTATATACCCAGCCATTGCTGCTGCCTTCATCATGGAGTATTCCCCGCTTACACTATACACGGCACATGGAACGGGGAAACGGTCTGCGATCTCTCGTACAATGTCAAGATAGGCTAATCCTGGTTTTACCATTATTATGTCAGCACCTTCTGCAAGATCCAGCTCTGCTTCCTTGATTGCTTCTCTTCGATTATGAAAATCCATCTGGTATGTCTTGCGATCCCCAAATGCAGGTGCAGAACCCGCTGCATCACGGAATGGACCATAAAAGGCAGACGAATATTTGACTGCATAGGACATAATTGGTGTATTCACATAACCCGACTTGTCTAACAGATTACGAATCGCAAGAATTCTACCATCCATCATATCCGATGGCGCAACCATATCTGCCCCCGCTTGTACATGAGAAAGAGCAGTTTTGGCTAACACTTCAAGCGTACTATCATTATCTACATTCTGACCATGTAATAAACCACAATGTCCATGTGAAGTATATTCACATAAGCAAACATCAGTAATAAGATATAAGTCAGGGAATTCTTTCTTGGCAAGTTCAACTGCTTTCTGGACAATACCATCATCAGCCCAAGCTCCACTTCCACAAGCATCTTTCTCCTTTGGAATCCCAAAGAATAATACACCTCGAACTCCCGACTTCTGAACCTTCTCTAATTCATAAGCTAACGTATCAAGACTGTAACGATATTGGCCTGGCATAGAAGGAATCTCTTCTTTAATCTGATTTCCTTCCTTAACAAACACAGGATAGATTAATCCATTCTTAGAAACCCTTGTCTCTCTAACCATATCCCGAAGTGCTTGTTTCCCTCTTAGTCTTCTTGGTCTACTCAATAAATCCATTCTTATCGCCTTCTCTTTCTATGCTTAATTACTCAATCATCGCAGTTCAATTGCTGCCCTGAAGGGTTGGCAAAAAGCCATTAAAAAGGTGCAAAACTCCTCGCATTCTCGTCAAACAGTTGCACTTTAAAAACGCCTTTATATGATAGGTTTTGGCAGCAATTGAGCTGCGAAGTTTGAGTTAATTACCTATATTTAACTCTTCTAGTGTTTCAATCATGCTATCAATGGTTGCTGCTTTTGAGACTACAACATTCATATTGTACTTTTTTGCCACTGCGGCTGTCTGCTCTCCAATACAGATTGCATTCACCCTTGTATAATCAAGTTCTTTTTGACAAGCTATGAAAGCCGTCACGCTGGAAGCACTTGTAAATGTTACATAGTCAATCAACTGATTCTCTATTCCCTCTTTAACACGATTAGAAAGTTCATCGTCCAACTCATATTCCGTGCAATATACAGCAACATCGTTATATGCAACTTTATTATTCGACAATACTTCGCAAATATCCTCTGTCCCATTCCGTGCACGATAAAGTGTAACATTGGAATTCTTTGAAAGTAGCGGAATTAAACCTTTACCCAATGCCTCTCCACAATATGTATCTGGCATATAATCCGCTTCGATACCATGGTTACGTAATTCTTTCCTTGTAGCATCTCCAATCACTGCAAAACTTACATTCTTACAATATAACACTCGAATATCTAGCTGGCAAGAAGCAAGTAACAAGAAGAAACTCTCAACACCTTTAGGACTTGTGAAAACAATCCATTCCTGTGTGTCTTGTAATTGCCTATCTTGTTGTTGCCAATCTACTTGTGTCTTCTCATATTCTTCCATCAAAGCGGCACGCTCAAGACGTTGCCTAATACCTTCAATACTTTCTTTGAATGTCTTCCTAACTTCCTCTTCTTCTAATGTTCTTGTGCTAATTGCTGGCATCTCTATTACATGCGCACCTAGGTTGCGTAACTTCTTTGTTAACGAAGAAGCCTTCTGTCTCGGCCTCGTCACAACAATCTGCAAACCAGATAAAACCTGCTTCTCTACCCATGCGAAGGAATCTGCTAAACCACACACCTCACCTACCACTATAATTGCTGGAGTCTGAACCTTTGCTTTATCCGCTTCTATCTTTAAAGTACCCACTGTCGCAATTACTCTTCTTTGTTTTGCACTTGTTCCTTTCTCTAGTACTGCCGCTTTCGTATCCGGATCCATTCCCGCTGCCATGAGAGAGTTACAAATCTCTTCTAGTACACCAATTCCCATTAGGAATATAAGTGTAGCATTCATCTTAACAAGAGCATCATATTGGATTCTTGACTCTCGACCTTTTCGTGTATGCCCTGTAATAATGTGAACGGAAGATGAATAATCGCGATGAGTAACGGGTATTCCTGCATATGCAGGCACAGAAACCGCAGAAGTAATACCAGGCACAATCTCGTAAGGAATATCCCTCTCTACAAGCAGTTCTAATTCCTCACCACCACGTCCGAATACAAAAGGATCTCCACCCTTTAGTCTTACCACTCTCTTACCAGCCAATGCTTCCTCTAATAGAATACGATTCGTATCTTCTTGTTTTACAAGATGATTATTCGCACGCTTTCCAACATTAATCTTCTTAGCAGTTTTCGGTATAAGTGCTGCAATCTCATCGCTAACTAGCGCATCATATACAACTACTTGTGCTTCTTGCAATACTTCAAATCCTTTTAATGTCAGTAACCCGATATCTCCTGGACCTGCACCTACAAGCCATACTTTTCCTTGCTCCATGATCGAATTACCTCCATTTCTTCGGCTTAAGTCGCTTAGCAAGTGTTTCACCTAACTTCACTGCATCTTTGCAGTCACCATGGATTGTGCCAATACAGATTTCTTCACTATCTTCCTCACAATACAAACCTCTTAGTTCAATCTCATCTCCACTAATTTGTGCATATCCAGCTATCGGTGACGTACATCCTCCATTTAATGCAGTTACAAAGGCTCTTTCACAACTAGATACAATTGCTGATTCTTTGCTAAAAAAGTCCTCTAGGAAAGAATAATCTTCCCCACTTCTTCCTTGTACCGCAAGAATTCCCTGACCCGCTGCTGGAATCATCTCTTCTGTCGATAAAATCTTTGATACAACATTCTCTAGTCCTAATCTCTTAATTCCTGCAAGAGCAAGCACCGTAGCGTTATAATCTTCTTCCTCTAACTTTCTAAGTCTCGTCTGTACATTTCCACGAAGCAACTTATATTCTAGATTAGGGTAAAGACGTTTTAATTGTAAGATTCTACGTTTACTAGAAGAACCCATAATTCCAGCATCTGTATCAATGTTAAATCCGTCTTTTATGATAATGGCATCTCTTGGATCTTCACGTTTTGAGAATCCGATTAATGGTAGGTCCTCTGGAATCTCCATCGGCATATCCTTTAAACTATGAACAGATAGATCAATTCTTCCTTCTCTAAGAGCAATATCTAGTTCCTTTACAAACAGGCCTTTCCCCCCAACCTTCTCAAGACTCTTATTCAAGATAATATCTCCTGTTGTCTTCATTGTCACTAGTTCTATCTCAATCTCTGGATGTGCTTTCTGTATTGCTTCTATAACAATTTGTGATTGTGTTACTGCAAGCTTACTTTCTCTACTTCCAATACGAATTACTTTTCTTAACACTTTACTCATGCAAATCCCATGTCCTTTCCAACGTCTAGATATTAATATTACGCTCGTGTATCAACTTGAAAGAATCCACTTTCATGCTACATACTTTTTAGTAAATTCTTAATCTTATCTGTTATACGTCTTGCCAAATGATGATTTGTCCCACTTGTTGTTACCCCTACTACAATAGAATCTTCACAGGCCACCCCCGGGAAATAGTACGTAGATTCTTCTTTGCTATCCGCTACACTTACTGGTATCAATAACTTTGAACAATCTTGCCCCACTTGCCGATTCACTTCTCTATTATTTGTTGCCGTAACTACAATTTTAGCTCCATCCACGTCACCTAAACGGTATTCTCTTTCCAGCCACTCAACCTTACCAAGCTTAACAAACTCCATTATTTCCTCTGTTATATGAGGAGATACTACAATAATATTAGCTCTAAACTGATTTAATGTGTTTATTCTTCTGCTCGCAATTCTTCCACCACCAACTACAACTACTTTGCAATCCGTTAATGGAATGAACAAAGGAAACGCCCTACTATTTGTATCCATACAAACACCCACTTTCAGAAGATTCTATTCATTACTATTCTTCCTAGAAGACTTCTCAATTGCTTCAAGGCAAACTTCCCATTTATCTTGATCAAGGTTTTCTTTTAACCCATATAGCAGATTTGTCACAACACGATTTGTTGCTACCTTAAGTAACTTCTCTAACTCTGTTACTGTATTGTCATCCACAATTAACTTTTTCGTCTGTTTATCAATTCTGTCTATTACACTTAATGCAGACGTTCTTCCTACACTTTGAATTAATGGTATATATTCTCTAAACAGGTACCACTTACGGAATTCTTGTTGATATTCCTCAAGTATCTCCATTGCAATGGCAACCGATTGATTATTAACCGTATTTGTTGATATTCCACCCAAACTATCAATATTGTACAATTTTATATGCTCCAGTTCTGCCAAACGAAGAGAAATATCCCTTGGAACAGCCATATCTACTAGAACACGTTTCTTTCCATCTGCAAACAGCGGATACGCTTCTTCATATCGAATTGTGTGATGTGGGCTTGTTGTTGCACTTACAATTACATTCATATCTGCAAGATTGTCATACCTCTCTTGGTAATCTATACAATTCACACCAAGTGGTACATCAATTTCTCTACTCTTGTACTGACGTAGTGTAACGGTTACTTTTGCTCCTGCTTGAAGCAGTCGCATAGCAGCTAATCTTCCAATCTCACCATTTCCAATTACCAAACAAGGAATACCGCTTATTGTATCAAATTCCTGTTGTAACACAGTAATCATATTCTCAACTACAGAAGAATTAACCGCCGTTAAATGCACACTCGCTTTCACTTTCTTAGCCGCTGTAATTGCTGTCTGAAACAACTTCTCTAACACAATATCTGTCGCCTCTGTATCTCGTGCATTTGCAAGAGCATCTTTCACCTGTGTTATGATCTGGTCTTCTCCGAATACCATAGACTTAAGTCCACATGCAAGTTCTAGAAGATGTTCCACTACATCCATTCCCTTTCTTCTTGTACACATGCCGACAAAAGAATTCATATCGATTTCCTTTACTCTGCACAATATTTCATAAGGATCCACTTCTTCTTCCTTCGTACTTATATACAATTCCGTACGATTACAAGTTGAAATCAATACACAGCCCGCGATTTCTTCTGGATACCATGCCATTATCTGATTCATAGCTCTTGCAGCATCATGTTTCGTAAAGCTAAAACTTTCTCTATATTCAATTGCCGCCTTACTATGATCAATTCCTACCATCAAAATATCCATCTCTATCTCCATATCCTTTCAAAAGCATATTAACTCGCGTATTTTGTAAATCATCTTATTTTATTCAACTACTACTATCGTTCGTTATTTATCTTGTATAATAGTGCATTACAGATAGCCGCCGCTACATAACTACCACCCTTACGACCTTTCAACGATTCCTATTATTTCATACTATTCTACTAGTAATTATAGTTTTCTACTTATTAAAACACAAGAATGATTTACAAATTTGGCTTTTGACACCCAAACCAGTTATTCAATTAATCCAAACACACTTATTCGATACCTTCTTCAATAATTCGATAAATGGCATCCATATCTAGATTCTTACGAATAGCATCTGCTAGTTGATTGTATTGTGTCTCTTTATATTCATTGATATCTAATGCACGAACATCCTTGCCGTTGTAACCTTTTGCCTCCAATAAGGCTCTCACAATACCGTTTACAACATTTGATGAATCAAAGACTCCATGTACATAGGTTCCATATACATTCCCTTTGCAAGTTCCATCTTCTTTCGTTTCTCCAACTTCTGTATCACTCTGTAGTCGTATACAATTTGGCTTGCTGCTTGTTGTGATTCCCATATGAATCTCATAACCTTCTAGTTCCACACCACGTAAGCCTTTTAGAACGCCTTCCACATGAGTAAATACACCATTTACTCTAGTTCTTGTCTTCTCTGGCATAAATATTGTATCATTTGGAAGTAATCCAAGTCCTTTTACCTTCTCTAAAGTATGATTCTTTGTCTCAATGCCACTTGGATCAGAAATTGTATTCCCTAACATCTGATAACCCCCACATACACCGAATATCACTTTACCTCTTGCTGCATGTTGTAGAATCTTTGCTTCTAATCCTGATTCTCTAAGCCACAACAAGTCTTCTATTGTATTCTTTGTTCCCGGTAGTATAATCATATCCGGGTCCATTAATTCCGCTGGATTGCTTACATAACGCAAGGATACCTCTTCTATATATTCGAATGGATTGAAATCTGTAAAGTTCGATATTTTTGGCAAACGTATTACCGCAATATCCACCAACCCTGTTGTACTTTTTTTATAAAAACGTTCTGATAAACTATCTTCATCATCAATATCAAGATGACAATATGGCATAACACCACTAACTGGTATTCCCACTTTATCTTCCAACATCTTAAGCCCAGGCTCTAGAATCGTCTTATCACCTCGAAACTTATTGATAATTAACCCCTTCACCATCGCCTGTTCTTCTTTCTCTAGAAGTAGAATTGTTCCAAGCAATTGTGCAAACACACCACCTCGGTCGATATCACCCACTAACAATACCGGTGACTTCGCCATCTTTGCCATGCCCATATTCACAATATCTTCACTCTTAAGATTAATCTCAGCAGGACTTCCCGCACCTTCAATTACAACAATATCATTCTGTTGTTCTAACTTATGATACGCTTTTAGAATATCTGGTATATACTTCTTCTTACACGCAAAATACTCTCTTGCTGACATTGTTCCAACCACTTCACCATTTACAATAACTTGCGATCCTGTATCATTCGTAGGTTTTAACAAGATAGGATTCATAAGAACAGAAGGTTCAATGCCCGCTGCTTCTGCTTGCATCACTTGTGCTCTTCCCATCTCCAAGCCTTCTTTCGTTATGAATGAGTTCAATGCCATATTCTGCGATTTGAATGGTGTAACCTTATATCCATCTTGTACAAATACTCGACACAATCCTCCCGTCAAGATACTTTTCCCCGCATTCGACATTGTCCCTTGTATCATAATTGACTTACCCATTGTGCTCCTCCCCTACATACATCTCTTGATTAGCAATAATCTTCTTCATAACCCGAATTAAATGTTGATTCTCTTCCCTTTTTCTAACCGCTATCCTGTAGTATCCTTTTGTTAAGCCTTTGTAATTACTACAATCTCTAATTAATATTTTATATTTCAACAGTTCTCTATACCAGTCCGTGTCATGGTGAAAGAAGATATAATTTGCTTCTGGCTTATACACCCGAATACCCATACTTTCTAATTCTGCACATAAGTAGTCCCGTTCTTTCCTCACATATCTTTTTGTACATGCAACATACTCATCCTCATGAACAGCTGCTACTCCAGCAGCTTGAGCAGGAACAGACACCGACCACGGTTGGCTAACTTTATTCATGTGTGCTAACACAGCAGTATTACTTGTAATTAGATACCCGAGTCGAAGTCCTGCCATTGCATACATTTTCGTAAAAGCCTTTAGAATGCAGAGATTGTTGTAAGTAGCTAACTCATTTGTTAGCGTATTTTCTTCCGTATTATCAAGAAAATCATTGAAACATTCATCCATAATCACCCGAATCCCACGCGTCACACAAGTAGTAAGTATGGCTTGTAGTGTGGACATAGGTATCGTATTGCCAACAGGGTTATTCGGATTACATAGTATAATTAGATCAAGTTCATCAGTAAGTAGTTGTAAGTAGTCCGGTAATAAGGTGAATGCATTCTCTTCCGTCAGAGAGTAATAAGCAATAGAACAGTCAACAGACTGAAGAGCTTGTTCATATTCAGAAAAGGTAGGAGAAAGTAATAAAGCACGTTTTGGTTTCAATGCATGAATAAGAGTAAAAAGTACATCAGCAGCTCCATTCCCAAAGTAAAGCCAATCAGGATTAATCGATAACTTCTTAGAAAGTTCCATTCTCAACTTTGTACAAGATACATCTGGATAATTCCCCATATCTTTAAGACTATCCGCTGCAGCTTTCATAATATGTTCATTCACTCCAAGTGGATTGATATTGGCAGAGAAATCATGCTCTGGATTGTGCCGATAGATATCGCCACCATGTACATAAATCTGTCTATCATTCTTAACTTCATCTAATGCATTCGTGTGCTTCATGATTATCTCCTTTCCGTTATAGTAATTGTTCTATTATTCTTCCCCTAGAACAAACCGAATCCCATCATAACTACAATCTTCATTCCCAACAATGCGATTAACGAGGTAATTGCACATGTATACAGTAATTGGTTTGCTCTCTTAATGTCATCAATCTCTATGTTTCGCATGGAATCACCAATATACTCTTTCTTATAAAGTTTTCCAAAGTAATACGCATCGCCTGCTAATTGGATTCGCAATGCCCCCGCACATACAGACTCTGTATGCGCCGAATTCGGACTTGCATGTTTATAGCGGTCTCTTCTATAGATTCGGTATGCATTCTTCGCATCCATACGTAATAGCAATGCACTTAATATCATCATATATGCTGAAAATCTTGCTGGTATATAATTCACGATATCATCTAACTTCGCTGCAAATCTTCCTAGATATAGGTATTTATCATTCTTGTATCCAATCATAGAATCCATAGTATTAATAGACTTATATAAGAAACCAAGTGGTGCTCCTCCTATCACAATAGCAAGTAAAGGAGCTATACTTCCGTCTGAGGTGTTCTCTGCAACTGTCTCTACTGCTGCTTTTGTAATTCCTACTGCATCAAGACTCTGTGTATCACGACCAACAATCATAGACACTGCACAGCGTGCCTTCTCAATATCCTTCGTCGCTAATTCTTTGTATACTTTCATACTCTCAACTTTCAATGATTTCGTTGCAAGAAGTTGATAGCAGAACACACTCTCCACAGCCAAACCAAGGTAGCGATCAAATCCATAACAGAATACTAAGATTGCCAATGGAATTGTCGTTGAAACTACCATCACTATAAGTGCTAACAAGGTACCACCGATTAATTCTCCACGCTTTGTCTTAGGGAAACACGCTCTTACCGCCTTCTCCATAATCTGTATAAGCTTTCCGATTAATCGAACCGGGTGGTATAACCAGTGGGGATCACCTATTATAAGATCTAGAACAAATCCTATGATACATGCATATATGGTATATCTCATCGTTACTGTTCCTCCCTATTAAGCTTCTCTTTCACAACCACATAACGATCGTTGCAATCACCAAACCATGTCACCTCATTAACCTCTATCGTAAAACCTTGCCCATTATCTACTTTCCAATGATAAAAATCTTCTACTGGTCTTGCATACTTCTCAAGGATTGCCATAATGGTTCCACCATGAACAACAAGTGCCCCCTCTTTAACCCCATTCTTATAGAACCGTTCTACCGCTTTATCAAATCCAATCACACAACGCTCTCGAAACATCATCTGATCTTCCCCATCTGGAAATGGTATCTTACCCTCTTTAGAAATCCATTCTTGATAGACAGGGTCGTCTTTTAATTCTTCATAGTTCATGCCTTCAAATCGACCAAAATCGCACTCTCGTAACTCCACCAAAGAATTCGATTGCATATCTGGATAGATATATTCTGCCGTCTCTATACATCGTCTCATTGGGCTTGTTATCAACATCTGGGCAGTTGGATATTGATACCTTGCTAACAATTCAATTCCTTCTTTACATAACGACTCATCTGTCGAACCGATGTAACATCTCTTCTTATTTCCTGGTGTCATTGAATGTCTTATCAGATAAATCAACATACTTTCGTACCTCCTGGTAATTATTCATAACATTCTTCTGGTAATCCTGCTTAATTATTAGATTACTTAATCCACTGAACGTAACACATTTATTTTAATTGCATAGGAATTCCACAAGTAATTCGATAAACTTCCTGTGACTTTTTCGCTATTGTACAACAGATTCTTCCTGTCTGTTCACGATAGTTTCTTTCAAACTTATCAATTGGAACAATTCCATAGCCAATTTCTGTAGTTACTAGAATTACTTGTGGATTTTGAAGGACGATCTGCTCCACAATTTCAGATATATCTACTTTCTCACTTAACATACGACGGACAATCAGATGAAAGTGATTAATAATTGTAGCTTCATATAATTCCTCAAGCTTCGTATATGTCTCATCCACAATCCTACACGAATTGCCTTCATTCTCCCTATATCCAGAATAATCTGCGTAAGATTTTTCAACAAACTCTTTTGCGAATGTTAATTTACCTTGTGCTGTTCCACCTATAACCAGTCTCATATCTTTCACCAACTTTCCGTGTTCCACCGAAAGGATCTGGTGGTTTATTTACATTTATTCCTCTGCCCTCTTTATATAAGACCATGCATACCTATACCATTCTATGACACACTACCAGCCAGATTAAGATAGCCAACTCATTATATTGTAGGAAATACCCCGCAAGATCACCTGTTATTCCTCCAAATTGTCGCTTACATACATGATAATGATATGCGAATACCAACATGGAAACGATAATGATTCCTCCGCCAAGCAGTAAATCCATCCACAATAGCACTGTAAAACACACGAAACTATACACAATCATCGTAAGTTTTACACGACTTTTGTGGGACATATCTGAAAATGTAGCCGCTAACCCTGTATTCTTAGCTAAGGGAAATGTTACAACACTAAGCCCACTCAATGCTCTTGTTAATACATAACCAACAGCGATAAATGGTACTACCTCTACTGGAACCTCACTCCACATTCCAAATGTCAACACAAAGTAACATACAGCACCAATAATTGCAAATGCACCGGTATGAGGGTCTTTTAAAATCTCTAACTTCTTCTCTCGATCACCATAAGAATTTAAAGCATCTAAAGTATCTAGGAGTCCATCGACATGAATTCCACCTGTATAAAGAATTGGCAACACGGTCATAACCGCTGCAAAACATATCGTTCCTACCCCTTGGTACCACAATAGATTAGCAACACCATACACAATTGCTCCCAATAACGCTCCAACCAAAGGAAAAAAACAGAATGCATATCTCATATTCTTATCGGTCCAATTCACCTTCGGCATTGGAACTTTCGAATACATAGAGAATGCAATGATACACGATTGTAACACTCAATCACCTTCTTTCTTACAATACACCGGAATTCCATACACTACTTCAATAACCTCATCTGCCATACGTGCAAGTTCCTGGTTAATCTCACCGAGATAACGTATATATCGCATCGTCTCTTCATCATAAACAATCCCATCACTAGCTACTTCATTTGTCACTATAATAAGATTTTTTACTTGTTGTTTCAAACGATGAATTCCCTCTACAATACATGGAACGGTATGATTGCCCGCTCCATCTTCTTGATACATTTCATTTGCCACGAGATTAGACATGCAATCTAGCAATACGGTATGACTCGCATCTAACCTAAGTCTATTCAAACCGGTATAACATTCAATTGTAGTAAAATTCTTCTCCCTTCGCATTCTACGATGTCTGTTAATCTTTTGTCTTGCTTCCTCATCAAATGCTACCATTGTAGCAATATAGATTCGGTTGTCTTGGCTATATTGTATTGTTCGATCTTCGGCGTATTCTGATTTTCCACTTCCACTTCCGCCTGTCACTACCATCATCATGATTCAAATACCTCATAATTATCAATCTTTATCTGTTCAAATGTACTCATCGAACGATAAACTGCTAACCCCATATCAAGAAGAGGTAACACCGCTACTGCTCCTGTTCCTTCTCCTAGACACATATCACACGTAATATATGGTTTTAACCCTAAAGCTTCTAAGACCATATGTCCTGCTGGTTCTTTGGATACATGAGATGGCATCATATAGTCAAGTGCCTTTGGTTCAATCCTTGCCGCTACTAATGCTGCTACTGCACAGATAAATCCATCAATTACAATCGGAATCTGATAGATTGCACCTCCAAGAAATGCTCCAACAAGCCCCGCGATATCCAGTCCTCCAACCTTAGCAATTACATCAAGCGGATCTTCCTTATTGGGTTTATTCACTTCAATTGCTTTTTCAATTGCATGAATCTTACGACTCAGCCCTTCATTCGTAAGCCCCGCCCCCTTACCTGTAACTAAGGAGACTGGTTGTTCTAGTAGGACAGAAGCAATTGCACTACTTGTTGTTGTATTACCAATCCCCATCTCTCCTGTCGCAAGTATATTGTACCCTTCTTCTTTGCATGTTCTTACAACATCAATACCGATTAAGATTGCTTTCGTTGCTTCCTCTCTTGTCATAGCAGGTCCTTTGGTCATATTCTTTGTTCCATATGCAACTTTCCTATCCGCTCTTGTTATGCTAGGGACATCAACTGCAATACCAATATCAATTGGAATAACATCTGCCTTTGCAATCTGTGCCATCTTACATACACTTGTTTCATTCTTTGAGAAATTATCCGATACAATAGCCGTTACTTCTTGCCCGGTCTGTGTAACACCTTCTTCAACAACACCATTATCACCACAGAAGATAAGTAACCCTCTCTTATCTAATGTATAATCATGTTGTCTCTTCATACCAGCCATATCAATAACTGCATCCTCTAATTTCCCCAGGCTAAATAAAGGTTTTGCAATTAAAAGCCAATGCTTTCTAGCCGCTTCCATTGCCACCTTATCTTTCGGCTGTATTCTGGCTATGAATTCCTCTAATGAATGCTCTTCCATGCTTATTGTCCTCCCCTAAATGAATTAATATGATGATAACACTTACATGCCAGCAGATAATTTCTACCCCACTTTGTCTTGTATTCTCTGGCAGTACCAAACCTAGATGTCGACTTTCTAACTGAAAATTCTCAAGAGGTGGCAAATATCCTACAACCGGGATTTTCATCTCTTTTCTACAACAGGTTTCATTCTCTCATACTTGCCATGGACAATTAAAGTCCTTACTCCGCCTCTACAATATGACGGATAAACATCTCTTGTACCACTTCTAATTCTCCTAAACCCTGCATCTTACAATCTACTTCATATCCTTCCCTAAGTAAGATTGATTTCCACGAATATTCTTCATCACATGCCATATCATTCTTAGCATGGTCTCCCGCCACAATCATGAATGGCAATAATAATACTTTTGTGTATTGTCTTTGTTTCATTCGTCCGATTGCATCTTCTAATGTTGGATATCCTTTAACCGTAGCCATATAAACTTGCGAGTATCCTTCTGCACGGAACGTATAATCGATGGCAGGATATACCGCATTGGCATGGTGACTCGTACCATGTCCCATGAGCAGAATTGCTTCCTGCTCATTCACATGATTATCGCTTACAATGCAATTAACTAATTCCTTATAATCCGTGGTGTCTGATAATAATGGTTTTCCTATACGAACAACTTCAAACCTGGCACGATAAGGCTCAATCTCTTCCAACATTTTCTCATACTCAATCCCGTTGATAATATGTGTTGGTTGTACGATTACTTCCGTAAATCCTTTATCAACTAAGGACTTCATTGCCTCTGCAACCGTTGGCACAATCGTATTATAACAATTACGCAACTTACGAATGATAATATTACTTGTAAATGCGCGATATACTTGGTATTCTGGATACTCTTTTGCTATCTTCTTTTCTATCACATCTATTGTCTTTCTTCTTGTATCTTCATCACTAGTACCAAAACTAACCACTAATATCGCTTTCTTCATTTATTCTTCCTCCAGCGTCTATCATGACCATCAACTCATCTATTGTTGTTGGACATACTCTACATACGAGTTTCTGCCTTCTTGACATAAAAAAAGCCTCCTTCTCTTTCTTCTTCCTGCGTATACCACAGGTTCCCACCTGTGAGTATACCCAGGTAAGTTCATGTATTGGAATTTCCAATTACACGTTACCTACCTAGATACAACAACAGGTACGAAAAGAAAGAGAGGAAGCATCTATTCTAATTTGCTAATTCTCTCTACATTAACTACCTGGTTATATCCCCGTAACCTCGTAAATTCATTCTCAGTCGGGTGTTCTGGCTCGGGCTTCAATCATAGTACTTCGCCTTCCCATTATTCACAGTGACATAATGAAGTACTACTATTCCCATACAGCAGCGGGTACTGCGCAGGATTCTGACCTGCTTCCCCATCTATATTCTTACATGATAAGACGTACAAATACCACACAAACACCACTGTGTAAGATTTGTTAGAACAATGGCATCTTTCTTCCCATTGCATAATACGATACAGATGGATTACACTCTACCGTCCAGTTCGTATACATTCATGTCAAGATTATAGATAATCCTGAAAATTACATTAAATTTACCTTAATAAGAGTAGCATGCGTATCTTTACTTGTCAACATACGTCGTATCCTTACAGATCTAACGTAGTTGTCTTCTAACAATTCAGGTTCGTGACTTATATTAACTACATCTTAAATTTATATTCACTTACCCTAGAAAATATTTTATATATTTAATTTGTTTTCAAACTGTGCAATTCCTTGTTCATAACTGTTAATTTTCCAGTCAAGTCTTGATAGCGAATTCGTTAATTCCTGAATCTTATTTACTAGATGTTCTCTTTGCTCTAATAAAATCTTTTTCCTTACTGGAACTGTATCTTCCATACCTTCAAACAATGATACATATTCAATTAAAGCGTTAACAGATACCCCTGCACTTCGCATACATTTTATGTATTCGATCCATGTACAATCCGCTTTCGAGTAGTTGCGAATACCACTCGATGTTCTACCTATCCTGGGCAATAATTTAATACGTTCGTAATACCGTAAAGTATCTGCTGTAATATCGTATTTTCTACATACTTCTGATATTCGCATCGGAATCACCTCCAATTTACAATTTACTTCAAGTGTTGAACAATCCTATATATATTCTAAAAAGCATTATACTTGATGAAAGTACTTTTTAATCGCCCCAACTTTATCTACATTCTCCCAATGTCTAATACAATCGAGTCTTCCAAAATGACCATATGCTGCTAATTTCTTGTATATTGGTTCTCTCATCTGGAATCTTTCTATAATTGATGCAGGTCTTAGCTCAAATACTGCATTAATCATATGTATTATATCTTCGTCAGGTATATTCGATGTACCGAATGTATTAACATAAACCGATACAGGATTCGCTACACCAATTGCATAGGCAATCTGAACTTCACATTTTTTTGCAATCTTAGCAGCAACTATATTTTTTGCTACATATCTAGCAGCATATGCTCCTGTTCGGTCGACTTTCGTTGCATCTTTTCCCGAAAATGCACCACCACCATGCCGTCCCATACCTCCATAAGTATCTACAATAATCTTTCTTCCTGTAAGTCCAGTATCTGCTGAAGGTCCCCCTTTAACAAATCGTCCGGTAGGATTAACAAGTATTTTGGTATGATCATCTATATAGACATTCGGAATAACAGGCATAATAACAGAATTTTTTACATCAGATAAAATCTTATCTTGTGGTACATTATCCTTATGCTGCGTTGATACTACAATTGTATCAATCCGTACTGGTTTGTCATCCCGATACTCAAACGTAACCATCGACTTTCCATCAGGTCCAAGATAATCAAGCACCTTATTTTTGCGGACATAACTTAATTGATGACATAATTTATGTGCATAGAATAATGGCGCCGGCATTAGGCTTTCCGTTTCATCACAGGCATATCCAAACATCATACCTTGGTCGCCTGCACCTATCATATTATAGTTATCATTTTCAAGACACGAATCACACATATTACAATTTACTTCTCTAGATTTGTATTCTTTCGAGCTACTAACTCCCATATTAATATCTTCTGATTGCTTGTCTATTCTAATAATAACTTCACATGTCTTTGCATTGAATCCAAACTGATCTCCAACATACCCAATCTCTTCGACAGTTTCCCTAACAACCCTTTCTATATCCACAATTGCATTTGAAGTTATTTCACCCATAACTGAGATTATACCTGTAGTTGCAGTAACCTCACATGCAACCCTTGCATTAGGATCCTTCTCCAAGTATGCATCTAATATTGCATCCGATAAAATATCACACATTTTATCAGGATGTCCTTCCGTTACGGATTCTGATGTAAATAAATATGTATTGTTCATACAGTCCCTCCTCTTTTTAGGGATATCCCCTATTTAAACTACTAAATCTTTAAGATATCTTACTTCATGTTGATCATCTCAACAACACACTATTGTTCTAATTTACTGGTCTTATAGACTCTTGGGTGATAATTTTGCATAGTAAAGTAATAGAAAAGCTACCCCATATAGGTCTATTATCCTATATTGAGGTAGCCTCTAATTTACTATTAAATTATAATGATGATGCAAGGGTCAAAAGGTCATTGTGGGAGTTGCAAAGCAACAGACAATTCGTACATCAACATTGGTCAAATTCACTTAGATTTTAAGCCATAAGGCAGGACGAACCCCACCTGTACATCTTCCATCACTTATATTACCTTTTAATATATTATTACCCTGAATACCAATATTACCATCACCATGTATATATACTGCTTTAACACCAACACGACCAGGTGTCCGAGTCCACCACCACCAAACTTGTTCATTATTAGATTCTAGCCGTGCTACTCGTTTACTATTGTTTACATCTTTTCTTTCAAACCAATATCTCTGATTTTTCCCTGGATTGTACAGTTTTGCACTACTATCGCCAAAATATCTACATACTGCTTCTTCCATACTAAGCAAGAATATACGATCCGTTGTATCTTCTCCACCATATGTTCCATACCATTGATTATCAAGATTTTTATTTATCACAGGTACTATTCTTTCTTTCTCGTTTGTACTAAATTTGTCATAAAATTCTCCATTCAAGTATCTTCTTAGGGAACAATCAGCCCAAGTTATATCTTTATACTCATCATGATAAGAACGATGGTCGATTATATGCTCTGTTATAATTAAAGCCAAATCATCCTTAATATCAAGAATTCTCCAACTATACTCTCCAAAGTGTATTACATCTCCAATCACATTATTCATCATTCAGTTTCTCCTTATCCTTCTCTTTAATTGGCAATAACAAATCTAATTGTAAAGCCTCCATTTCACTATGTTGTATATAATGATAAAAATTAAGTGTTTCTTCAAAACCGTATCCTACACAAGTATCTGTAGAATTCCAACGCTTGGTATCACAATCTTCCTCATACTTATCATTATTACTTACCCATTCCTTTAACAGACGCCAATCTTCAAAATCCCACGTTCTCAACACATGAGCAGCATATAAGCCTCCATTAAAAGTACGTTTTACTAGTGGTAGAGAAACTTCCATATCATCTGGAATTGATACCCACATCTCATATGCACGAGAAGGGTTCTCTTCTGCCATATCTTCCGTAGAGCAGTCAAAGCCAAAACTACGAGCATCCGGTTTTAATCTTAGTAAATCATTATTCCTTACAAACTGACTTATCGTATCAAACACCTTACCCTCACAGTCATCCCCATAGGCATACGTAACGGCCACACTCATAGGTGGAAGATAGACAATTCTTACGTCGTTATCTTCCAACTTATTTAGTTTTTTACTTGCTTGATTCAGTTGTTCCAATGATTTATCCTCCTTAAAATTAATTTTTGATACAGTCAGCGAATCTACAATCTCTAATAAACCTTCATCATCTGGTAATACAAACACGTCACTTCCAATATTGAGACGATTGATAAATACTTCAACTACATCTCGTATGGTTGAGAGTGATGCAATCTCCTCCTCGATGTCACTAAGATTACGTTCCAATATATCGATTGCTATACTCACATCTGAATTATTCAACATCTCAGCTATTTGTTTTAGCGGTATCCTCAATTTCCGTAATATAATAACTTGACGCAAACGTTTTATTGCCTCCATATCATATACACGGTAAGCATAATTATCCTTTTTAGTAGGCATGATCAACCCTACTTGTTCGTAATACCGAAGCGTGCGATTTGATATAGAAAAATGTTTAGAAACCTGACCAATGGTTTTTAGTTCCATAGATATCCCCCCTAGTATAATAATGTCATAGTCATAAAATACTACATTAAAAAGATTATTAAATCTCTCTTTGTAACTTCTACTAGTGGTCTTTCAATCTAATCATAAAGGTTGACGCGACGTAAATGTCAATATAATTATTAAAAAAAAATTATCACGACAGATCTGTAGTAACCACATAGTTGGTAGACTTTTTTTGCAACAGTTCCTACTATATGATATAACATGCGGGATAATTTAACAATAAATTTTACTATTTTTTCTATTATTATCCTATTATGGTGTATAAAAATACTCCCTTAATTTTAATTTATATAAACTTTTAAGATTCTTATATTTATACTTATTATGTTGAAATTCACAGTATTTTTCTTGTCCAAACTGTGTTACACTCATACATTTTGGACACTGCTCTTGTACCTCACAAGTATTGCAACCTCTTATGGCACAAGCATCGTCAAATCTTTCTTGAACAATTTTCTGTGCAGTTACCAAGTCAAAATCCTTCCATTTCATAATGGGTTCCCCATTCATGCATGTATAGATATATTCGCCCTTAATTATAATTCTTTTTAATCCAATTGCAGGGCACTCTTTCTCATCACACCATCTACAATGATCCTCCAACATATAATCACTACAATCATAGGAACTTTGAGCTAAAATTTTTGTTGTATCTACCGCCTCTAGATTAAACAAATACATCTGAAGATCTTTATCATCCTTTAATGCCACATACAGCTTATCATCAAATGTTTTCGTATAAGCAGCTTCTCCCGCGATTTTTTTCCTGTATTCTACTGTCTCCGCATTATTAAGCTTATTAAATTCTTCTCCATCAAAACAGTCCCCCCCATACGCTCTCAATGGATAATAAAATGTTATATTACCTGGTTGACTTTCCTCTACTATATGCACTTTAATCGTAGTCCCAAAATCCTTTATTAGTTTAGAAAAATTAATACTATCCTTATCAATTAATAACACTTGAGGAACCTGTTCTTTTATTAGTCCAATCCCCATAATAGTCTGAATAAAACTTCTTCTATGTGACATTGCATACTTAATTAGGTCATTGGGTAAATGAGGCAATATCTGAGGATTATAGTTGTATAACATAGGCATATTATCATAATTATAATTTAAAACGAGTGGAGACGACAATTTAAGCGCTTCAACTTCTTTCTTATAACGCGTACTTACTTTCATAAATGCCTCTGTCCCTGCATAATACGTTAAAACATTATGTGCATAATGATTTGCATTCATCTGAGAAAGAACCTCTAGACTCTCTAATGCTTCTTGCTCCGTTTCTCCCTCCCAACCAAAGATCATATTAACCGTTGTATCAATCTTTAATGCTACCGATAACCTTACAGCCTCTCTTACCTTGGATATGAATACTTTTTCTTTTTCATATGTATGATTAATAGTAGGACTAACCTTTCCCATAGCGTTTAGAATTCTAGGAACTCCACTTTCAAGTCCATAACTGATTCTTACACAGCCTGCTTTATTTAGTAATTCAAGTAACTCCTCATCAACCAAATCGGCCCTCGTTTGGCAACCAAACTCAATATGAATCTGTTCTTTAATGATTCTCTGACATAGTTCTACTGTTCTAGCTCTTGAAATAGTAAATATATCGTCCATAAACTCAATCTTCGGCTTAAATCCCTGCTCTTTTGCAGTATTGGTAATATACCTCAATTCCTCAATAACACGATCTACCGAATTAAAGCTAATGCTATGCTGTCCAATAGCTGCAAAATTGCAGTATCTACAGCTGAACACACAACCTCTAGAAGTTACCAACATAACCATTTGGTTTACCCTTTGACATTCTTTAATATCAATTACTTGCTCAAGGTATGGAGATGGATAATGATCTAAATCTGATATCAGATTCCCCACTGGATTATCAATCATCTCACCTAATGCATTCCTATACGATATGCTACTTAAGTGACTATAGTCTTTTTTATGTAGGATACATTCAAGTAGATTAGGCCAGATTTCCTCACCTGCAAATTTACTACATATATCAATTTCAGGAATAGCATCAATAACGTATTGGGTGGAAAAAGTTGCTGTTGGCCCGCCAGCAACCATTACTACATCATCACCTAATCTTTCCTTAAGCAATCTAGCTAATTCTTTAATCAAATAGAAATTGTAATCATAAATTGAATAGCCAATAACTTTTGGATTTAATTTAGTAATTGCATCTGCTACTTCCTCCATGGTTGCATAAGAATCCATGATAAAACAGTTCGCACGATATCCTTTATCTCTTAGACTGGCTACTATATAACTTTGTCCCAGATGATATATAAACTTACCCGAAAAATCAAAAAATATAAATAAAGCGTCCATAATATTCACACTGACTCCTTCCTTATCTTGATAACTAAAATCAATTCGTTCTATGGTAACGTAGTAATATCTCCAATGTTAATCTGATCGTTTTCACATACACTAGCAATAATCCTCTCATACAGCTCAAGTAATCTTTCTATTGTATCTTTCTTAAATAATCTTGTGTTGTACTCCATGATCAGTCGAATTTTTCCTTCCTTCTCTATTGCTTCCAGTAATATATCATTTCTTGATACAAGATTGACATGTTCATGTGGAGTTATACTTAGACCACCTTCCAACTCGATTTCTTTTGTTCCAGTATTTTGCATTACAAATACAATATTGGATATAGGATTTGCTACATTACCAGTCCTTTCCCCGATATCCTTTACTAGTTCAAAAAATGGATATTCACAATTATCACATGATTCTAAAAAGTCTTGGTCCACTTTCTTTAATAAATCCTCGTATGTCATCTCATCTTTCACTGTACATCTTAAAACTATAATATTAATAAATACTCCAATAAGATTTTCTAATTCACTATGCGTTCTACCTGAAATAGGAACACCAATCGTTATATCCTGTTGTATTGTAAATTTATGTATCAGAATATAAAAAGCAGAAACCAAAGTAACAAAAATACTTACGCCTTGCTTTTCGGCAATTACTTTTAACTTATTCGTTAGATCCCTTTCGATTTCAGCATATATTTTATTACCAGATGTAAATACTTCAGCCTTGTCAATCTTATCAAAAGGTAGTTTTAATACCGTAAAATCTTGTAGCAATTTATTTAACCAATATTCTTTTTGTTTCTTATAAAATCCTTTGGAAAGAAGAGTATTCTGCCATTCAGAGTAATCGGTATACTGTATTGTCATATCTGGCAATTTGTTCCCTCGATAAATATTGGAAATATCATTTAACATAACCTGCATAGATGCAGCATCCGCTATTAGATGATGAATATCAAATAATAAATAATACTCATCATCAGTTGCTCTGAACAGCCCTACTCGAAACAGGGGTGCTTTCTCTAAATGAAAAGGCTTGATAAACTCATTTGCAACTTCATTAATATCTCGATTATTCATCTCTTGCTGAACAATCGAAAACTCTACCGTGTCCTCTACTTTCTGTACGATCTCATTTTTAATAAGATGTAGTGAGGTCCTTAATATTTCATGTCGACGAATAAGGAATTGTAATACCTCTTCTAACTTGTCTACATCTAAATGTCCTTTAACATTATAAACCCATGACATATTCCAACTAATATCTCTATGCTTTCTAATCGTTAATAGATACATTCTTTTTTGAGCCATAGATGCTTCATAATATTCCTTCTTTTTTGCTTTTGGTATTAACTCATACAGTTGATTCTTTAATTCTACTTGTTTACTTTCAACACATACTGCCGTTTTCTCTATTGTTAGGCTGGAAAGAAGGTCTTTTACTGTAAGCTTTGTATTCAATTCCGTATTTATTCTATTTACAATTTTCATTGCAATTATGGAATCACCACCTAGTTCATAGAAATTATCGTCGATCCTTAACACCGTATATCCAAGTGTATCTCCCCAGACATTCGCTATTAATTTCTCCACTGTTGAATAACTTCCTTCCTCTCTACCATGTAAGATTACATCAGGTAGCAACTTACTATTTTCCCTTCTATCTGAACTACTATAATTATTTATTGCTTGAACCCTATCCTTTATCCCCTTTGATAGATAAAACGGTAAAATTTCTTTAATAGAAAAAAGATCACTTCTATAATTCATTCTTCCAACAATTAATGTGTTAATCTCCTTATTCATAATCATCTCAAAAGATCGAAGTAGTTCCTCTGTGGTAAGCACTTCAAACATATTCTTGTTTCTCTTATACTGTCCCTTTGAACCTTCCACTGTTCTCTCCCATGGCGCCCAACTGATACAGATTGTATTTTTTTTAGATATATTTCTTGATTCTGCAAAGGACTCTATATACGAATTAGCAGCCGTATAACTTGCGGAACCTATCGCTCCCATAAGTGTAATTGGAGATGAGATTACTACAAAAAAATCAAGCTTCTCATTCTTTGTTAATTCTTCTAGAAAATAAGTCCCCTGAATTTTAGGAGCAATTACTTGAACAAAATCCTCGAAATTCTCATCTTTGATAAGCTTTCCCTGTCTTCCAACGCCAATTGCAGCACTATGAATGATTCCATTAATTTTCCCATATTTACTTTTTATTTTTTCT
This sequence comes from Anaerosporobacter faecicola, assembly GCF_012070565.1. Lineage (GTDB taxonomy): Bacteria > Bacillota > Clostridia > Lachnospirales > Lachnospiraceae > Anaerosporobacter > Anaerosporobacter faecicola. The sequence continues at coordinate 254,918 of NZ_JAAQRO010000022.1, forward strand.
AATACCATTTTTAAATCTTCATACTTAGCAACATCAGCTCTGTAAAGTTCTACTGAGCTTCCACGTTTCTCAATCTGCATTAAGGTATTTAATTTGTATGTAACAGTATCATCACCATAATCATCACTACAATCCCAATTCTTTCTGTTTGGATACTCCGTTCGATTAACTAGGATTAATTTTACCTTTGCCTTTAATGATAAGGAAGAGGCTATATTAAGTCCAATTCCCCCCATTCCACCGGTTATTACATAAACACCACCATCCTCTATATGAACTTCTCTATTCTTACGATTAACAGGATTCGTAGCAGTAATCTCTTGCACATACCTTACACTGTCTCTATAGGCAACATATTGATCTTCTCCTAATTCAATCTCTTTTTGAATTTCACTCATTGGAGTATTCCTATCTGTATCGATGCATCTACAATTTATACGAAAATCCTCCATATTGACTACTTTTCCAACACCAAATAATGCTGCATATTCAGGATTAATTTTCGTCTCACTTCCATCAACACAATTAGCACACTGTCCCATAAGAATAAGATCCAATTGATTAAACTTTTCTTTCAATACAACCTTTATTAAATGAAGGAATTTATACAGTACCGTATTCATTCGTTTTCCATACGCAGGTACCTTATCCTCAATATTCCCTGGACCTGCAATATATATAATTCGTGCTATACATGCACCTTTCAAATCATTTAATACTCGTTTAATCTCTTCTTCCTTATTGCTTATATAGTACGCATTATTACTTGTCTTCTTAATGTCATTGCTAATTACCACATATCTTACATTAGATCCAAATCTTTTTGATAACTCTGAACCTGTGTGGCTATAATTCTCGCTAATTATAAGTGTGTACCCATTAGCTTTATCTCTATATGGTACAGTAAGTTGCATTCTATTCCACTGTTTCATCCAATAAAAGTTATCCGGACTATTTTCTAGGTTACTAAACCAATGTCTTTTGTTAAGAAATGGATATGTTGGTAGATGCACTTTCTTTTTTGAATTAAACTGATATAATGCACTCCATTCTATCTCTGCACCTTTAACATAAAACTCACATAGCTGTGTCAACTTTTCTCCATTCAAATCATTTTTTGACTTAATTGACTCTACTATGCGCGATGCTTCCGAATTGAATATCCTTTTCTCTTTCTCCGTTATTTCACCTTGATTTTTTACCTCTTTGCTCTCATTTACAACTTTAAAGTTATTGTAATATATTCCTGTATAAAAAACTCCAATTGCACTGTTTCCTTTTAATCCCAAACGCTTTAATAATTCTAATTTTCTTAATAAATCTGTTGTGCTTTCAATTATTAATGCAAGCCTACAATTATAATGCGTTCTACCTATACTAGCTGTGTAACACACATTATCCAGTCCCAACTTATCATAATCCAACTTAGAATAAAGTATAATTAATTTCTCCAAAGATTCTACTTCCTTTGCCGAAAGAGTTAATATTCTAAAGTCAGACTCTTCTCCAAGTCTTCTACTCCTACATAGATGGTTATCCGTATGTGGCGGTTCTTCCAGGATTACATGACAGTTCGTTCCACTAAAACCAAACGAACTAACACCACATCTCCTTGGAAAACCAGAGGTATTCCATTGGCTAAGTCTTGTATTCACATATACTGGCGACTCATGAAATGCAATCATTCTATTAGGACTCTCAAAGTTAATTGTTGGAGGTATTATCCCCTTTTGTATTGCAAGTGTTGCTTTGATCAGACCGGCAAGACCCGCTGCTGCATCCAAGTGTCCAATATTAGATTTCACAGAACCAATTGCACAGAACTGCTTCTTTTGCGTGTAATTTCGAAAAGCTCTCTGTATACCATCAATCTCTATCGGATCTCCCAATTTTGTTCCTGTACCATGTGCCTCAATGTAACTTATTGTCTCAGGATCAATCCCAGCATCCTTCCATGCTTTTACGATTACCTTCTCCTGTGCTATTGGATTAGGTGCTGTAAGACTAGCAGATGCACCATCTTGATTATACGCACTTCCTTTTATTACTGCATATATGCTATCCTCATCTTCTACTGCTTTATCGAAAGGTTTCAGCAAAACAGCTATAACTCCCTCTCCTGCACCTGTTCCATCGGATTGATCGTCGAACGTTCTTGTTCTTTTACTAGATGACTCGATGCCTATATGCGCTTGTCTAATAGGAAGTAAATTAATCTGCACACCACCAACAAGAGCCATACTACATTCCCCATTCCTTATAGATTGGCAAGCAATATGAAGGGCAACAAGCGAGGAAGAACATAACGTATTCACAACCATACTAGGTCCCTTCAAGTCAAATATATAAGAAATCCTACTTGCTATAATCGGAGGCAAGTTTCCTTGCACCAACATCGGCGAAAAGGAAGGGTCTATGACATCGTTAAGCATTTTTTTGTAATCCATATCATTAGATAATCCAACAAATACACCTGTATCAGTGCCCCTTATATTGTCCCCACCATATCCTGCATCTTCTAATGTTTCCATTCCTACTTCAAGAAATAATCTTTGATTCGGGTCCATTACTGCTGCCTCGTTAGGAGATAAATTAAAGAATTTGTTGTCAAATTGATCAACATTACTAAGATAGGCACCTTCTTCAAAATTAACCCCTTCCTTTTTGCGTCCAATAAAATTATAATATTCCTCTAAGTCCCTCCTCCTTTGTTCTGGAATGGTATCTATAAAATCTGTCCCCTCTACAACTTTATCCCAGAATTCATGAATGCTGTCTACTCCTGGAAGTCTTGCAGACATTCCAATTATGGCAATATCTCTAGAAGAATATTTCTCGATCTCTTTTTCACCTGATACTTTTCTCTCTTCAATTGGTATTAAATCAATTAAGTTATTCATATCCAGCTCCTTATTATCAATAATGATTAAGAAAAACATAGCCTTATCCTTATGTTCTCTTGACAATTAATAGTTTCAACGATACTTAAATTCAGTAAATAATTCTTCCGTTTCTGTCTCAGTAATAATCTCTTCCATTATCTTTATCTGTTCTTCCTTTGGAATCTTCTTCGTTGTAAGAACAGACTTTAGCATCTCCATTGCTTTTAACGCTTGGTCTTTAGATGGACTCTCTCCTTTTGCAGTTAACATTTCCTGCAGCTGTTTTATACTGTTATATGGTTTTATGACCCCTTCTAGATACTCATCATTATTCCAATTTGAGTTTTTGGTACACACTGCCATTGCTAAACATCTTGTTAGTACATCCGATTTCTTTGATAATATACTCATCTCCATTGTCTGTATTGGTCTTTTATCTTTCCCCTTAATTGCATCTTCATAGGAATACGATTGCATGTTTATTCCACTTTTTTTGATAATGTTGGTAAGTATACTTCCAGGACCCATTTCTATGGCATTCGTGATACCATTGTTATATAGATACTCCATCGTTTCCAACCATCTAACCGGCATAACAATCTGCTTTACTATATTTTCCTTAATTGACTCATACTTGCTATAAGGCCTAGCAAAACTATTAGAGATCACTGGATAATTTAAATTACGATATTCATACTGATTCAATTCTTCTCTTAATTTATCAACTGCCGGCTGCATTAATGAGCAATGAAATGGTGCACTTACATTAAGTCTTGTCAGCACTGCACCAAGTTGCTTTAGACTGTTCTCTAATTCTGATACGGCATGTACATCGCCGGAAACAACAACCTGATTTTCAGAATTGTAGTTGGATATACTTACCAAACTACCATCTGTTGAAAATCTCTTACATTCTCTATCAATCACATCGATATCTAATCCATACACCGCTGTCATACAACCAGATCCAATTGCTACTGCCTCCTGCATAAATCTTCCTCTTTGTTTTACTATCTTCACTGCATCAGAAAACTGAATACCTCCTGCACATGTTAATGCAGTAATTTCACCCAAACTATGTCCTGCCATATAATCAGGTCGTATTCCTTCATTCTGCATATAAACAGAAAAAGCTGCATAACTAGTTGTTAATATAGATGGTTGCGCATTCTCTGTCTTCATCAGTTCACTTGCTTTGCTCTCAAAACATAACTTCTTCATATCTATGTGCAGACTATCACTTGCTTCCTCGAATACTTTTCTTGCAATGCTATGTTGCGTATATAACTCTTTCCCCATGCCTACATATTGAGAACCTTGTCCTGGGAACAATAAAACAATACTTTTCATGTACGGCCCTTTCCGCATGCATATATCATGCAATACTATATTTTTAAGTAACAAATAAAAAAACAAGCAACTCCGTACATGCGCATTATAAATTGTTTATTAACTACAATTTATAATGCGTAGTAAGAAATTGCTTGATTTATATAACATCGTATATTGTTCTAGACTTACCTTATCATTCTATTTTCCATATGTTGAATACCTATGTTATTATGTAATCTGTTTATCCAATGGTAAATACTTTGGGTATTTATTTTATTACCTTGTTAATAAAATCAATGTCATACTGATGCTCCCCGTATTTCTCTTCATTATCAATTATTGTTCCTTCTGTAAGAGTTATACGTAATACAATCGAATTCGGATTTTCCTCGTCACCGACCTCTTCAAACCAGTCAAAAACTTTTTTGAACTTGTCTCGAATCTTTGCATTCTTCTCATCCATAACCCAACCAAGATTCTCAGCGATTCCATGGAATGCAAACCAATCTAACCCAGCTACTGCGACCTCATTGTTCTTTTCAATTTGTAACATCTTATTCTTTCTAGCATCTGTGGATACATAAAACACACCATCCTCATAATAAGCACAAACCATACGGGTCGCAGGACATGGATTACCTGTAGCATTAGGAGTAAGCGAAATTGTTGCAAGAGAAATAACTACTTCTTTATCATCTGGGCAGCGCTCTTCCATTAATTTAATTGCATCATCATATTTACTCATTGTTACATACCTCCAATAATATTATTTATATTTATAATAAATCCAACCTAATTCGTTTAACAAAAAAATTATGATTGGTATTATAAATGCCTATATTTTACATATTATAACATTTTTATTAAACTGTCAATCATATAAATCCTATTATTCTTCTAGGTACCCAACCATTGTCATAGATCCATTAACCATTGTACGTAATGTCATATTCATTTCGATACATATCAATTAATTCTAATACTAATTCTCTTTGTTGCTTAATAAGTTCTCTTGCCTCACTTAATATTGTTGTGGTTCTTTTCCTACTATAGGCCAATGTTTGAATCAACAACTTATTAATGACTCTTTGCCATGCATATTTCATTTCTCTTAATCTTTGGCACATATTCTCGCCATCTTTTAATGTGTACTTACTGATAAGATCACAAGTATATCCAAAAAACAAGAGATGCTTCGCTTGTAGCATCAAGTTCATTCGAAAGATATCTCTTTGTTCTGATACCTTGTCTTTGCCACTCTCTACTTCATACAGATCAAACAAATCTTCAATAAATCCCAAACCGCCAGCTGGGTGTGTACCTGTATCATACACTAACCCTTCAAATTCTTTCATTGCATAGTTTAATAGATTTGCTCTCTTCTTCTCAAGCATTTGCGTATCCAAATGATTAATATTGAGATACCCAAGAAGTCCCTCCTTAATATCCTCGTAAGCATACTCCCCATCCCAAACATTAATTTTGCCTGTACTATCAATATTAAAATAATCTGTTACCTTCATAATTTTATTCTTATCAATTTCCGAAGATATCACACAGTGTATCGTTCCTTGATCCGGATAAGTCGGAAAAAGCAAGTGGTTTAATACGGCAGTACTTAGTGCTAGCATTACCGTTTTGTCTTTAAATGTATCTGGATTCACATCCAACGAGATAAATTGATACTCTTTATCAAAATATATCTCATAGTTTGTATCCGTATCCGAGAACAAATTATTAATCAATATATCAAACTGCACATATGGTAATGCAAATCGTTTCTGACTCACATTAACAATTGTACTATCAGGATTTGTATATCCACATAAAAAGTAGATATCTGATTCTGATAGGTCAATTCCCTTAATTCTTAGATAATTTGAAAGTGTTGTATTAAAACAAGTTAGGACTTCTGTTTTAAATACTAAATTATTCAAACTAAATATATGATTTTCTCTCTCTACTCCATTTTTTAATTCACTCATATTCAATCCTCCTATTTTTACTTTTTTACTCTTTCATTAAATTTCTCCTACCGCTTCAACTAATTATGTATATCATTTTTACTGTAACTTGATATCTATTTGTTTTAAGGCGTCTAATTTCCCTCCAATCCTTAAGAAATGGTACCAGAATTCAAATATTGCATAATCTCCCAAATAATCTGTTGTATTCTGAATTTTTGAACGCATATAACGAATACATTCTTGTGCTGTACTACTGTCCATAGTATAGTGCTTCCAGTTATATTCCGCTCCTGTTATCTTATATTGCTCTCTTTTATTATCAATTGGCGTACCTATTTGACAATTCCACATTTGCATATAATAAGTAGTAGGACAGCTTTCATTCATGAATGATATGGTCTCTTCAATTGTCTGTTTTGTTTCTCCTGGAAACCCTACCAACAGGAAAACATACGTTAAGATTCCTGCATTACGAAACTTCCGTATTAACTCTTTGGCCTTTTCATGATCAACTTTTTTGTTCATGTTATGTAAAACTGTCTGACTACCAGACTCTATACCAAGCATGACTCCTATACAACCACTCTGTCTCATAAGCTCAATTGTTTCATCATCGGTATCAATACATCTAAAATATGAAATCCATCGAAATGAAAACTTATTACGAATTAACATCCTTAGTATATCTTTGAAACGGTTTAATGGTACATTAAAGCTATCATCAATAAACTGTAATAATGCCGTAGGATTAACAGCTGCTAAAGTACGAAGCTCACGTTCAATATTACGAATACTCATTACTTGATACGGTCCTCCATACATAGGAAAGGAACAATATTCACAATTAAATGGACATGAAATTGCAGTACGAATGGGTATCTGTAGACCCAACCGATCTTTAAATACTGTCCAATCTATATAATTATCCTCTAAGTTACTGTAATCCACTATTTGTTTTGTAAATAAATAGTTACTTTTTACCTTGTAAAAAAGATTATTTACCTCACTTATTTCCCCTATCCCACTTTTATAATTCAAAAGCTGGACAATTGATTCTTCCCCATAGAAACTATTAATATAATAATCTGCACCAACGATCCTCATAAATAAGCTACGCATACTGTCTGTCTCATATTGAATTAAACTTGCAAAACTTAGACCGCCAATTACGATCTCACATTTTGAATTACACGCTCTTATAAATGAAACAATCTGCTGTAGCTGTAATGCATTTTTTTGTAGCTCTGGAACAAACTTTGTAGTTATCCCCACTAATTTAACATTCCCTTTTAGTTTTTCTTTAAGCATATCCTTTTCTTCATCAAATGAATTGATGAAGTCAAATGTATACCCTCTTTGCGTAACATAGGAACCTAGATAAGCTGCTGCTCCACTAAACGGTAATGTAAACTGTATATCATACTTGTTATTGTTATAAACATAAGTTGCTTTTTTAGAACTAAGTGTTGTACATGAAACAAGAAGGAAATCACAATCTCGACTATTCAATATATACCTCCTGGTCTAAGATACTCTCTCTTCTCTTATGAGAGTTCTTTCATTTTTTTTGTTATACATATCATAAAGTAAATGCGTTGATATGATACAATTAATCGCCATATCCTCCACATCTGTTACCGTCTCAAATTTCTTTTTTAATCCTTTCTCATGCAATACCTTTACTTTCATAGGATCAAATATACCGACTTCTTTTGTAACATGTTCACTCATCATTTCATGGACATAATCTTCTATTTTATTCCCCTGATAGAATATCTTAAAACCAGGTGCTCTATAGGCATACTTGTCCCTTTGGTATATCTTATCTGGAATAATATCCTTAAAGGCTTCCCGCAATATGTATTTATCCTTAAATCCATTACATTTATATTTTTCAGGTAACGAATTCGCAAAATCCATTATTTTTTTATCTAGATATGGGAATCTGCCTTCTACGCTATTACTCATAAGCATTCTGTCCCCTTGAGAGGATAACAAATAACCATTTAATAGAGTAATCATTTCAAGACATTGCGCTCGCTCATAAGGATTAAACGATTTATACTCCTTGGGTAATACCTCGTATAATCGATCTGTGTATGATAAGGATGTTAATGTTTCTAGATGCTCACAAGATAAAAACTCCGTAACCGACTTATTGGTTTCCCATCTTGTTAAATGAGAATAGAATACGTTATTGTTTTGTTTAAGATGTTTTCTTTGAAAAGCTTTGAATTGTTCATATGATTTTTCATCTAGAAAATTATTTCTGTATAAAGATGGAATTGTATCTGACTCCGGATCTTTTGCCCATAATAATCGTAATTTGAGTTCACGAAAAATATGGTATCCCCAAAACAGTTCATCAGCCCCTTCACCACTTAATACAGTTTTGATCGTATTCTCTTTTACTAAACTAGATAATACTTGAAGAGGGATCGGCGCACATTTAAAAAGGATTGTTTCTGCATGTTTTACCATATTCGGATACATTCTAGCTAAATCTTGATTATAACAGGTAATACTATGATGATTACTTCCTATGTCTTTAACAATTAGGGATTGATATGCTGATTCATCAATAGACTTTTCTTCAAAAGCTACAGAGAATGTATCTATCTTTCTGCCTAATACTTTTGTAATAATACTTGCGATAATCGTTGAATCTACTCCACCACTCAAATACATACCAACTGGCACATCTGCTGTCATAGCTCTATCAACACTATCAATAAGTAATTGTCTCATCTCCACTTTTGCATCTTGGAAGGTCCCATCAAACTTCGTATTAAAATTAAGTTCCCAATATTTTGTCTTATTCACTTGCAAGGATTTGTCGTCATCAATCTTTATAGTAATTAACTCTCCAGGTATAACTTGATAGATATCCTTGAATACGGTATATGGATAGGGAACACTCCATAAACACAAAGACTCATATACCGATTGAAATGATAGTTCTCTAGGAATGTCTAATTCAAATAGAGCTTTTATTTCTGATGCAAAATAAAAATGATTATTATGATAATAATAAAACAAAGGCGAAATACCTGTTCGATCTCTTGCTAATATAACGACATTTTTGTTCTTATCATACAAGGCTAATGCAAACTGACCATTTACCTTCTCTAAAAACCGATCAGAATACTCTTCGTATAGATGAATAAAAACCTCTACATCTGTATCCGTTCTAAATATATGCCCTAATTTAACTAACTCCCTCTTCAGTTCTTTATAATTAAGCACTTCACCATTGCATACTAGAACTATATCCATACGTTCGCTGTAGATCGGTTGGTCTCCATTATTGATTCCTATAATTTTAAGTCTTGTCGATCCCATTGTACAATTCGTGTCATTATACATTCCTTTCGAATCAGGTCCTCTATACCATAAGGTATTCATCATCTTATGAAGAAGATTTTCCTTTTGTGTTAATGATAGTTTACTGTTAATAATCCCGGATATACTACACATTATTCTCCTCCTATCGTCGAACTTAATTCCTTTTGATTCGTTTTATTGATACGATTTTCTATATATTCTGCAAGTTCGGATATGGAAGGGTAGGAAAAATAATCTGGAATTGTCGTTACTCCCGGATACGTTTTCTCCACTAAGCTATGTACCTGCATTACTAATATTGAGTTCCCGCCAATACTGAAAAAATTATCATTCACCCCGATATCTTGATTTTGTAGAACATTCTCCCATATACCAATTAACGTATGTTCGATCTCATTGGTAGGCGCAACATACTGCTTAATTGCTTCCTCTTGCCTTATTCGCTTAAGTGCAGCTATATTCACTTTACCATTTGTCATAAGAGGGAATTCCTGTAGCTGAATTATATAAGTTGGTATCATATAGTCCGGTAGTTCACGGGCCAAATCCTGTCTTATTTCCGCTACCATGATTTTCTTTGTTGCTGTGAAGAACAAGCATAGTTCGGTATGTTCCGCTTGATCTGTACATGTTAGTACAACCACTTTATCTATATACCTATGTCCAGCGAATACCGCCTCAATCTCATTTGGTTCAATACGATACCCCATAATCTTCACTTGATTATCAATTCTGCCCATAAGTTCGATTGTTCCGTCTTGTCTCCATCTTGCTAAATCTCCTGTTTTATACATAATCTCATTCTCTGCAAATGGACTCTGAATAAACTTTTTAGCAGTCAACTCCGCTTGATTTCCATAACCGAGCGAAACCCCTTCCCCCACTACACATAACTCACCAAATACTCCAATTGGAAGTAACTGTTTTTCACTATCCAGTATATAAATCTTATTATTGGCAATTGGTCTACCTATGATAGACGTATTATTCGCATCCATTGATTCTGAATAAGTTGTTCCTATTGTAGTTTCCGTAGGTCCATACTCATTGATCAACCTTACTTCTGGACATGTTTTTTTGCTCAACTCAATAATAGAACCATCTGCTCTTTCTCCTGCAAGTACAATAAATCGTAAACTCTTTAACCTTTCATTTTCCACATTCTGAAGTATCATTTTATAGATTAAAGGTACCACACTAAAGTTTGTGATCTTCCGTTCTAAGATAACATTTCCTACATAACTTGCGTCTCTCCAATAAGTATTGTCGACAAATACAACACTACCGCCCGATAATAATGATGGATAGAAATTTGTTCCGAACCCATCAAATGCAATTGACAATAGTTGTAATGATATATCACTTGCATTATGTCCAAGTGAACGAATTCTCCATTTTACATAATTATATAAATTCCTATGTGAGACAGTAACTCCTTTTGGAGTTCCCGTAGAACCAGATGTATATATTACATATACAGGATCGACTGACGAACTCCTTAATGACAGATTTGTATCAATTTCATGATCGAGATCCGGACTTGATAAATGTATAATACTTCCATCGAATGGTATCGTCCTTTCCTTACAACAATTTGTTACAAGTAACCTTACATTGCTATCGCTAATCATAAATTGGATTCTGTCGTCTGGGTAACTAGGTTCGATTGGCATATAAGCACAACCTGCCTTTAATATGCCTAGTATGCCTACTGCAACCTCTGTTGAATTGTGTACCATTAAACCAATGATGTCACCATTGTTCGCACCGTGGCTTCTTAAATTTCGAGCAAGTTGATTTGCTCTACGATTTAATTCCCTATAGGTTAGTTGTTCATAATTTCTCATCTGATCTTTCACGTAAGTTACTGCAATCGCATTACTGCATGTATTCTCCTGTTCCTCAAAGAGCTCCGTAATAGTTTTTACATCTCCAAAATCAAGGAAGGTATCATTAAACTTTTGTAATGATTCTATTGCCTTCTTATTAACTAGTTGAATATCCTTTACACTTATATTAATGTCCTTAATAACTTGCGATAGAACAGATTGATACGCTTCAAGTATTCTTTTGGCATACTCGCCGTCCATTACCTTCTTGTTATATAATAGTTTTACATTTAAAAATTTTTTATGCTCTAATGAAATAACAAACGGACACTTTTCATCACGAATCAATTCATCAATACAGGATATTTTGCTATGAATACTCTCAAAATGTAAACACACGTTATGACTACTTATGGGATTCTGTCCCCCACCTAATAGTTCAGATATACTGTCCATCGGATAATATTGATACTTATACCCCTCTATTACGGTTTGCTTCACTTCCTGTAAAAGCTCTTTAAATGATATATTCTCTTTAACATAATCCCTTAGTACGATGAATCTATTATATCCCTGTTCTTTCTTCATGTTCTGTAGGGAATAGACAGGCGAAGATACACAAACATCCCTTACTCCAGACAATCTGAATAGTAATATCTTTAGTGCTGCTACTGTATATACATACAGTAATATCTCACTTTTTTTACATAACTTTGTAAGCTTTTCATCCAATTTTCTGCTAAGAGTGAACATTATTTCTTCACTAGCACTCCCAATCATTTCTTTATTATGGCCATAAGGTATCTTCACTTCTTCTATATTACCTGCAAGTTTATTAAGCCAGTATTCTTTGGCCTGTTCAAACTCTTTGCTTGAGATACTGTAATTCCTTATCACGATCTACCTCCTACTTTACTTACTCATAATTATGTTCTACTACCATATTAATAAAATCATCAAACTTAGGATAAAATTCTCTGGCTAACTGAAAAACCTCACTTACTTTTTGATAATCAATTTTGTCCTCAATAAACTTATTACAGTAGTTGCAGTTATCACAGTTATTCTTACAAAAGTTATCCTTTTCGACAAAAGGCTTGATAAATCCGTCTAACTTCTTATTATCCATATATATCTTAAAATTATTAGTTGGAGAAAAGGAATCCAATAATTCCATCAGATTTCCATCAAATGACTGTCTAAAATAACTTTCCACCGTTTTCACAATATCACCAGTAATAACAGCTTGTCTCCCTTGTATCTTAAAATTATTGATACCAATCTCAGAATAATACTTGATATCCTCTGGTCTAATCCAATTCATTCTCATTAGATTTCCCACATCTTCAACTCTCTTCATAATACATCTATGTGAATAATAGGTTGTACTTTTCTTTTCCATACTGGAGTCATGTGAGACCTGATTCTGATGAAACATTCTATAGATACAATTTTTATTGCATATAACATTTACAATAACTTCTACTCCACTCCCAAAAGCTCCAATGATGTTCCTTAATGTATTAAAGTCCCTATTAATGGATTCATCCACGACTACTCGATCAACCCCAAGTTTCTTGAAACTGCTTGCTTTATTTGCATTTATTACTTGACACAATGTGGATGCTTTTATTTCAAATTGATATTTCGATAGATTTACAAGCTCGATTAACGAAGGCATGGCGATGGTTAACTTATTAATTCCGATTTCATAAATTGTATCTAAAAAATCAGTTAACTCCTTAATTCCTTTCGTAGTAAATTCTCTATTTGATAAGCAAGTTGCATTAAGGGTATAATTGAAATCAATTCCTTTTTGCTTTGAGTCATTCACATATTTACTCAATTTATTCATATCAACTTCTGGTAACAGATCCCCTGCTCTACCCGATCCTACTATATTTCCTACGGTAATTTGTCCATAAGTCTCCATTACCTTATTCTCCGGATATGTATTACTTAACTCACAATATCGTTCTAGAGTTTCTGATTTAAAATCCGCTGGGACATTATAATATCTCATACATCTTCCTCCAAATATCTATTCACCATCTTTGTATAGGTATCCATTTCTCCAAAAAACCTAAGTGCTTTTTCATTTAATTCTTTCACTTCATTAGAATTCATACTCTTTTTTGCATAACTTTCACAGTATCCACACGAGTGACAGATATCCTTACAAAAATCTGGTTTGTCATAAAACATTTTTACAAACCCATCCAATTTTTTATTATCCACATAAGGTTGAAATGAATTATATGGTGCGAATATCGTTATTAAATCAAATAAATTACCATCAAAATCTTCTGAAAAATAATGTTTCAATGTTTTGATAATGTCTCCATGTAATATATTTTGTCGTCCCTGTATCTTAAAGTATGAAATCCCTGTATTGACGTAATATATTAAGTCTTCTGGTCTTATCCAATTTAACTTAATTGAATTTTTGAAGTCATTTGCTTTTTGCATAGAGCATCGACAAAGATAAAAATCTCTTACCAGTTGTGATGTATTCTGAGGAGTACAATGTGCTTCGTGATTATAATGAAACATCTTGTATGTACAATTTTTGTAACACACATTGTTTACTATTACCTCCACCCCACTACCAAAAACCTTGCACACCCTCCTAAGTGTATCAAAATCTCTTGTAATATCAGGATCTACAACTATCCTGTCGATATTCTTATTCTTATAGAATAAGCTTTTACTTGGAGAAGTAATTTCACATATAGCAGAAGCTTTTATCTTAAAACCTAAGTTTGTTGCTTGTACCAATTCTATCAGTTGTGGCGAGGTGAGTGTTAAAGCCTCTACACCGATTCCATTCAATGTCCTCAAAAAACGAATAAGCTCCTTGGTACCTTCTTTCGTAAATTCTGCATTCCCCATACAAGCTGGATTTAATGTGTAATTAAACTGCATTCCTTTTCTTCTTAGATACATTACGTATTTTTCAAGATCTTTTAAGTCTACCTTAGGTAATGTATCTGTCACCCTTCCTGAGTTAACGAGAGGAACAGAAGTTGCTTGTCCGTAAGTTTCAATCACTTTTGAATCGTTATAGGTTTCATTTAATTCATGGAGCTGATCAATTGTATCCAATTTAAAATCTGCCGGTATACTAAAATATTTCTTCATAATCAACCTCTTCCAATCCTTCTAAATAATTTATTGTATCTTTCATCTCACTCAATACATCTTCACTTTCATTAAAATTCGTTAATTCAATATCCTCCACTTTACAAGCATGCCCCTTATCTAAAATAAATGCATTTATAATTGTAATAACACACTCACATATCTTCTTTATCCCTAATAAATCATATTTTTCATTATTATAGCTAAACACAAAATCTATCCCATCCATAGTTCTTATATCTAATGCAATATCAAAGTTTGTTGAATAAGAAGAAGAGGCAAACGCGATACTCATCTTTTGCGTATCTTTGATCTTTGTAACTTCAAGTGGGTAATTTTGAACAACTACAATTGAATCAAAAAGTTGTCCCTCTATCCCCAACATACTATATTGCTTTAGGTCAACTAAAGATGTACCTTGATATTCTTCAAATGCTATTATTGTTTGCTTAACCTCTCTAAGAATGTCTCTTATCTTACGATTCTTCTGTATCGTCAACCGTAATGGAAGAGTATTTACAAACAATCCTACGATATTGTCTACCAAGGGGATGTCTGTGCTTCTACCTGACAGTGTTACTCCAAATATTGTATCCTCATATCCACTGTATTTTTGTAACGCGATCCCCCACGCTGCGTATATAAGGGCGGCTAATGTAGTCTGTTCCTGTTGAATAAAGTCTTTCATCGTTTCTTCCATGCTTCTATCTAGATGATACATATATTTACTTGGCATACCTCTACTCTTATACGACTCTTCCCTTCCCAAATAACATGTTGGCTTATAATTCTTTAGGTAATTTTCCCAGAATACTTTCTGCTTTTGCTTATCTTGATTTTGATACCATCTTACCAATTCTTTATATTTTGTCTTATTCGATATCTTTGGCTCTCTACCATTCAGATACTCCTCGTATGCATATAATAACTCTTTAAATATTATTCCATTACTCCAACCATCGTATATGATATGATGTGCACTGACTATCATGTAATACTCATCATCTGATACCTTACAAAATATAATCCGATATGGGTTTTGATCAATATTAATACGTTCGCTCTGATCAGAGTGCAACAAATCGTCCAAACACTTTTGTTTCTCATTCATGGATAATGTTGAGTAATCATATTCCCTAAAAGGAATCTGGTATTCTTTTAATATAATTTGTACTGGTAATTTAAGTCCAATCCAACAAAATACGGTTCTTAGCATCTCATTATTCTTGGCAACATACTCCCATGCTCTCTTTAAAAACGCAATTTTAATTACCCCTTTTAAACGATAACAGTGTTGATCAATGTTAACTCCCTCTCCTGATTCGCTTAGGTAATGGAATAACATTCCCATCTGCATAGGCGTCAGCCCCATTATATCTTCTACGTTCTCTTTACAGAACTTACTCACTCATCAACTACCTCCATCTGACTATCCATAATTGTACCGATACAATCAATGATATAATTGATTGTTGTATCCTGATTAATTAAAATGACTTCTTCTCCAAAAGTGATGTCAAATTCTAGTTCAAGTTTAACGAGCATCTTGATAAAGGAGATAGAGTCCATATTCAATTCGCCTAACTGCTTATCAAATAAATCCTCATTATATTGAACCCCTTT
The DNA here is from genome assembly GCF_012070565.1 of Anaerosporobacter faecicola. Lineage (GTDB taxonomy): Bacteria > Bacillota > Clostridia > Lachnospirales > Lachnospiraceae > Anaerosporobacter > Anaerosporobacter faecicola. The sequence goes on from NZ_JAAQRO010000022.1 coordinate 271,037, forward strand.
AATTTCTTCAATCACAGACTTCGTATAATTTTTAATTTGTTTTCTCTCCATTAGCTTTTCCTTTCAACATGATTAATTAATTTCTACAAAATCATTATCCCATTCATAAATTGCATAATATCGTTTCTCATACAAAACTACTGCTTCATTATGATAATATGGATGAAATCCATTAAACATAAATGGAATAATAACATTCCTTGTTAAGAAATTGCGCGTTAATAATTTTTCATTATTTGTATGGATGAACAGAATACTTCTTTCATTATTTCTAGGGTGCGGTATCGTTTGCAAAACGCAATACTCTCCAAAATATCGAATACCTTTATATTCAAAATATTCATTATATGTCTTAATTGGTATCTTCAAACAAGTTCCGTAGAATAGCTCCTTTTCAATGATGCTCTGATTTACATTAATGAATATGTTATTGATCTTTTGACTCACATCTAAATCAAAGTTATCAATTATATGAATTGGATAATGTACATCGAATTTACCTACAACACCATTTGTTAATGGAGAAGCAAATTTTTCTGCTGTTTCATATACTATTTTTGAATAATTTTCAGGTATATAAATAGTAAGAGGTGCCATATATACATCTAAGATTCCGATCCCCTTTCTATAGTCAATAGATTTCGTCCATTCACTAACGACTAAGTAACTATCTTGCGTACACAAAAAAATCACTTGGTCTTTCTCATATTCTTCAAATAAAAACACCTGTTGATTGATCACAATTGTAAAGCTCTTCCTATTAATGAACGGTGGTAACTCCACCTTAAATCCATCCGTATCATCTACTTCGAGCTCAATCCTCTCATTCGAAACAATTCGCCCATGAATACTCAACTGTGTTTTATCATAAGAAATCCCATATAGCGTTAACCAAAACGACTTTAAATATCGATTCATACTAGACTTAAAATATACTTCAAGTGGATATTGGTCTTTTCCTTTATTACGAAAATAATCTGCAATTGGATATAGTTTAAAATCTGATAAAGAAGCACTAATGATATTTTCACATCTAACTTCTTGATAATTTTCTGATTTTAAACCAGCCTTAACAGCTCCGATATTGTCTAAATAGTTATAATCATAATTTGATACTACATTGACTATAGGTAGATTTGATACATTCATTAATTTGTCGTAGATCGGTGATCCGGATATCAAAAATGCTGCTGCTGATAAATCCGGATAATGCTCCAACAAAAACCACAAATCAAAACTTGAATGACTTTGACCGATTAGATAAACCCGATTTTTATCAATGTTATAATTGTCATACAAGTAATCCAACACCTCAAAATATCTGGCTTCACTCATATATCCTCCACCTAAAATACCGCCGCAATAAAAATCAGCGAGAATGTATTCATCACAATCGATTACACTCTCGCTAAAAAAATATTCTTCTTTATCTACTAAATAAAGCACTAAAGGATAGGATAACGTATCATCATAGCCCTCCGGCTCTTTTACTATTACTTCTTGTATGGAATGATCTGTGTCAGAAACAAAGTATTTTCTATTCGTATGTACTGGTATATCGTGTAGAATATGCGATAACAACATAACTAGCTCAAATCGTCTTTCCTTTGGTATATACATCTTAGTAAGCTTTTTACGAATTCCTTTTATCGTAATCGCTTTCTTCGTATCCCATTCCTTTTCACAATGATCTGCTCGCTCATATAAATCAGTTAATTGCCTTTCTGGTAAATTCACGGCCAAGCTGATAAACGGATTCTCCCTATTTATACGGAGTCCTACATGAAATATCTTATCTTTATATCGTCCCAAATTTACCTTATATCTTGTTAATCCTCTTAATTGAACTTCCTTTATCGCCGGGATTCCATATGTAATGTACTCAGCTTGTGTAATTTGCTCAAATGGACACAACAGCATGTATTCTAACATTCCATTTTCTGAATTATATTGCGATATGATCTCTATCTTTTTTTCTGATAGTATATTACCTAGTAGTGGGAATATCTCACCATTTAATGCTTTGGTATAATCATATAATTGAATATATCCTTGTGCTAACGTGTTATCTTTTTGATTGATATATTCAATTATGACTTCATTCTTACCTCTCTTAAGCATTAACTCAATGAATTTTCGTTGTTGAAATTCTAATCCTACACAAACTGGTTTTCTATTAACCCATAGTTTGAATATACCAGAAAATCCAATATCCATCACAACTCTTTCCATTTGATTACACTCAACTGTTACTCCAAAACATATACACTGATCGGGATCAAAATCAGTTAAATCACTATAGAGAAGTTTAATTTTGTTATGGATTACTGTACTTTTTAAGTTGTTTTGGATGTTATGAATAGATTCCCTTATTGTTTTATTTAATTGAAGACAAAATATATCAAAGCTTTCCTTACTCGCCTTGTTCAGAATAGAAAATGTATTAACTAATATTGTATTACCCGTATAAACATAATTTACTATATTATCCATACCCGCTCTCCATTCCTAATTCAAATTCTATATATGCTACTTTTTCTTAATACTAAGTCGTATCGCTCCAACTGGACATAATTCCATACAACAAATGCATAAATTACACTTATTTCTATTATTCTTTGGTTTTTTATCTATTATCTCTATTGCACCAAAAGGACAAACCTCCGCACATTTCCCACATCGAATACATACATCATAATCAATCGTAAATAATCGGCGTAGAACAGAAATATAGGTTTTCCGATCTCCACTTTCATAAATCGGCAATCGGTATAATTCATCATTCCTATCAACTTCTTTCGGGCAATATAAAGAAAACTCTTGTGGTGTTTTTAATATACTAAGTTCTCTTTTCATCGCTTGTTGTAAAGTCTTTAGCTGTCTAATATCAAATCCGGTCATGTTCGTACAGTAGTAATCTACTAGTACTCCATCTGTCCCAAGTACAAGTTTCCCCAGATATTTTGGATTCCCAAATGAAGGCCCCATACCTTCCATCGCCACGATTGCATCCATAATAACAATATCCGGTTTTTTAATCGAATATATAGAACAGAGTACATTAGCAAAATCAGTCTCATCTAAAAACTTATGTGTTTCTTTTCTTTGCTCCTTTTTTATACAACCAAACATATTCTTAATTGCGCCTGTATAGTTTGTTAACATGTGTGTCTTAAACTTAGGTATCTCAATTAGAACATCACACATAGCAATGAGCGAAGAGTATTTATACGTTATCCCAGCAACCTCAATATCCGTATACCCATACTCTCTCAAATTATAAAAAGGAAGATTATATTGCTCTAGTACAGGTAAAATTCCCGTCTCCTTGAGCGTGTTTATACTATCCATATCCTCACAGAGCATTACCTCACAGTCTAAAGAGATTAGTATATCTACAATAAGAGAAACTACAGCAGGGTGTGTTGTTGCTGCTTGTTCTGGTTTTAGCGGACCTAAGAGATTTAGTTTCACCGCAACCTTTCTCCCTTTATCAGTAGGTAAGTTATTCTTTATGTAGTTATACACTTGGTTATAACTATTATATAGGCTATCATAATTCTGTTTATTAATTACTTCTATCTTACTATCTATTCTAACTTACTCCCTTCTTAAAGCACTTTTTACTCGTCAGAAAAAAGAATTGTGGTAAAACCTAATTCTAGGTCCTACCACATCTTCTTTTCACATCATTTACGATACTGCCTTAATTACTGATGCTCCTAAAAGTTTAACTTTAATCTTTTTCATGTCTTCACCCCCTTTCCTTATCACCAAAAGTACAATTGTATGTAAGTATTACATACCTCCTCTTAGAATATTTTCATACGTCACTAATTTATATTGGCCATAGGTTTGTAATTCTTTATATAAAATATAGTCAAGCTCTACATTCTCATTTTTCTCTTCCCAGTAGTTTATAAGAAGCATAACTGCAAGTCCTTCATGATCTTCATAGATTGAACGTGTATCATCGACCTTATCCACTTCTAAGTACTCTAAGAGCTGTTGCTCTAACCGTTCCTTTAAACTATCTTTTGCTAATAGCAATTGAATAATTTCATTCTTAACACGTTTTTCCACTTCTAGATATCTGCTAATCTCCTCAAACTTATCCTCAATTTTATCTCTTGGAATCGTTTCGTATTTTAATTGGCTTTTAATCAAAGAAAACCATACTTTTTTGATATTATTAGCAACCTCGTCTAAAATGTTCAGACACACCTTCATATACGGTTCTACCATATAGTTATTCTCTACTAGCAAAACATCTTTTTTAATAAAGGAGTAGATTAATTGAACTCGATCAAACAGAAGTGATGAATGGTAGTCATACAACTCCTTCTCTTTTACTATCTTTCTTACCTTTTCTATTTCATCGTAGTAATTACACTTTAACTTTTGGATGACTTGATTCTTATAATCCGATAATGGTTTGAAATCAGGTTGCACGATTACTCTGTATACACTCTTCTTTGCCTTTTCATATTGTTCAACATCAAACGTAAAATCTGTTACATTATAATAAACATCATTCACTAGATATCCATCATGACTTTTACCATATATTAGAAAACAATGTTCCCCTTCCTCCTCGATCTTCTGTGTATAAGGATAATCCTGTAAATTCATTATAATAAAGTAAATCTGATCCTTATCAAAAGTTAGCTCACTATCACAAGGTATCGGTTCACACTGAATACCGTAATATTTAGTTGCCATAATACTAATATTCGTATTAAATTCTATAATCTCGTCTATATACCTACGTTCTTCTTTTGTACACGTAATTGAATTTTCAATAAATAGCTTCCAATATTCATTGTAAAAAAAATAGCACAAAGTCATAATTTGCTGTTCAAAGCAATTGTATATACTCTTATCTTTACTTCCTGTATAAATCACATTTTTCAAATCCATATCCAATCACCCTCTTACCTCACCTGAATACTGATTGTATCCTACTCTTTGTCATACTCTATGTACTACCCATATATTATCCTGCGTATAGGTACCCAGATTTTTATCGATATCCACATGTACAGGATTTAGGGCTCCTGGGACTATATACTCACCTGTTGAACCAAAGTACAAGCCGCTCCACTCTTTCCATTGTTCGATAGGAGCCCATATGGATATTCCCCTACATTGTTTAACGATATCCCCTCCCGCTTTTACATGAACTCGTAACCAAGGATCATAAGGTAAACCATCATCGTTCTTCCAGCTAATATACTCTCTACTATCTATTAGCGGATATAAGTGTTTTAATGAGGGTCTTAGAGGAATAACTACTTTATCCACCCCTTGTTCGCGTGCAATCATTTTTAAAATTTCAACACATTCATAACTAATTGCGTTACCACGAAATTCAGGGTTCACCACTACTTGTAATGCTAGTAATGTATCTAATTTCTCTCCACTATAATAATTATGTGTTACTTGCTTTAATCCCCAGTACATACCATCTTCGTGTAACGCATTCACATCATCCCCTAATCGAAATGGTGCTGCGTTGACAACTGCTACAATTTTATTATTGTGTGTTAATACTTTCTGACAATCGCTATAATTTCCTAGCATGAAGCCCCAATAACTTCTCATTACCTTTTCCCCTTGCATAAACTTGGGCCATGCTTTTTCATTAATATTCTGTATTTCACAAATGCATTTTGACTCTTTATTGTACGAACTTACTTGATATTCCATATCTACCTCCGTTATTACTAACCAAATAATTCCTTAAGATCATAACTAATAAACTCATTTTGACAAGGCAATCCGTAGGATAAATAAAATTTCTGCTCACTTAGTTCAAAAATAACTGTATATACTGTACAAGCATCATTCTTATTTATTGCATGTTTGCATATCTCAAATGTCTTATGTGTATGGTTTGTAAATAATTGTTTCACATGATTCAATTCAATACTGTAGTTGGAATATAATTGCTCATATACTGTTTTTAGTCGCATATTCGATTGTAAATATAAAGCTTTTACTTCTCTAACCTTCAAACGCTGACTGAGTAAATGATTCGTATGTACTAACAAATCCCTCTCTGGATAATGCAGATCGATTCCCTTCGCTGTCAATTCCATATCGATTGCTTTTCCATTCGAATCAGCTATCATAATATTTAATGCAAACGCTATTGGAGACCGTATAACATTACACTGTGCCTCTAACATAGTTTGAGAGTCCAATGCTCGTCTCAATAAAATATGGTATGGTGTACCTTGTACATTCAACTCACTGATTGGTAAATAGTTAAGTAATACTGCTACTCCCTTATTATTAATCCCCATACTTCCAATAATTCCAGCTTCTGTAACTGTAATGAATTGATGACCTTTGCGATCATCGGAATGCAACATAATAATTACCTCTTTCGAGTCTTCAATCCAATCCCAGGTCTGAGCCATATATATTTTATTGTTATCTGTTCGTTCTGTACCTGCATATACACTAGTACATCCTTCCTTCGTTAAAGATGCTTTATTCCAAACTGCATTCATTAACTCCGTTCTTACATTTAAAAAGATAATATCATCTATGCTTAGACCAGCACCGGAGGCAATCCCCTCCATCTCTTTGTATAAATCCCAATCGTATTTACAAATCACTTTACGAAAACGCTTTACATCAACCAATAAACGATCCCAGCTGATTTTTCTCATATAGCAACATAAAGACTTACATATTTCTAAGTTTCTTCTAATCAACTCCGTACATTGACTTCCATGACTATATCCTCTCTCCCAATTATCTCCTGTAACTTTTATATAAGGAATTTTTGTATTCACAATAATAACTCCTTTACAACACTAAGGATTCTACATATTCGATAAAATCACCAATAGTAGGAAAACTAGTCATCAAGAATTTGTCATCCTCAAACTCTATATCAAATTCCGTTTCACATTTGATAATAACGTTAATAAATCCAATTGAATTCATACCGATATCCTGAAAATTTTTCTCTGGGGTAACCATATCTCCTGATAATTCCAAAACCTCGGAAATCATCTTTAAAATATTATCTGAATACTTTGAAACTACGTTCATCTTACTACCTCCTTCTATTTGCCTATCTATAAATCCAAATACATGTTACTCAATGTTAAGATACAGTTCTGGTGGAACTCCTTCATTCTTTAATCGCATATAAAGTCCTAACCTATTCTTCTCAAGTAGATCACTAATTCCTTTTATGTACTCTAAATTCAAATATTTTTCTGTTATACTCTCCGCACATACTTGATCAAACCCTTTTTCCGTCATATCTAATAATTCTCTAAAACATTGTGCATTTGAATGATTAACGCGTTCTAGATACTCCCATGCCCTCTCTTCATTTTCAGCAATTATACGAGTAATCGTATCATTCATTTGTCCAAAACTTCTTTTTAGATAATTAATGATCTTAAATTCTTCTCTGATAATACTTCCGATTTTTTTTGCATAAAAATATACTTTGGAATTTTCATTCTCATGGTATTTATAGTAGAGGAACTTCGAAAGTTTACCAATATCCTCATTAACATAATGATAGGAATAGCAGCCTAAATCCTGTTCCTCGATTAAGAGTCCATCTTTTTTTAGTTTATAGTAAAGGCTTGAAAATTCTGTAATACCACAACGTTCCACAATGTAATATAGTACAGATGCAAATTTGGTTTTCTCAAGAAAATCAATATTTTTTCTCAAGTTTTCAAAAGTTGAATATGGATTAAAATTAATAAATCCAATATCGACTGCGATATCATTTTCCCTAAAGTATTCAATTGCTTTTAGGTTATCTGTAACAGAAGCAGGTTTATTATATAACTTAAGGTCTTCTTCATTCCCTGACTCTGTTCCAAACACAATACCTACAAGTCCAGACTCCTTAATTAGTTTCATTTTTTCTGGATTAAATCGTTTATGTACTTCTGATCTAAAATACGTTTCATAGGTAATATGCAATCCCTCGTCAATGATTAACTGTGCAATATCCCACATTCGATTTGTATTACCTGCTTTGGAATCCTCAAAGCTGTCATCAATAAACCAAAAGCGGTTAACTCCATACTTATTAACAATTTCTTTGACTTCTGCAACTACACTTTGAGGACTTCTTCCCCTCCATCTATTATTCGCTTTCGTCCCCCAGAAATTTTGATGCCAACAAAAGCTACAACTAGCCATACACCCTCTACTTGTAGAGATATATGCATATTTAAGTTTATTATTTAGCAACAAATCTCTTCTTGGAAATGGAAGAGAATCCAAATCTTCAATCAGATCTTGTCTTTTATTCTCAATTATTTCTCCCTTATCATGGTATATTAAGCTACCTACCGTAGATAAACTCGTATTATATTCGATCGCATTGGCTAAATCACGAAATGCTAATTCACCCTCTCCACATATTGCATAATCATATATACTGTATTTTTCTAATAACTTTTTCCCATATAGTGTTGGCCAATATCCGCCAATTGAGATTTTTACATCTGGAAGATTTTCTTTTATTGTTTTACAGGTCTCATATACAACTGTTTCCGTTGTGGAGTACATAGAAACACCAATTAAATCTGGTTTATCCTTATAGATTTTATTAAAATCCAAGTAGGAACGTGTAGAATTGACTAATGCAACATCAAATCCATCTTGTTCTAGAAAAGCTGCAATGGAACACATTCCAATTTCCTCTGTTATAATTGCATTTTTCTCAGTTAACACACTGAGTAGTAATATTTTTGTCTTCTTTTTTATACTCATTTCCCTATCCTTTCTAATGTTATTCCATTTTGTTGTTAACCAATAGATTCTCTCCTTTTCAATAAGCTAACTATTTGGTTAATTGTTTTATGTTCTAATAGATCATCGTAACTTAGATACAAACCTTGTTTTTCCAACTCAATTTGTACTCTTGCCAATGTAAGAGAATCACCACCTACCTGTAGAAATTCATCATCATTGCCAAAATTATCACACTCCAAAACCAAGCCCCATATCTCTCGAATAATACGCGATACCGAATTCATCACTGGTTTATGATTCTTCTCAACCTCCCTATCCCTCATACTGTTTTTTAGCTGCGTTTTATCAACCTTTTTATTCACGGAAAGTGGTAATGCTTTAACCTTTTGGAATATTTTCGGTATCATATATTCTGGTAATCTTAGTTTCAAGAATGCTTTTAATTTATTAATGTCAATATGTTCATTCTCTAAGTAACAAACTAGATATGTTTCACCATATTGATCAAGATAAGGGATAACTGCAGTAAGAGTAACTCCTTCATATTCCAAAATATTCTTCTCTACTTCGTATATCTCTACTCTATTACCATATACATTCACCTGGTTGTCTTTTCTCCCAAAGTACCAAAGACGACCATTCTCATCTGTCATTCCAAGATCTCCTGTCCGATACAGCCTCCCCTTATTCTCTTTATAAGATATAAACTTCTCCCTGGTTAATCGCTCATCTTTCCAATATCCATCCGCCAAACTAACACCACTTATACAGATCTCCCCTTTTTGATAGGAATCGCACACTTGATTACGCTCATTAAGAATACGTACCGTTGTATTCCGTATTGGTTTCCCAATAGGAATGGAGTTCCACATTTCCAGTGATTCTCTCTCTACGATTTGAAAGGTTGCATATATAGCAGACTCCGTCATACCATATATATTGGCATACTTCGTGGTCTTAAAGCTATCATAGAAGCGTCGCACCAAATTAACTCCCACTTGTTCTCCACCATTAAAAACCCATTTCAAGTCCTTTAATGAATCACCTAATTTGTTAACTTCCGCATATTCTACAAATACTTTAAGCATAGATGGCACAAACTGTGTATACGTAATTCGCTGTTGTAGTAGCCACTCAAACATCTTTTTGGGGTCTTTCACATCTTTACTATTTAATATAGATATTGTTGCTCCATTCACCAAAGGCCAGAATATCTCCCAAATCGAATCCGTAAAACTAATTGATGTTTTATGAGCAATAACATCCTGTCCACTAATTTCAAATTGTTTTGTCATCCATCTAAGTGTATTAATAATTGCTTTATGCGATACCATTACACCTTTAGGATTACCAGTGGTACCTGAGGTATAGATAATATAAGCTATATGTGCTGCTGATACTCGATCTCTTTTTCTATAATTATCACTTTTATACGAACGTAACTTCTGTAACGTTATTATCCTTCTATTACACTCCGTTAATTGATAATCAGATAAATTAACAACGATCTTACTTCCTGTATCACTTATAATCTTCTCAACTCTATGTAATGGATAATTCAAATCAACTGGCACATATATAGCTCCGCATTTTAATATGGCAAGTGCTATAGCAATTAGTTCCAAACATCTATCAGCAACTACTACAACAGGTGTACCCGCTACAATACCTTCCTCTATGAATAGATTGGCATAGGATTCCGATATATGATCTAACTCAGAGTACGTAATTGTTCTGTTATAATCCACAACAGCAATCTTATCTCCATTTTGTTTACATTGTTTGATTATTAATTCCTGCAATAATCTATCCTTCATATATTCTCTCGTATGATGTTTATAGAAGTAAAACCATCATAATCCTTTCCTTTACTAACTTAGCTATTAGTCATAATTTATTCATGGTTCTCTTCTTGCAGAAAAAATTCCTTCAACAAGTCGATACCCTCATTATAATATGGCGTCGAAAACGAAAGGCGAATTGTATAATCAAGTCCAAAGTCTGATCCTGGCACTACCGCTACTGATTTTTCTTTTAAGATACGCACTGCTAGGTCAAGACTTGTCCCATAATTGAATTTCTTCATAAACTCTTCGCAATCCAGTGTTATATAAAATCCACCTTCTGAATAAATAGGTCTAATATATGGAATACCACTTAAAACCTTCATTGTGTAATCACGTCTATCCCTATACCTTGATACCAATTCTTCCACTTCACCCTGTTTATCTAAAGCGGCAATGGCACCGTATTGGACAACAGGATCTACTGTTAATAAGGTATGATGCTGAATTACTGTTAATGGTTCAATTAACTCATCTGGAACAATACAATACCCTACTCTTTTACTATACATTCTATACGCTTTGGAAAAAGCATTGGTAGTTATAAATACGGACTTCGTATCCTTTAAGTTCATTACTGATTTATTTGGTTCATCAAAGTACACATTAGAATAGATTTCGTCATTAATAATTACCGCTCTTCCATTCACGAAGCGATCCATTTCATAAAGTTCCTCATCTGTCAAAACATTTCCCAATGGATTACCAGGTGTATTGATTACTACAATTTTCGTCTTATCCGTAAAGTTCTTCTTAAAAGAATCCATATCAATTCTTCTTGTCTCAGTGTCAATCGAATAATACCTTATCGTCGCACCTGTAAGTAATGCCGAAAAGTGATATAAAGAGTAATAAGGTTTTGGAATCAACACTTCATCTCCTGAAGATGTCAAGATTGCAAAAAGATTTCTAAAAATTGCACTCGTACCTGGAGATATAATAAAATTCTTTTCATCAATTTCAACATTGTAATGTTCTTTATAATGTTCCGATAATTTTTTCTTTAATTCAGGTAATCCTGCCGGATATACAAGTGAACTCTTCTTAAAATCTTCAATCGCATTATTCATCTCCTGTATAATATCAGTATGCAATGGTACTTCCGACTTCCCTAAAGTCATTCGAATTACTTTTTTTCCTTCTTCATACTCCATATGGTTTGCCATGTCATCTACAACAAACATTAAAAATTGATTTTCATTGAAGTTAATCTTAGATCTTATATCCATATTCATTCTCCTTACCATTATTTTTCTATCATCTCAAGCAGCTCAATTTTATTCCTTTCTGGGTCCTCATAAAAGATAAGTCTAGAGTCACCGACAACTGGAAAACTTACAGAAAATACACTGCTCAGAGGTTCTAATCCTTTTTTCCTCAGGCGTGTTACTTCCTCATCAAGTGATGGTACGAGTACAGTAAGCGTTGTACCAGTTGCTGATCGATCTACATACTTCTTATCCTCACCCAAATATTCAATTAATTCGAGCATCGTTCCCATAACTGAGGCTTTGAGCAATACAACACGATAGGAATTATACTGCTTATCAGACACAAATCTTACCAACTCTCCTGATACGATCTGGTCATCTACAATTCTCATTCCTAATTTTTCGACATAAAACTGCAACATCTCATCCATCGAATTAACAAATAAATCTATATGTATTATCATTGAGCTACCTCACTACTATTTACTCTCACACTTAAGTTTGGATCTTTTCAACTCAATTGTGTTTAACATTGCCTGCAATGTCTCAAAATTTTCTGGCGACATATCATCTTCACTGAACGAGACACCAAAGTTTTTTTCAATAAAAATAATAACCTTAACAATACTAATCGAGTCAATCATTCCACTATCAATTAATTGCTGACTATCGCTAAACTCCTCCTCACTAAAGAAAATCTCCTTCTTTAAAAACTCTTTAAGTAATTCTTTTTCATTCATGAATCAATTCCACCCTTCTTAACTTTTAAAATTGTTATACTTCATGTGTTGCATGATAATCTCATATACATCTGAGGTTCTCTCTAAAATTATTAGATGCGTTCCGGCCGGAAGACACACATATGCAGAATCTTTTACCTCCGTATGAGCCCACTTGGATTGCATATATGGTGCTACTTGATCACACTCCGCTGCTATAAATAGTGTTGGAACATCGATCGTCTTCAATTTTTCCGTCACATCATGTTTGTAGTACTCCATGCACATCATTAAAAAGTTCACCATTGTCTCTTTTGTAGCAAAAGGAGACAATAAAATATCTCTATGTTCTTCCGGCATTATTTCATATATATATCCCTTGTCTATATCTGAAAATTCCTTTACCGGGTGATTAAACATTCCTTTGTCTATAATCTTCATATAAAAATCCAACATGCGTTCATTGTTCTGTATTAACTCTGCAATTAACTGTATATTCTCACGGAATTTTGAATGATACGGTTCACTCCCTATAAAAGGAGCAAACTCACCCGCTATAAAAATCTGTGACAAGACTTTATCTGGATGTTTTAAACCATATAGAATAGCTGTTTTTGCACCAGAACACCACGACATAATATGAAAATTACGCAATTGTTCCTGTTTTACAATCTGTTCCACATCTTCGATCTGATCCTCTATACCACAATAGGAATCAGGATCTCCATTCTTCTCGTGATGATATAATCCCCTACTTCTCCAATAAATTACATAATAGTTCTGTGATAGCATCTTCACTAATGGATCCCATGCCTGTGTACTCACTCCATAAGCATTGACAATTAAGATCGCTGGACCACTACCAGCCACTTGATAAGTAAGTTTATTCCCCGTTTGCAAACATACTTCTTTTGTAGTCACGCCATTTGATCCATCGGTCCTATCCTCACTTATTAATTGTCTTTCTATTAATTCCTCCAACCTAAGAGTATCTAATTCCACTTTTTTTGTATTACACCTTTTTTCTTGTAAATAAGGTAAGTGATAGGTACAAATCTTATGCAATATATGATCTATATCTGTTAGCATGGTTACATTCTCTGTCAGATCAGCATCAATATTATAGAATTCCTTTAGGATTCTTCTACATACCTCCATTGTGGAATAGCTTGTTCTTGCACATAGATGATAAACCTCCGTCAACTCTCGTTTCTCTTGTTTCTCATATTCTTCTGTTTCTAAGTCGATTATTTTGTTAATGATCTTATTACTGTCAAGAGTATGTATGACACTATCATCACCAAGTAACAGCTGTATCTTGTACTTTTCAAAATAATTAGGCACACGACCTTTTACCCAATTAACAAACTCTTTAATCCGTTTTGCAAGTAAGCCAATATAATCATTCCCACTTACTTGTTGCGTCTGTTTATACAAAATTGGTGTCCGGTAAATCCTCCCTTGAATATCATTATCTTTACATATGTTTAATACATATTCTTCATTTAATTCTTTTGCTTTTAAGAAGATATTGTTCATTCCATCTTCTATATATGCATAGATTGAGCTTAAATAATTAATTCGTATTACCTTAAACTCCTTGCAAAGTCGCTCTATTCTTTTGGCTTCTCTTTCGTTATAAAGTAATGCCTGTAGATTATACGTTTCCGTTTCGGGATAGACGTTATCCATGTACCATACGTATATCTGGAAGTCTTGCTTATCTATCTGTGCAAAGTACTTCTCATCCTTTATACAGATAAATCGATTCAAGCATGTAGACAAGTACTCTCTTTCCTCCACAGATCGAACCGTTTCGATTATCTTATATAGGTATTTTGTATTCTCCTCTGTCCCAAAGTAGTATACGGCAAATGGATACTTTCCACTTACTTTACTGGCTAGTTTTAAACTGAACAGATCATAAATTCCGGTAAATAGTATAATTTCTCTCATATCAGCTCCCCTCTGCTGCCTCTGGCAGCTTTTTGAAACAACGTTGAGCACAGTCAGCTTAAGCTGACAGCAACCTTATGTGCGAGTGCGCATCCCCCGGAGGATTTATATAAATAAAGAAGTGTGAAAGCGTTACTCTTTCACACTTCTCATTTTTAGATTATCATATAATGCTTTGTTATCTTTGAAAACCATCATGAGTTCGTTTATGTTATACTTATATGTATCATCTACTTCCTCTTTTTCATAATCAATTACCTTTTTAAAGATATTTGAGAACTTTAAAAATTCATTGAGAGTTGCTCCTTGAGACATATAGTAGGCAAATGACCAAAGATTAAAAGACAACGATGGCATAAATTGCGAATTCTTAATTGTTTTAATCCCTTCTGCCACAATCTTAGCGGCAGTAGCACTATCCATATCTTTATGTGACCAATCATATCCATATCCCGTTAATTGGTAATACTCTTTCTCTCTTGCAATTGGAACTGCACCCTCAAAAAACCAAGTCTGTAAGTCATAAAAAACTGGTTTTACATCTTCTATAAATTGCAAAGTCTCTTTGGCAGTCTCTATGGTCTCACCAGGAAAACCAATTACACAGGAAGCATAACTTATGATATTATGCTTTCTTAATTGCTCTATACCAAATATAAATTTTTCTCTTGTCACTTGTTTATTCATATTTTTTAGGATTGTATTATTCCCGGATTCTATTCCCAGAATCACTCCCAAGCAACCTGATGCTTCCATTAATTCATATGTCTCTTCATCAGAATGCGATATTCTAAAAAATGAACACCATCTGAAGTTATACTTTTTCTTTATCATTAATCGTAATAGGCTCTTAAATCGGTCCAACGGTATATTCAATGAATCATCAACAAATACAATATATTTAACGCCTAAAGAATATATATAATCCAAATTCTTTTCTACAGAATCCAGTTTCATATACATAGGTTCCCCACCTAGTATTGGATAACGACAAAAGGCACATTCTAACGTACAACTAATTGCAGTTCTTACATATACGGGTGGTAAGATATGATTTTCATAGAATGTGAATTCTTTAATTGGATCAAGATCTAAAGATATATTCTCCGGTACTTTTCTCGTACGCTTTATTTCATTTCCTTCTTTATATAGGATATTAGGTATACTGCTTAAATCAGGTTTTTCTTTTTTTAATTCCTGACATATACGAAATAACGTATCCTCTCCTTGTCTTTCATGAATAAAGATATCCCCACCCATCCGTTGCAACAAGTATTTTTGCTGTTGGTCTCGATACTCAAAATTAATACTGTTAATAAATGGACCACCAATTACAATTGTGACATTCGGATTACTTTTACGAATGAAATCGACTACTTCTCTTATTGGTGCTGATTCAACAATACAGGTAGTTGATACACCAACCAAGAGAGGTTCTGTTGTCGTTAATAGTGATTGTAATTTTTCCTTTCCAAAATTATAATTATTAATAACTTCAACACTGATTCCTCTCTTTATCAGATATTGTCTCAAATAATGAACTGCCATATTAGGCATTCGGTATATAGATAAATCACTCTCCATACCCAAAGACCTACTAATACTTTCTCTTACAAGCTCCGAATATTTTAAGCGCTTTCCATCCACAATGGCTGATCTTGTTAGCATATGTTGATATGCTGCACCTTGCGCTTTGTATGGTTCTATTCTTTTAATGGTTGTCTCCATTTTTTCATCATTAAAACCAATTAATATACAATCGAATGACATTCCTTCTCACCTCAATTTCTTTCTTTATACGTTTTCCTTATTTCTTGTATCTACTACTTTTTGTTTAATAAACTTAAGCGTAGGATTTTTAAAGAACTCTTCAAAGTCAATCTCGGTATTATACTTACTGAATATCTCTGCTAGTAGCGTCATAACCCGTAAACTGTCTCCTCCAAGGGTCATAAAATTATCCGTATCTGTAATCATCTTAATCTTCAGAATTCTTACCATTATTTCCGCTAATTCCCTTTCAATCGCATCCTTAGAATCAATACCATTGGCTCCTTCCTCATGAATTTCCTCCGGCAATGGTAATCGTTTCTTATCAATCTTCATATTTGCAGTAAGTGGCCACTCAGAAAGAGGAATATATTGATTTGGTACCATATATTTTGGAACATAATCCGCTAAAAAATCAGATATGTTTTGCGCATCAAACTTACTATCATCCTTAAGGATTACGTAAGCAATTAGTTTCTTATAACCAGAAGAATCGTTTACAGTAACTAAAGCATCCTTAATGTTATCATTCTTGCACAAATTTGTTGTTATTTCGGCTAATTCAATTCTATGACTTCTAATTTTCACTTGATCGTCACTTCTGCCTACATACCTAATATTTCCATCAGCTAGATAGTATGCTTTATCGCCCGTTTTATATAGGCGAACCTTTTCATTACATGAAGTAAGATTCTCAAAGAAACTACTCTTATTTAACTCCTCTCTGTTATAATAACCTCGGCTAACGCCGTATCCAGATATATATATTTCCCCTACTGTACCAATAGGGACAATGTTTTGTTCCTCATCAAGAATATGTATACAACAGTTATCAATTGCCTTACCAATCACCGGATATTCATGCTCACTTCCGTTTATTAAATAGTAAGTTGAATCAACTGTACACTCTGCTGGTCCATAGACGTTAAAGATATTAATCCTTTTTTCTTTTACTAATTGAGTCCACATGTTACTGGGAATGCTCTCCCCCCCAACCAAAACTACCTCTAACACATCGCTACATTTAATCAAAATGCCCTCATTGATCAGTAATTCTAGTTGTGATGGTGTACAATCAAAAACTGATATTTTATTTTCTAAGATACAATCTATAATTGCTTTTGCTGACTTACGTATTCTCTCTGTTAATATGCATAATGTGTACCCCTTTACAAAACAACCTAGCTGCTGAACCGAAGCATCAAAACCAAATGGTGCATTCTGTGCAACAATATGAGTTTTGTTCTCAGTAAGTTTTGAATATGCAAAATTATTAATATTATTAAATAGATTAAGTACCGATTTATGTTCAACTAATGTTAATTTGGGATATCCTGTTGAACCAGAAGTATATATGCCATAAATCAAATTATAAATCGTTAACCTCTTATCTATGTTATCTGATGAATACTTTTTCAAGTTTTCATTTTCCAAGCATAGTACTTCTCTTCCATCACTTGGAATATCCTGTTCATACTTCTTTTTCGTAATAACCAATTTCATTTTTGTATCGTTAAGCATAAAACGTAATCTACTTTTAGGGAAGCTTCCACTGTGCCCTGGATTCAAAGTATCCTGATCAATTGGAACATAGGCATTTCCCGATTTGATAATACCAAATATAGAAACTATGAATTCGATTGATCGTTCCATATAGATTCCGATTAGATTCTCTGTTCCTTCTATATTTTCATTTATGTAATTTGCTAGTTGGTTTGCTCTCTTGTTTAATTCGTCATAGGTAATTGTCTCTTCCCCACAAATCACAGCAGTTTTATTCGGTGATTTCAATACCTGTTCTTCAAACAATTCATGAAAAGTCTTATCAGGAATCTCGGATTTATTCTCTCTAGAAAAATCTTGGATTTTTTTCTTTTCTTCGTCTCCTATAATAGAGATATCTCTTAGCTTTATATCATTCGGTAGAAGATAATGCCTGCTAATTTCATTAAATCTCTGTTCCAATAGATCTATATAACACTCACATGCATTCACTTTTTCAAAACGACAGGAAACACTAGTCTGGTCTTGTGAGCATACCATACATAAACAATGGCTAAACTTGCTTAATAATTCTTCTAATTGTGATTGCTGTGCCTCCATTAGAAAAATAGCCTGTACATCACTTTGTTTTAAGTCACATATGTCCTCTTCGCATTTTCTCTCTAAGTATTCTTTTACCCTGCAACATAACTCATTAAATGTAATATCATCTTCTAATTTAACTTGAAGTACTCTTTGTTTCTCCTCTTGAATAAGGATTTTATATTCCTCCAAACCATGCATTTTATTTAGCATCAGCACAAATGAACTTAAACAATATATTTTCCATGTTATATTATCTTTCCATAACTTGTTATTAATTTTTTCCATTTCAATTAGTTGTACCAATTTATTTTTATTCATTTAATCTACCTACCCTCTTCATTTTTTCATTAATCACACTAAAAACTAATTCAATCAGTCTTTTTTCATCTAAAACAATTTCATTTAATCGTCCTTCTGCCTCACTTAACTTTTTTTCAATATCGGTTCCACCATATTGATAATTCATCAAATACAGTCGTATTGCTATCCACCCTTTTAGTATGTTATCGATCAACTGATTGACCTCCAAGTGATCCAAAAATAATTTTAACTTTTTCTTTTCTATTGTTTTAGCATTAATAATTTCTGTTATCTCCTCATTTACTACATTGATATCGTTTGATAACGCTCTCCTGTCACTTATAAGTCTGCACAGAACATCCTTCATTTGATCAAGCAATTTTACTTGACCTCGAATGCTCTCCTCATGTTTTAAATAGTTCTCACAAAACAAGGTAAAAGGATTCTTATTTCTATTAACCTGTAGCTGCTTTTGATAGAATGTAATAAGAGTTGCTCCCCTCTTATTGTTCTCATGAAAATAACGAATATATGCATTAGATGCATGAATTGCACTCTCTACTGGGATTATTGTCTTCTTATAATCCAAGCGATTTGTTCTACTATGCTCAAAAATATGAAAAGTTTTTTGTTCATCGTTATATCCATATATCAAAAGGTTATGGTCCAAATGCTCCTTATGATAATAATCTTGTCGAATTGATTCTTCGAAGCAATCGACCATAAGAATAACTGGCTTATCATTTTCCAAAGCATCATAGATTTCACACGGTTCAATCTTTCCTTCCTTTGCGTCATAGTATATATTCATTTTCTCCAACAACTTATTCGTAGGCATCATTGATAAGGTGACAATACCCGTGCTTAATACGCTTTTTGCTACATAATCATATATCTGTAACTCATTTGCAAGTATATAGGAGATATCACCTTTAAAATGATTGATAACAGCAAACAATGAGTTATAGTAACAATCTCGATAAAAAAAATCATTGAAAGGATAAATCTTTTCAATAATTTTCATATGATACTTTAATTTATTTCCTATTATTCTCACTTTTTTACTTCCTTTCAGTTAAGTAATTTACTCAAACTTCCCACATCGAAAACTTTACTTCATGTACGTAGTTGCTATATTCACGAAGTGCCTTTTCCGTCGAATATAACAACCACATACGAGTTCAAAACTTTCAAGTGCGAAGTTTGAGTAAGTTATCCAATTCCTCCTGGGTTATTTCTATGGAATCAAAATCAGTTGTAGTAAAAATCTCTTCCTTCAGCCCAACGCAATGTTCTACGATGTTAATTACGTTATTCTCAAAGCAATGAACAAACTTAGAGATATACTCACTACTAAACATATTTTTATTAAAATGAACATAGACTTTTAATTGGCTATTTATTACAACACCATTTATATCAATTATGTATGGTATTTGATTCTTACCAGATATATTACTATCAAACATCATCTCTTTTAGTTCAAAAAAATCATTTTTATTCTCTTTATACTCCCCTAAGTAATTGAAACAAATCATTTTTTTATCTGGAATTGCCCACTTTTTAATATACCTTAATATAGAGTATTCATAGCCTTTTGAAGTACCTTTTCTTATTTGATCCTTTAATGACTTTATTTGAGTTTGCATGTCACACTCTGGTATCCTCAATTTAATTGGATACCTGTTCGTAAACCAACCGATTGTTCGATTCGTATCTTCACTCTCCAATACATCTCGTCCATGACCTTCTACTACCATAACAAGCTCATTCATTAAACAGGTTTGATTTACTACTTGCATTATAGCAATTAATAATAGTTCATTCGTTTTCGTATGATACGTATCATTTGCACTACCAAGTAATTGATCAGTAATCTCTTTACTAAACAGAATCTCTTGTCTTACTGTATCAGAATACGTTGCGTAATCTTGTTCTACACAAAAAGGATTATCCGCAGCATTCAAAACGAATTTCCAGTAATCCGCATCGATTTTTCGTTTTGTACTCCATTCTTTGTACTTGTTAGCAAATTGAGCATAGGATATCGTCTTCTCCGGTAGTAATAGAGGTTGTCCACTTATCGTTTGCTTAATCATTGTAGATATATCATCTAACAAGATTCTCCATGACACTCCATCCACTACCAAATGATGTGTTGCAATGTACAGATAACATTTATTCGGAGAAACAAGTAGATACGGTTTTATTAAAAGATTCCTCTTTAAATCAAAATCATGTCGTATATTAGATTCAATTACTTCTAATACATTATTGGCACGATCTCCTTCTAAGTTAATTACTTGTACGAAGGACTCCGCATTAAGATGCTCCTTATTATAATATAATTTACCTGTTTGCTTATCATAATTCATACGGAGTATATCATGGTGTCGTAATAATTCATTAAATACCTTATTTATTACATCTAGAGATATCATCTGTCGAATCTCTAATAATACAGATTGGTTATAATGCCCCTCTTCCTCAAAATTCTGTTCAAAGAACCACGAAAGTATTGGCGTATATCGAATCTCTCCATCACATGGTATTTGTTCATATCTTGTCTTTTTTTTCTCTCTGACATAATATACGAGATCATAAAAAAATGGATGGGATAGAATATTCTGGACCGACAATTCATATCCTTGTTTACTAAGTTGAGAAGAAATCTGTATTGCTTTAATGGAATCCCCTCCTACGCTATAAAAGTTATCTTCTAATATAATCTCTTCATGAATAATATCTCTTACTGCATTTAGTAAAACTTCATGCTCCTTTATAGCCTTACGTCTGTCCTTTTCTTTATGTGAACTTAATGGGTTTGGTAGACTGTTAACATCGATTTTCCCATTAATAGTGAGGGGGAATTCATCTAGAGTCGTAATATGATAGGGTACCATATACTCCGGAAGGTATTCTCTCAAGTACTTCTTTAATTCTTGTAGTGAAAATTGTTCGTTAGGTACTACATATGCACTTAACTGTACGCTTTCCCTATTATTAATCGTATTGACAAATACATCTCGAACCATATTACTTGATAATATCCTCTGCTCAATGCCCGATATATTGATTCGATTGCCATTAATTTTGACTTCATTATCTTTTCTTCCGCAAAAGTATATATTCCCTGACTCATCACGATACGCCATATCTCCTGTTTTGAAGATGACTTCACTCTCTCTATAAGGACTTATAAGGAAACGTTCACTTGTCTCTTTATTCGCTTTATAGTACCCCTTCGATACACTATCACCCCCAATATAGATTTCACCAATCGTATTGTTTGGTACTGGCATCATATCTTGATCCAATATGTATATTGTTGTATTCGCTATAGGTCCTCCAATTGATATGGATTCTGATGTATCATTATTATAACGATAGATCATACAACCGATAGTAGCTTCCGTAGGTCCATACTCGTTGTATATACTTACACTATTATTAAACTGTTTATATAAGTGTTCACATACAGCTGTCTTAAAATTCTCTCCGCCCACAATAAATGTATGCAGTTTGGAATTATTCACTTTTACATCCTGAATTAACGTTATATGCGATGGTGTAACCTTCAAGATCGTAACTTTATTATCTTCTATAATTTTGGTAAAAACATTATCTTCTATTGTGTTGTTATAGATTCGAATTTCATTGCCACTTATTAGAGGTAAGAAGATAGAAGTCATTGTAAAATCAAATGAAAAGGAAGAGTACAGTGCGAATACTTCTTTCTCCTGTTTTATATAATTCTCTTTTGCCCACGATAAATAATTGACAAAATTACGATGTGTAATCATTACCCCTTTGGGCTCACCTGTTGATCCAGAGGTATATATAATATAAGCCAAATCAAGTGGTTTACTTCGGTCTATATATTCTTCACTACTTGAAATAGACATTAGCTCTTTGTATGATAGGAATTTCCCCTTGTAATTCGCATCATATTCCTTGGCAATATAATACTTCACCTCTGCATTCTGTAATATTTCATTTACTCTTCCAATTGGATATGTACTGTCAATGGGCAGATAAACACCACCGCATTTCATAATTGCTAGAATTATGGCGATTGATTTAATATCATATTCAGGACGAATCGCTACTACATCCCCACTTTTTATACCAAGTAAAACCATATGATTCGCTATTCTATTTGAAAGTTGGTCTAGTTCCTGATATGTAATTGCCTCATTATCTTTTGAAATTGCTATTTTGTTTGGATTTTGCAATCGTACTTTATTAAATAATGTAACCCAAGTTGTATCCTTTTGTTGAACCTGTTTGGATACCTGTAGACTTTCTAAAAATCTTACTTTATCTTCATCATTTATTAATACCAAGTCTTCTACTTTCAAACCTTCATCAGCAAACAATTGATTCATTATTATAATAAACTGCTGATACATATCTTCTATCTGCTTATCCGAATATACGTCCGTCTGATAATCATAATCAAGCTGCATCTTAATGTCATTCCAATGTCTGATAATTATTTGAAGCGCATACTCTTGTTGACCATTATAGAATTCTATATTTTCAACAGGCACACCACCAATCGTATTGTTAATCCTTGTATTATAGTAATTAACGCATATATTATATAAACTCCCTACCCCACTTTCTGTTAATTTCAAATCTTTATGTAACAGGTTGTAGGGGTAGTATTGATAACGTATAATATTCTTCAAATCCATTGATATATTTTTTAGTACATCTACTAACATCTCTTTCTCATCAACAATAAATCGATATGGCATTGTATTGGTAAATGTTCCAAATGTTTGTCGTTCAACCTTTCCTTTTCTACCAAGTAGAGGAATACCAACTATAAGATCTTTGATACCGAATTTCTTATATGTGTATAATGTGTATACGAAAACAATAAATGTATTAATTGATATATTATGTTCCTTAATATACGCCTCAATCTTTAACTGCATTGCGTCGTCAGGAATAAATGATTTTCTCTTTCCATTCAAACTCGTACCACATGAAGTGGACAGCTCAGGCATCTTATAGTACATCTCATTCCAATATTCCTTTGCCTTATCCATTTTCATTAACTGCGATTCTTCATTCTGTATATAAGTAATGTATGATGGTTTATTCGCTAGTAGTGATTCATCTGATTCATTATAATCCATATTTCCACTAGCGATTTTTTCATACTCATCTGTAATTTGATCTGTCAATAATTTAATTGACCAACCATCAGCTATAATATGATGTAGTTTTATCAAATACCCCATCTGATACTTATTAATTTTGAATACTGAAAAATAATATAAAGGATACCCAATCATTTCAAACGGAGTTTTTGCTTGATACGCATACCATTGCATAAACTTTTCTTCTGCATTCTCATCATCTGAAAAATCGATAAAATCAACAGTACAAGGTTCACTCGCAACATATTGGAATACCTCATTATTTTTTTCTATTAGTCGGAATCGAAGTGCTGGATTACTTCCTATTGTATTTTTTATTGCTTGCTGTAAAATACCTATATTAAGTATTCCATTTATTTTTACAATTCCACCTATATTAAATAATGATGAATTTTCATATTTTTTTTGGGTAAACCATATTCTTTTTTGTGCATTAGACAATGGATGAATATTCATTTTCGATTATCTCCCCTCGTTCTAACTTAATCATTTTATCTGCAAGACTAAAATAACGATCATCATGTGTAATGATAATAACGCCCTTTCCATTCTGCTTTAAAAGTGGTAATAGTTCGGTATAGAAATAATGTCTAAAAGTAGGATCCTGCTCTGCTGCCCACTCATCAAAGAGCATAAAAGGTTTATTATCGAGACAACATACAATATAAGCTAATCTTTTCTTTTGCCCTGTTGATAACTTAAGCGTTTCAAATTCCCCATTTTCACTAATTTTTATTTTTTGATCTAGCATCATCATCTGAAGCAATTCATCTATTTCACTTTTTCTTGCTTGAACATCTACGCCATAAAGTTTCTTAAATAAGTGATAATCGCTAAAAACCGCCGAGAAATAATCATTTAATTCAAATATATTGCTTTTTTTACCATTTATAATTATGTTTCCGCTTTGTTGTGCATACATTCCACTTATTAATTTCCCTAATGTTGATTTTCCACTTCCATTCCCACCTGTGATATAGATAATCTCTCCAGTACTGATATCCATATTAATAGGACCTAATGTAAACTCTACATCTTCTTCCTGTGTATTATCATTTTTCACTTTATAACTGTAAGACACATCTTCTAAACTTATCGTTATATCTTTCCTGTCGAGATTTTCAGCCTCTATATTCTCACACGTATTAATCGGCCTCTCATCCAAATCGGAAAATAGATTACCAATTCGATCTAGGTTAATTTTTACCTGCGTAATAGAAGGAATAAATCCCATTAATACATTAAATGGACCAAGTAAATAAAAAACCATAAATAGCGTCTCACGTAATTCATTTACTTGTATCCCAATAATAAATAGTGGAAAAACAAATACTACAACACCAAATATCGTATTAAACATTAGTGTATTATATATATTAAAATTCAAAAATTTGATATCTGCTTCTGTTGTTAATTCTTTTGATTTCTTTGAGTAATTTTCCATATCTTTATAGAAATCTTTTTTTCTAAATTTACTTAGTATTAATTCTTTAAAACCATATACTAAATCATGCATTTGACCAAAATAGATGTCTTGAATATCCCTATTCTTCTTCCAGAAATTCGATGCAATTTGGCTAGTTATCATGCTTACGCAGAAATTTAATATAATAACACTAATGGAGGCAATAAAAGCAGCCACACTATTTGATAAAAGATATGCGATACAAAAGATAACGGTTAGTAAATTCGATGCAAAACTTACTATAAGTCCTGGGATTTTAGATATCTCACTTATATCGTTATTTAAACCAGAGTAGATTCTTTCAACACCTACTTTTTCTATTGTTTGATAGGAAGAACTTAATATTTTGTTAATCATATTCATTCGTTTTTCATACATCATTTCATTTGCAATTACAATTAATTTTCCTTGTACCAACTTTATCGTATAAACAAAAAAGACGAGAGAAAAGATAAAGTAAAATAATAGTTCTTTGGAATACTCAAGATTCCTATTAAATGATTCATTAATTGTAAATATAATTAAAGCACTTGTAAGTCCATTCAAAATGGATAAGGGGATTAATGCAAAATAGTTCTTTTCATTTTTTTTGGTAAAATAAAATGTCACAAGTACATAAATAAAAAATATTAATCCTGCTACAAATGCAGCTATACTTCCATACATAATATTTTTAGATCCCCATATATTCACTGTCTTCCAAGGTAATCTTGACAAAAGTATATTAGGCAAATAATATATACAAAACCCGAAAAAAACAATTATTGGTATCGCAATTAGTAAGCCTGTAATCTTTCCTTTCTTTAATCGTGCTCTTACTCTTTTTTTCTTAACTATCTCAATTATCGCAATCACTAATAGAACAAAATATAGTACTGCAAATACGAGACAACCAATTAATAAAATTGAAAAGACCGTATCCAAAGTTTGATAACTATCCGCTTTATACTTAATGGTGTCACGCTGATCTAATACATTAAAGAAATTATCTACTACATAGTTTACTGCATTCGAATTTTGATTGGTCAATATACATATACCAATACTTTTTTCATTATCTATTCTAATTAAAGAGGAGTAATTAGGATTCGTACCACCATGTATGATACCTTCCCCCCTAATATGCACACTCCAGCCTGCTGCATAATAATAGTCCCCTAATGAGGGAACTGTACTATCTCCAATATGAGATTTTTCTATTAACTTTTTATATTTATCTGGTATATTCGTCAGCCCCATCTGTATCTGAAGCCAACGTGCCATATCTTTTGCTGAAGATATCACATAACCTGCAGGAGTGTTGCCTCTATATGTAGGTGCTGCATATTCCCTTGCCCCGAAAAATTCCATCTTATAACCCTTCGCGTATTTACCGGTTTCTAATGCCTTATCTTTATCCACATATGTACTCGTTAATCCGAGCGGTAGAAGTATATGTTCTGTTATAAAACTTTCATAACTTTGCCCCGATACGGTTTGAATAATTAATCCTAATATATCGTAATTTATTGTTGCATAGGAATATCTTGTACCAGGATAAAAGTCAAGTTCTATATTATCCAACGCACGAACTGTCTTTTCAAGCATATCTGGCGAAGATCCCTCCGGAATAAGTCCAATTGATTGGAACGGAATTCCTGTAGTCTGATATAAGACATTCCCAATTGTTACTGGTACTTCTCCATCAATTTTCTGTCCTTTATAATTACCTTGGAAGTTAAAGGTAAGCCATGGTATATACTCTTTGATGTTATCTGTTAACTTTAGTTTCCCTTCCTGTTCTAAATACAGAATTCCTAATCCAGTAAATGCTTTGCTCATTGAACCCAGTTCAAAAAGGGTGTCTTGGTTAACACAGATTTCCCTTGCTTTATCCGCATAGCCATAAGATTTAAGTTGTATACCGTTTGAGGTTACAATCGCAACTGAAGCTCCCGGCGTATCTGACTTGTTAAGAGCCTTTTCAACTAAACGATCTAGATCTGTATATTCTGTAATATCAAGTTCATTTGACTCTGCTATGACACTTGATACAGGCATTAGCAAAGTAATTGTAATAAGCAATATTAATAATTTTTTCAAAGATTCTATTCTCCTCTCAATTATTCCATGTTAATCTTAATTAATTATTCAAACACTCCTTGTTTTGTACCATATTCATAAAATAATTATAGATATCAATTTCTTTTAAATATGTAAACGTAATATCATTTTCCTGATAACTTAAAGCTAATGTATAATTGCATAACTGAATTGAGCTAAATAAAAATTTTTTTCGTTTTTTATCATGCTTTAAACGAATTTCCTTATCAATAACAAATTCAAATGCGTTAAATGGTATTTTTAATCCCTTTCCCAATGCTTTTACATAACTTTCTTTTAAGGTCCATAGATTATAAAATGCACAAATTCTATCATCTTCTGTACGAAATGAATCTATATACTGATACTCATTCTGCGTAAATATATTTTTTGCTATGGAGATATCTATCTTCGTATTCCTCTCAATATCAACTCCGATTTTATATCTACTTGTTGCAATTACTACATATGATCCCGAATGAGAAATATTAAAATGAAAATTTCTCTGATTTGCGATATATGGTTTTCCATATGGATTATAACTTATATTAACTTTC
The DNA here is from genome assembly GCF_012070565.1 of Anaerosporobacter faecicola. GTDB lineage: Bacteria > Bacillota > Clostridia > Lachnospirales > Lachnospiraceae > Anaerosporobacter > Anaerosporobacter faecicola. Next base: position 298,951 of record NZ_JAAQRO010000022.1, read on the forward strand.
TCTCTGCTCATTCCTAGCTTATTCGATAATTCCATGATTATTAGCAGTTCCGACATAAGACTTCTTTTTTTGTCTGCTTCTTTCACATATTTAAGAATACGATTTCGCCTTTCATACGATACATATTTTAGATAATCATATTGAAATGGTAAATTATCCGATAATTTAACAACTACAACTTCAATCATAATCCTCCTTACTCATAAAGATTTGTCCCTTATTATTCGACATCCGAGTAAAACTTTTTATTAATTTGCATCAAATCAAAAAAAGTAGACTAACGTAAAACAATCTAACTTAGTTTTCTTATAATATTAATCCCTAAATCAACTAATACAGATTGATTATTAACTATAAATTCAACTTTAACCCTGCCCTTCCGTCTATCGATTCTTCTAATTATTCCTTCTTGTCCCAATAAGGGGCCTGCACATATACTAATTTTGTCATCAACTACATATGCCAATGACAGATTAATTAATCCCTTATGATCTGCCATGAATAAAATCCTACTAATTTCCTCTAACTGAATTTCATAAAAAAAATCTTTCTCTTTGAGAAATTTAATTATGTGTGGAGAACCCTTTGCTCTTTTATAAAACTGAGTAATACTGTCAGTCTCAATAAAAACATAGCCAGGAAACATTAGCTTTATTACTTCATATCGGATTCCTTGTTTCCGTTCGTAGATTTTTCTTTTGGGAACAAGTAATCGATACGTAATATCTTGTAACATATATTCCCTTACTTTATCTAAATAACGACATACATCATCTTCATAACCTGTCTGTACAAATAAAGCATACCAGCTCATTATTGTTCCTCCAATAATTACTCAATTCAATGAAAAGCGTGCTTCGCCATTACGATACATATTCTGTTCGTACTACTTTTAACTATTCATTTACATCTTCAAATAAACACGCCGAAACGGAATTTATTCTTATACCTAATACTACACTTTTCCTTATTACATTAAACATACTATCGTTCTAATTCACTAGATTTATTGGTATTGCAAATATAAATATATAATAATTGGGTTAACATATCTTAACTTTTCGTATTCATCTCATACATAAGTTTTAGCATTTGTGATACTGTTTTTAACTGTGAATCATTAAATAATTTCAATATTTCTAATACCTCTTGACTATATTCTTCTTTATTATCCCCGCTTAAAATATACTCACTCGATACACATAAGGCTTTTGTAATTCTATGCAAAGTATCCGCTGAAAATCCTTTTTGTCCAGTTTCGATTTCATATAAAAATTTAGGTGAAATATCTGCTAATTCTGCCAAATCCTCACGTGTGTACCTATTAATCTCACGTAAATTTCTAATTCTAGCACCTGCATTGTTATAAAAACTGCTCATTCGTAATCCCCCTTACTCCGCTTATGTAGCTAATTAAATAATTAGTGGTTGAAGTTTTTAATAATTCTTGTTAAATTTAATAATAAAAATTCCACACTGATTAATCTGTATTTTAGTTTTATTACTAATACACACTAATAGGATAATCACCATGGATAACCCAAAAAATTATATAAATATACACTAACACCAACATATAATTTAGAAGAATTTTATTTATGCAATTTTATCTAAAAAAATACATAGTATCTTTTGTACTACCAATCAAACTATATGCCTTATTTCTATCATATAATTCAATCAGTCATGGATACCTTTCCCTATAGGATTATTTGTTCAGGTACTATACTAATTTTATCTTCTGGACTTCATATAATCTATTTTAATTTTTTTTTTGCTATTTAAAACCTTTTATAGCTCCATTAATATACACTTATAGGGATAAGTTAGCATTTTTATGTTTTTATTTCCATTTTTGGTAATAAATTTTACTTTTTTCGATTTAATATTGGACCTATTGGATCTGAATGGTGAATTAAAGGTGACTATTTTCAGCCTTACCATACTTATAATTTATAAAATGTCAAAGGAGCAGATGCATATCGCATCTGCTCCTTATTCTTTACTTCGTTCTATTCTGTGGTATATAAAATGATTGCAACACTTAATATTCCATGATTCTGCTTTAAAAACTATCTAACTTCTCCAATAAATCCTTCAAAATATTACATTCCAATTTCTTAATTAACGTAATATTTTGTTTTAATTTCTCTATATAAACTAAGCTCTCATTACTCCAGTATTTAATTGCTATTCCATGTGATTTGCTTGCTATCTGTTCTACTTGTTTATAGGCATTTATCAAATTACTTATATCTACAAATCGATTATTGATAAACTCCATTCTCATCATCATTAATTTTTTATGTTCCATAAGTAATCTAAAAATATGATTGTCTAAGTATATGTCCTTTTTTTTGTTGTCCGATTTATTATTCTCTTCTACTAAGGTTAAATGTTGTAGTACCTTGTCATATACTTCTATTCCATAAACTCGATCACACCGTGGTTCATCAAAACGATTATATGTTTCATACGAATTTTGTCCACTTAAATATTCACTTAGCAGATGTTTAACTAATTTCATGTTGAATTTGTATTGGTAAGGCTTATACTTTAATAATCTTATATTATCTGCCCATGTATTTACAACATCATTCATAGATTCACTATAAAATGCCTTTTCAAAAGTAGTATACGAGCATGTACTTTGCGCATATGTAAATTTATTATTATAACCTAATATATAATATACTCTCTCAATATCATCATACCCATAAACAAACATGTCATGGACTAAATGTAGGTTTTGATAGGGTAATCTATCCGGAATATAATAATCATCTGCCTCACAGTATATGTAGTACCCTTGATCTATGTAAAATTTAATAAAATCATGTATCTTAAGTCCTGATTCAACAAATGTACTCCTTAATATAATTTGCTTATACAAGAAAGGAGATTCCCATGCCTGTGGTCCGTAGAACTCTAAGAATACACTTTTTGCCTTAATAATATCCTTATTGGCATTAAGCTGAATATAGTTAGATATTAACCATTCAAAATATGTATCTCCGTGAGCTGATAAAATGGATAATGGATTTGCATCATATAGAAATGTAATTATTGGTGATTCTCCTAACGGTAATACGTTTTTCATACACATTATAATATCCTCCTTGTCTAAGTTTCCTAATTTCCAATGCTAACAATTCCTTTATCTCTATCTTAGCATATATAAACTACTGGCAAACCATCAGTAGGTATAATTACTAATACAAAAGGGTATGTCATATACATTTTTTTATCAATAATCTGAAAAGGTTGAATAATAATCTCTTTCTCCTCAACAATTTAATGAGAACTTATAATAGCAATAACCAAAAAGAAGACTTATTAATTGATTACCTGTAGGAATTAGGTAATCAGTTTTAAGTCTTCTTTTTCTCATTATTTAACTTTTTAGCATAAATATTTCATTACACTATTACTATCCTTAAATTATTCCACCGCCTTAAATGCTTCCTCTAAATCTTCGATGATATCCAATACATTCTCCGTACCAATGGATAAACGAATGGTATTTGGCTTAATTCCCTGATCATCTAACTCTTCTTTCGTTAATTGGGAATGAGTCGTAGATGCTGGATGGATTACTAACGACTTAACATCTGCAACATTGGCTAACAAAGAGAACAACTCTAGATTATCAATAAACTTTTTCGCCTTTTTATCATCACCCTTAATTTCAAAGGTGAATATAGAACCACCACCATTAGGGAAATACTTTTGATACAACTCTTTTTGTTTTGGATCTTTGCTAAGAGATGGATGATTCACTTTTTCTACTTGTGGGTGATTGTTGAGATATTCCAATATTTTTTTCGTATTTTCCGTATGACGTTCTACTCGCAAGGATAATGTCTCAAGACCTTGCAAGAAGAAAAACGCATGAAATGGTGATAAGGTAGCTCCCATGTCACGTAATAAGATTGCACGAATCTTTGTAACAAACGCTGCTGCTCCTACAGCCTTTGTAAAACTTATACCATGGTAACTTGGATTTGGTTTTGTTAATGACTCAAATTTCCCAGATGCTTCCCAATCAAATTTTCCGCTGTCTATAATAACACCACCAATGGTAGTTCCATGTCCCCCAATGAATTTTGTTGCAGAGTGTACAACAATATCTGCACCATACTCAATTGGTCGAACAAGATAAGGTGTCGCAAATGTATTATCTACCACTAATGGGATCTGATTCTTATGGGCAATCTTTGCTACTTCTTCAAGATCGATCACATCGGAATTAGGATTTCCTAACGTCTCAATAAAGATTGCTTTCGTATTAGGCTGAATCGCTGCTTGAAACGCACCTTCTTCATGAGGGTCTACAAATGTTGTTGTGATTCCATATTGAGGAAGGGTATGTTCCAACAGATTATAACTTCCTCCATAGATGTTCTTGGAAGCCACGATATGATCTCCCTGTTGCGCAAGGTTTTGAATGGTATATGTAATTGCTGCAGCTCCAGATGCCACCGCTAATGCTGCAACTCCGCCTTCCAATGCTGCAATTCTTTTTTCGAATACATCTTCTGTTGGATTTGTTAATCTTCCATATATATTACCTGCATCTGCTAAACCAAAACGTGCTTCTGCATGGTCTGAATTACGAAAAACATATGATGAGGTCTGGTAAATAGGTACTGCTCTTGCATCTGTAACAGGATCTGGAGTTTCCTGTCCAATATGTAATTGTAATGTTTCAAAACGGAAATTACGTTGCTCTCTTGTTTTTTTACTCATACTATCATCCTCCTAATTTCACTTACTAATGAACGGTATTCTATGTACATCACACTTGTTAAAACTCTTGCAATCACAAGATTCTTCGGACAAAATTGCCATGTTTATTCATGTTCTTTTCACAAGCATGATTAAACATGACACGATTTTCCCTATAACACGAGGGCAAAATACACTTTGTCCTCTGTAGTAAAGTATATAATTCATATATCTTTACTATGCTTTTTCTGTATCATATCCTATAATTCATAGTTTGTCAATAGGTTTAGCGTATTAAATTGATAAATTGCTTTTTGTACTTAGATAACATAATGATCTGCTTTTGAGTATTCCCATTCCATAAGGTCTGCAAGGGTATAGTGATCAACCACCGAATTAATTGCGTCATATAATTTTTGCCAAATATACATCATCACACAATCCCCTTCCGCATCCAGTCGACCATTTTCTTCTTCCAAAGCATCTACTGGAGCTAGGCTGCCTTCTGTTATACGAAGGATCATTCCTACCGTATACTCCTTTGGCTTTTTCGCTAACCGATAGCCACCTTGTGGTCCACGTACACTTTTAACAAACCCAGCTTTATTCAGTACGGCTATGATCTGTTCCAAATACTTTTCTGATATTTCTTGACGTTTTGCAATATCCTTGATTCGAACAATCTCTCCTGTATCATGCAATGCTAGATCAAGCATCATTCGTAAGGCGTATCTTCCTTTTGTTGATATCTTCACTTTTATTCCTCCTTTTGCATAAATGATTTCTTTTTCCAATAGTATTGTCTTTTTAATTTCTACTATTCATTGTTTTCATATATGTTTTATATAATATAATGTTACTCCAACTTTACATTTTGTCAATCTATTTTCTTTCATCTTTTTATGTAAATAGTGGATTGTTCCCATTTAACGGTCTCTTCGTATAGTTTTTGTCAAACAATCATAAAAATACTAAAGAACGAAAAAAACTTATTCAATTAGGAAAATTATGATTGTCTCATAACGAACCGAATTGAATAAGTTTCTCACAACATCATTCACGAATACTAAAATTCCATACATTGTAGAAATGTTTCCTGAAACTCACTACGCATGGAGAGTTCTAGCTGTTTCGTTTGTTTTGCTATACTATTACATTCTTTTTGATATACTTCCGATAACAATGCCATACTTGCACCAACTCCAGCAGCATTTCCAACCGAATGTATCTTTTCTACCGGTAAGTTTGGCAAAAGACCTATTCGAATGGCATTCTGGGTATTTAGATAGGAGCCAAATGTACCGGCCAGGAAAAAGTGGTCCACCTGCTTTTCTGTAATTCCTTCCTCTTGTAACAGAATCTGCATTCCTGCCGCAATGGCTCCTTTGGCAAGCTGTACTTCTCTTACATCCTGTTGGGTGATTACTACAGGATCTTTTGCATAACGATATTGCAGAACAAATTGCATCTGTTCCTCTTTTTTCTGCATTCGAGTTGCAAGGATTTTAGGTACACCACATGCTATTGCCTCATCCATCTCAAGCATTCTTCCTGAAGAATCGATCAACCCCACTTCCAAAAGTGCAGCAATTGCATCAATCAGTCCCGAACCGCATATTCCCTGTGCTTCTTTGCTTCTTATAATCTGTAACTTTACACCTGTTTCGTTCATCGATACCGCTTCAATAGCACCTTCCTGTGCTCGCATACCAAAGTGGATACATGCCCCTTCGAATGCGGGACCAGCTGCTGTAGAACAACTCTTATAAATTCCATCTTTACACAACACCATTTCTCCATTGGTTCCGATATCAATGGCTAATGATATTCCTTCTAAATGTACAAGGTTCGTAGCCAACATCATTGCTGTTATGTCACTTCCAACATGACCACCAATGCCGGGGAGATAATACACCTGTGCTTGGTCATCTATCATAAGTTCCGTCTGTCTTCCTTCATACTGCTTCCCCATATAGAATTCTTCTGGATATGGAGGATGTATAAGCTGTACCACCTCCTGATTTTGTGCAAGTAGGCTCATGGTCGTATTGCCAACAATGCAAACCTTTGTTATTACATATGGTTCACATCCCTGTTCTCTTCTCTTTGTCTGCCACCCTTGAATCATGTCATTCAAGCATGTTATGATCAAATGATACAACTGCTCTTTCTTTTCTTTACTTTCCATACTATATTGAATTCTACCAATCACATCAGTCGCTACGACACGCTGCGGATTGGTCTTTGCTTCTATTTGAAGCAAACGCCCATTTGTATTATCCCATAGCATTCCAACCACCGTTGTCGTTCCAATATCAAAGGCAACACCATATTCCGGATCTATTCGTTCCTGCAATTGGTTATGGATTGTAGCAAGACACCATTCTGGTAAAAGAAATGTGGTACTTTTTCTCGTTAACTGCTCTTGTTCTTCCTTTACTCGAATCTGCAGATCATCGTAAATTGATAATGTACATGCGAGGCGGTATCCTTGTTGTCTCTCTGTTTCTGATAGCAATTGTAGGTCTTTAGGAGAATAAGGAATGGTCTTATCGGAAAGTACCTGTACCTTACATTTCCCACAGTTTCCTTTTCCTCCGCAATGGGCAGGAATTATTACTCCTTCTCGCCGTAATACCTGAAGAAGGTTCTCTCCTTCTACCACTTGAATGCATTGTTTTCCGCCATCAATTCCAATATACATATTTCTACATATTCCTTTCTGTTTCGACCATTTACATGATACGCTTTCCAAGCTTGTCCTACTTTTTGTTTCTGTTTTTCATCTATTTATTGTATATGTATATTATGCTTGAATCGATTTAGATAACGTAATGATCTGCCTTCTCCATCTGCCATTCCACAAGATCTGCCAGTGTATATTGATCCACTACCCCCTTAATTGCGTCATATAACTTTTCCCACAAGATTAAAGTTGAGCACTCATCCTGGCGTTTGCACTGGTTCACCTCATCCTCTAAACATGCGACAGGTGCAAGACTCCCCTCCGTTAATCGTAAGATCATCCCTACTGTATATTCTTTTGGATCTTTGGATAACTTGTATCCTCCTTGTGGTCCACGCAAACTCTTTACATATCCTGCTTTATTAAGAACAGATATGATTTGTTCCAGATATTTATCAGAGATCTCCTGTCTTTGCGCAATATCTTTAATACGAACAGGTTCTCCTGTATTATTCAGTGCCAAATCTAGCATAAGACGAAGTGCGTATCTCCCTTTCGTTGATATCTTCATTCTCTTTCCTCCTTAATCCCTTGTATTCCAATATGAATATAAATAAACTAATTACATTTTACACGCACGAACCTGTTTTCGTCAATGCTATTATTCATACCTAAATAAATCCTGTTTATTAATATTATGCATTATCATTCATTACTATTAGATTCCTAATAAAGTAAATAAGCTTTCCTGCCAAGTTACGTTTGCTAAAAACAGTAGCGGAGCATCTTAGCTCTTCTTACTATGTACTAGATAGCCTAGGAAGTCAAGGCAGGAAAGCTCACCAGTAACCTACAAATAGATTCATTACCGCATAAAGCTAGCTAAGAATGTACTAATTACTACACCGGATAAGGTTGCAACAAGTGCTCCAAGTAATGTGTATCTCGTCTTTTTCACCTTCGCCGCCATAAAATAGACAGCCATTGTATAGAAGATTGTTTCCGTACAACTCATTAATATAGAAGTTAATGTTCCAAGATAGGAATCTGGTCCATACTGTTTAAAGATATCAATTACCAAACTGGTTGCTGCTGAGGAGGAAAACATCTTTACAATTACCAATGGTACCAATTCCGCTGGAAACTGCAACAAAACCATAAGCGGTTTAAGCAGATTGGATAAAATGTCAAATGCCCCTGATGCTCTCATAATACCAATTCCCACCATTAAACCAATCAGCGTTGGCAGTATATCAACGACTACCTTAAATCCATCTTTTGCACCCTTAACAAATTCATCAAAAATGGCTGTCTTGGTAAGAATACCATATCCCACTACATAAAAAATTACAAATGGAATCATATAATCCGACAGATATAATAAAAATGTCATTGCCTTCCTCTCTTTCTTGCCACAATTGAGAATATTACTCCAACAATGGTGGAAAACAATGTTGCAACAATAGCGACGCCCAGTATCTCTGTTGGTTTTACAGAGCCGTATTGGCTTCGATATGCTATAATGTTAACAGGAATCAACTGTAAGGAAGAAATATTGATAATAAGAAATGTACACATATCACAACTGGCACGTTCCTTGTTATCATTCAATGTTGCTAACTCCTTCATTGCCATTAATCCCATAGGGGTGGCTGCCCAACCTAACCCAAGAATATTAGCAATCATATTAGAAGCGATATATTCATTTACAATATGTTCTTTGGGCAGATCCGGAAACAACAACCGTATAACCGGACGGATTCCTCTGGTAAGTGAGGCAATAATCCCTGTCGCCCTTGCGACCTGCATGATTCCTGTCCACAAAGCCATAATACCTAGCATTGTAATACAAAGTGTCACCGCTTCTTTGGTGGAATTCAACGCTGCATCGCTTACATTGGCAATATTTCCTGTACACACCCCTACAACGATTCCCACAATGATCAAGAAGCCCCAGATATAATTTAGCACAGCCCCTCCTTATCAATATTGTTCCATAAGAGCCTCTTATAAAACAACAATGTCTATGCACATGATTACCACTAATATATTATCCCAACCTACAAAATATTCCATAGCACAATTTTCATGTAAAAAAAAATTTTTATTAAAACCATTTATTAATTAATCTCAATAATACGTAAAAATCGTAACATTATTCTACAATATTATATTACTTTTTTTTACTAAAAAATTAGTGATAATCGCTTAAAATACGGTTTTTTTACTATTTGCTCTACTATATCTGTCTTAACTCGTATTATGTTAAGAAAGTGTTTTTTATTTTTAACATAATTTAACATGTTAAAATTGTGCTATAATTAGATAATAATATGAATTGACATTATCTAGGTGGTGTGTTATTTTATATTAGTATCCTATATATTTTTCCATGTATAAGAAATATATTACATAAATCGGGATACCACTTACTTTAACAACAAAACAGATATACTTGTTGTAATATACAGTAGAGTCAATATTTTTATCTATTGTCAACTCAAAAAGCAAAGGAGATAGTTATTATGAAGAGTACGGGAATCGTAAGAAAACTTGATGAATTAGGACGTATTACATTACCAATCGAATTAAGAAGAACACTTGGAGTTAGCGAAAGAGATCCACTAGAAATCTTCGTTGAAGAAGACAGAATCATTCTTCAAAAATATGAACCAACTGATATCTTCACTGGCGACAAGAATGAGTTATTTGATTTCTGCGGAAAGAAAGTTTCTAAAGAATCAATCACTCAACTTGCTAAATTAGCAGGAATCATTGAATAATTAATAGTCTAATTCGATAAGCAACTCCCAAGCTTGTCGAATACCAAAATTGTTTCCCAAACAAAAAGAGAGTTTACTCTCTTAACAATCCAAAAGAAGCGGTCCATTCTCCCAAATGGACCGCTTCTTTTATTTTTCTAATCTATTAATGCGCTATAAATCTCTCTTTTTGTTACTCCACGATCTTTTGCAACTAATTTCATTGCTTCTTTTTTCTCAATTCCCTGTTTTAGATAATACTCCATATGCTCATGAATGGTCATCTCTTCCCATTCTTTTTGTTTTTCTTCTGCGATTTGCGCATGGCTTATTCCTTCCATCACGATTACGCATTCACCTTTCGGTTCCTGGCTTTCATAAAAAGCAATTGCTTCCTTTATTGTTGTTAGGAACGTTGTCTCATGCTTTTTCGTCAATTCTCTACAAATCGTTATCCTCCGATCACCCACTGCTTCTAGGAGTTCATTCAAGGTACGCAACAAACGATGTGGTGCTTCATATAAAATGATAGTTCTTGTTTCTTTTTTTAGTTCTTCTAAAATAACTTGTTTCTCTTTTTTATCAGAAGGTAAAAATGCTTCAAATGCAAATCTACGAGTGGATAATCCCGACATGGTCAATGCCGTAATACAAGCTGCAGGACCTGGTAACGACGTTACTGTAATTCCAGCCTCATGCGCCTGACGTACCAATTCTTCTCCTGGATCCGATATTCCTGGCGTACCAGCATCTGTGATTACCGCAATATTCACGCCTTCTTGCAACTGCGTTACAAGATATCTCGCTTTTTCTATCTTATTAAATTCATGATAACTGGTCATTGGTGTCTTGATTTCAAAATGATTTAACAATTTGATACTATGTCTAGTATCTTCTGCAGCAATCAAATCCACTTCCTTTAATATTCGTATGACACGAAATGTAATATCCTCTAGATTACCAATGGGAGTTGCACATAAATATAATGTTCCTGCCATGTTGTTCCTCCATCATTCTTACAATAACGATCTACGTTATCATCATACCATTCTCTGATGTTACTCAATCACCAGATTCTTTATTGTCCTTTTTCTTCACATACCTTACTTTTTGAAATAATGGCATAAAGCATTAGTATCCATATATATCATAGATTTCATCTGTATATACATTGGGTTCCTTATATACAATCAACGGTTTTTCAACTTTAATCATAGACTTTGCACCTTTAATCGCTTCGATTAAAACCATGTTCGGTTCTTTGTCCACATATGGATGAACAAGCTTCATTCGCTTTGGCTCCAATTTATACTTGGTCATACAATTAATAATCTCGACCAAACGAAAAGGACGATGTACCATGTAAAAACGACCATTTGGCTTAAGAACCTTTGCTGCTTCTCGAACAACATCTTCTAATGTACACAATACTTCATGTCTTGCAATTGCCTTTGGCATATCTGGATTTTGCAGACCATGTTGATTGGTCATATAAGGCGGATTGGACGTAACCACATCAAAGGAAGCAGCTCCAAATATGGATGATGCTTCCTTGATATCACCTGTTACAATCTGCACTTTTTCTTCTAACTGATTCAGTGAAACACTTCTTCTTGCCATAGAAGCGCTTTCTTCTTGAATCTCCAAACCGACAAACTTTCTTCCTGGTGTTTTTGCTTCTAATAAGATCGGTATGATACCGGTTCCCGTTCCAAGATCAAGACAGTTCTCTTCTGGCTTTACCTTTGCAAATCCCGATAACAAAACTGCATCCATACCAAAACAGAACTTATTGGGATTCTGTATGATACGATAGCCATTACGATGTAGTTCATCCACTCTTTCCTCTGGTAATAATAAATCTTTATTCATCATCTAAGAGCGACTTTCCTTCCTTTTTCTCAAGCAACTCTAATGCACGTAACTCATCGTCAATTGCAATCTTTTCTTTCTTTCTACGAGGCTTGAATTTCAGATCATCCACCTTGTAATCTCTAGCTTCCTTCTCGTCGTTATCTAACGTAACAATTACACGAACGATTTGTTTTAAGACACTAACGCTTTGTACTTCTCCTCGTAAACCATCATTTGTTGTTACGGAGTCTCCGATGTTTGGAAGTTTTCCGTTTGCTTCTTCGTATGCTTCCTCTTCATTCTTCAGACAACACATTAATCGTCCACATACTCCTGAAATCTTCGTTGGATTCAAAGAAAGATTCTGTTCTTTCGCCATCTTAATGGAAACAGGGGCAAATTCTGATAAGTACGTATGGCAACAAAGTGCTCTACCACAGATACCAATTCCACCAACAATCTTCGTCTCATCTCTTACACCGATCTGACGTAATTCGATTCTTGTCTTAAACACACTTGCAAGGTCTTTCACCAATTCTCTAAAATCAATTCTGCCATCAGCAGTAAAATAAAATAACACCTTATTATTATCAAATGTATATTCTGAATCGATCAACTTCATCTCAAGTCCATGTTTCTTGATCTTCTCTAAGCAGATGCCAAATGCGTCTTTTTCCTTCTGACGATTTTTTTGTTCAATCGCATCGTCTTCTGCAGTCGCAATTCGAATTACCGCTTTAAGAGGTTGAATGATCTTACTCTCTTCCACATCTCGTGGTCCAATAACGACATTTCCATACTCGACCCCACGAGCAGTTTCAACAATAACGTTATTCCCCGCTTCGATTGTTAATCCTGCTGGATCAAAGAAATATACTTTCCCCGCTTTACGAAAGCGCACTCCTATTACTATCATATGCCTCTCCTTTAATTCTCTTTTAGTGTAAGCAGCATAAGTTCCATAACGGTTTCAAAATTAACATTTGCATTCAAACGAACCTTCGCTTTATTCATTGCATTAATGATATTTTCGATCCCTTCATAATCTTTCTTGCTTGCTTGTTCCGATATATACTTGTACTCTTCTTTAAATAATAAGAGATTTGGATTCTTGGTAACCTTAAACATTAAGATATCACGATACCAAAGAATCATCAGATCCAAGTAATCATTGATTTCTAATTTATGTGATGCTAAGTTCTTGATGGATTCCATGATCTCATACAATTCCATATCATCAATATATTTTAAAAGATGTAGTACCTCTTCCTTTGACTGCGTAAATTCTTCTGATGATGCATACCGGATTGCACGTCCCAAAATTCCCTGTGAAAATGTTGCACTCATCTCAGCCATATAATCAGGTATACTATACTGTTCCATCAAATGTTCTTTGATTGCATCAGAAGATACCGGCTTTAGATTCAATGTAACACAACGGGATAAGATTGTTGGAAGAAGCTTGCTGCTATTTGTTGTTAATAATAAAATAACTGCATAAGCAGGCGGTTCTTCAATGGTTTTAAGCAATGCATTCTGTGCTTGCTCTGTCATCTTATCAGCATCATCGACAATGTAGATCTTATACGGACTGCTATATGGTTTGATGGCAATGTCACTATTCAACTGCACACGAATATCATCGACACCAATGCTAGCCTTTTCATGGGTAACCATAATCACATCTGGGTGATTTCCGGATTCCAATTGCAGACATGACTTACATGAATTACATGCACTAGTGGCATGTTCCTCACATTGCAGTGTCTTTGCAAATGAATATGCAATCGTCTTCTTTCCCATGCCTTTCTCACCATTAATTATATAAGCATGCGAAACCTTCCCCAATTTGATTGCATTCTGTAAATGTTCAATAATCTGTTCATGTCCAACTATACTATCAAAATCGTACATCGTTTCTGCTCCAATCTATCACTAAATTACTGTTATGCTAATATATCCAACAACAGGCCTTTTATTTCATCTATCTTATTCAGAATGGTAATATGATCTTTTTCATCTTTAATTAATTCTGTAGCTAATTCATCTAGTGTTTTATCTACCAGCTTCACCATGCCATATACACGATGCCTGCCTCGTTTATCAAGGAAATTTTCACGGCTAAACTTATGGGAACGGTTTACAATTTCATTCATAAACTCTTTGATTAGTTGGCGATACTTTCTCATATCACGAATATCCATATGTTTCCCGAGCTTATCACTATGTTGAATGATTTCCTGCATCATAAAGTGTAGACGAGACTGCAGATCATGTTCCTCAATATTACTGATTAATGTAAATTTGAATGAACCATCATTCTCAATAATTTGATTTTTCGTTTCTACCTGGTTTACATTTTGTAATTGATTAACCTTGATCTCCACAACTGTCACCCCTAACACACTGAATTTGAATCACTCCTTCGGAGTTCGGGCTTGCACTTTGTGCAATCCCTAACAGCAGCTTCGCTGCTGTTGATTAGTTACATTATACCATACCTTTTTCGTTTTATATACTATAGATTTTCTTACAATTTTGGTCCTTTTTAATGTAGTCTATGATTTTTTTTATGCATTCTTCTTTTTTATTATTATAAAACTTATCTTTGATTCCACTTTCCTGCAATTTTTCTTTTGAAAAATCTTCTTGGTCTGCTAAAAATCTTCGACATAGTTCGGCATATTTAGGATCTGTCTGTTTTCGTTCTCTCGTTAGTGCACGCATGAGACGTTCACCATCTTCCACTTCTATATATATCGGTACAACTTGCTCTTCTCCGTAGTATTTTCGAATCTGATTGTAGGCTTCTAGGGTATTAATAAAGAGATAATCCGCTTCTTCCAATTGAATTTGTCCATCATTTGCCGTGAAATAAATCCAAGGTCCATGTATCGTATGATAGGTTCGATATTCAATGATCTTCCCATCTTCCTTCATTTGTTCAAATTGGTCCGTTGTAACGAAATGATATTCTGTCCCTTCTTTTTCTCCACTTCGAATAGGTCTTGTTGTATAACCGACTACTGTCTTTAGTTGTAGGGATTCTTCCTCTTGCAAGTATTTGAATATGGTATCCTTGCCTGATGCACTCTTTCCAATTACTACATATATCTTACCCATTTTTTTCTTCTCCTACTACTAAAATCGTCTTTGCCTTTCCATCTTGCATTCCTTTGATTTGCAATCCTGCTGCTTGGTATTCCTGTATTGTGGTTATAACTTCTTCTGTAATTTGTTCTCCAGGTACAATAAGTGGTATTCCTGGCGGATACAAATAAATCTGTTCACCTGCTACTCGTCCCACACTCTGATCAAGGGAAATGCTCTCTCTCTTTAGATTATAAGCTTCATACGGTGTTCGTACAAGCATTAAATTGGTCACATAAAATAAACTATCCGTGTTAATTTCACTTCTGCTGCCTTTCTTTGTCAGACTTTCATCAATAGCGAAAAGTGCCTTCACCAGCCGATGGAAGCCTTCCTCTGTGTCAGCAATACTTGTCATTGCCAGTACATAATTCTTTGACACCATTTCGCACTGAATCTGATACTTATGCAATAACAGATCATATAATTCGACTCCTGTTAGTTCACTATATTGTGTAAAGATCACAATCTTAGATGGATCAAATGCATATGGCTGGTTCGTCCTTTGTTCCTTCCATGGCATATAGACCTGAAGTGCCTCTAGCTTTTCGCACTGTTGATAAAACCAAGTCAGACGTTCCACATATCGATCAAACAATGACATTCCCTGTTCTCGAACAAGTCTTAGGCAATTACTAATTCCCGCCATCAAAACATAGGAAGGGCTACTTGTCTGAAAAATTTGTAGATACATTTTGACTTTATCATAATCTACCAGCTCTCCATTACTATGTAATAAAGCCGTCTGCGTAAATGCAGGTAACGTTTTATGAACACTATGAATAACAAGATCTGCTCCACAAGCTACGGAATTGTTGGGGAAAGCAGAATGAAACCCCAGATGTGCTCCATGTGCTTCATCTACCACCAATGGAATGTGATAGGCATGTACCACATCTGCAATTGCCGCAATATCTGATACTACACCTTCATAGGTGGGTGAGGTCAGTAAAACCATCTTAATCTCAGGATTCTTCTCTAATTGTTCTTTCACTTGTTCCGGAGTAATCTCCCGTTGAATCCCATATTTTTCATCCACATTAGGATAGAGATATATGGGTACCAATTCCTGAAGAAAGATTCCATGATAAACAGCCTTGTGGCAATTTCTAGCCACAAGAACTGTATCCCCTTTTTTGGTACAAGCAGCAATTGCAACAAGTAATCCACTGGTGCTCCCATTGATAAGATAATGGGTATGCATGGAACCATATAGTTTCGCTGCCTCTTCCATTTGTTCTTTCAAGATTTCCTGTGCATCATGTAGGTTATCAAACCCATCAATTTCCGTGATATCAATGGAATAAGGATCCATTTTTCCCATTAGTTCAAGATTTCGCTTATGACCTGGCATATGCATGGGATAGATCTCTTGCTCCTTGTATTTTTTTAATTTATCATATAAATATTCCAAAATGTGCTCCTTACTCTACCAAAAATGATATTTGGGTTTTTCTTTTCCCATTAGCCAATAGCGAAGATAATCATCTGCAAGTATCGCCAGTGGTGATAAAAAAAACCAGATAAATACATATAAAAGACAAACCTGTCCTAAAACATTATAGGGTTGATTGGAATAATCCCATACTTGCAGCCCCATCCAAAGATTCACAATAACTCCCGTTATGAATTCTACGGTTGTTATTATAACAGATGAAACAACCATCTGACTAAGGAAAGACATTCCTGTGGACGTTTTCTCGTTAAGTAGCCCAATTGCAATAAAACAAATTCCTCCTGCAATCAACATGGAAATATGGGAATATCCTCTTGCTAAAATTTCAATTCCACAGTATGCATAACCTCCCACAAAAAAAAGAAGAATATACTTTAGGAAATTATTTTTGATCTTAACCATGATAACCTCCACATTTTTTGAAATCCGCCCTTTCGGGCTCCTTTCTCATGTTTGGCGGGTCTCAAGGTCATGCTTTTTCATGCAAGCATGAAACGCATGACTTTTCGACCCTTGTATCTCCATATGTTTAACATGTGCATTTTGAGTGCAATTATGTTGGTAAGTTATTTGGTGTATGTGATAATGTTGGTAAGGTGTTTTTCACTTAGATCGGTATTGTAAAGCTGATGGTTGTTCCTTTTCCATAGATGCTGTCACAATCCATCTCACCGCCATGTTGTTCCACAATATACCTTGCAATATGTAATCCCAAACCAGATCCGCCAATTTTTTGATTTCGTGCTTTGTCACCTCGATAAAAAGTTTCAAAGATATAGGGCAGATCTGCTGCTCGTATTCCAATTCCATCATCTGCAACGCAGACTAACAGATAAGATTTTGATGATTTTTTAATTATTTGGTTTGTCACATGGATTGCTCCACATGGCTTTCCATATTTAATTGCATTATCCACAAGATTGTGGAGTACTTGTGTGATTCTTTTCGTATCCATATGTAAAACAACTTTCGGAAAGGACTGATAGGTAAACCGAAACCCTTTTTGTTCCGCATCCTGTTGAAATATCTGTAGTGTTTTTTGAAAATAGTCATCCGCATAGCAATCTTTTTTTTCTATTTGAAATTGATGCAGTCCTGCTTTGGAATGTTCTAGTATATCATCGATTAGACCATTAAGATAAGTGACCTTATTCAGTATTATCTGTGCATATTCTTTTATCTCCTGTTTGCTTTCTACTACATCATACAAAATACCTTCTACATAATTTCCTACTGTTGCCAATGGAGTTTTGAGATCATGAGAAATACTTGCTAAAAGTAATATTTCTTTTTTCTTATATTGTTTTTCTCTCTCAAAGGAATCTTTCAACTCTCCACGCATTAATTCAAAATCATGACATAGACCACCTATTTCCCCATCATAATCATATTTTACTTTTTGTGAAAAATCTCCGCTCATTATGGCGTTGGTGGCATGATGAATCTCCTCTACGGGAGCAAGTATATCCTCTTGTAAGAATTGCTTTGAACGATATAAGATACAAACTTCCCCCATTACTAGTGCAATTAGAAGCCCATACCAAAAAAGACTTGGTTTCCATAAGGATTTCTGAAATTTAGTATCGTCAATTGAGATAATGGCATAATAGGCTTGCTGCTCTCCCTTCATTATGGGGATACGATACTCTTTCTTTGACTCCTCTACCATTCCAAATGTATGAAGATTTACTTTTGCTCCTTTTTGATATCTATTGATATTACTAAAACATACCGTACCTGATAGATCAAGAATACAGTAAGATCGTTGGTATGTATTCGAGATGTCCTCCCAGATATGTTCTTCCACCGTATCTGCTTGCGTCAGAATCTCTTCCACCTGGTACACCAAATCATTACAAATAACTCGCACTTTTTTCTCATCAAGCTTATCCTGATTGAGCATTTGCTGAACCAATAGAACAGATAAACTGAGTAATGCAAGGAACAAAATCCCCAACGCCAAACCAAAGGAATACCCTTTTCTCTGTACTACATTTCCCATTTGTACCCCACTCCCCAAACCGTTTTAATGTAGCAAACATTATATTTACTCAATTTTTCACGTAGTCGTCCAATATAAACTGTGATGGTATTATTATCAATGTACTCTGCATATCCCCAAACCTGATTCATTAATTGTTCTTTCGAAAATACTTGATTTGGATTCGAGGTGATAAAATCCAGCAGTTTGAACTCTCTTGCTGTAAAATCAATTTTCTCTCCCTCTACGGTCGCTTTATAGCTGACTGGATCGATTACTAAGTTTCCAAACACTTTACAAGTGGTTAGACTCTCCCTTGACTCCCGATTCTTATTCTTCTCTACACTTTGAAATGTTGTAAATCTTCGAAGATGGGATTTGATACGGGCACCTAATTCTAATAATGAAAAGGGTTTTGTAAGATAATCATCTGCCCCAATCCCAAGGGATATCATCTTGTCCATATCTGAATTTTTTGCAGATATCATAATAATAGGTGCAATGGAATTCGTTCGAATGTTACGGCAAACCTCCAATCCATCCACTTCTGGTAACATAATATCCAAAAGAATTAATTGGGGTTGTTCTTCTCTTGCAAGCGTGATCCCTTCCAAGCCATCATATGCTACGACTAAATCAAAACCTTCCTTTGTTAGAAATGCCTGTATAATTCGGGAAAGATCTCGGTCATCTTCTACTAATAAGATCTTTTCTTTCACAATATCCCTCCTTCTATTTATCTATTGTCATTATCCATTGTATTTATTGTATTTATGACTTGTATTTATCTATATAATCGATTTTTTAGCATTTACAGTTCAATTTACTCTTCAATTTCTTCTATCATACCATACCCATAATGCATTTACCAAGTATTGCGTATTTTGTTATAATTTATTTATATTTGCGTTGTATCTCTGTCACATTCCTTCTGTACAATACCAAATAGAATCAATTGAATACATACAAGAAAGGATATTACTATGTGGAAAAAGAAATTACGACAAAAAAAATACCAATTCCTACTCATCGGAATTGTTCTATTCGTTACCACTGCAATCTTCGCAGGTTGTATCTCCTTTACATTAGAGACAACAAGATTTGGACAAGATTTTTTCAAAAGTGAAACTTGTCCTGATATGATTTATTTAACGCGCTCTGCAGATAGTGAGCAGCTTCTTAAGCAAACTTCCGATGTTATGAATGATGTTGATACACTATTTGCCCAATCAGCAAAGTATATAACAGCGGGTATGTATGTAGATGATAAAGCCATCAATGTTACCTTTAACTCTTGCATGGCATTAAACAATGTAGAAGAAATTCCTTACTATTTCGAACGTGTGAAGGGCGCTACAAAAGATTTGGCACCGAAGAACCACGAAGTATGGATAAGCCAAGCATTTGCTGATGATAACAATATTGAAGTTGGAGATACGATTTTCCTTCGTTCCTCCTATGAATGTATGTTAACGGTTACCGTTCTCTATAATTCTGCTCCTGTACCCTCTGGAATGATGGGCATATTTCCAATGTTTGTTAGCCAAGAAACCTTGAATTCCATTGACGAACCGGATGCCACCTATATTACCCTTCAATTTAAAGATGGTATAAAATCTATACCAAATGAATGTTATCCAGAGGAATTTATGAGTAACCTTTACTATTCCATTGATGTAGCTGGTATCAATATGACCTATTCTACTGCCTCCATGCTATTTGGTGGGATTGGAACCATTGCTTCGCTGATCATCTTCCTTGTTTCCGTTATACTCATTCGATTTATCTTACGTTCCAGTTTGTTGCGGGAGTATCGCTCCATCGGGATTTACAAATCTCTTGGTTATACATCGAAGAAAATCATCCGTTTCTATCTGAATTGTTATGCCTTCGTCGGAGTTTTTGCCATTCCCCTGGGTATCTTAGGGGGTATTCCTTTGGCATATCTCTTAGGGGGAATCACCAACAAATACCTTACCGGATATCACATAACCTCAACTAGTATACTAGCAGCTGTATTAACCTTTGTTATTCTTATGTTGATCCTACTTGGTAATGTATATGCAATTTTACGAACAATCCCTAAGATTACACCAATAAAGGCTCTTTCCATTGGTGCTACATCTTCAAAGGAAAAGCTAAAACGTTCCCTTATACCAAGTGCCCACTCCCCTTTTTCCATGGCAATCAATATGATCTGGAAAAAGAAATCACTTAGTGTCATGGTAGTCCTTGTCCTAAGTGTTTCCTTCTACCTTATCCTACTGTTTGGTTCCATAAGCCACACTTGTTCCACTTTGGAATCTCACTTAGATGTTTGGTTTGGTATACCTCGCACTTCCTGTAGTATTGCTGCAGATGTAACCGATGATGTTCGTTCCTATCTTACGGATAATCCTTACGTCAAAAAAGTTATTTTTGGAGATTTATCCATTCGGGCAACCACTTTTGTCAGCAATACAACAGGAAACGATCTCTCCGCAGATCCAATCTTCTCTTATGAAAGTTTTGAGGATCCGGTTGTCAGTTTCACTTATGCGAAAGGGCGCCCACCCAAAAACCCTCTAGAGATTGGAATTACAAGTGATATGAGTAAAGAAATTGGAGGAACCGTAGGGGATTATGTAAATTTGACGATAAATGACTACACAGGAGATTTTTTGATCACGGGAATCTTTTCATCTTTGATGCAAGGTGGTCACAACCTGCACATTCTCCCAGTGGATCTGGATCGTTGTCATATTACCTACCACTTTGATAATAGTATGATTCAACTAAAAGAGGGTGTGTCATTCGAGGAATTCCAAGATTACGTGCAAGAAACCAAACCCGAATTACAGGTTGTCTCCTATATGCCAGGACTGAAGAGTGCCGTCATTTCTGTTAAAAATCTGTCGAAACCAGTAACCTTTACCCTTGTCATCGTATTCATTTTGTTTAGCATTCTCAATATCATAAACCTTATGATGATGAATAACTTAGAAAATCGTAAACAATATGGAATTTTGAAAGCACTTGGTTTTACAAACCGCTATATCTGTGCACAAAATATGTTCCGAACGCTGATTTTATCCACAATTGCAGCAATCTTTGCACAGGTTCTGGATCTATTGTTTTCAAAAATATTATTTGCGAACCTTGTGGGTATTGATGCTTTAATTTGTCCATTCACTTTACGACTGGGTGTTACCTTTTCAATGATGGTGCTTATCCTTTTCATTACATATTTATTCACATTACCTGTGAAAAAGATTTCACCAAAAGAACTCATGGAAGAATAGAAAGGAGCGTACAACTTTATTGTTGTACAGTACGGATTATGAAAAATACAATTATTAAGACCGAAAAATTATGTAAGAGTTTTATTATTGGAAAGACTTCCAATACCGTGTTAAAAAATATTGATCTTGAAATCTATGAAGGGGATTTTACCATTATTATGGGTAGTAGTGGCAGTGGCAAATCTACATTACTCTACTCCATTTCTACTATGGATACGCCTACAAGCGGTGATGTATCTATACTTGGTCAGGATATCACCCACCTTAATGAATATGAAATAGCCGCGATACGAAAAAAAGATATATCCTTCATCTTTCAAAGTATGAACCTCTTGCCTGACCTCACTGTATTTGAAAATGTTGCCTATAGTGGCTATGGCCTTGCCTCCAAAGAACAGATTAACCAGAAGGCCACGGATTTACTAACTTCTCTTGATCTTGGTGACTCCTTACTCAAATATCCTTCTGAATTATCCGGAGGTGGTCAGCAACGCGTTGCTATCGCCCGCGCTTTGATCAGTGATGCCAAGATCATATTCGGAGATGAACCAACTGGTGCTTTGAATTCTTCTATGGGACGACAAGTACTAGATATTCTTACAGACCTTAATAACAAAGGGCAATCCATCGTAATGGTTACCCATGACATCAAAGCTGCTGCACGAGCTACTAGACTTCTCTACCTTTCTGATGGTAAAATAGCAGGAGATTTAAAATTAGGAACTTACATTCCTGATAACCGAGCAGAACGTGAAGACGCTATCTTTCAATTCTTGAAAGAACATAATTGGTAAATACAATACCTAGTTAAGGAATCCTATCCTCCGTCTAATATTATAATTTAGCATGAGAATTTGAAGCCCTAACCCGTATGAACATACAGAAAGGACACCTATAATGAAGATTGACCGCCTTATTGGAATCTTATCCATTCTCTTACAACAAGATAAAGTAACGGCTCCTTATCTGGCTGAGAAATTCGAAGTATCCAGACGTACTATCAATCGGGATATCGAAGATCTGTGCCAGGCTGGTATTCCCTTAGTTACCACCCAAGGACAAAGCGGCGGCATCTCCATTATGGAAGGGTATCGAATGGAGAGAACCCTGCTTAGTTCCATGGAAATGCAAGCAATTCTAACAGGATTACAGAGCTTGGATACCGTAAGCGGAACCAATCGTTATCAACAATTAATGAATAAATTATCCGTAAAGGAAACCAACAATCTCTCTATGAGCAATGGGATTATGATCAACTTATCCTCCTGGTATAAGTCTTCTCTAGCGCCAAAGATCGAATTGATTCGTGATGCAATTACACAAAACCAGATCATCACATTTACCTACTGTTCTCCAAACGGAGAGAACGTGAAACGAATCGAGCCTTATCTTCTGCTCTTTCAGTGGTCTTCCTGGTATGTATGGGGATACTGTCTACAGAACAAGGATTTTCGCTTATATAAGATACAACGTATCCTTGCACTGCAAAACACCTTGGAACGCTTTTCTCCAAGAGCACTCCCAGAGGTTCCTCTTCTTCCAGAGCCATTGGGTCCCTTATCCATCTCGATTACTGCACGTTTTGATCCTTCCGTGAAGTGGCGATTAATTGATGACTATGGTCCTGATTTTCTTCAGGAAGAAGAAGATGGTCATCTGCTGTTTCAATTTGATTTTACCAACAGAAAACATCTCCTTCACTGGCTTATGAGTTTTGGCGATAAAGTTGAATTGTTAGAACCTGCTGACATCAAAGAAGAATTGTGCCAGAATGCAGAGAATATCTTACGGATTTACAAAAGACGTTAATCCTCTCTTTCTATTGCGTTCCATGTGCTTTTGCAAGGTTGGGATGAGTCAAAACATGCTGCACAAGTACCTTTATTTCTTATAGGTAACAATCATTCGTTTTCCCATCGTTTTCCCCATGAAGCAGAATAGTTTTCCTAGAAGATGCTGATATAGGTGCAATGGCACGGCTTGGTCATAAGCACGTTTTACCCGATTTGGTTCTAGCCAATAGACGCCGTCTTTTGTGGGATATTCCGTTCCTGGTGCATAGTATCTACACATACCGCGGAATAAATTATAAGGGATAAGAACTTCTGTTTTAGGGTGATGCATCGTTTTGCTTTCAACATCTCGATAGAATTGTTCTGTCACCTTTTCTAACTTTTTTATCTCTTTTTCCTTTGGTACATACGCATTATAACTTGCTGTTCCAACTTTATAGGAATAGCAATAATTGTAGCCGATACTTCGTAAACTTCCTACAATACTCTTTACTGAGCCTTTTGCACCTACTCCTCCGACAGACGTCAGATACAGGGCTTTCTTCGTGAAGAAATGTGGGCGATGCATCATATAGGCAAAGTGGTCAAACAGATTCTTTAGCAATCCTGTTTCTCGCATATTATAGGTTGCACTACACAAGATTAAACCATCTGCACGCTCCATTGCTTCATAAACGACTTTTAACTTTTCATAATGTGGACAGTATTTGCCTCCTTTACGAAAGCAGTTACTGCATCCACAACAAAAAGGCAAATTAATCTCTGCTAACTGAATTTCCTGAAAGCTTGCCTTACGATCCATTTTCTTTATGTAAGATACCACATGTTCTGCAAGTTTCCACGTATTTCCCTTGTGTGGGCATCCATTCATAACCAAATAATTCATACCTTGCACTTCCTTTCTCTTGTATATGTTTCCTAAACGTAATTCTTTCTGTTGTATCTCCCTACACGAATTACCTCACTATTCACTTAACGACATTTGATATCTAGGATACCAGTTGATCAACTAACCATTCAATATACTCATCTCTGCTCTTTTTCTTATAAAAATCAATTCCGATGGTCTCTTTCATGATTTCCTTTTGTAGAAATGCACCCTGTATCGCAGTCGTTAATGCAAATGCCTGTTGTTTCTGGCTTTCCGTGACCTCATCCTCTGCCAGGCAAAAAGCAAACCGTATTGCAGTCCCTATTGTATTACTTGTAGTCGCTGGTTTTTTCATATCACCTAAAATTGAGATCTTTGAGATTTGTGGATTTTCCATTAAGAAATCCATAACCGCTTTTGCAGCTTCCTTTGTCCGTTTAATTGACGGTAACTCATTCCATCGTTCCACTCTAAACCCATGAACAACCTCATGGATCATTTGCTGTACACAAGTTTCTATCAGATAATCTTTCGTACCAAAATAATGATTAACTAAACCCACACTCGCACCGGATCGCTCTGCTATTTTACGAATGGTAATCTTCTCTACCTCTCCATTCCCTTCCTGAATCATTGCAATTGTACTGGCTAAAATAGTTTCTTTTGTTTTCTCTGCTTTTTGACTCTTCTCCATGGTTAATCCTTCACCTCCTTTGTATATATGTATTCATTGATGTAAGAGTCAATAGGATATTTGACGTTAAGCATACACAGCTCATTATTGAACAGTGTTCAATTTTATTTCATTATACTGCAACTGATCATTCCAGTCAATCAAAAATACTTAAACAACTTTTGATATTCATGAATATTGAATTTGTTTTATTGCGACCTATGATATAAAATATTGCTATACATAAAACTACGCCAATACGATGTAGGTACATATCTCGTTAATAAGAGTCCTACTACATATGATAAGGACAGAACTGTTATAAAGAATAAAAGAGACAATCATAGGAGGTAACAATATGAACCAAGACAACAAAAGAGAACCTGCTCACTCTTTGTGGGGCGCATATGAAGATGCCAAACAGGCAAAGACATTAGACAGAGAACAATCCAAATGGGTTCAGTGTCTGGATGGAGCATGGGATTTTCAGATCTATTCTTCACCAGAATCCTTAACCGTATTTCCACCCGTTTCTTTTGATCATTCGGAGTGGAATACAATCCAAGTTCCGGGAAACTGGGAATTACAAGGCTATGGTGCTCCGATCTATACCAATACTGTCTATCCTTGGGATCTAGAAACTCCTGGTGAACATCGTATCTATCCTCAACAGCAACAAGCCCCCGTTCCAAACCCTCCCTACTTGCCAAAAGAGAATCCTACTGGGTGTTATCACTGTCTATTCGAAGTCCCAGAAAGCTGGCTTGCTCGTGATCTATTCCTTCAATTTGATGGAGTGGAGTCAGCTTACGAATTATGGATTAATGACTCCTATATAGGAAGTTCTGACGACAGTAAACTTCCTAGTTCCTTCCAGATAACAGAGTACTGCAAGGCTGGAAAAAACCATCTCTATATGAAAGTGACCTGTTTTTGTACTGGAACTTACCTGGAAGATCAAGACTATTGGTATCTGTCAGGGATCTTTCGCTCCGTTCACCTTTATGCCAAACCAAAATGTCGAATTGTTGATTGGAAGATTCATGCACTCCCTAATGTTGATTTCTTAACCGGACAGCTTGTTGCTGATATTCAAGTGAATCGATTTCCGTATTATGCAGATCATACGGTTTGTTTTGACCTATATGATACAGATGGCAAACTTCTTCAAAGCCAAACCAGTTCTATTGCAGCCATAGCGGAATACCGGAATGACAAAAAACCTACTGCAAATACAGCAAGGATCACCATGTCCTTACCGGATATTCATCTTTGGTATCCGGAATCCCCTTACCTCTATATCGGCGTTATGACGTTGCTTTCTCCTACAGGTGAACATCTGGATTTTGAGAGTAGTCGAATCGGCTTTCGAGAGATCTCCATAACCAACGGAATCGCTTATCTGAATAAGAAACGGCTTCGGATTACCGGAGTGAATCGGCATGAACACGATATGGACTTTGGAAGAACAATTTCAACGGAGCGCATGATTCAGGAAATCCAGTTAATGAAAAAACTAAATATCAATTCCGTTCGAACCTGTCATTATCCCAGCGATCCAAGATGGTATGACCTTTGTGATCAGTGGGGTATCCTCCTCATCTGCGAATGTAATCTAGAGACCCACGGTGTATATGGTGCCTTAACACATGATCCAACTTGGGCAACTGCTTTCTTAGAACGTGCCGTTCGAATGGTGGTTACCTATAAAAATCACCCTTCCATCTATTCCTGGTCACTTGGTAATGAAAGTGGTACTGGAGCAGGACATGCTGGTATGGCAGGTTGGATAAGGGAATATGATCCTACCCGTATCTGTCAGTATGAAGCAGGTACACCTGGCAAGAATATATCTGATATTCGAGGCAATATGTATGCAACGCAAAGAAACATTCTCCAAATGCTTACGGACCAAGATGATAACCGCCCTGTAATCCTCGTTGAATACCTCTATCAAATCAGGAATTCTGGAGGTGGAATGCATAAGTTTTTGGAGTTGTTAGAGACATATCCTCGTTTTCAGGGAGGATACATATGGGACTGGGCAGATAAAGCATTAACCCAAAAAGAAGTAGCGTATCTGGATAAGATTGATCCTACCTTTATGACGAACAATGGAATTCTGTTTGCTAATCTCTCACCAAAACCTGTGGCGCAGGAAGTAAAACATTGTTATAGTCCTATCCTTATAGAAGAGATTACTTATGATAACGCATGGCGACTTGACCCTGCTCCTGGTCATTATAGAATCAAGAATCGCAATATGGTTCGTGATACTTCCTTCTATTCTGCTATATATACCATACGAGAAAATGGTGTCACCATTCAGAGCGGGACTTATGAACTTCCTCCTCTTAAGGCTGGTGAGGAAAGGGACGTTGTTTTCCAACCAGAAATCAAGCAAAAAGAGAATTGTATCTATCATGTAGACTTCTCCATTCGATATGCCAAAGATACCACCTTTGCACCTGCTGATTATGAGATTGCTTGTTTTCAATTCTATCTGGCTGGTTCCTATACAGCAGCATATACCTCACAACATATGCCTTCCTTAAAACCTTCCAGTAATGAGGTTGCTTCCGTATGGAGTACCACTTCCAAAGGAAATACGCTTTGCTTTCAAGCGCAAGATCTCTGCTTACAATTTGACCAAGTACAAGGAAATCTGACCGCCTTAACCTATCAGAATACACCAATCCTTCTATCTGGTCCAAGTAGCTGTTTTACAAGACCTTATACTGGTATAGATGCAGAGAAAACATGGGGATATCGACCACTTTGGAACACTTATGAAGGTCTCCATCGAGAGGATTATCTATTGCAGATAAACCATCACTGTACTGATCAATTTTTCTATATGGAAACAGTAACAGCGATTCCTTGCTCCCCATCACCTCAACTCTCTCCTGAGCAGACAAGATATCCCGCATTGGAGACGATTCAGGTACGGACCACTTACACGGCTAGCAACGACCATTCTCTCCATGTCACGATGCAATTCCTCGTTCCTTCCTCTCTTCCTACTCTACCAAGAGTTGGCGCCCAATTCATTTTACCTGCTGATTTTGAAACAATCACTTACTTTGGACGTGGACCATTGGAGAATTACTGCGACCGTAAGACAAGTTCTTTGCTAGGTGTCTATGAATCTACTGTAACCAACGAACATGTACCTTATCTACCACCATCCGAAAATGGGGGACATGAAGATACCCATTGGCTCTGTATCCGTGATAACAAAGGACACCAGATCAAGTTCACTACCGCTGGCACTTTCCACTTTGACATACACCATAGCAGTATAGAAGATTACCAGAAAGCGACCACCGAAGAGGAATTGCACATTCACCAAAAGAGTTATCTTCATATTGATGCCATACATGGTGGAATTGGCGGAGATATGGGTTGGAGCTCCTACCTATCGAAGGAAGCAACCGTACACCCCCAACCATACTATCTAGAATTTGACATAGAGTTATGATGCAAGGGTCAAAAGGTCATGTTCACTTTGTGCTTGCACAAATGTGAATATGACGTGTTGACCCGCTAAACATGAGCAAGTAGCGCTTTTGCGCGGACCCGGAATGTTTTAGAATTGTGAGAGTTGCAAAGCAACGGAGCAATTCGTTCATCTGCAAGGGTCAAAAGGTCATGAGCAAGTAGCGCTTTTACGCGGACCCGGAATGTTTTAGAATTGTGAGAGTTGCAAAGCAACGAAACAAAAAAGGCTGTCTCATTAGAAGTGATCTCCATAAGTTAGTCCGAAAATCTAACTTATAGGAGTCCTCTCTTGAATACAGCCTTTTAAACATAACCATCGTTCTTTACCCTTTAACTGCTCCACCAATTGTCATTGCATTCTCCACCTGTTTGCTGAATATACAATATAAGAGTATTGTCGGTAAGCTTGCAATCACCATAGTGGCTCCCATTGCACCCCAATCTGTTGTAAATGATCCTTGTAAGAATAATAACCCTAAAGGTAACGTCTTAAGTTTTTCTTCTATGATTAGAACATTAGCCAGATTAAATTCATTCCAAGCATTAAGGAACGTATAGATCACAAGTGTTGCTGTTGCTGGTTTTACTAATGGTACTATAATTTTTATAAAACATTTAAAAATACTCGCCCCATCCATGCATGCCGCTTCTTCTATCTCAATTGGAATTCCTTTTAGATTACCGTAGAATACCAATGATGCAAATGAAAGATTAATTGCTGCATACACAAGAATTAGTCCCCATCTTGTACTATCTAACCCAAGACCATTTACAAGTTTTGCAACCGGGATTAAGATTGCTTGTATCGGAATAAACATCCCTAGTGACATATACACTTTTGCAATGTTTTTACCTTTCCATTGCATACGAGCGGTTGCATAGGAGAACAGTAATGCTAATACGATTGTTATAATAACGGTAAATACCGACACAATTATACTATTCGAAAAATACATAGGTACATCATATTGAGCCCATGCTTTTGTGTAATTTTCTATATGTAAAACGCGGGGAAATCCAAATGGATTTGTAACAAATATTTCACTGTTATTTTTAAACGAATAGAAAAGGAGCCAGATTACTGGATATAGTGAAAATGCAGCATATATCCAACAAAACATACGAAAGATCAAAGTTCCTAATCGATTCGCTATTGACTTAACTGTCTTGCCATTCTTTTGTTGCATTTTCTTTCGCTCCTTTCTTCTTTGTCACGGAATAACCAGTTAATAATCAAGATTATAGCCAAGCATTGAAGTACTAGCATACTCGCTGCAGCCATACCATATCCGTAACGGAATTCTCTAAAAGCAGCCTTATACATAAGGTATGTCAAAGTATACGTAGCATTACCTGGTCCTCCTTTGGTCATAATGAACATTTCTGTAAATGCCTTAACACCACCAGTTAATGATATTGTAAGGCAGATTTTATATGTTTCTTTTAGTAATGGTATCGTAACTTTTCTATGTGCCATTATTGATGAAGCCCCATCGATCTTTGCCGCTTCATAATAGTCACTTGGTATTGATTTAATTCCTGCCATTAATAAAGCAAATTGATAGCCCATCCATTGCCACGCATTAACAAATGCAATTACATAGATTGCTTTATGACGATTTGCCAACCAGTTCTGTTGAAAATCAATCCCTAGTGCTTTGAATATTGCATTCAAAAGTCCTGTATCTGTGTTTAAAATAGCTAACCATAATTGACAAACTACCGTTACCGATAATACAACAGGGATAAAATACGACACACGCAAGAATCCCCTACCTTTCATCTTCTTATTCGATACGACAATAGAAAATATTGTGGCTAACGTCATCTGAAATACAGTAATTACAATAGCAAAGATTAATGCATTTTTATTGGATAAATGAAACACTGTGTCTTTAAATAATGTCGTATAGTTGTCAAGGCCAATAAAAGTTCCACTTCCAAGGCCGTTCCAATCATAGAAACTCTTTAAAAAAACTTGTACGATAGGATAAAACACCATTACAGTAAAAAGTGCCAACGCAGGTAGCGCGAACAAAACAATCGCTATTTTATTCGAATAGAATTTTTTCACCGTATGTTTCCTCCTTGTATTAATTGTGGATAAAACTAGAGCCACCACACATAGGGTTGCCTTAGTATGGCGGCTCCACATTAACTGTTTCCCAACAATTTTCCTCTATTGTTGTAATGCATTATTTAATTCTTTAATAAATTCTTCAGGTGTATAATCTTCAATCATTAAGTATTTTGTCTGGTCTTCTAATGCTGTTTTAAATGTTGCATTGGATAGATGCCAGTCAAACTTCGTTATGCTTGTAATAGCAGGTAAATCCGCTTGTAACTTCTTCATCATTGCTGGGAACTCTGTCTCTGGTTGCACATCAACATCTAACGCTACCAATGGAGTACCTCTATACATAACTTTTGCTTCACAGTATTTCTCTGAAAGGAATGCTGCTACTTTAGCTGCAAGTTCTGCATTCTTAGAATTAGGATTTACTGCATACCCTGCTGCAGCTCCACCGCCAGACCAAACAGTCTTACCTGCCTCATAAGAAGCTTCATCATAAGATGGATAGTACATCCAGTCAACGTCATCTCCAAGTTTGTTTGTTGCATCTGTCATATACCATTGTCCATTAAGAAACATTGCTGCTTCCCCATTTAAAAACATTTCAGATGCCTGATCATAATTGGTAGTAGTTACACTTCCTTGGAACATTCCTGCCTTTACTAATGTATGTAACATGTCAGCTGCTTTTGCATACGCATCTTCTTTTGCCGTTCCTTCTCCATTATCAAGTTTCGCAATACCACCTGCATCCCATCTAGTAGCTAATACATCATACATTGCTGCAGTAATCCAACCTTCCGCACCAAACATAGACATTGGTACGATTCCATTTGCTTTAAATGTTTCAATTGCTGTTAACAATTGATCAAATGTTTTTGGTACTTCTACATTGTATTTTTCAAAAATTGCTTTGTTATAGTACCAAACAACATATTCGTTTCCTGCATAAGGGAATGCGTAGATATTTCCATCTTCATTGTATAGAATGTTCTTGGCACTATCGAATACCTTATCTTCGAATCCAGTTGATTTTGCAACATCATTCAGTACCATGATATTTCCTGATTGTTTGAAATTTTCAATCTGAGCCAATGCTACTTGATATATATCTGGTAAATTACCGGTAGCAGCATATGTCATAAGTTTTTGTCCATCATCTTGTGCTTGTGGCTCTAGCTCTAATGTGACATTTGGATATGCAACTTTTAATTGTTCCACTGCATAGTCATATGGGACTTTTGTATCTTCGTCAGCATATTGTGCATAAATCTTTAATGTTGCTTTCTCTTCAGATAGTACCCCTTCTGGCAAGGCCTCTGTCTCTTCCGTTGTTGTAGTTGTCGTTTCAGTGGTATTCGTTGTCTTATTCTCTGCTTTCTCATTATTTGCCTTCTTCGAACAACCAACTAGCGTACTTATACAAAGTACACCACATAAAACTAGTGCTGTTAGTTTTCTCATAATAATCACCACGCCCTTTCAAAAATCTTGCGACTTTGTGTTCTACACAAATCGCCATGTGAAACTCACTTCTTCACACCATTCTCCTTGTATGTCACTAGTAAACAAATCATATTTCCCCATACATTATTTTGTTCGCTTGTGATATCATTAGTATAAGACGCTAACAGTTCGTTTTCCATGTAATATCCAAAATCAATTGGTAAAATCCAAAATTTATTATCTATTTATTACATCACTTGGGGCATATCCATAATATTTTTTAAAACATTTACCAAAATAACTCGGATCATTATAGCCAACTTCATACGAAACATATGAAAGTTTTATATTCTCTGATAAAATTAATTCTTTCGCTCTTTCCATTCTACATTTTGTGATATATTCCGTAATCGTCATTTTATATTCTGCTTTAAACATTTTTCTTAAATATGTCTGGTTCATAAGAAGTTCTTTGGAGATATCTAGTATTGATAAATTAGGATTACTGAAATGCACATCAATATACTCCTTCGCTTGCCTAGCAACTTGTTGTGTTTTTGTATCTTGATGTTCTAACTCATATTGAATCGCTTTATGGTAGCAATCATACAGAAATAATCGCTTCTTTGTATAGTTTCCCTCATTATTAAGAATCGAGTATGGCTGGAAATCCTCACCGAACACATCACTTATACTTCTTCCCAACTTTGTCAAATAGGAAAACAATATACTTAATAGACTCATATAGATCATCGTCGCATTTTCAATATTCTCATATTCCTTGATACGGTTTAGTTCTTGTTCAATAACCATTTCAATATTTTCATAATTTAACACGTCAAACGCTTTATTAATTTCATTTACCAAATCACTGGAATAAAACTCCCGTTTGCATTCTTTTAACAATGTTTTGTAATCAAAGATATGTGTTGTATGAGGTGCATATATGCTACTTAGTGCTTGTAATGTCTGATAATACCCCTTTTGTAATTTGCTCACAGATGAACAATAACCACTAATTCCAACAGAAATATCAATTCCTATATGTTCTTTTGCTAATTTTGTAAGATCCTCAAATTCATACCCTTGGTATTCCTCCATGGACTGTTGATTCTCAAAATTAAGGATCGTTACAATATTACCCTCATAGTCATGAAAAACTTCTTGTTTCCCATTGATTTGAATCATATCCTGCAACATAGATGTAAGAATTGTTTTCCAATTCAAGATATCTTCTGTACCGATTTTATTCTCATATAAATCGATGCTAACCGTTACAACTAAAAAGAAAGGATACGGAAATCTCACTTTTTCATCCGCTAATTCTATTGCATAATCATTCTTCCGATAGATATACTGGCGTAACTGTTGTTCCCGCACTTCCTCTTTAAATGCATCCTGTTCGTTGCTAATCTCCAAAACTTTGCGTATGTTATCCTGAAGTTTTAATAAAGTAATGATTAATTCTTCTTTTTCAAATGGTTTAACAATATAATCGCACACACCTAGTTTTACTGCTTTCTTCGCATATTCGAACTCGCTATTTCCTGTAATTAAAATAATCGATAGCTCTTTATTATCTTTCAGTAATTTTTCTGATAGCTCCAATCCGTCCATATATGGCATTACAATATCCGTTAGAACAATATCTGGCTGATATTGCTCATACATAGCAAGTGCCTCTTTTCCGTCTTTTGCTTCGCAGCAAACTTCAAATCCATACGAACCCCATTCTATAAAATTCTTTAGATAGTCACGATATACTGGTACATCATCCACAATCATGATCCTAATCATCGTTAACTTCCTCCTTAGCCACAATTACCTCATGTTATAATGCAATCTTCGCCTTTTATTCCCCTGTTTCATCTGGCAAAATCATCTCAACACAAGTCCCTTCTCCCACAACACTCTTCACCGTTAATCCATAGCTTTCTCCAAAATACAGCTTAATACGATGATTTACACTGTAAACACCAAAATGTCCATTTGGCTGATTGGTGAGTATCTCGTGTAAATAATTTTCTTCCATTCCTACCCCATTATCATAAACGGATACACACACACCCTTCACGTCTCTCACCTTTAATACGAAGAACGCCTTTCGACTCCTTATACTTTAAACCATGATAGATTGCATTCTCAACTAATGGCTGTAATGATAATTTGGGAATTACAATGTTGGTGATTCCCTCCTCCACCTCCACTTCATATGTAAATACATCCGTATAACGTATTCGTTGTAATTCAAGATAATCTTCAACAATTTTTATTTCCTGCTCAAGCGTAATAATCTCTTTACTATCCGATAAGGAATTTCTATAGTAATCAGCAAGTCTTCGAATTGCCCTTCTAGACTCCACTTGTCGATTCATCTCCGATAACTTCGTAATAATGTCTAAACTATTATATAAAAAATGAGGCTTTACTTGTTCATGTAATAAGGATAGTTCATATTCCTTCTTTTTCCTTGCCTCAAACTCTACTTTTATTAGCAATTCTTGCACCTGTTCTGCCATGTGATTAAACGCTTCTCCAAGCTTTCCGATTTCATCATTACTCGTAATTCTGAGACGTAAATCCATATTCCCACTTGCCATCTTCTCCGCTCCCATCTTTAGATGTTCCAAGGGAACTGTTATTATTCTAGACAAATAGTTATATAAAATGATCTCCATGATAATCACAGCAATTGCTACCAAAACAACTAAGTAGATAATCTACTTAGCACCTACGTTCAGTGTATAAAGGTCAGCAACGGAAGTCAATTTCCAACCATATTCTGCTATGTTATAGGACGTGACATAATAATTCTTTCCTTCATATATTCCTGTCTTATATTCGCCCACACTACGAATAATATCCTCTATGTACTTCGCACTAATATTCTCCGTTGCGGGAACGGAACAAACCTGCTTTCCCGTGGAATCTTCCAAACGATAATGAATTAACTGATTTCTTAGTACGGATTCAAGCTGCTCCATATTAACATTAATGAGTATGTAACCTAACGTCTCCCCTGTTGTGATTTTAACTACCTTTTTCCCTAACGTTACTACTGGTTTTTCTTTGTCTAAAACCAAGAACTCTCTTGTTTCACATGGAAACCATATGGATTTACCACTCGTCTCCTTCAGCTGTTCAAACTGTTCAGAATCTTTTACTATTTCTGCATTCTTAAGCATTGCATTATCTGATACAAAAATTTGGTTACTATCACTAATAAAAGCAATTGATTCCATTTCATCAAATAC
This sequence comes from Anaerosporobacter faecicola, assembly GCF_012070565.1. Classification (GTDB taxonomy): domain Bacteria; phylum Bacillota; class Clostridia; order Lachnospirales; family Lachnospiraceae; genus Anaerosporobacter; species Anaerosporobacter faecicola. The sequence continues at coordinate 334,461 of NZ_JAAQRO010000022.1, forward strand.
AATTTTCGCATTGTACAATTCATTCGTAACATCACGTTGTTTTCTTAAGTTTATCTTCTCCAAAGGATCCTTCTCCTTTAAAACTTCGTTAATGTTAATTGTAAGATAATTAGAACAGCTCTCCGTATCTTTCAGAACACGTGTAATACGGTCTGCTATAACTACACTGGAATCCGTAACGCTTTGTTTCGTCCGTTTATCTACCGTATTCTGATAAATTCCTGCTATGATTGCTCCTATAATAAGCAACGGTACAATTGCAATGACTGCATTGATTAGGAGTAGTTTTCGCTTTATTGTAAATGGCCTTTGCTTCCACAATTCTCTCTTCCCCTCTTTCTGCCTGCTCCGTCTTCTGATAATATCGCGCCTGCGCTTACTTCACCTCACTGTGTTAAGAAACCGATTTCAGTACATCTTAATCAAGCTCTCTTATAGGTTCAAACTATTTTTACATAAAACGGTTTTATAGTAAGTTAATTATAATTGTTTTTTTCTTCCATAGCAAATCATTTCTAAATAGCAGAACAAATTGTCCCTAAAAGTTTGCGTTCCGATACTGTTTGGGCGTACATCCAACTATACTTAAGAATACTTTATTGTAATAGCTGATATTATTAAAACCTGATTGATTTGCTACTTCCGCAATTTTTTCATTTGTCTCTGTTAGGAGATGACAACTTTGTAAAATCCGATAACGCATAATATACTGCATAGGGGTACGACTCATTGTCCGTCGAAATACCCTGCAAAATTGTCCTTCACTCATAGGAATCAAAGCAGCCAAATCCGATAAGCTAATTTCATAGGCATAATTGTCTTCAATATATTCAAGTACAGGCCTAATTCTCTCTAGATTAATGGAATTGTCATCATTAATGGCGTCATTCTCCTTGCCATGTTCAAAATACAATTCCCAAATCGCATACATTCGTGTCTTTAGCATAAGTTCATGTTCTAACAACAAGCGATGGTCCAATACATGAATCTCTTCTAACATTCCTAGAATCTTTGACTGCCAATCCCCATCCTCTTGTATAACAGGTGTGAATATTCTCTTTCCTTTGAGAACCGGACGTATATAGTGCTTACTATAATGAGAATGAACATCGGTTTGAAGGAATTCATCAGAAAATACCACCGCATAAAAAGAACACTGTACTTTTCCGATGGATTTTGCACTGTGGTACATATTCGAATTAATGAAGATACAATCTCCCTTTTTCAGGCGATAAACAATCTCTTCCACCTGCAATTCCATACTACCTTCTGTCACCACCAACAGTTCCATCTCCCGATGCCAATGCAGATAAAAGATCATATCTGTTCCCTCCGGATAGGTTAATTTATGTAAGGCTATAGGAATCTCCGCTGTCCCATGACTGACCTTCTCTTCGAAATTCTTTTCCTTTTCCCTTCGTTTTGCCTTCTCTTTGTTAGGATATACGAATACCTTTTCTTCCGTTGTATTATGCAAATTTATCACCTCATTTATATCTTACGATATGCGTCTTTCCTTCAATCTATTTTTTCAATTTATCTTTTTCAATTTATCTTTTTCAATTATTCTTTTTTAATCATTCTTTTTCAATCATCCTCTATCATACATTACAATTTCTCCCCAAAATGAATTCAATGCAAAATCTTATCAGTTACCCTATACTATCATTCTTAAATTAGGAAGTAAACATCAAAATAATGTTATAACTTATCTATATAGTTAAATATTTTCTTTCCATACAATAATATAATATCATTATCAGAAAAAATGCACTACTGAAAAATGGTAATTGTTCTGTATTCAACTTGCCAACACGGAGAAGTACCAAACAGTGCAAAAACATAACTGAGATCAAGGAACATACTCATACATGAGAAATGATTGAAACAATTCACATTCGATTCCAAAGGAGGTAAATTTCAATGAAATTTGCAAATGGTTTTTGGGTAACCAAAAAAGGATATGAAGTAAGCTACGCTACACAACCTTACGAAATCACAACAACAGAAAACAGCATTACCGTACTTGCTACTCCAGCTGTTATTGAAAACCGTGGTATGACACTTCAAGGACCAAACCTTGAGATTACATACTCTTCTACTTGCGAAAACAGCATTAAAGTACATATGGTACATTTTAGAGGTGGTCTTGATACAACTCCTCATTTTGAACTAAATGAAGATTCTTCCTTCAAACCAGTGATCAATGATACAGACGAATACATCGAGATGATTTCTGGTAATACCAAAGTTGTAATTGGTAAGGGCGAACAATGGAATATTAGGTTCTACTATAAAGACCGTCAATTAACGAGTGCTTCTTGGCGTACTAGTTCTTATATTGCAGAAAATCAATTTAGTGCAGATGCGAAAAAAGAATTAAACAAAGACAATGACTTCTTTGACTATCCAGAGAACGGCAATACTGCTTACGTTAGAGAACAATTAAAGACCGATATCGGCGAATGTATCTACGGTTTTGGTGAAAAATTCACTCCATTTGTTAAGAACGGCCAAACAGTTGAAACTTGGAATTCTGATGGTGGTACTTGTACAGACCAAAGTTATAAGAACATTCCATTCTATATCTCCTCAAAGAGCTATGGTGTATTGGTAAACAGCTCTGACAAAGTTTCTTTCGAAGTAATGTCCGATACCGTATCACGTGTTACGTTCTCTGTACCAGGCGAAGAATTGGAGTACTTTGTAATTGGTGGAGAGAATCTAGAAGATGTATTAACAAATTATACGAACTTAACTGGTAAACCAGCTCTTCCTCCAGCTTACTCTTTCGGTTTATGGTTATCGACTTCCTTCACAACGAACTATGACGAGAAGACGATCAACTCCTTCATCGATGGAATGGCAGAAAGAGATATTCCTCTACAAGTATTCCACTTTGACTGTTTCTGGATGAAAGAATTCGAATGGTGTAACTTTGAATGGGATACAAGACAATTCCCGAATCCACCAGCTATGTTGAAGAGATTACATGACAAAGGTTTGGAAGTTTGTGTTTGGATCAACTCTTATGTTGGACAACGTTCCAAATTATTTGATATTGGTAAAGAAAATGGTTACTTCATTAAGAATCCTGACGGAAGCGTATTCCAAACCGATTTCTGGCAACCAGGAATGGCAATTGTAGACTTTACGAACCCAGCTGCTTGTGCTTGGTATAAGAGTCTGTTAAAAGAATTATTTGAAATGGGTGTTAATAACATCAAGACGGATTTTGGTGAAAGAATCCCTACGAAATGTAAATATTTCAATGGTAAAGATCCTGTGAAGATGCACAACTACTACACCTATCTCTACAACAAGTGTGTATTTGAAGCATTGGAAGAATACTTTGGAAAAGATAAAGCTTGTTTATTCGCAAGAAGTGCAACTGTTGGCGGACAGAAATTCCCTGTACACTGGGGTGGTGACTGCTATGCTGAATACTCTGCAATGGCAGAAACCGTACGTGGTGGTTTATCCCTTTGCTCTTCTGGATTTGGTTTCTTCAGCCATGATATTGGTGGATTTGAAGCAACTGCTCCAGCTGATGTATATAAGAGATGGTGTGCCTTCGGTCTTATGTCAACACATAGCCGTTTACATGGTTCAAGCTCTTATCGCGTACCTTGGAACTTCGATGAAGAATCCTGCGATGTTCTTCGTTTCTACACCAAATTGAAAGGTAGATTAATGCCATACTTATGGGCACAAGCAATCAAAACACATGAAGTCGGCGTACCTATGATGCGTTCTATGATTATTGCCTTTTCTAATGATACTGCTTGTAAATACCTTGATACACAGTACATGTTAGGTGATAACTTATTAATCGCTCCTGTTATGAATGAAGCAGGTATTGCTGAATTCTACGTTCCAGAAGGAACTTGGTATGATATCGTAACAAATGATGTATACGAAGGTGGAAGATACTACACAAGAACATGCAACTACTTCCAGATGCCAATTCTTGCAAGACCGAACTCCATCATTACATTTGGTGAATTCGCTACCAACAATGTTGTATATGACTACTTAAATAACGCAGAAGCAACCATCTACAACCTAGAAGACGGAAAAACTGCTACTGCTACAATCTACGACAGCGAAGCAAAGAAACTTACCGACATTACTGCTACTCGTAAAGGTAACGTTATTGAAGTATCCTATGCTGCAACAGATAAGACTTTCACTATAGCTGTCGCTGGTACAGACAAGAAAGTTAAAGCAGCTGCAGGAACGACTTCTGTAAGTATTTCCTTATAGGAATCGAATTCTACATGATTTCTAATCCTGACTAATTCAGGTGTATACGCTTATTCTTACTCACCGATTTGGGTGTCATATTCCCATGCTGTTTTACAGCACCACTAAAAATGAACACGGAGCATGGGAATTCGACAGCCGCCGTTGGCGAATGCACAATTTAATTTTGTGAGAGGTTTTAGTTAATGAATCAGATTGGTCTAGAATAAGTAAGATATACGATCCCCATGCCAAATGTTTACACTTTCCTGTACAACAACGCATGGGGATTTTATTACCCCTTTGTCCGTTTCCCCAACAGACAACATTATTCATTGTGAAGGGAGTATATAACATGAACGCAGTATCAAAATTCTGGCAAACAGACGATACACTAATGAAAATGACACAACAAGCAATTGGTGAACCACTACAGACATTTTCAGCCAAACCACTTGATGGTGGATTCTGTAACGCGGTTTACTTAATCACCGCCAATGGTGAAGACATGGTTTTAAAAATTGCACCACATGAAGCAATTGAAATGCTATCTGACGAGAAAAATCTATTAAAGAATGAAGCAGAAATGCTGACATTTGTTAATGAAATGATCCATGTACCAATTCCCAAAGTTCTTCTCTACGATACCAGTTGTTCCATTTGTAAATCCCCTTATCTATTTATCACTAAGATTGCGGGTGTTTCTATGGATAAGATTAATCAGGAACTTACCAACGAAGAACGTAATGGTATTCTAGAAGAGACAGGAAAGATTACAGCTGCAATGAATGCAATTAAAGGGACCACATTTGGTCGTCCTCAAATGCCTGAGACATTTACAAAGAGCAATAGTGAATTCATGTTAGGTGTATATAAGTTACTCATTCAAGACGGAAAGGCAAAGGACTTTACACTTCCTTGTATCTCCTATGATGACTTATGGGATTTACTCTGTGCTAATAAAGATGCTTTCGATGATTGTAAAGAACCATGTCTTATTCATAATGACATATGGGACGGCAACATGATGATCCATGATCACAAACTTTCTGGAATTATTGATTTTGAACGTTGCTTCTGGGGGGATTACCTGCTAGAAGATCATTTCTCTGGATACGGAGAGATCAGCCCCGCCTTCCTAAAGGGTTACGGCAAATCCTCTTTTACTAAAATGGAGGAACGTCGAATCTGCCTATACCGTATCTGGCGAAGACTAGCCATGACCATTGAGATTCCCTATCGCCAGTTTGAAGATGATGGTCGTTATCAATGGGTTACTGGCGAATTAAGCAGTCAGATTGCCCATCTACAGACGATTATGTAGAGGGACATAATGTTGCATTATCCCATTCCTTTAATCTGAACTATCCATGTTAACGCATTCCACTACGGCTAATACCGCATATATACTTGTATTTTTATTACTTTCAGCTTTCACATAACAATTGAAGGAAATCACATACAAAAAGGACTTCAGCTTTGCTAAAATTAAGGTATAAATCAAATTTTAAACAAAGTTGAAGTCCAAATGTTATTCCATCTCTTTTACCCGATACCAATATGTATAACATTGTGCAAAGCCCAATTTTTTGTACAATGCAACTGCATTGTCATTGGTACTGCTCACTTGTAAATAAGCTTCTTTCGCTCCTGCTTTTTTTCCTTCTGCTAAAAGTTGTTTACAGATCTGCGTTCCGAACCCCTGGTGACGCTCTTGTTCCGACACACGGATATCATATAATCCTAGTTTTCCTCTCTCAAGTACTCCTAAACCACAGGCAATGACTTTTCCTTCTTTCTTAATACTTGCACAGAATACGGGATTTATTATCCTACGTAGCACATCTTTGGCAATGGATTTCGTAGGTTCTACACTGGTTTCATTAAGTACAACAAATTCTTCTAGCCAAGCATCGCTCATCTTATTGCTTGTTGCTATCTCTATCCTCTTTTCGTTTTCTTTATCTTTATCTATCTCTATTTCTTCCACTGTATCTTGTTCCTTATTATTTACCTCCCTATCTTCCTCCTCTAACGAAACCATAGCTAAATCCATATTCATAATATATACTTGCTTCTGTATATCATACCCGTATCTCTCTAATAATGAATCTAAGCCCTCTTCTACTACAGGAGTCATCTTATATACGCAGGGTAAGCCCTGCATATGAAATCGTTTCTCACATTCTATGACTTTCTCTTCCAGAGAATATACCGATGAATACATAGGATTTACCGAATTTCCACGATACGTATATCCATCGGTATACCGTAATATCCAGCCATCATATACTTCCGTATGTTTTGCTGGGAATGCATTCATAGCAATTTCTTCGTATTCCTGGATTCTTTCTTTCCGCTCTGCACACTTTTTTCGCTCTACGTACTCTGTATTTTCTGTATTTGTTGTACTTTTCGTTTTGTAACCTACTATGTTCTTTTTTTCTTTTGCCTCATGCATAACGTTCCTTCCTCCTCTTTATCATCGCACCTTAATTTCATACTCTTTCTCTTCACTTCATTCTTAATTTACTCGTTTTATCTTTTCATTTGTCTCTTTACTCTTATCTTCACGTTACTCTTCCCACTTATCTTCCTACTTTCAACTACCCCTCATACATCCCAAAAACAATGCCATATTCTCATGTTCTGCAGCATTTCGTAATCGTATGGTAAGTTCATGAATCTCATAGCTAAGATACGCATATAGTTCCTGGTTATCTTCATATCCTCTCTTAATCAGGATCTGGAGCAGTCGTTCTAATATCTGTTCTGTTTCAACTGAGGAATGCATAAGAACCTGATCCGTTATCCAATCACAATCCTTCAAGGAAAATTCCCGTGACAGCAAAGGTTTTCTCAACCACATAGACAGCAAACTATTCTGTAAAACAATACTGCTTATATTAATCAACAGTTCCTTGTGGTCCTCATGGTACTGTTCTAAAACCGCTCTTACATACTCTTCTGGATATACCCGCAAAAAGGTCTGTTCCAGTATCGTTGCTTGCAGATATCGATCAATGGCTTCGATGCCTTCCTCCTGCCCAAGTGGACGCAGAATTGGATAATCTAAAGTAAGGATCTGATCTTGTGGTGCAAATTGAACATCATAATGCAGGAAAAAAGCAGGCATTCCTTTCATGATCGTGTCAATATACGCGCGGTTATCGTAAGCAGAAAAGGTAGGTAACATGGAGGTATACAAATCGTTTAACTGTTTTGTCCGTTCCATAATTCGCTGATAGCCCAACTCATATGCAGTCTGCGCAGGTATCTTCTCCCCAGAATCAAGCTGATACTTTGATGATTTTCTCAACCCATAATGAATACAATACACCACTGCTTCCATTAATTGTCGAGCTACTGCAACGGAAACAGAACTACTTTCCTTACTCGTGTATCTCTCAACTAGTTTTGAGACAATGGGCACGAACTCTTCCATAGCATAGTCTTCCATTCCATGATCTTTCCGCTCACCAGTCTTCCATTCAGCCGCGTTCCACTCATTCGTTTTCTTCTCAACCTTCATACAATCCTGCTCCTCCCCAATAATGCTCTAGCACACCTAATATGCTATTTTGTTACTATTTCCTTCATGACTACTATCTTCATGCCTACTATCTACACTCCTACCAATCCCCTCTTCGAATCTTCCTAGCAATTGACTCCAATGCTGTATCCTCTAAGTATTCCAAATCCCCCTGACAGATTCCCTCAAAGCGTTCTTTCATATATGCAATTAACTCATCATCGGTGATTTCATCAAGACATTCGTTCTTATACAAATAGAAAATCTCTTGTAATCGCTCGATTGTATCAACATAATTATCTTGATAAATATAGGCAGAATCACAGAAGGCGTAGATTAATTTTGTAAGAATTCCTTCTCCAAATTCAATTCTTCCCTCTCTTTTCAGACTTTCTTTTCTTTCCACTAACAGTTCTTGTGCTTCTTGTTCAGACAACCGTAATCCGAATTTTGTTGTATACGTATTACAATTCATCAGATTTTCCTTTTGCTTCTGTAGAACCACTTCCTGATTTCCCTGTTGCAGTGTCAGAAATTGCATCAATTCTTCATCTTTCATGATTCTCACTCCTTCTTTCCATCGGATGATAGTACCTATTATTTCTCGTTTTAGAGTTGCTATTATTTGAAGTATTCACTCGTTTATTCAGCCCTACCTCCACCTCAATCCCTTTCTCTGTATCTAAGATTCCTACATTGTATATCGCCCCCCATATACTTACAAGTCTTGAAAAATAGGCGTTTTTGTGGTATTATATCAATACAAATTAATTGTCAAGAATCGTTTTTAAACAAAAAAACTCCATGAATCCGTATCAAGATTTAAACTGTAACGTCTTATCTTATAACATGATTCATGGAATTTTTTTATTACTTTATTACTCAAACTTTACACTTGCATGTTTTGAATGCGTAGGCAATTGCAATATTCTATTATTCTACTACACGAACGGAATATTCCTGTACAACACCATTAGATGAAACGGTTATTGTCGTTAGTCCCACAGCCAATGCTGTATAATCCACTTCATATTCAATGGTATTATCATCCATAAACTCACTACACACACCATTAATCTTAACTAGATTCGGGTTGGATGCAGATACTGAAACATTGCTATTATTCCCTGTAGCTGGAATAATACAACTAAGGGTTTTTGTTTCCCCTTTCTTGATCGTTACCGTATCAACCGTAATCTCGACTTCTTTCTTTATTGTTCCTGTTGTAATTGTTATCGTTGCTTTTCCAGGTTTTATTGCCATGAATACAATATAGGATATTGGGTATCCGAACGCAAGCATATCATCGTCTAATGCATAAATCTGCACTACAGATGGATCACTGCTGGTTGCCGTAATTACATCACTGGTCTCATCGGGTTCTAACAAACCAATACAACCATCATATTCACCACTAAGTAGAGTAAGCTTATCGCTAAGCGTACCACCTTCTAAATTATACAACTCCATTCCTGTTGCTGGCTTTTTCACAACTTTTACCGTAAATGAACCTACATAGTATTTCGAATAATCTGCCTTTTCATCGATTGGCGTTGTACTGCCATAAACGTTAATCTTTACCGTTCCTTCTTTTATTGCTTTCACATAACCAGACCAATTACCTGTTTCTTCATCATAGATGTATTCAATTGGTAAGTTTTTCGAATCTACCGATGAATCAGGGATATACAAGTAATATGGCGCATAGTAAATACCCAAATTCATTGCATATGTATTATTCAGTACATATTCAACCGTCTGATCCTTTCCTTCTAATTCAGGCTCTTTTACTTCCATTTGGAAAGAACCAACCGTTCTTGTTTTCTTTTTATAGGTTTCTTTGATCGTAATATCTACTACACCCGTTTTATATGCTTCTACCAAACCAGTTTTCGTAACTTTCACTATTGATTTATTACTAGAATAGTAAGTGTATGTAGCTTGATTATTCGGATAGTCAATACACGAAAAATCATTTAGATTTAACTGATATCCTGCATAATACTCTTTTCCTATTGGTACATATAAAGGTTCTTCCTTCAGGTAAGATACAACATTCGCTTTTTTTACGGTAACCGTACAAGTTCCTACTTTAATCTTTTTCTTTTTATACGTCTGGTATACAGTAACCTTAGCTTTACCAGCTTTAATTCCTGTTAAACTTCCTTTTTTATCAACCGTTACAATCTTTTTATTACTACTAACATACGAATAAGTCGCTTTTTTCACCATATTGTTTACGTATATTACATAGCCATTCTTCCCCATCGGAATGTCCATTGAAGTATACTCTAATTGGGCTTTACTTGCGGCTATGGCCATTTTGCTTCCAAGTAGCGGGCACACACTACAGCCTACTATGATCAATAGTAGAAAAACAGCCAGTGATTTTTTTAATGTCTTTTTGTTTTGTTCCATTCCATTCCCTCTCCCTTATACAATATAGTATGAACATAAAATGATCGGAGCGCCAAAAATACATTGCTGCCCTTACAATATCGAAACATATTATGTTACATCTTGTAATATATTGTATCTTTCTTACCAACATTCGTCAATGATACGGAAGTAGGAGAAACAACAAAAAAATAACAACTTTTCGCGTTGTATCAACGTGAAAAGTTGTCACATTTTTTCTTTAATACCTGCATATAGAATGTAGATTCTAGTTCAATCCAATTTTTCTTTCTTCTATTCTCTCCAAATGATAAATGATTTCCCAACACCGCATATCCTTTTGTTTCTCTTAACCACTCTTTCGGAAAGATGTACGTACCAGAATCCGTCCGATAGGATTCTAACAAGACAAGGAGTTCGTTAAACCATTTTGTCTTTCTTGCTTTCGGATAATTTACGATCGTTTGTGCAAAGAAGAGCAATTTTGCTCCATCCTTTTCCTTCCTATATTGATCCAAATCGAACCAGCCCGGGTATTTTGGATCCCAGCCCATACTATGATATTTCCCGTCTTCTTCTGCAAGTATTCCATATCCGTCAATTATAGACTTATGAAATTCGTCTGTGCTAATGTACTCTATTATATCATCAATCTTCCTATCTACCGCATTGTCATGCAGATCATATAACCTAGATAGACCAACCAGATCATAGATCATCGGGTATCCAACCCCATAACGTTGTGTCAGAGAAGGCTTAATAAAATACGCTGTATTCTTCCACACCGAAGGTACTCTTTTGAGATTGCAACGTTCTTGTTCCTCCAGATATATGGCATAATCTCCTTCTTTGACAAATTGGCTGATCTCCTCTAGGCTTCCAAGGAGATATGTTTCAATCTCTTCCTCACGAACTCCTAGGGCAGAAAGTATATTGGTAATAACGATTGCGTTAAAATGCTGTCCTTTTCTATAGTAAATCTCCTGGTTCTTGGAATAGGCAAAATAGGAATCCATGGCTTCGCCATTCTTCATCTTGTCAAAATAGTACTGCACTGCATCTCTTACCTGGGGTATTCCACTATGCAGTCCCAATTGCGCAATCTTTACACCTGCATTTTCCAGACAATAATTCATACTACCATGTTCCATTGACCAATGTTTCGGAGGTGTATCTGGTTTTAAATAACCAAGCCATTCTATAACGGCTGGATGTTCAAGTAACTCTGTTTGAAGACGCTTGCTCTCTTCTATGTCTTGAAAAAACTCCCGCGCAATTCGATATCGAATAGGGGTATCCGCATTTTCCATTAACCACTCACAGATTCTTGCATCCATCATACAAATTCTTACCTCCTACTATTGGATTTTCACATTGCAAAAAGGTTACGCCTTAATTGCCCAACGCATCTTCGTAGAACGGGCACGACCATTTCGAATACATTCTTCTGCTGATGGTCGAATTACGTCTCTTGCAACTTCGGAATAAATTCCTTCTTTGTTATAATACTTGAAATATTGTTTTACCAAACGGTCCTCCCCTGAATGGAAGGTGAGAATTGCTGCACGTCCACCACTTTTCAATATGGTTGGTAATTTCTCCATAAATTGTTCCAATACTTCAAACTCACTATTTACATCAATACGCAATGCTTGAAAGGTACGTTGGCATGTTTTCTTAACCACTTCTTTTTGCTCTTTTGCTGGCAAGAATGAAAGTACCTGTTCGATAATCTCTTTCAGTTTTGTCGTGGTATCAACTTCTTTTCCTTTTCTAATTGCCGATACAATAGCTCTCGATATTTCCTTTGCATATGGTTCATCTGCATTCTCAATAAGCATTCCTTCTAATTCTGGTTGCGTGATATTCTTTAACCGTTCTGCTGCTGATATCCCCTTCTCTGGATTTAATCGTAAATCCAGTGGTCCTTCTACTTTATAGGAAAAACCACGGTCAGGGTTATCAATCTGCATAGAGGATACACCTAGATCTGCCAATACAAAATCAAATTGTCCTGATTCTTCAAGTATTTCATCTACATTGGCAAAATTCAATAATTTTACCGTCAAGATTTCAGGGCCATATCCCATATTCTCTAGCCTTGCTTTCGTCTTTGCCGATTCAATTGGATCCACATCCAATCCATAGATATGTCCCTCTCCTTGTAGGCACTCTAGCATCTTGGACGTATGTCCGCCATAACCTAGTGTTGCATCTAATCCTACCTGTCCTGGCTTGATCTGAAGAAAATCCAGAATCTCCTTCACGCAGATGGATATATGCATTCCAGCAGGGGTACTTCCTTTTGCAATTACCTTCTCGATGGTATCTTTGTATTTTTCAGGTTGTAATTCTTTGTATTTTTCTTTATAACTTCTAGGATGTGTTCCTTTATAGCGAACACGTCTTTGATGTTTTGGTTCTTGATTCTCCATTGTTTACCTCTCCATTCCCTGTATGGGTTGTTTCATGTCTATGGGTTTATTACTCAAAATTCAGTGGAGCCAATCGAGCGCGCGTTTTCCATGAATATAGCAAGCATCTGCTCGTTTAAAAACTGGCAAGTGTGAAGTTTGCGTTTATCTTTTCTTAACCACCCTAGACTCATAGCAATAATCATACCATACTTTTCAGTAAATGGATAGGCTACCATTTTGCATGATTCGCTAACCAATCCGCTACTCCATCATGGTCGTTATCGGCAATGATTCCCGTTGCATATCTCTTTAGTTCCTCCACTGCATTCTCAACCGCATAAGCAGCATCTGCAATCTGAAACATCGGAATATCATTGATGGCATCTCCGAACGCAACTACACGGTCGCAATTCCACATCGTCTTCAGTATCTGGATGGCATTTGCTTTCGTCGCTTTGGCTGGCATGATCTCACACCAATACTCTTCTCGGTATAATTCTTGCGCTAAGGTACAACGATATGTAGGGTTATCTTTGAATTTCTCATAGACGGGTAATAATTTTTCTTTTTCCCCAATACACGTGTAGTAGAAGATATTTCCTTCATATAATTGTTCTTCCATATTCACTGGGCGAAATCTTTTGTCATTCTTCCTTGATTGAAGATATCTCCTTATCCCCTCATTCTCATATTGGGGGTTCCAGGATACACGCTCTATTCCATTAATAAATGCATATACAAGAGGGGATATTCCTTGTTTTGTCAAAAAGGATTTTACCTCCTCCTGCTCCTCTTTTTCAAAATCAACAGAAAATAATACCTCTCCAGAATCGGGCTGTATAATACGACACCCATTATACACGATCACGGGTATCTTAGTGGATAGCCCTTTGGCTACAACGGATGCAGATACCAATGATCTTGCCGTTGCGTAGGTAAAAGTCATTCCCTGATCTACCAAGGAATTGATCATTGCAATGCTCCTTGGATTGATACAATCCTTTGTGTTCAATAATGTCCCATCTAGATCTGTAACATATAATGTCTTCATAGATTCTCCCCTTTTGTATTCATACAATCGATTCATTTACTCAAACTGCCTTTTCCATTCCATCATAGTATGATACACAACAATTTTCAATCCAAAAGGGCATTTCATATATAATCTTATTTCATATCCTCTTCTAATTCGGGAAATAGCGCAAATACCATATCATCTTCCACATAACATAACGAGTCTACCGACCAATCACTTGCGTAGAGATACCCATCATAGGCATACTCTCCATTACTGTAGTGCACTTTTTGTATGGAATAGAAGCCATTTCCACTCCCTGCTAACTCATAATTATCCTGCAAGCCTGTATATACTAGATTGTCATTGTTCCATTCTTTCTTAATTAATTGGTCGTCTTTGATGGAATATACGAACATATATGACTCGTTCATTGGATGAAGGTATATCTCATTTCCATCCTTTGAAACGGTTACTTCGCAGTAGGAATCTCCCTGGGTTTTATCACATCCAATAGATGCTAGGTCAATCGCACTTCTCATCTGTTGCTTTTCAAGGTCATACACAAATAAACCAAAATATCCATGAAAGATCAACTGATTTCCTTCACAATAATCCAAATCAGGCCCATCGGCTCCTAATGTCATTCCTTTTTTTAAAACAGGTGCTTTCTTCTCAATCACTTCATTGATCACTACATTATTCTGTGTTGGATTCTGCTTTGTTTCTTCTTTCCCTTTCATCTCTTGTTTTTCATTAACAACCTCTTTCTTTGTTGTCTCTCCACGTGGACTACTGAAAGCAAAAACTGCTAAGATCACACAGCAAAGGAAGACACCGCCTGCAACAGCAAGAAGGGGTTTTTTATACTGTAATACATGTTTGATTCGTTTTTTCACATTTCCCTCCCCGAATGCCAGAGGTACACCTGACAGTCTTTTTCTTCCTACTGATAACCGCAACAAAGATGTCGCATAATCCTTACGAATATCTTCCTTATGATGTTTCATCACATACTCGTCACAAGACATCTCCATTTCCTGATCAAGGCAGATATAAGCCAACCATACAAATGGATTAAACCAATGCAATATGGTTATTGCATATGCTAATAATTTGATCAGATGATCTTTTCTCTTAATATGTACCTGTTCATGCATACAGATGTACTCTGCTTCTTTTTCTTCCAACATAGATGGTAAATAGATCTTTGGTTTACAGATTCCCATAACAAACGCCGTTTCCAGATGATCGGATAGGTAACGATTTTTTCCGATTCTTTGACTATCTATCAACTTTTTGTTTAATCGAATATAGGTGTACAAACCACGAACAAGGAAAAACAGAATTCCAATCAACCATATAACTTGCAGTATTTCAATTCCATTGCTACTACTACGCTCTGCTTGCCGCACGTCATAAGGTAATGTCTGCCCCTGCTGCAATTTTCCTTGCTGCCCTTCATTTGCTTGGCTCCCCTTGTATTGGTCTGGGTTCGTTTGCTTCTGTTTTGTCAGATCCTCCGTCCCAACCTTCACTGGTTCCATATTCGTTGGCAGAAAACTATATCCACTCTCCCAAGTAAATGGGCAAAGCAAACGCACAAAAGCGACTATCCAGAGACAATACATATACGTCCGTGGCACTTTAATCTTATGTAATACGAACCCTACCAGAAAGAATAACATGATGATCATTGTTCCCTGATAACTTAGGTTCAAAACTTGAACGAACCATTTTACTCCCATGGGCTCCCTCACTTTCTCTTCTTATCTCTTTCTCCTCTTATCTCTTTCTCCCACTTTTCTTTTTCTCTTTTTCTTCTTTTGCTAATTTTGCCTTTTCCTTTTATTCCTTAGTATCCTCTGGTTCACACTTTGCAATAATCTCCTGTAGATTTGCAATGTCTTCTTCACTAAGTTTTCTTCTTCTCGTAAATGCTGCTAAAAAACCTGGTAAAGAACCACCAAAACTACTCTCTACATATTCTTCACTTTGCCGAGCATAGAACTCTTCTTTCGATAGAACAGCTGAAACAATTCCGTCTTTATTCTGAAATATTCCTTTTCCACTAAGTCGTTTTACAACGGTATACGTGGTTGTTCTCTTCCACCCAAAGATTTCTTCACATAAAGGAATCAATTCACTCATAACAATCGGCTCCTTCTCCCATATTAAATCAGCAAATCTACCTTCCACAGCTCCTAATGAGTATTCTTCCATAAATAAATTCTCCTTATCCTTTTAAAGCAAAACTGACTACACATTGTAGACATATTGTTAGTCTACAATGTGTAGTCAGTTTTGTCAAGGTATATTATTCCTCTACTGTTCTATGCTTAATTCCTTTATCTATAACTCATTAATATGTATCACTGATTTTGTTTCTTCCATGCCTCATTGAACAATGTATATAACTGCTCTGCACCTTTGCTATTACATTCCGATATAAAGCTATCCCATTTATCAAAGGATTCACCACCCATGATAAACTTACTGATCATCTGATCCACATAGTCGTTTAGATTAGTTGCATATAGCGCTTCTTCTTCCACATCATCCTCAGACAATGCGATGGCTGGTTCAATGTTTGGAATTGCATTGCCTTCTGTCTCTTTTTCAATTAACTCTTTATAAGATTCTGCCATCGTTGCAAGTTCATGGTCATAAGGATATACGAACGTAAAACAATTATTGCTTGTTCCATATTCTTTTTGCACATCTACAGTTCCTGTTGGATTCGCTGCACAAAGAATATCAGAGCCTAAAACTTTATTATTGTTGCTGTCTACCGTATAAGTTTCTCCTTCAATTCCCCAGGAGAACAGATTTATTCCTTCTTCCGAGTACATCCAATCTAACCATTTGATTAACTCAGGGAAATATTCTTTTTTTGCTGCACTAGCGGAAACTACCATCGTCTGCGTAGAATTACTTACACGTGACAAATATGCTCCTGCAGGTCCCGCCAATGGATAGATTGGTACCCATTCTGCATTCTCATTGCCTGCTTCTTGAAGGGCAGTTGTTGCTGCAGTCTCACAACCAAGCCAATCAGCCATTAAGACAAATGCTTTATCAGTAGACGCATTTTGTGAATACATGTCGCTACTAAATGTGGTATATTCCTGATTCAATAACCCTTCCGCATAAAGTTTGTTTAGATACTGTAACATCGTCTTGAATTCTTCACTGGTAGGTGCAAAGATCCACTCGTCATTTTCCTCTACATAATGGAAGTTATCAAATCCTTTTCCCCAGCCGGCACTAGTCCCAAAGGATGGTGCAATCATATCAAGAAGGTTACCATTTCCATAGATTACTTGAATTGGATAAACATCTGGATAGATCTGTTTTAACTGCTTTGCTGCATCATAAAGTTCATCATATGTAGTTGGTATTGCAATATTATTTTCTTCAAATACATCTTTTCTTACAAAAATCTGTTTGGAGGCAGTCTTTACTTCTTTTGTATTAATTGGAAGTTCATAAACTTTTCCATCTGATTGTGTGGCATCATCGATTAGATACTGAAGATTATTCTTCTTAATAAATTCCATGTAATGTGGCATTTGATCAAAATAATCACTAATTGGTAGTAAGACACCGCTAAGCGCCTGTGCGATTGTTGGATTTGTCTTGCTGATCAGGTCCGGCATATCTTCCCCTGTATTAATGACCAGTTGGTTTCTTGTATCATAATCACTATCAGGAATTGCCATTACATCAAGAGAAACATTCGTCAATTCGGTCATCTTTGCCAATGATTTATAATCTGCATTAAACTCCCCCGAATACATAAATGAAAAAGTAACTGGCTTGTCTGAAACAGGGTTCGTACTCTCTGCTGTTTCTTCCCCAGTAGGTGATTCTGTCGTTTGTTCTGTTGCCTCCTGTGTCGTTGTTTCTTTCGTATTGGATTTCTTATTACTGCCACAACCTACAAGCGCCATAACCATCGTCATTGAAATTACAATTACTTTTACCATTCTTTTTTTCATACACATTCTCCTTTACTCCTTTTATTTTATAATAAATAAGAAATCTTTGGGTGAACTTTCTTATCATTATCAATTTTTTTACTCTTTTACTGAACCCAACATTACACCAGATACAAAATATTTCTGTACAAACGGATAGATACACAGGATTGGAATAGTTACTAACATAACTGTTGCCCCTTGCACCGTTTTATTTGCCACTTCTGCCACATCATTTCCTGTAATATTACCTGACATGGCTTGCTTGGTTAATCCCATAACAACACTTCTAAGGTACAGGGTAACAGGATGTTTTTTACTATCACTCATATAGATCAATGCACTGAACCAGTCATTCCAGTAACCAACTGCATAGAATAAGGTCATTGTTGCAATAATGGGTTTAGACAATGGTAAGATGATTTTGGTCAGTAAACGGAAATCACCAATCCCATCAATCTTTGCCGCCTCAGATAGACTCTCTGGTATACTAGCAAAAAATGTACGCATAATTAACATGTTATATACACTTAAGCTTCCTGGTAGAATAACTGCCCAAATGGTATTCATAATG
The DNA here is from genome assembly GCF_012070565.1 of Anaerosporobacter faecicola. GTDB lineage: Bacteria > Bacillota > Clostridia > Lachnospirales > Lachnospiraceae > Anaerosporobacter > Anaerosporobacter faecicola. The sequence continues at coordinate 352,621 of NZ_JAAQRO010000022.1, forward strand.
TGAAGATTTTTTACTAATAGGAAACTTGGGATCATACCACCACCAAAATACATGGTGAATACGAAAAACAACATGATATATTTTTTTCCTACAAGTCCTCTTCTTGATAAGGGGTATGCTGTCGCTATGGTAATTGTCAGGGAAAGTAATGTTCCTAATACGGTATATACAACCGTGTTCTTGTATCCAATATAGAATTCGGAGTCCTTCATAATCCTTGTATACGCTTCAAAATTAATTCCTTTTGGAAAGATTCCAATCTCTCCACGCAGTACAGAGGTGTTACTGCTTAAGGAAGTTGCCAAGGTATTCAAAAATGGATAAAGACATACGATACAGATTAATGCTAAAAAAATTCCATTGAATATGCGGAAGACCTTATATCCTCTACTATATTTCATAACCTTCTCCTCTCTACCACAGACTAGTTTCTGTAGTTTTCTTTGATATCTTATTAACTGCTGTTATGATGAACAAATTGATTACCCCTTGGAAAAGACCAACTGCTGTTGTGTAACTATATTGGCTATTCACAATACCCATACGATAGGTGTACGTTGAGATTACATCAGCAACATCCATAGTGTTGGACGTATATAGAAGCAATACTTTCTCAAATCCTACGCTAAGTACACTTCCTGTAGATAAGATAAGAGTAATAACGATGGTTGGCATGATGCCTGGTAATGTAACATGTAGGGTTTGTTTCCATCTTCCGGCCCCATCAATTGCTGCCGCTTCATAGAGCTGTGGATCAATACTCGTTAAAGCAGTTAAGTATAGGATTGAATTCCACCCCATGAACTGCCAGATATCTGAAATAATATAAACTGGTCGAAACCATGAGGATTCATTTAGAAAATAGATACTATCGAATCCAAGCCCTTGTAAAATTGAATTAATTGCTCCCGTTGATGGCGAAAGCAACGTTTGTAACATACTAACTACAACAACGGTTGATAGGAACTTAGGAAGATAGGTCAATGTCTGTACCACTCGTTTTCCTGCTTTGTTCTTTACTTCATTTAAAAGAAGTGCAAGAATAATTGGAATTGGGAATCCAAACAACAGATTCAACACACTTAATAGGAATGTGTTCTTGAATACTTGCCAAAAGTAGGAATCCTTTATAAATAGATTAAAGTATTTCCACCCCACCCACCTTTCTCCAAACATCGAACCACCAATCTTAAACTTTCGGAATGCTAATATGTTACCTGCCATTGGAACATACTTAAATACGATTAAATAAATGATTGGAATTAACAAGATCAGATATAGCACCCTATCTTGTTTGATTTTTTTCCATTTCATTTGCCACTTGGTATTCTTTTTTTGGTTAATTTTGCATAAATCTGTTGACAAACTATTTCCTCCTTCTCTACAATTTAGCTAAGAATTATTTTCATCGAGCAATCTTGTTATAGCAAAGTCTTTCATTTCCAACAAGTGGAGGAATTACATATGTGTTTCATTTTTCCACCGAAACAACTGTATCAGAATTCTACTTCGTAACAAATGTCTACCGGTAGAATTCTATTACATCAATTCGATAACGTTCGACTCATGCCATTTATAGAGTTTTGAAAATTGGAGGTATTCTCTTGAATAATCATACATCTACACAAAAAAACAGAAGGACACGAATCCCTCTGTATAAACGAAAAATCATTCTCTATATACTTTTACCTGTAGTAATAAGTGTGTTACTTTTTTCTACGCTAAATTTTTATCTACTGAATAGCGTTAAGAAACAACTCTTGGATCAATGTAAATTATCCCACAAGAATTTTGCAGGAAATTACGATCAGGAATTTTATGAACTAAGTCAAAATAGTATTCTTCTTATGGATAACCAAACGTTCCGAAGTACCTATTATAACCAGACCCCACTTGCTGCCTCAAAAAATTATCTTTTACTTAATATCGTCCGAACGCTCTCCTCTTTTGTGGCGACCAAATCCTATATTCTGCAGGCAGGTTATGTGAATACAGTTAATGATCGATACATCTCCTCCGCTTATACTGCATTTTTAGAAGATTTTTATGATAATCCTTTCTATGGCTCTGTAATCAATCAAGGGAATTACCTTGCAGATTATCAGCGTCGTGGAACCATGCTGCAGATACAGCCATTGGATATGAAGAATAGCCAGGTTGCCATTCCAATTTTACAATATCAGATTGGCCACTATTCCATTACCAATCCTTTGATCATCTATATAAGTAAGAATACATTTTCATCCTCCTTAAAGAATTATCAGATCACCCCTGGAACGCAACTCTTTGTCTATAGTAAAGAGACCGACCAGATTATCGCGTCAACGAATGTAAAACAAGAGGCACTGGTACAAGCGCAGATTACGCTAAACCCCGATCATAGGAAGATTACTCTTGATCATACCGAGTATTATATGTTCGCCACCTCCTCCACGTCGGGTTATTGTGACTCCTTACTGTATGTAACGTTAGTTCCTTACAAAGACATCTGGGATAAAATTACGAGTTCATGGATCTTGTCCATTGTCACATTACTATTTTGTTGTATATTAATGGTTCTTCTATGCTATCTGTTTTCCCTACGTCTCTACTCACCAATTAAAGGAATCCTACATAACCTTTCCTCACGAAGTGAATCGGATTCCCCAGCCACTGACATACGACGGGATGAATTCCAATATCTAGATGAACGGATACAGAATCTAATGTATTCCAACAAGTACCTAAAAGACACCATGACGACCGCTCTTCCTACCCTATATAGTCGTTACATCCTCAACATCCTGTATCAGGAAGACTATGACAATAAAAAGTTGGAACCTCTTTTAGCGGATTACTCCTTCCATTTTCCTTACACATATTTTACTTGTTGTATTCTGATTCCTAGATATAGTACTGCCTTTTACAATCATTTTACCAAAGCAGATCAAACCATTATTCGTCACCAATTAATTGATGTACTTCAACTGACACAAGACCCTTCTTGTGTAAAATATGTATTTCGTATGGAAGATGAGCAATTTTGTATCATCTCCAATTCCCCAGATCCCGATCAAACTAGCCTTCTTACCAAAGATTTCGAAGCATTCCAGGATCTGTTTTCTTTTGATGCTGACTATATCAAACTCTATCAGGCAGTTGGAAAGACTCACGAAACTCTACAGAATCTTCATTGTTCTTGGAAGGAGGCAAATACAGCGCTCGCACAGATTTCTACTTTTGGAGATACCTATCTCCACTTTTATGAAGAAACAGAAGATGGAAAAAGCTCCTATTGTATGTCCCCCATTGAAGATAACAAATTATCCAATTTTCTCTTCCAAGGGAATGGGGAAGATGCACTATCTCTCATTGGTTCTATATTAGAAAAGAATAAGGAACAACATGTATCAGAGATGGGATTCAAAGATCTCTATATTCATTTTTATGAAATAGGGGATAATCTATTGCGCCGAATTGGCTTAGATGGGCAGGAACTTATGACAGAGCACTATGTAAACTTATCGACGTACTTACATAGATTTTCCTCCTTGCAACGTTCCGACTATATCAAGGATTTCTACCTTGCTCTCTGTAACAAACAGGCAGAAACCAATCATTCTAACCATAGTTTAGAGGAGATTAAGAATTACGTAGACCAACATTACTGTGAAGATATCTATCTAGAATCCATAGCAACGGTATTCGGCACAACGCCAAAATATATGTCTCGCTTGTTAAAACAAGCACTGGGCATTCCATTCAAGCAATACATCACCACACGTAAGATTGACCATTCCAAAACCTTACTTACAGAAACGGATCTACGTATTGATATGATTGCAGCCACCATAGGTTTCAATAACCGTGTTTCATTTATTCGAACTTTCAAGCAAACGGTTGGTATGACGCCAAGCGAATATCGCAATCTTAACAAATAAAGAATTCACTTATCTCATGTAATGCGGGACATAGTTTGATGAGCAATAGTATGAAGTCGTTGGTACTTTGACTCTGTAGTTTAGAGCCTTACGTACCACTACGAACTTCAGATAGGGTGCGAGGGTGCCCGATATGAACTATGTCCTATATTACATGTGTATCAAACTTAAATCGTATCGATTGGGGGTGCTTATATTAAATGTGAACTTCTGACGCCCTAATTCATTGTAAACCTTAAACCAATTCCTTCATTTTGCCGTCTTCGGTATACGTAATCTTCATTTCTTTTTTATTCAGATCCACAATAAGATTGGCTTCATCCACTCCCATTCTTCTTGTAATACTGATGATGTGGTCTGGGCTTTCATTTAGTATAAACGCTCCGTCAAATGCTTTGTGGCTATTGCGGAATCGCATTAATTTTAGTAGCTGAGCAACCACAGGCCGTCTAACTTCCTCTCGCACTTCTTCTACAGAGTAATAATGACGGTTGATGTTTCTACCTACTTTGGTTTCTTCTAGCAGTTCTAGATCATTCTTTCCTGCCAACATACCTACATAGTATACTTGCGGAATTCCAGGTGCAAAGAACTGGATGGCACGAGAGCAAAGATAAGAAGCATCATCATCTCCCAGTGCAGAATAGTACGTACAATTAATCTGATAAATATCTAAGTTGTTGTATGCTGCTGTATTATAGATCTTCTTCACATTGGCACCGAACTTAAAGATATCTTCTTTTGTACGGTCAATTTCCTCATCAGGTAATAGATCTCGTACATCAACAACCCCAATTCCATCATGGGTATCTAATGTAGTAAATTGCTTTCTTGGACAGATGTTCAGCCAGTTTTTCAGATACGATCCATTTCCATAATATAAGGCATTAATCAGTAGCATTGGCAATGCGAAATCATAGACATAAAAATCTTTCGCTTCAATCTTCTTTTGCATCGTATAGTGTTCATGAATCTCTGGAAGAATCGCTACTCCATACTCTCTTAAGATATCCTCACATTCATCTAGTAAGTTCCACACTTCTGGTTCAATAAAGAAACAGCTTGTTCCCGCTTTCTTCGTTGCATAAGCAAATGCATCTAGACGAATAATGGCTGCACCATGTTCACAAAGATATTGCAGATTTTCACGAATGAATGTCTTTGCTGATTCATGTGGGCAGTTAATGTCAATCTGCTCTTCATCAAACGTACACCATACTTTCTCTGTTGTTCCATCTGCAAAGATAGCATCTACATAAGGAGCTCTTGGTTTTCTCTTATAAATTACATCTACTTCATCCTGTGTAGGTTCTCCATTTTCCCAAAAATCCTTATAACGGATGAATAAATCCTTATATTGGGAATCATCTTTTTTCGCTAAAAAGTCTTTATAGTATTCGCTCTTTGCAGAAATGTGATTGATCATATAGTCATACATCAAATAATAGTCATCTGCTAAGCTTGTTACATCGTCCCAATTTCCGAAAACTGGGTCAACTTCACGGTAAGTCATTGGAGCAAATCCTCGGTCTCCGCTGGATGGGAAGAAAGGAAGGAGATGAACACCTCCGATTGCGTCACCGATCTGTTCTTTTAAAATCAATTTTAAATCCTTTAGATTCTTTCCCATGGAATCTGCATAGGTGATTAACATAATCTTGTTTTCTATTTTTTTCATTGGAATCTCCATTCTAAAGCGTTTTAATCAGTTTTCAACAATCTTGTGCCGCTCTCCACAAACTTGCTGCTTGCATCTATTCATATAGTTCCAAAGCGATTTGAACCGCTGTATAATCTCCAAATTGCTCTTTCAAATGATATCCCGCATTCATTAGCGCTGCACCTGTATAGACTTCCTCAGTCCCTGCCACTCGATATCTCTTATTCCGTTCTAATCCCTGCAACTTAATATTGATAATTGGAGGATTATGCTCTGGTTTTGTTAAGACGAAATTAACAAGTACATTCTTACCATCCTCTGATACGAATTCCCAAGCCACAAATCGTTCTGAAGAATATGGATTGGTTAACCGATAGTAGGCACCATAATTGATTGTATTATAATACTTCTTGTACATGGCAACCTGTTCTTTGATTTCCTCTTTCTCTTCCTCCGTCATCTTATTCATATCCAGCTCATATCCAAATGTACCCGACATTGCTACCACACCTCTTGTATGAAGTGGTGTCACGCGCCCTGTTTGGTGATTCGGTATAGCGGAAACATGGGATCCCATTGATGAAATTGGATAACCGAAACTCGTACCATATTGTATGCGTAAACGATCGATGGGGTCAGTATTATCTGACGTCCAGATTTGAGGGGAATAATACAACATACCTGCATCAAATCGTCCACCGCCCCCGGAACAACCTTCGAATAATACATGTGGATTTTCTGTCGTTAAACGTTCCAACAAATCATATAATCCAAGGACATAACGATGATAAACTTCTCCTTGTCGGTTCGCAGGAAGGCTAATGGAATATACATTGGTCAAATGTCGGTTCATATCCCATTTGATATACTCAATATTCGCTTCCTTTAGGATTGCCGTTATTCTTTCATAGAGATATGTTCGAACCTCTTCTCTGCTCATATCTAAGACATACTGGAAGCGACTACGATTCCCTTCTCTGGTTGGCGTTTTCAGACACCAATCTGGATGAGTACGATATAAGTCACTATCCTCATTGACCATCTCCGGCTCAAACCAGATGCCAAATTTCATTCCATAGGAGTTGACTTCTTCTACCAATTTGCTTAACCCACCTTGTAACTTATTCGTGTTCACAAACCAGTCCCCAAGACCAGAATAATCATCATTTCGTACCCCAAACCAGCCATCATCCATAACCAACATCTCGATCCCCAGTTTACTGGCATCTTTAGCAATACTGGCTAACTTCTCTGCTGTAAAATCAAAATATGTTCCTTCCCAGTTGTTGATCAGCACTGGTCTTCGTGCCTTTTTGAATTTACCACGACAGATATGCTCCTGGATCAGTGTATGATAGTTTCTTGATAAAGCACCAAGCCCTTGCTCACTATAGACCATCATCACTTCAGGTGCAACAAATGCCTCTCCCGGTTCTAGCGTAAAACAAAAACCTGTATCATGAATTCCCATAACAAATCTAGTTTGATGAATCTGGTCGACTTCCACGGTTGCTTTGAAATTTCCACTATATACAAAAGAGAAGCCATAACACTCCCCATGCATCTCATTAGCATCCTGATCACATAAGATTACAAATGGGTTCTGCTGGTGACTTGAACATCCTCGAACACTTTCCACACTCATCTTTCCATGACGGATTGGTGTCCGTTCTACCTGTCTCTCTAACGTATGTTTTCCGTAAAACGTCATATAATCAAAATCACAACGATTCATAAAATCCAAACAGCAGGACATGACTTTTTCCAAAGTGATCGTTCCTATTCCTTTGTTACGGACCTGAACACTTCTTGTTATGGTATCCAGCTCTTCAAATACTGAATAAAGCAGATCAACTTCTACCTTTGTCACTTCATCCTGCAAGGTGATCACTAACGATTCCACTTCCTTCTCCGTTCCGTAAGAAGCAGGAAGTCCCTCTAATCTTCGTTTTCCCTGATAGATTTCATGACTCTTATATGTTAGCTGTACATCAAAACTTCCATCAGTATTCTGAAGCTGCAACCCACTTTCCCGATAGTCTCCCATACCAAACACGCTATATTCTTGTGGTAAAAAATCGAGGGAAAATGTCCGATCCTTATAGGCTTCCGCTGGATTACTAGAAAATCCCCTGTCATTATATTGTAATAAATATGTCAGTTCCTGCCCTTCAATTTTACTTCCATAATAAAGATGCAGAAGATATCCATATGCTCCCACTTGCATCTGATATGTCGAATTCTTCGTATGCATGGTAAATATTTTTGTTTGTTCATGATACAAGATTGCCATATAATCCTCCCTTATTGTTCTTCTTTAAATGATAATCAGTTCCTCTTCTTTTAACTGAAGTTTGCCTTATATAAGATAAACCCTCGCTTCATATGGGCTAAGTTCTCCCGGAATCCATCTAGTGTCATTCCAAAGTACAAGATTTTCCTTCATTTCTGTGAATCCTGGTATGACTACAGGTATACTTTCCTTACTAAAATTACACAATACATATAGTTCTTGATCTTGGTACTTTCTCTTATAGGCAAAGACTTGCGGATCCTTTGGTAATAAAGATTCATACGTTCCATAGATGACAATCAAATGCTCCTTGCGGAAACGAATTAATTTTCGGTAGTAATGTAGAACAGAATCCTTGTCCTTTCTTTGTATCTCCACATTAAACTGTGTATAATTTGGATTAGCTTCAATCCAAGGGGTTCCTTCTGTAAATCCTCCGTTTGCTTCTCCATTCCACTGCATCGGTGTTCTGGCATTATCACGGCTGGATTTTTGAATTCTCGCAAATGCTTCTTCTGGATTCATTCCAATCTGTTCTACAAAATCCTTGTATTGATTCAAGCATTCAATATCTCTATATTGAGATATGGAGGAGAATTCCACATTGGTCATACCGATTTCTTCCCCCTGATAAATATATGGTGTCCCTTGTAATAAATGTAAGCATGTTCCAAGCATCTTCGCTGACTTATCATGATATTCACCATCATTTCCCCAACGACTTACGATACGTGGTTGATCGTGATTGTTCCAATATAAGCTGTTCCAACCAATGCCATCTAAACCTGTCTGCCATTTGCTTAGAACATTCTTAAGATTCACTAGATCCAATGGATTCTTCGTCCATTTTCCATAAGGACCTTCATCAACACACATATGCTCAAACTGAAACACCATATTCAATTCATCTGCATCAAATCCCACATATTGCTTGGCTTGCTCTACCGTTACAGCTGGCGCTTCCCCTACTGTAATCACATCATACTTCGATAAAACCTCTTTGTTCATTTCCTGTAAATATTCATGTACATGTGGTCCATTCATAACGTAAGGAGTAAAATCACCATATTGTCCACCATGTTTTTCTCCATCTGGTAAACCAGGTACTTTTGATATCATATTAATGACATCCATACGGAATCCATCAACACCTTTATCAAGCCACCAACGCATCATGGAAAATACTTCTTCCCGTAATTTCTTGTTATCCCAGTTTAGATCCGGCTGTTTTGGCGAGAAGGTATGAAGATAGTACTCTCCTGTGGTTTCATCCTTTTTCCATGCCGAACCGCCGAAACTACCACCCCAGTTGTTTGGCTCTTTCCCATCTTTTCCTTCTCTCCATATATAGTAATCACGATACGGATTTTCCTTTGATTTGCGGCTTTCCATGAACCATGCATGTTCATCAGAGGAATGATTAACAACAAGATCCAGCATGATCTTCAAGCCATGTTCATGTGCTTGCCTTAACAGTTCATCAAAGTCCTCCATTGTTCCGAATTCATTCATAATTGCCTGATAGTCACTAATATCATACCCATTATCATCATTTGGCGATTGAAAGATAGGGCTTAGCCAAATTACATCAATTCCTAACCATTGCAAATATGGCAAACGTCTAATAATCCCCTGCAAATCTCCAATTCCATCTCCATTGCTATCCTGAAAACTTCTTGGATAAATTTGATATACAACACTTTCTTTCCACCAAGTCTTTTCTTTACTTTTCTGTCCCATACGTATGTCCTCTCTATTTACTGCTTTAAATTGCTTCCTTGTTTTTGCTTCTGTTTATTGCTACTTTTTACTCTTTTTCCTCTGCATTCCCTTCATACTCGGAGAGCAACCTTAGCCAACAACTATCCCAAAAGTTCCTGTACTTGCTCCATACTTGGTAATGCACTGATCGCTCCTCGTTTTCGAACCGTTAAACTACCAACCGCATTTCCTACTTTAATACAATGGGCAATTTCCTCCAATGTACATGCTGTATACGGCTTCTTGAACTCGGTCAATGTTTTCACAAAACCACCAGTAAAAGAATCCCCCGCTGCAGTGGTGTCCACTGGTTTTTCAACGGCAAACCCTTTGTGTATCACTTTTCCCTGATCGGTGTAGGCAACACATCCCTCTCCGCCTTTTGTAACCAATAGAATACCAATGTTGTACTGCTCTTTCATTGTAAGTGCTGCTTTATCGATCTCTTTGCAATCCATCAAAAAACATAATTCTTCATCGGAAACCTTTACAATATGACAATACTTCAATGCTTTTTTTACGCATTCTTTCATCTCTTTTGGATCTTTCCACAAATTAAAGCGAAGATTTGGATCGAATATGACTGGTACACCCTGTTTCTTCGCTTCATCTAAGCAGGTAAAACTCATATCTCGACTGGTTCCCTCCGCCATTAATACACTACTTAGGAAGAAATACTGTGTATCTGATAAGATGGAGAGATCATACATACTCGCATCCATCATCGTGTCCGCACCATACTGTCGATAGAAACTAAAGGAACGTTCTCCCGCTTCATCTAATCCAACAAATGCTAATGTTGTCTTATATTCTTTTGATAAATAGACCTGTGAACAGTCCACATGTTCCCGTTCCACAATCTTCTTCAATGCCTGTCCAAACATATCGTCCCCTACCTGGGATAAGAAAGCCACGTTTCCTCCAAGTTTTGAAACTGCACATGCCATATTGGCAGGTCCACCACCAGGATTTCGTTCAAAACATGGATTTCCATGGTCTGACGTTCCTGACGGTGTAAAATCTACAAGCAATTCTCCTAATGCTACCACATCGTACATAAGACATTCTCCTTTACGCACTATAATCAATTTGTCACTTAATATAATCTATATTCCTGTCCTAGCACTCTAAAAAGTACCCACTTTTTTTAATAAATGTGGGCTTTTGACAACCTAAGCAGTAATCTAAAAACAGCCTATCTCTTAACGAAATAGACTGTTTATCCTTCATTCTTACGTTGTTTCTCTCTTCACCAATGATACGGGTAGTTGAATTCGGGAAGGAACCATGGTGTCATCGACACATTTGATCAAGCACTCAATAGCTTCCTTTGCCATCTCTTTGATTGGCTGATGAATGGTTGTAATAGCCGGGCAAGCCAGGGAAGCGATGTTGACATCGTCAAATCCAACGATTCTTAAATCCTTTGGAACAAGGCGATTCATCTTACTTGCCACTTGTATTACTTGCGCCGCAATGAGATCACTGCTGGCGAATATTCCATCCACTTCCGGATTCTTGGTCAAAATCTGTTCGATCAACGCATGATATTCCATATAGAGATAATTATCTTCCTTGCACTCAACTTCCCAGTGAGAAATCTGTCGTTCTTCACAGACCTTAACAAATCCCTGGCACCGTGCATCTGCTGGCATGGCTTCATTCTCAATTCCTGATATATGAACCAGGTTCTTACAGCCGCATGCAATCAAATGCTCTGCTGCTAAGACACCTCCCAGATAATTATCACATTCCACACTTGTTGTCCCTACATCAACTGGTCTCTCTATACTCACTACTGGTATGTTCAAAGATATGAATTTTCCTATATCAACAGAACTTGAGCATAAGATGATTCCAGCTACACGATGAGATTGAAACATCTCCAAATAGTCTATTTCTTTTTCGAACTTTGCATGGGAATTGCAAAGCATAATTTTATAATCTCTTTTTGCAGCTTCTCTCTCCAAGCAACCAATCAATTTCGCAAAGTATGGGTGTTCAATATGAGGAACAATAATTCCAATGCTATTGCTTTTTTGTTTGGATAACGATCTTGCGATCTCATTGGGTTGATAATTCAATTCTTTCATCGCTGCATAAACTTTTTCTCTTGTTTCTTCACTGATATATCCGCGATTATTAAGTACACGAGATACCGTTGTCACTGTGACGCCGGATTTTGCAGCTACGTCCTTTAACGTTGCCATTTATTTCTCCTTTTCTAACTCATATATGTTTATATTACGTTCATGCGTTCCTTGCACAGATTGTAATTCTATTTTACCAGTAAGTGGTTGTTCTGGCAATTCATAAACGATATATATAGTAGCATTTTGAGCAGTAAGCTCTATGATCGTCTCATCGATCAATAAGGAGAAATCCTTTAGAGGAATCTCTTCGTGTAAGAACACCGTATCCTCTTTGTATTGTATCTGTTTTTTATCAAAATCCATATGAAGGCATTGGTCTCCAAGAAGTATATTAATCCTTCCCGATAATTCAGTGTCGCTTGACACTTCAATCTCGGTTACCCCTGTAACCGTTCCAATCTGGATCGTATTCTCACTGGTTAACTGTATCTTCTTCCTTTTTCTTCTCGCATCTCTATATTCCTGACAATATGGTTGTTGCAAATACCAAGCCCCCCTTATAGAAAGTAAACCAAGTTCCCTCGGGATTCCCATTGCACCCGTATATGGACGGTCCAGGAACTTTGCTCGCAACCATGGAATGGATATCATCCGATCTATTACTCCTGCTATGGTCTGTGCTGCATATGGTAAATGTGTCTGATATCCGCATCGTTTTCCCTGCTCCAGGGTAAAGGTAAATCCATCAAAATCACCTACATAATAGAATCCATCTGCACACCAGAATACCCATTTTTTCTCTCGCTCTCCTTCTACAGACAATGGGAAGAGATCAGGACATTCAAAGGCGTCTTCGAGAATGAGACGTTGTGAAATTGTAAATTCTGTAAGATTTGTACTTCGTAAAATTGCAAATTCATGATCCTTTAACCATAAGACCATGATATAGGCTTTGCTTTCCTCATGCCAGAATACTTTTGGATCACGATTTTCCTTCTCAATGGTCGGTACAACAAACGTTTTCTCCTTCTTTAAGGTTTTTCCATGATCTAGGCTGTAAGCCAGACGCTGTGTAAACAGTTTTTCTTTCGACCATGGTGTCGTTCCACCTGCTGCAGAGTAGTAAAAGAGTAAGGCAGCCTCTGGTAAGTTCAAAAGTTTCCGCTCATTACGGATTCCACTTCCCGAGAACATCATTCCCTCTTCGTCCGGCCACATTACCGTATCTAGCTGTGTCCAATGAAGTAGATCCTTACTAACCGCATGTCCCCAACTCATGTTGTCCCATTCCACATCAAACGGATTGTATTGAAAATACAAGTGATACACCCCATCTTGATAAACCAATCCATTGGGATCATTGATCCACCCTGTATTGGCAGTAAAATGAATTTCTGGCCGATTAACTTGTTGTGTTTCATAACGGCTCTCTTCCTGGCGAATTCCCTGGTAGAAACTTTCTTCCTCTATTCCATCGAAAAGAAGCGTTTTCCCTTGATAATCTCTTACTCCAATGGTTGCATAAAAATCACAAGAATCCTTGTTCGCAATAGGAACCATCACTTCCGTAATTTTTTCCTGGTCTGCCGCAATGGTTAGTAATTTCTTTTCGCCTTGCTTCTTCACTGGTATCCATAGATATGGTTTTCGTATCTCTATAGCAAATATCATTTTCTTACCCCCATTTGCTGTATGTTCTTATGATTTTACTGCACCTGAAACCACACCACTAATAATGTATTTTTGAAGGAATACGTACAAGATCAGGATTGGTGCCACGGTTAATACAAGCGCTGCCATGATTGTACCTAAATCAGCTGAATACGTTCCATAAAACTTATATGTGGATAATGGTAACGTTAATAATTTTTCTTTTGTTAATACAAGTGATGGTAAAAGGAAGTCATTCCAGAATGCAAGTACATTAAGGATTACCAATGTTGCTGTTGTCGGCTTTAACAAAGGAAAGATGATTTTAAAGAATGTTTTCGTTCTAGAACAACCATCGATATATGCCGCTTCTTCTAGTGCAATTGGAATATTACTCTTAATAAATCCGTGGAAGATAAATACGGACATACTAATAGCAAAACCAACGTGCATAAAGATTAAGGTCACTCTGCTATTCAGCATTCCTAGCTTCGCACCATAGATGGAAACTAATGGAATCATGATCGCCTGGAATGGAATAATCATAGAAGCGACCATCAATGAAAAGAAAATCTTTGAAAGCAGGTTATTCACTCTGACATAATAATACGCTGTCATTGCCGCCAAGATGATAACAATCACGGTAGCCGATAAGGTAACAAACATAGAATTGGTAAATGCTTTCGCAAAGTCCATCTTCTCATATGCTTTTACAAAGTTGTCAAAGTTCAGTCCCTGTTCACTAAGTAACTTCAACGGAGTTTTAATGATTTCTTTTTTCGTTTTCAGCGAGTTAATTACAATAAAGATAAATGGAAACATATAGAGTAGAAATACAAGTACAAGTAAGGTATAGATTCCGATGTTTTTAATTCTAGTCTTTGTTCCGCCGATATGATTCTTCGCCATTATGCCTCCACCTCTTTTCTCTTACCTAAATAGATCTGTACACCACTGATGATGGCAACCATAAGGAATAAGAATAATGCTTCCGCTTGCCCTACTCCATACTGTCTAGAGGTAAATGCTTTGTTATATACATGCATTGCTGCCATGATCGTTGATCCATAAGGTTCTCCTCCTGTTAAGGATAAGTTTAGATCGTATACCATGAAGCTTCTTGATAAAGTAAGGAAGGTACAGATTACAAAAGATGGCATCATAAGTGGAATGGTGATATTCTTTAATTTCTGTATTCCAGTGGCTCCATCAATGCTGGCCGCTTCTAATACATCAGAAGAGATTCCTGTAAAACCAGCAATATAGATAATCATCATATATCCAGAAGTCTGCCAAACGGTAACAATGACCATTGCCCAGAATGCTTTTGTTGGGTCAGCAAGGAAGGATTTTGATAAAAAACCAATCCCTGTTGTATTTCCGATATTAACAAGTACCCTTGAAAATACAAATTGCCAAATAAATCCCAGAATTACTCCGCCGATTAAGTTTGGTGTAAAAAATCCAGTACGGAAGAAACCTACCCCTTTTAACTTGCTAGTAAGTACATATGCCAAGAAAAATGCTACCACATTAACAAATAACACACTACATACAACATACTTCAACGTAAGTAATAAAGCCTTCCAGAATTCTGCATCTTTGAATACATTCACATAGTTATCGAAACCAACTAGATTCGACGCATTCGATATACCATTCCAATCAGTGAATGTCAAATATAGACCATATAGAAATGGGATAATTACCACTGCTACGAATACAAATATGCCTGGTAATGCGAATATCCCAAAAGTCTTGAGTCCCTCTTTCTTATCTTTAATCCTCATTGTTCTCTTCCTTCCCTATAAACAGAAAATGGGAGTGCATAAATCTCTTTAAGCCGCTCCCAGTTTTTTCTGTTAACTATATTTTCATGATACGAATCGTTCTTTTTATTCGCTTTGAGAAGTCCAGTAATCTTCAATTGATTTTTCTAACTCGTCTTTTGTACTTTCTCCAGCAAGATATTTTTGCATTGCTGCACCAAGAACTGACCAGTGATCACCAGGAACAATTGCTGCTGCTGTAAATACTTTATCCGTGCTCATCGCTTGTTTAATCGCTTGACCAAGTGGATCGCTTGGTTCAAATGCATTGTTTGCTGCAACTGGAATGATGCTACAATCTTCCACTAATCCCTTTTGCCCTTCTTCATCATATACAAGATAATTCAAGAAATCTTTTGCTGCCTGAATTTGTTCATCAGAAGCTTTTTCTTTATCAATCATAACTTGCTTTGATGCACAAGCTTGAATCTGGTTATTTGCAAAATCAGAAGTATCATTGCCTAATACATATGGAATGAATCCATATTCATTGCCTTCGCCGCCAGCTTCTAAGAGATTTGGCCAAGCCCAAGAACCATTGAACCAGAATGCTGCATCTCCTTCTGCAAGAAAGATTGGATCTTGTTCATATGTTGCTGCTAATGGCTCTGGATTATTTATATTATATTCTTTTAATAAATCAAATGTCTGTACAAATTGTTCAAAACGATCATAATCCGCTAACTTTAAATCTCCGGATTTTAACTGGGCGATTACCTCTTCCCAGCCATTTGCTCCATCTTTCGTTTCATATACATATTGTAATTGATGTGCACCTAATGACCAGTCTTCTTTTGAGATAACAATTGGATATTCCATACCAGCTGCTTTTAATTCTTCAAAGATTGCTTTTAAGGAATCATAAGAATTGATCGTACTTGGATCAAATTCTCTACCTAATGTCTCTTCAATTGCTGTCTTGTTGTAGATAATACCTCTACCTTCAATACAAAATGGGAAACTATATACCTTACCATTCACTTCTGTGGTAAGACCTTCTACTTCTTTTATCCAGTCTTCAGAAGATAAATCAACTGCTTTTTCCTCTGCTAATTCTTTGACATCAGTGGTATCAAGAATTGCTAAGGTTGGTGGATTTCCTGCACTATACATACTTGAAATCTTTTGGAAAGGGGATTCACCAGATGCGCAAGCCATTACTTCAACACTAACACCTGTTTTTGCTTCGTAACGTTTTGCAATTGTTTCAAGACCTTCTTGAATCTCTCCTTTTGAGTTTAATAAGGTAATTGCTACATTGCTCTTTCCAGTCGAGCTGTCACCAGAATCTTTTTTGCCGCATCCTGTTAAGGACGCCATAATCATGGAACCTACAAGTAATACTGAGATCATTTTTTTCATTTTTCTCATCCTTTTACCCTCCAAATATAAATCATTTTTTGAATCAACTTACTGGTTATAAGTATTTACCCTTTTACTATGCCCTATTCCCTTTTTCTGCTTCCGTTGTGCAAGTTGACTGTTTTTAGCTTCTGTTGTTTGCTATGTATGTATATTATCATATGTGTTATAATATGTCAATCGGTTGATATACAAATTATATAATTTTTTTATTAAACAAATGAATATGTTAGGACATTTTTATAAACAAAAATACCATTTATTGCGTCTTTTATTTAATTTTCCTTGTTTTTTGCTCTTGTTCTTGGGTTTTTGTGATAGATTTAACAATTGTTTTACCATGTTTTGTATGTCATCCGTTTATCATATTAATTCAAACTTCGCAGTTCAATCGCTGCCAAAAACCTATCTTTTAAAGCGTTTAGGTACATTTTGCAATAAGGTTACTTCTTCTTTTACGAAAAAAGCGATTATCTTCCTGTATGTCAATTACTTTATGAACAAACAGGAAGATAATCGCTTTTGAGTTCGGGTGGTTGAAGTCCATTTCATTTTTATCAAATGGAATACGTGCTCTATCGTTCGCCCTACTACCTAACTTTCCACGCTTAGAATATGACATTAATCTTCTTTATTTTGTAATTTTTTTATCCACAATTTGACCAGACTCCGCTATTATCAATAAATTCAATCCTGCAAATGTAATTATACTTATATATTGGCTATCTCTTTTCCCAATTGATACAATTGTCTGCGGTACTAACGGCTTAATAATGTCATCTATTTCCCATATTTTATAACCAGTAAAATCATATGCAACTAAATTATTCGTAGGATTCTCATTTGAATACTTATTTCTTATTACCAAACACTTTTCAAATTCTACAATTTCTGCAATCCTTTCATTGAATATAATCTGTTTTTCACCAAAACAGATTATATTCTCTCTATATGTATATTCTTTATTCATTTTATTCACCTATCAACCATTCATTTACAAAAGCATCTTCATCAATAAATTTCCCTATTGTATCAAACTGCTGACCTCCTCCATTACCCCAGCCTTCAACAGAATTAGCAATACCTGTTTGTTAACATATATGTATTATCTAATACATCACTTCTAAAAATGTCGTTTGCAAATAATTGAAAAAAAACATTTTGATATTTTATATACATATCTTGTTTATATAGTAACTCTATTTCGTCTATCCTCACATTTTTCATATATAAATCTGTATGTTCATTTCCTAAAACATCAATATAATTCACAAAACATATCACTTATTTCCTCCATTACATTTCAACATCCAGCCAACGTCTTCATCTGCCACGAATTTAATGACAAAAAGCTATTATTAAGTTCTGTATGTCATTCATTTTGTGAACAGACAGAACTTAATATAGCTTTTTGGATTAGGGTTTAGAGGTCCTAAAGTTTAACAATAACTAAATTAATCGTAAAACTTTTTTACTGGCGATTCAAGTTGAAATCCTGATCAATCATTCACTCTTTTCCTTAACATATTAATTACATCAACAACTTTTTTATGATATTGCATTCAACTTATTACCAAATTAACTTTTGATCAAAAAAATATCAAGCAATAATTATAAAGAAATGTCTATATTTACCAATTGGCCTGTTCAAAATCATCAGAATCTAGTTCTCTAATATATACTGAAATCCATCGAACTTTATTAGTTTCTGCATCCATTTCAATAAACACACCTTTTTCACTTTCCCATACTTCCTCAAATTCATCATATTTAAATGTAGATTCAATTTGTAACATCTCCTCTATAGAAGATCCGACACCAATCTTTCCAAACAACTTCCCTTTGTACTTATCAAGCGTTGTTATTCTGAATAGTTTTTCATTTTTTTTGTGAAAATATAGTTCTATGCTATCTAACACATTATACTGAATCCATGTATCGTTTAGAACAACTGATGTTACACCTTCCAACTTCAAAATATTATTCAACTCATCCATTGTGCTATATAGTTTTATATTACCAAATCCCAAATATGGTAAAATTGGGCTATTTACATCTAATTGCATACTATTTACCTCCTGAAAAAATAATTGTTGCAGTTTCTTTACCATCTGTTTTATATAAAATTTCTGGTCCATCAATTATCTTAATTATTCCCTGGTCTGTAGTGCTAATTTTGATGTACGGGTTACTACCATGTCTTCCTCCACCTGGAGATACTTGAACTTGAGATATATTTTTACCATTACCAGGGTTATTAATTTTTATTATTTGAGCTCCACTTCTTGACCTTGTAGAAGCCTTTACTGTAACATCATAGCCTGCGTCCCTCATAATTTCAGCAATTTCATCTACCGACTTTCCGCTAAATGCTGGAAGTTGAAACACCCAGTTGACTGCATCTGATATATCCAACAAAACATTATATGTAAATTCTCCTACCGTCTGCACTGCATTTGACAAAAAAGTAAATGCTTTATTTACAATCGAACTATTTTCCTTTTTCTTTTTGGGGAAGGCTCCTTCCGATTGAAACAATTCAACAACTCGTTGATCGACTGCCTTTGCGCCATATTCCTCATTTTCAATAAATTGTTCTAGCTTTAAACCATAATCTTCATAGATATCTCTCTTATCATATAAGTGCATCATCTTTTTTGACACATTCATTTTGGCTTCTGTCGTGTAACTCGTGCTCACTCCACTTAATGAGTCAATATCATTGATTATCTTCTTTTGTAATTTAAGAACGTAATCCTCCGCTGTACTAGCAACTTTTTTTGCATGTTTTGCTGCGCTATCGATTGAATCATAATTTAGTGCGATGCTAGCCATTCTATCCTCCCTTTTCATTCTTTAGCCTGACGATCTAGTTGATTTTCAATTACTTCGGTTATGGTAGCATATTTTTTACTAAAAATGTTGAATTCCTGACAGATGACATGACATCCTGACAGATAACATCTTTTATCTGATTAATCGTATTCATTCGCACTCTTTTTTAGTTATAAGAGAATAAAAAACTAATATGATACATTACAATTCACAAATTTTCCAATAAAAAATGGCACTACTTTATTCGTAATACCACCAGAATACCAATGGTATATCTGTCACGCATCTGCTTACATAATCCCTACCAGCATCTGTCAGTCTCAGTGAATCCATTAATTCTTGATACATTGGCACACGTAATATCAATATCAGATTAGATGGAAACGAATTCCGATAATGTCCTATATATAAAAAAAGACTTCCGATACACAAAGTACCGAAAGCCTCTCAAAACTTCCTTCATTCTTATTACAAAATTCAAACCTACTGTTCCTGTATCATCTTACATGGTTCAATCTTTCTAATCTTGGCAGAACATGCAACTGCAATTGCAAGTGCCGCAACGATTACTAACACAACGGATAAGATGATATAACTATATACCGTTGTGAAATTACATTTTTGAATACCACTGATCACACGGAATACTGCTGCAACCGTTTTATTACCAATCAAGATTGCAAGGCCACCACCTAATAAAGCTCCAGTTCCAATAACTGGTATGTAACTAAGCACCGTTTGCCCTACTAATTGTGGTGTTGTAAAGCCTAAGGCTTTGTATATTCCTAACATACGACGGTCTCGTAATAATTTCATCTTGATTAATAAATAAATAATCAGACAAACAATTATCATTGTAGATACTAATGAGAATAGCGACATTGCCCCGATTGCAGAAGAGAATGTTGCTAAGATTGTCGTGAAATACTCATCAAAATTCGCTAAATTGGATTGGTAATCCCCGAAAGCATCTTTGATTTCTTTAATAATCGTATCGATGTCCACATCTTCCTCGGTATATACAAATAGATTGTTAATCTCTACATCTGGGCTTATTTTTTGCAACCCGTCAAAGTTCACCAATGCTCCTGTACCTACGTTATACATA
Source organism: Anaerosporobacter faecicola (assembly GCF_012070565.1). Lineage (GTDB taxonomy): Bacteria > Bacillota > Clostridia > Lachnospirales > Lachnospiraceae > Anaerosporobacter > Anaerosporobacter faecicola. Next base: position 373,132 of record NZ_JAAQRO010000022.1, read on the forward strand.
TGCTGCTCAATTCCTACGACAACGAAGTCGTTAGATTTCTCTCCTGATTCTGCATATACAACGTCTCCAATTTCGACTTTTAACTGCTCTGCCGTTTTGGTTGCTAATACAATTTCATTATTTTCTTCTGGATATCTTCCTTCAACTATGGTATTAATCTTCAACTGGCTAAAATCATCATAAGCAGTCAATTCAATTTGCGTATTTTGCTTTCCATTTGTTAAGTACGTGCTTCCACTTCCACATGGAAATGCATTCTGTACACCCTCTATTTCTTTAATGCGGTCACACATTTTCCAGTAATCGGCATCTTTCTTATCTGTTCCCTCTGCAGGGAAATGAAGATCCATTCCATTGGTATTATTGATTTCATAGGCAATATCACATTTTTCAATTCCAACTAAACGAATGATTCCGTCCGGATCAACGGCTACATTGTAGTAAACATTGAAGAATACCGCACAGATAAATGTGAGTAAACAAACAATGATCAAAATAGAAATGTTCTGTTTTAAACTTTGTAAAATATTCTTACACCCAATTGACAAATTCAGTGGTAAGGTTGATTTTTCAAGAGAAATTGGATTCTTCTTGAAATTATGTGTATGTATACCATCGCGTAATGCATCTAATGGTGTGATTTTTTTCATACGTCTTGATGCAATTCGAATGGTAAGCGCCACCATAAGAATTAGAATGATTCCGCAGATTACTGCAATAACTGGGCTAAATTCTTCTTGCCATTTTAATCCTGTGGTAGCATTCACGATGTTCTCTAGTAAGCCTTTCACTCCCACTGCTCCAGCCAAACCAAGAAGTATACCGATAATTGTCGTTGAAAGATATTCCACCATATTGGCAAAGATCATTTGTTTTGAAGTATATCCACCCGCTTCTAGAATTCCAATGTTCGGTAGATTATCTTCGAGTGTTGTTACTATGGTAAATCGAATCACAATAACCGCAATCACAATAATAAAGATTGCAAATACAGCAAATAATGCCATAATCGTGTATGCCCATACCGAAGCCGCATAGCACATACTCTGCGAATCATTAATGTAATATACCACGGAAGATGAGATTCCTGGAATGTGATCATCAATATTTTTTCTAAAATCATTTACGTATTTGAATGGTTGAAGCTTCTCATCAATCTTTACAAAATACGCATTTCCTGCTAAACAGCCATACGATGCAACTCTCTCATATTCTTCGCTTGATACGATACATTCATACATTCCTACCGTGTTGGGATTTGGGAACATGACATCTTCAATAAAACCATAGATCTCATAGGTTTGTGTTGCCAATGCATATTCAAGCTCAATCTCGTCACCGGAATGGAATCCCAATCCTGTTTTCAGATACATTGGTAAAATAATCGAATTTTCTTTCCATTCCTTTTGTTTATCATAAATAATAAAGTTTGATATATTGGTCTTATCCTTCTCATTCATGATTCGGAATTCCATCTGCTCCTTCTTACTATCCATTGTTACATTATGATATTTCACACCCGTACTATAGAAGCCTCTGGACTCATATTCGGTAATCTCCTCTTGAGAGTCAAAAAAATCAAAAACTTTCTCTTTGTCCTCGTAACTTGTGTAGAGAATTACATCTGCTGCATTTTGTTTCTTATTCACATCAGCAGCATGATTTGTGACACTACCAATGGAGTTGATACTAGAATATAGCAATAACATTGCACAGGCAACTAAGATTCCCGTTACAACAATACTACTTTTATGTTTTCGCATATTACTTAATGCAATGATCATTAATTTCATATCTTTACGCTCCCTTTCTTATAATGAGTTGTTCCTTCTCGAATCAAGTTTACCAACCCATCTTTTCTAAGAACTCTCGTAATATATGATCGCGATTGGTATCTTCTGGTGTATATCTTCCTAATTCGCATTCTGCCTCGATTACACCATCTTTCAGATAAAGCACTCGATTTCCTCTTACTGCGGAACGGATATCATGAGTTACCATAACAATGGTCTGCCCATCTTGATTGAATTCCGTGAAGATATCTAATACATTTGTCGTATTCTGTGAATTCAAAGCTCCCGTTGGTTCATCTGCAAACAAGATTCCTGGCTGGTTAATTAGACCTCGCACGATTGCAACTCTCTGTGCTTCCCCTCCTGATAATTGACTTGGGAATTTGTCATAACATTCCGCTGTCAAACCAACTTTCTTTAAATATTCTTTTGCTCTTGCCGCAATTTTTTTTCGATCCTTACTAACTAACAATCCATTTACCAATATATTATCGATAACGCTCATCGTATTGTTCAAATAATTTTGTTGGAATACAAAGCCACAGTTTTTTCTACGAAAGATTGCTAATTTGTCATTGGATAGCTTTGAAATCTCCTGTCCATCATAAATGATACTTCCCAATGTTGGTCGGTCCATCCCGGATACCGAATACAACATTGTACTCTTTCCTGATCCCGAACTTCCCATGATTACTGTAAAATCGCCTTTTTCTATATTCATTGTCAGATTCTTAAGTACATGCTGTTGCACACTACCATTGGAAAATGCCTTACATAAATCTGTTACTTTTAATATTGCTGCCATATCTGCGCCCACCCTTTCTTAAAAAAAATGTTGTAGCCTATCTGACTACAACATTATTATACCTACTATTTTTTCAAAAGTCTTTTCCTGAATCTAGCTTAATTCTTAACTGTTTCTTACATAATTGATTATGCTTTCCTTACAAATATCTCCACTACGAATCCTTCTTCATTATAATACACCAGATCCCCTTCCATCCTTTTCATGAAATAATCCGCCAAATACATTCCAAGTCCTGCTCCTGTACATCCTTTTGCATTCTCTGCACGATAGAATTTCTCAATCAATAGCGGTAATGCTTCTTCGGGTACCCCCTGTCCATGGTCTCTGATCTTCAGTATGACTCCATTTTTCGCATCTTCATAGGAAATCTCTACTTTCGTTTTTCCATACTTCTTTGCATTGCTAATGATATTATCAACTACTTGTGCCAGACGAAGGGCGTCCATCCGAAGCATACATTCAGGACATGTATTCTGTATCAATACCCCTCCAAGTGTTTGTGCCTTCTCTACGATTTCCTTCAACACGGTAGACAACTCGTCCTGCACATTCACTTCCAACTCTTCTAACTCCTCTAATGTTGCATGAAACATATTGTTGAGTAAGTTATTGATCATATTGGCTCGATCCTCAATCAACTGCACCTTATCCAGATTTTCATTTCCAGCCAACTTGATATCTAACACCTCACAGCAAGCCTGAATGGTAGCAATGGGTGTCTTCATATCATGGGAAAGAGAAGCGACCAGTTCCTTTTTACTTTGATTCGCTTCATACTCTTTCTGCTTTGCTTTCTTTAGTTCCACACGCATAAGGTCAAAGCTTTCCGTGAATACTCCAAAATAATTATGTTTATTCATCCCCAATGGGATGTCCAGATTTCCTTTCGCCACCTCACTAGCAAATGCTCTTAACTTGTAAAATGGTCGAATGTAATAATATGAAACAAAGCCTAAAGATACATCATAGATTAGCAAAATCACCAGGCTCATAATCAGCAAGGCTTTTATCAACAGCTCTTTCAGCTTTGAATACGTTGCACTTCCCCCTTCAAAGATGATTTTACCAATGATTTGGTTCTCTTGTCTGTAATCGAATACTACATATCCATTCTTAATGGCTTCGTACATAACCTGCTGATAATCCGCATCTTGTACGAGAGATAGATTGCAATGATATCGTTCTTCCAATGCCGTTATGTCTGCATCGGGATTTTCCTGTAACTCCTCTGTAATTCTCATGTAGGACTTATTCAATGAAGCAATATCTGCCTTGTTATAATCACAATGATTGATATATCGAATGCCACATAGAATAAGCAAAAGAACAACAATATGTAAACCAATAATCCATTTTTTTGTCATACTTCCAACATATACCCCGTTCCCCAGATTGTCTTGATCAATTGTGGGTGATTGGGGTCCTCCTCAATTTTTTCGCGTAACCTTCGAATATGAACATTAATGGTACCATCACTGAAAAAGCTATCTCCCCAAACTTCCGAAAATAGCTGATCCTTTGTCACAATCTTATTGCGGTTTTGGAATAAGCACAGAAACAGTTTGAATTCCTTTGCCTTTAACAGGATTTCTTTCTCTCCAATATAGATCTTCATTGCCCCTTCATTAATGCGAATATTCTTATAGGAAATCTCCTCTGTATCCTGGTCTTCCCCCACTTTTGCCTCTCTCTTCTTGCCCGCTTCGTAGACCTCGCTGTTTTGAATACGTTTTAAGATTACTTTAACCTTCGCTAATAATACACTCAGACTATATGGCTTTTTAATATAATCGTCTCCACCAATATTTAGTGCAATCAGTATATCGTCATCACTTTGTCTCGCGCTGATAAACAAGATTGGTGTCGTATATGTCTCTCTAATCTTCTTACACAAGGAAAAGCCACTTTCATCTGCCAGATTAATGTCCAGTAGGATTACATCTACCTCCTGACTAGCTAAGAATTCCTCGCACTGCCTAGCAGAGGTTACATAAGTACAACTTGTATCAAACATCTGAAAATACTCGCATGTCACCTTCGCTAATCCTTCTTCATCATCGACAATCAAACAGTTGTAATGCATGCTAACCTCCTACTTTTTCGTTCGTATCTTTCTTGTTTTTTAAAAAGTATCGTTACTAACTCACCCCTTATAAGCAAAACCTTATAAATGCTAAAATCGTTAAATGTAATGGATAAAATATATAGAATAGCCACTTCATATTCTTCGATTTCCCAAGTTTTCCATTATATAATGATAGCACTGGGATTGCACCTATAACTCCTAATTGGCATAGATTCTGCCACCAATACGCATCTCCTGATAAAAGTACCACAAGAATCATGGAACCATTGGTGATCAGTCCAACTGCCGCAAGGGCTTTCATCTGCTCTTTAAAATTACCATGGTTAATTCCTATGAAAAATACCCAAAGCACATCAATCAACGCCCAATCACTGGTACTCGCCATGATACACAAAAGTCCCACAGCGGTGATCTTAATCCATCTCTTCCAATTGGTTTTATACCATACAACTAGTGATAGCAGTCCTAATAACAGCGAAAATATTACACTATTGGTCAAGAGCGTAACGAAGCTTCCCCCTCGTAGTCCATGAAAGAGTTCTCCATACTCATAGAACTGATAAGGCAAATACGATATTAGAGAAAAAACAAACATACGCAATACATACCGCTTTAAATTTCGTGTATGGTAAAACCCTTCTGCCACAAAAAATGCCATGATTGGTGCCGTTAATCGTCCAATCACATGAAGTAGTTGCCCTTGCAATGATGCTGTTGGTATGTACTTCCAGGTTATATGATCAATTACCATGGCAACAATAGCAATTACCTTGATCATATTCGCAGTAAGCCCTGCTGTTTTGAAACTATCTGTCGTTGAACTTCCATAACCTGATTTTTCTTCTTTTGAAAAACCTGTTTTCTCCATCTCCTTCTCCCCCTCGTATAGTATATTTTAGATACATATATGTACCTTGATAACATAATAAATGTTCCATCGTCTTAGTTAAGTCTATTCTACGGACATGGAAGTGTTTGCTCTTAGTTTTCGTTAAAACAATATCGATCTTCCAAACGTTTAACTTTTACGAATAATTTTATCTGCTACCTCATTCAAATCTGTATGATCTACTATAAAATCAGCAATCTGATTTATCCCCTGTCCCAAATCTACTAGGTGTATCACTTCTTGGCTTCTCTTGTCTTGATCCATTTCATCTTGTTTCTTTTCCCCTTGTTTTCTCTTCGCTTGGTTAAGCGCTTCTTGATCCTCAATTGGAGACAAGTTCGAATGCATATAACAAGTGTGTAGTCCCATATTTTTGGCACCTTGACAGTCTGCCACTAGATCATTTCCAATCATGATTGCTGTAGTGGGATCAATCTGATAGGTACGAAGCAACTGTTCATAGAATCGAGGATCTGGTTTTGCATACTTCGTATCGGATGATAGCAAAATCCCATCAAAATAAGATTCAATCCCAAGCATCATTAATTCTCCCCTTGTAAATGCTGCTTGTGCGTTGCTGAGTAAATATACCTTTTTCTTCTTATCCTTTAATTGTTTTAATAATTCCTTGGCACCCTTATATAACTTAACATAGCTAGTAGTTAGCCCACGGAAAAACTGGGCAATATATGTACATTCTTCGTTGGTTACGGATACTCCCTTTGCCCTAAATAGTTCTTGAAAAACTAGGAGAATCTGAATCTCTACTTTTACTAATTGTTTCTTTGCTTCATTGCTTGATGAATCTTTAACCTCTTTTAATTTATCTTCTTTTAATTTTTCTTCAAAGTCAACTTTTAAAGCAAAATCTATGGCATTACGAACTGCCTGTTCATAAGCGGTTCGTAATTCCTCTACACGATAGTTAGCTCCATGGTATGCATAAAGCAAACGCATCTTGCTCCATACCTCCCAAGACTCCTCATCTGTGTGAATATCAGCAAGCGTCCCGTATAGGTCAAATATATATGTTTGAAACATTGTTATCCCTCTTTCTACTCCTGTATTTATCGACTATAAAACCGAACTTTCCACTGGTAAAGTTACAAAAATCGGTTCATGATGTACATATGGCAAGAATGTGTTCAATAAATCTTTGGTTTTGAACTTGATGCTTGATGTATTCATACAAGGATGGCACGCAATATATGTTGGTTCAACCACTTCTTCATCAATCAATAGTTGTACGTTATTCTCTGTATCATTCATAAGCCCCATTACACTGACCGATCCAGGGGTGATATTCAAAAATTTTTCCATATATTCTGGACTTGCAAAGGATAAACGTGCACTATTGATTTGTTTTGTTAAATCCTTTGTCTTAAATACTTTTCTTCCCGGCATCATTAACAAATAAAATTTCGTCTTCTGTGCATTACATAAAAAGAGATTCTTACAGATACTTGTCCCAGCTCCCAATGCCTTTTCCACTACTTCACAAGCTTCTATGGTATCCGCTTTTTCATGATCCACACGTTCATATGAAATTTGCAATTGGTCTAACAAATCGTATACTTTCATCTCTTTCTCCAGTCGTCCATCTGAAGTCTCCGGTCTTCCCACTACTAGTTCGTTCATGTCCGCTCCTCGCTCTCCTATTTCTTTCTATGAAATCTTACTGTAGAATCCATTTATATTATACCATATGATTCTACTTTTAAAAATGCTTCCAAAAAACCGTTATGGATTCTGGTTCATCAATATGGTCTGTTTCACAACCTTACATAAAAATTCACGTGTTGTCTTTAAATTGTCTTGAATCCATGAAAAGAGCAGATTGAAAAATCCCTCTGCATAGAATACTGCCATATATACAAAACAGAACCAATACAAATTGGTCCTGTTTATTGTTATCGCTTCTTTTCCTTCCATCATACAAAGAAAAGAATTTTTCTTAACTCCTCCATCCCATAGATTGGCGGATGGCATCCATTGGAGTCGCAGATATAGGTTGTACTCTCTGCAACAATTTTGGGATACTCGGCTAAATAAGGGGCTACCAGTTCTAACCCCTCTCTTGTATCCTCCTCTACAAGAAGAATCATAGTGCTTGGAGCGTAGCACTCCTGCAAGATCTGTCTTACTTCTTTATGATCCACCTGCTCTTTCACAATGCATATGATTTCTTTCCCACCATAGATATTTTCCATAAGTGCACACAAGGAAAAGGTATATGCAGATGGGTACGAGGAAATTTCCTGCAGAATATATTCCTGTTGTCTTTTGGCAATCTGTATAAACCGATCATTTCGTGTAATCTTTGCCATTCGACAAAGAACAAAGGTTGCTGCCGAATTTCCTGACGGTATGGCTCCATCGTAAACTTCCTTCGGTCTGATGATCAGATGTTCTGCATCATGCCCATAGAAATAGAAGCCTCCGTTCTCCTCATCCCAGAATAGATGAATCATCTCCTCCGTATCTCGTACTGCCTTGATCAGATAGACGGGATCTGCCGTTGCCTCATATAAAGTAATCTGTGCCATGATCAGGAATGCATAATCTTCAAGATTTCCTAGACCAAAGCGTTGTCCTTCTCGGTATCTTACATAGAGGCGTTCCTTCTCTCCTCGTAATTGTTCATTGATCAATGCATAGGCACATTTTGCAGTATGAAGATACTCATCTGTTCCAAATACCTGAAACGCCTTAGCCAACGCCATAATCATCAAGCTGTTCCATGAGGTAAGAATCTTGTCATCCTTGTGTAGGCTCATACGACTAAGACGATAGCGATACAGTTTCTCTCGTTCTTTTTTCCACAGATGCATCACATCTTTCTCAGAAGGTAGCTCTTTTCCAATTCGATTAGGAATACTACGATTTTCAAAATTACCAAGATCCGTTATTCCATAGTATTGGTTAAATCGTCTTCCTTCTTCCTCTCCCAGCACATCAATAACTTCCTGTGGAGTAAATACATAGTATTTTCCTTCTTCTCCTTCGCTATCTGCGTCCTGTGCACAATAAAATCCACCTTCGTTACTATTCATTTCCGCCATACAATACTGTAATGTTTCTTTTACCACTTTTTCATAGAGAGGTTTTTTGGTAACTTGATATGCTTCAGTATAGAGTAGAACCAGCAATGCATTGTCATATAACATTTTTTCAAAATGAGGTACGAGCCACTTTTCATCTGTAGAATATCGAGAAAAGCCTCCACCGATATGATCATAGATTCCACCTTGATACATTCCCTCTAATGTCTTCTCTACCATATGCAGCGCTTCATCCTTCTGGTTTTCTACTGCATACCGTAGTAAGAAGATCAGATTATGTGGTGTAGGGAATTTTGGTGCTTCCCCAAACCCTCCATACCGCTTATCAAATTGCTGCCAAAATGCCGCAAATGCCTGATCAAACAATTGTTCCACCGACTGTTCTTTCTCCTTGTGCTTGGCTGTAGACAGCTCTTTTTGCAGTAGTCTTGTAATATCTTCGCTGGACTTCGTTAGCCGCTCCCGTTCCTCATGCCACATCTTCACAACACTCTGCAACAGTTCCATCAGTCCAATGTAATTCCTCGTCCCATGCTTCGGAAGATACGTACCCGCATAAAATGGTTTCTGCTTTGCTGTCATCAAAATTGTAAGTGGCCACCCGCCATGTCCTGTTATGGACTGGCAAACCGTCATATAGATGGTATCAATATCCGGTCGTTCCTCTTTATCCACCTTAATTGCAATATAGTGGTCATTGAGTAACCTCGCAACTTCTTCATCCTCGAACGATTCCTTCTCCATAACATGGCGCCAATGACATACGTAATTGTTTACCTAGGAGTAGCCAATGCTTAAAAAAATCGGTTTATCCTCTGCTTTTGCCTTCGCAAATGCTTCTTCTCCCCATGGAAACCAGTCTACTGGATTATACGCATGTTGAAGTAAGTAAGGACTTTTCTCATTGATTAAGCGGTTGGCTACTCTATTTTCCTCTAGGTTCATAACAATCACCTCCTTAATTCGTTTTCACTTAGTGTTCTCTTAACAAAATGAAAGTATTCAAGGATTGATTGTGATAAACCTTTGTATTACTACTTTATCTATCATAAAAAAATTGGAGACTCTATATAACAGAATGCTAAAGAAACGAACAGTCCTTTATCATAAGTAGCTAATCTCCAATGTAACTTCATTGTCTATCGTCTTTCCATATTTAATTTGTTTGATGATACTTCGTAAGATTGCATTCAACTGTTCTTCTGATACACAGCCTTGTAATCTTTCTTTTACTTGTTCTAATGAAAGTAATTCATCTTCCATGTTCTTGGAAAATTCTGTATCTATGTCATATTTTATCACATCTTGTCGTTTCTGTAAACTAGTGATTTGATCATTTAGTTCATCGATACGTCTTTTTCCATCGGCTATCGTATATAGACCACTTTCGATCATCTCTAAGATTCTCTTGTGTTTCTCATTTAAACTTTGTCTTTTCTGTTCAATCATATCAAACTCATACAATAAAGCATTCTTTCGTTCCATCTTGACCTTGTTCTGTCCAGACTCAATACAAACCTTTAATTCTTCGATATGGTCATCAATCTGCTCATAAATGAATGGCATTAAGGTATCTTGTTTCATTCCATAATTGCCGCATTTTTCGCCATATGGGTCACGATACCAACAAGGTTTCACATAGACTGTATTATCTGCTTTCTTCAATCCTAACGTCAATGTATGACCACAGCAATGACATTTTAATAACTGAGATAACGCAAATACTCGTTTATTGTTCTTTCTTGGTTTCTTACCGACATGATTAAACATGGTCAACACCTTTCGATGCTCTTCTTCTGTCTTTAATGGCTCATGACGACCTTGATACCATTCATTATTATACTTTACCATGCCTAGATGGAACTCTGACAGCAACAAGCGGTATACCCCTGTATTATTCCATTGACCTCCATAGGAAGTCGGTACGCCTTGCTTATTGAGTTCAAATGCCATAGAATATGCTGAATATTCTCCTGACAATACCTTATCTACAATGTATCGATATATCTTCTTGCCATCTTCATCTATCTCAACTTCCTTAGTCATGGAGTTGAAACGATATCCCAATGGTGGCTTTCCATTGACAAAGTTTCCTTGCTTTGCTCCTTCGATTTTCCCTTGTCTTAGACGTTTCTTAATCAAACGATACTCTTGCCTTGCAAGCAGAAATTCAAAATCTGATGTGATAATATCTGACTCTTCTTCAAAGTTATATGTTCTGTTTGGTGTCTCAACCTTTACGCCATTTTCTTTGAAAATATTGATGATCTGTGCCTGATTCAAATCATTTCTTGATAATCGGTCTAATGCAACTACCAGCACTTTGTTGTATTTCTTGATATTGTCCAGTAATTTTGTAAACTCTGGGCGACTGGTAATGCTGTCAGAACTTCCAATTTCTTCATACACGTCATACGTATAATGATTGCGATGTGCCAGCTCAAGTAACTGCATTCTATGTTTCTCTAAACTTGTCTCTTCATCACCACGTGATTTTCTTAAATATATTGCAACTTTCATCTATGCAGCTTCCTCTCGTTCGTCATCATTGGTGATTAGTTCATTATAAATATTAAGAACCTGCTTTGTAAAGTCTTCGATTGCTTCACGAGATGGTTTATTGGTTACTGTAACTGTGATCTTAAGTTTCTTTTCCTTTTTCATAATATCTACTCCCTAAAAAATGATTATATTTATGTTATATAATGCTTTTTTGAGAAGTAAACTTGGGGTAAAAAAAAGTGCATCAGAAGTATTTTCCAATGCACTTAGGATAAGAATATTTAACTTAAACCTTTATACAATCTTTTCAGATGTTCCTTTACCAATTTATTGACATCTTCAATTGTTACCTCATACTTCATAAGCTTACTTATATCTATACATTTAAATAATTCTTCACAGAAATTAAGCCTGTTCACAATGCTAAAAAACTCACTAAATTCTATACTCTTAATCATATTTTTATCAAATAAATTGTAAAGAAGGTGTGCAACAATACATCTAGAAATGATTTCTGAATATTCAGTATGACTTTTGAAATTCTGGCTTAACACTATAAAATAATTAAAAGTAACATTACTTCTTAAATATGGAATTAAGTTGTATTCGGCACATGTAAGCATAATATCTAATGACTGATTGAGATAACCAAAAATACAGAACCAGAACTTACAAGCTTCTGTATTTGGAATATTATCAGGTAAAGGAGCATCATTGAATGCTCTTTGAAATCGTTCTTTAAGACCTTCACCCTCAATTTCATATTCATTAAAAACCAAAGATTTCTCAACCCCCGGTTTTAAATCTGTTATTATTTCTTCAAAACTTGAATAGCTTTGCGTGTATTGTTTAATTGAATCCAATTTATTATTAAATAAGCTTAAAAAAAATTGTTCTGAGGCTTTTATTAATGTTTGGCTATCCATCTCTGTTAACAATCGTATAGGTAAAATCACAATATATTCCGAATAATCTTTAAGAATCTTTATATTATCTTGTGCTGTTAATATTATCTGCTCCGTATATAGCGAAAAGCATTTATTATCTATATCCATTAATGCTACTTGTGAATACTTACATAATGGATCATCTATAATATGAATATCCCCTAATAAACAGAATGGATATTGTTCTTTATCTTCTACATCAAGAAATGTTGCTCCCGTGAAAACATATGTATTATAGTTATTTGCAACGTATCTAAGAAATAACTTAACTATCTCTTTCTTGGTGCTCCAAAAAACATTTATTTCATCAACAATAATTAGAAAATCCTTTGAGTCTAATTGTGTTTGTACCCTCTGTAATAGCTGTAAATATTCTAGCTGTATGTCTTTTATTTTCTCTAACATAAGATTATTTTTCAATTGCAATTTCCTCCGTAATAAGTTGTTTTGGTATACCATACACCTCATCTAGTAATTGAATTGTTCTATTTAGCATCATTTTACAGTCTGGCCAAACATTCATTAACTTTTGATTATCTTCTATATCAGGTACGCAATGGTACTGATGCGCTGGATTTTTACACTTTATTAGTGAACTTTCTCTAATAGCACCCCACAATCCATGTTCATATGATGAATCATAATCATAATATAAACCATACAAATCTTTCTCGCCAACGGTAATTGCTTTTTCTCTAATTCCTTGTTTATCAAAATATGATGTCTCCATATCAATAAATTCTTCCATTTTATATTCGTTTACTAAAGCCTCAAGATATTGATAATTCACATGACTATTCGTATTTCTTTCTTCTGATTCCCTAGATCGAGCTACTATCAATTTATACAACCCAATGCCATAATACTGATATTGTGTCCAAATATCCTCATGACTTTCTTCATTCTTTAAAAGATACTTCATCATTATATAGTTTTCAACTAGAACTCTAACTGCACTTCTACCGGAAATTGAATTAAATAATGTATGCTCTACAACTTCTTTCGCTCTTTTATATGAATATGTCGCTATTCCCAACAACACAAGCATCTTATTATCTAATGGGCTTGTTTTTACCAATAAATTTGACAAATACAAATACACTTCATGAACCTGTTCCATATAAATATCTGTTTTTATGTCATCACTACTAAATTCTAAATAGTATAATTCGCACTCGGTCATTTCACTAATCCTTTCCCAAAAAGCATTTAAATATTCATTATTTACTTTTTCAACGCTCAATATTCCTATTTCCATAGACCTTATAAAAGGTCGAATCATACGCATTTCCATATCATCATGTTTCAGGTGAGGATACTTTATTAATAAATCGATTTGTTCTTTAGGCATATGAAGTTTTCCAATTATAAATAAATAATACATAATAATAAATCTAATATCTGTTGAACAGTTACTTTGATGATCCATTGTTTTATCTAAGACAGTTATAATAACTTCTTTCCTTTCTTCCACACTTCCTTCAACAAAGGAAGTTGCAAACACAGGATAATTGCTGTATGTAAATATTAATGTTAACGGAGATAATACTTTTTTAGGTATTATACTTAAGATATCTCTAAACAGAATCTTTTGTTCCTTTTCTGAAAGTTTGAGTATATGTGAGAATCTAGTTAATATCCTCCCATAATCAACATTCTTCATGCATTGTAGTATTTGATATATTTTCTGTAATCCCTCTTCTCTTCCATAATGGTCAAATATTAAACCAATCCATAAATATTCAGGAAGTCTGTTATGACACCATGAGTTATCAACTCCTATATCCTTTAAAATTTCGTTCCATGGTGTTGTAAATTTTCCCTTCTTGAACTTATGCTCTGACAATTTACTATGTTCCATATGTGCCCCCCTTGTCCCATATCCTTACTTAATTATCATATCATTCTTTGTAATACTTTTCCATACCTCGAATACTATATGAAAGGTACATTATTTCATCATTTGTAGACTACTCATATATTAATAAGATAAATTATTAATTTTATTTTACTAAATACCACTATACCATCAGAAGCCCCTAGGGACGATTAAGGACATTTTCTTTTGCTATCTTATAATTTATATATCCTATGATGATAATGTCACATATGATCATTCTGTGGCCTATATAATAAAATGACCAGAGTAAACTCGTTCTCTAGCCATTGTTCTAAGTCCTATATTTAAGATAATCTTTAAGCAACCTTGTCCGTCCCTTCTTCTCATATCATATTTGAGTCATTTTTTGTAGGAATAAGTTAATATATACTTATCTATACAAATAATGACTCAAACTCTGCTATACTTAAGCTACTTTCTCTAAAATCCAATATGTCTTATTATAATTTGGTGATTGTCTCTTCTTTTCTCTATCACTAATCAGCCTAAAATTAATATGATTTTCTTCAAAATGTTCATTTATCTTATTTACCCCCAAGGACTTTCTCAACCCATACTCCCTGATTAATAAACCTTTCAACATTTGTTGTTCTTCCTTAAACAATTGCTTGCCCATAAAATTATCAATTATGTTCTTAATTATTAATCCGTCTTTTACAAGTTCATCATAGTTATAGATTACCGCACTCGGAAAATACTTTTTCAGAGCAACCTTGAAGCCTACCTCAATAATATTTTGATACATATCATAATTGTATTGTAAATTTGCAACTGCACACGAATTTAATTTCAATATTAATTCATTTTGATTATTATCTGACGCAATCTGGCTTGTTAGTAAGAAATCATGGGATTGATGTATTGTTTCATATCCATATTTCTGTTCATATTCTAAATAGCCAAGTTGTTCAAACTCCTCAATCATGTTAAGCTTATTATCATATTTCATGAAACGGTTAATAATCTTTTGATAACTTGGTTGATTAACAAATAGTACAACTTCACCATCTCTAATTCTAGCCGAAGATTGAGCTATTAGTTCCAAATCATCTATTCCATCTAGAACAATAGTTTTAATATTTGGGTCTTTAATTTCTACCCCTTCACAAATTAATGAAGTTGAAATAAGTAGATCTGATTCAAACGTATTATTTTCAGTTATCTTGGAAAACTCACTGCTATCCTTTTTATTAGCAGTCATAAAATATGTCTTTGCATTTATTTTATTTTTAAACTCTTGGCCTATTTTTTTATCTCCAACTATCATTAATACTTTTTGACCCTTGCTTATTTTTTCTTCAATCACTGATTTAATCAAATCCTTATCTTGATAGCAATAGATTTCTTTCACGTTACTATGATTGTAATCTGCTTGTTTTAAACAAGTCATCTTATTCTTCCAAGGCAAGTAACTAAATGATTCATACGTTCCAGTCAAGAATACTTTCACTGCCGTATTATTATCATTCAGATACTCATAAAAATAAACAGTATTAGGATTCATACTACTATCTTTAACGAAATAATGTGCTTCATCGCAAATAATATAATCATAATCATCAATAAAAGAAGTTCTTCCATTCTTGACCATTTGTTCTAATGACTGATATGATTGTATCTCAAATATATCACCTTTGAACTTCTTGACACATTCTTCTTTATATGATTGTAGATAATGATTTTGCTGTCCTTTTATAGCTATTCTATGCACAACTAACAATACCTTCTTATTATTTTCAATGGCATATGGTAGTAGCTTATTCCTTGTCCAAAAGTTTTTACCACTCCCCATTTCTGAACCAATTAAGTAGTTCTGTCCTGTTTTTAGTTTTTTTATAATATCACATGTGACGATATCACTAACATATGTTTTCATTTTACTAATCCTCCAATAATTTATACTTAAGGCAAGTCCTTATATTTTTATTATATAATTAGATTTTGGATAGTAAACTTAAGCATAAAAAAGAGTAATATAATAATTACTCTCTTAATATTAATTGCTGTTCCCTTATTAACTTATCTAATGTAGGACGTGATATCTGTAATTGTTTTGCAAGTTCGCTTTTATTCACTTCACGATTCATATATCTTTGATAGTGCTCTTTAAAATTAGTAATCTTTACTTCTTTTCTTCCCTTATATTTTCCCTGTTTCTTCGCAATCGCAATACCTTCTCTTTGACGTTCAAGAAGATTCATTCTTTCAAATTCATTTATAGCTGCAATCATTGTTAGCATTAATTTTCCTGTTGGAGTTGATGTATCAAGATTCTCTTTAGTACTAACAAGACTGATTCCTTTATTATTAAAAAGCTCTACCAATTCCAACAGATCTTTTGTGCTTCTTGCTAATCTACTAAAATCATGGATATATACCGTATCCCCTTCTCTTATATAGTCTATCATATTTTGAAGTTCTGGTCGGTTTGTATCTTTTGCACTTACCTTTTCCATAAACCATTTATCTATCTGATATTTATTAAGCGACTCGATTTGTCTTGCTTCATTTTGTTCTACTGTTGATACTCTCACATATGCAATATTAGCCATAATCCATTCACCTTGCTGTTGTATTTTTCCATTAATAATATTATATATAGTTTTTTTGATTTCGTAAATATAAACTTTTAATGTGATTTACATAATGTAAATTTATATAGAATACAACTCTATTTTTACATATCAAACTGTACTTCACCATGTAAATTTGGATTAGGTTCTATTTTTACATTCCCTCCTATGATCAAAATTCCTATAATTATGGTCATTACTCACTCTTATCATCAAGGAATACCAAATGTATGTTTTCATGACTTATATTACACGAGCTGATATATTATTGAGTCATATCATTTCATTGCATATACACCAATTCTATGGCTTTCTGGAGTAATATTATATTGTCCCTGAACGGATATATATTCTCAAATTGCACTCAGGGCTTCATCTCTTATAATGGTTCATCAATATATCGCCACCTAATAACCATAAAAAAGAGGTACCTTGAAATCCACACTGAGAGAATATCCATGTGCACACAAGGTACCAAATCATCTTTTATGTTCAAAAGGTAATTAACTATTCTTTTTAAGATATTGATTAACAAACTCTATTGTAACATTCATTAATTTTTCTGTTTCTGGAAAAAATTCAGATGCTAATCGTCCTTGTAATCCATTATGTACGTACTCTAACTGTTTAATCACAAATTGCGCTTCATTTATAGGCTCTAAATGTACCTTTAGTATGTAATAACATTCACAAGCTATTGTTCTATTAACCTTATTATTCTGTATTTCATTTTGTTTATCCTCAATTTTCTTATCTACAACAGCCTTTTCTGTATCATAAGAATCTTTTTCCATTGATAATCTAATTATAGAATCAGTGTCATTAGGATCTACTTTAACTAATTTATCATTAACAAGACGTAAATCACTTATTATAGTACTAGAATCTCTCATTAATTGTGTTAAATCGCTATTTAACCTTTCTGATTCTCGGCATCCCCATAAATAACTGTTTATGTCTGTGATATATCTAGACATATAGACAATTATCTCATCAACAAACTTCTTTCTGTCGTCATAAAGTTTATTCTTTTGAGCATCGAGTTGTATTTTGCGTGTTTCCTTAGTTGTTATATATACAGCCACTAGTGTTCCGGCTCCACCAATTATTCCCCCCAGAAAACTTCCAAAAAAACTACTCCAGTCACTATTATCTAAGGCAGATGCAAACTCATTTCGAAAAATTAGAAATTCCAAACTCAAAGGTATTGTAAATGACAACAGAAAAATACAGATTACGAAGCTTAAAACTTTATGTTTATTAATCCAATTAACTAATTTCTTCTTCATACGTACCCCCATATGATTTGTACTGTATATAAATAACTTTTAACTCTATTTTTCCACACAAGTGTCCATAACCTTTTTCATTAAAATCATAGAGAATTTGACACCGTCTTTTTCTGTCAACATATCTTTCAAATATATTCTGGTCTTATATTCCGATAATGTCGGAAAGCGTATCGAAATATATGTCATTGTTTTACTCAAATCATCCCAAAAACGATACTTGACAGTATCCTTGTCTGCATATTTCTTGATAAACTTATCGATACTCTGATTTGGTTTATACCAATTAACTAGTTCTTCAGATAGCCAAACATCATCCCATGCTGAAAAATACGGGAAATGAGAAAAAATATTTCTAATTGCTTTGAAAAGATCTTTTGCAATAACAGACTCCATAAATGGTCTATGTTCTTCTATATCCTTCAAAGCCCATTGTATAGGCTCATATGATTGTACCTCCCCATAAATGCAAAATGCTTCTCTTATTCGAGAGAACCTATAATAAGAAGATTGGCTATAGAAAATATCCCCTATGAATATTTCATCAAAAATATTGTAAAACTCATTATAAGCTAAATTCAAGAATTGAACTTCTGCTTTCGTAGGCCTAGTATTATCATCAGTTTCATACTCCATATACTATCATCCACCCCCCATATTATAATGAAATTCGTTTAACCTCATCAATAAATGATATAGCTTTATTAATACATTGTTCACATTCGCTTTTGCTAAAAGATGAAACATTATAATCTGCAATCCATCTTTTCTGTTTAACATATAAGAAATCATTTACATAACTTATATCTATAATTCCTTGCATTTCAAGTTCTCTTAACTTTAATTCCAATGCTTTATGACTTTCATTGACATTAAGTATTCCTGGTTCCCAATCATCGAGCTTATTTTTATGTTCTAATAATGCTTTAAGAGCATGCATCATTGAATAATAACTTCTATTTATTACAGATTCATACAAATTTTGTTCTAATAATGTTTTTGCAGCAAGTAAATCATCCTCCGCTGTTTGTAATTCCATAAGATAATTTACCACAGGCTTGATTAATCCCTGTTCTAAAGATTCACTTTGTGGATCTAGATTATTATGAAAATCTAATGCACCATCAATAAGTCTATTCTGGATCATCTTTCTTTCATCTTTTACAATTGAATCATCAGCTAATACTGCATGTATTGTCTTTATCAATTCATCTGGAGAATTTCCATCCAAATTATAAAAACTATCAAAGATCGGTATGTACTTAATTACATCTGTTTCACTACGCTGTTTCCATATTCCATTTAATAATGCTATTCTTTTATAAAATTCATTTTCAAAATAATCTATAAAACTATCATATAAGTCTTTATCATCACCATATATAAATCCTATCAACGTATACATAAATGCACTTCTAAATGAATTTAATAAGGATTGTCTCTGCTTATTAGCATCACTTACCCATGATCCAAGATCTATCCTTATATCGCCAAAATCAAAACAATTAATAATATCTGAATAATTACTTTTTAGTAAGTCTATCGTTATATCTTCCCATGTATCTACTCTTACTTGTTGTATGTAATCTTCTTTAATATTAAATTCTATATGTCCTTGATTATTAACGATGTCAATGCCAAACTGGTCTATGAAGTCATTAATATTCCTGCTCTGATGACTTATTCTAGGTGTATTATTAAGGAAAAGACTAAAAAGTGTTTTATATTCGTCATCTGTAAATTGCACGCCATAAGCATATTTTTCTAGTAAATTTATCTCAGTCTTATCTTTAATATCTTTTAAATATAAAAGATTTACACCCCTAGGCAAATCTATACTACTTTTCCCCTTTTCTCCATCAATAATAATACCTACAATTTTTGGAAATATGCTTGTATCAATAGTAATCTTTTTCATATCTATCACCTCATAATATATTTTATACAAATTTCATAGTTTACTTTCTATATTTCATTCTGTTCACTTGATTTAACTATCAATGACTAATAAATTATCAATGTATATATTTATTATACATCGTACTTCATTGACATGTAAATGTTTACCTCCACGGCAAAATATAGATTACAGTACAATACCTTACTCTATATAGATTTTAAGATAAAGCAAGGAATTGTATCTGGCTGTTTACTACTTCATTATCATCTTCCTAAAATCTGGCGTCTTATCTTCTCTAATCTTCCTATATGTCTTTTCATCAATCTGATAGTACTCTTTACTTTTAGTGACGATATAATACCCCAATACCTCACGTGTTATATGATCCATTTTCTTAAATACCTCTATTTCATTAACATTTTCAACTTCAATAGTCTTCTTGACCTGAATACAATACTTATTCATTCAAAATCCTCACTTTTCATATATGCTCTTTCCCCTACTCCCCTAGCTTCTTCTTTGCTTATTTTCGTTTCACTTGATCTGTTCATGGAATGCTCATTCAATATCTTATTTTGTTACAGTAATTATTAAAATATTACCGGTCTACTAGATTCCGAGGTAAATCAAAAATACCTTACCTTATTCCAGCAAAAATTACTGAAACAAGATAAGGTATCTCATAATATTACCGTATATACTGAGTCCGTCGGTTTTTTACAACTTCTATTCATACTGATATAATCACATTAGTTTTACCATAACTAGTCTGTCCATCATGTTTCCTGTACTAATGCTTACCCACTCTTTCAAGTGCCAAACTACCACCACAACCGTTTGTTTAAAGGATATTGGTGCGTTGCTCCACCGATCAAGCAGCTACTACCTTTACACTTGATGCAATAGAAGGAACTCACAAGTGAATAACTGCTTTGTTGATTTATCGCGGCGGCTCAACTAACCTTTTACGTTTTAAACTGTCACGGCATCCAGTCGCGACAGACCCTGATTTTACTGACTTTCTATGTAGGTAAAGTAATAATACCATCACCAATGACAGGTGGAATAACCAATGCTTAGGAAGATTGGCTTGTCTTCGGACTCTGCTTTTTCAAATACTTCCTCACACCATGGATACCAGTTTACTGGGTTGTGGGCATGTTGAAGGAGATAAGGGGATTTTTCCTTAATTAGGTGGTTGGGTTTTCTATTTTTCGCTTCTTTCATTCACAATCTGCTCCTTACTTTTTCATTTAGTGTTCGCTTACTAAATGGAAAGTATGCAAAATGCATAAGCAGCATTCCAAAGGTTATTTGAGCTTGCTAATTGTTCTTCAATAATCCCTCTCTAAAAAAAGTTGGTTTCCCATGTCCATAATAGATTACTTTCGGATTCAAGCTCTGTATTCGCGCAACCGTCTCCCTTGCTTGTTCCGCATTTTCAAAACACCATGTCTCAGAAGGAGAGATTATATTCTGCATTGCATCTCCTACAAACATCTCCCCAGACGATAGAAAAATCCCAACCGATCCTCTTGTATGTCCTGGAAGTGCAATTACTTTACCGTTAATACCGTATTGTGATAACGACATTCCATTTTCGATCAAAACATCTACTTTGGTTTGTTCTATTTCATTCCGTCCAATATTCTGATTTGATGCCCATGCATAAAATTTCCCCCAAATACCTTTTCCATATACTTTACGTCTTCTTCCATTTTCCAAAAGTTCTGCATCCTCTTTGGTAATTCCTATGGAACAGCCCAGTTCCCTTGCTATGTACGATGCATTATGGCAATGGTCAAAATGTCCATGGGATAGTACGATTAGGTTTACTTTGGCATCTTTACAATGCGCCAATACCTTATCTCGATACTTCCTTGTTCCCGTATCAAAAAGAATACTTCTGTCTTCCCCTCGTATTAGATATGCATTCGCTGTACCACATGTAATTATCTCTGTTTTCATCTTCTTTTTCCTTATTCCTTCTCATCTGTTTATCGTATCAACCAAGTTCCACTACATGCATTATCCTATTTCTTTCTATGAAAACTTACTGTAAAATCCATTTATATTTATTATACCATATGATTCTATTATTAAAAATGCTTTAAGAAACACTGACATCGCAAATATTTTAGGTGCTAATGTTGTATGTTTCCCCAATAATGTTCTAGATCACATCCACCAATAAAAAGATTTCCAACTCTCCATTGACTATTTTTCTCCAAATTTTGCATTTACTAATCGACAAAATGAATGTATAATATTGGATAAGATACTTATTTTTACAAAGGAGGGTTTTTATGGAATACAACAAGAAAATAAACCGTTTTATACTAATTATTCAGGCCATCTTCTGCATGAGTATGTTCTATGGCTATACCGTTCGTTACGGTACTACAATTGGTAAAGCAGAAGCAATCGTAATTATGACTATGTACGTTATTATTGTTTTGGCTGAAGGTTTCTGCTACTTTAAAAACAAGCAGGGTAGACTCTTCTCAAAAGTGTCGCTTGTGGGATTTCTTATCGCATATGCCATTACACTGTTCACAACAAACAATGATTATATCTTTATGTTAGTATTTGTAATCATTATGCCATATTTACTCTATTTCGATTCAAAATTGATACTTGTTGCTACAATCTGCAACATCTTGATTAATGCAATCTCTTCCGCAATTCAATGCATCAATCACCGTCTTCCTTCAGGAGCTACTTTCGATATTTTCCTAATCCTTACCCAAGTTGCCAGTGTATTTGTGTTTTCTGTTGCGTCTTACATCATTCTGAAAATTATACAGAAAATGAATCAGGAAAAAATTGACGCTATTCAGTCAGAACATAGTAAAGCAGAAAGATTACTTGAGAATATGATCTCCATTACAAATATTGTTCGCAACAATGCTGAATCTGTAACTACATATATTAATGAATTAGATGAAGCTACAGATAATTCTGTAACCACCATAAACAATATTGCTTCTGGAAATGCTGCCAATGCTGAGAGTATTGGTCAACAATCTGTTATGACCGAGCAGATTCAAAGAATGATTGAAGAAGCACGCCTTGAAGCTGATAACAGTTGTCAATATGCTGATACCTCCAGTAATAAAGTACATACAGGAATTCAAGATATTACTGCACTAAAAGAAAAGTCCAGTCATGTAGAAGCATTCAATGAAAGTATGATGACAACCATCCAAACCTTTGTGGAAAGTACAAAAGAAGTAAAATCCATTACAGATGGTATCAATACGATTTCAGCTCAAACCAATCTTCTGGCATTGAATGCCTCAATTGAAAGTGCACGTGCTGGTGAAGCTGGACGAGGATTCGCAGTAGTAGCCGAAGAAATACGAGTTCTTTCGGAGCAGACAAAAAAATTAACCAGCGACATCACTAGGATTATCAATAATCTGGAGCTAAATGCTACACAGGCCGAAAATGCTGCTGAAGAAGTAGTTATTCAGATTAAAGAAGAAAATGAGTTAATCTCTAATACAGAAAACCATTATCATGAAATCAATGAACAAATCAGTGGATTAAGCCAAAGTGTTTCCACCTTACAGGAGCATATAGATCAGATTTTTGAATCCAACAATCAAATTGTAGACAGTATTACTCAACTATCCGCTTCCAGCGAAGAAGTGAATGCAAGTACTGAGAAAGTTGTCAATATTAGCGAGATTAATCGTGAAAAGACCAGAATGGCAAAAGAACTACTCAATGGATTATTGGAGGAAGCAAGGAAACTTGATACAAACAATAGTAACTAAAAGATTCCCAAGCAAACCAAAAATACCTTACCTTGCTCCAACAAATAAATGCTGAAGCAAAGTAAGGTATCATCATAATATTAACCGTACATACTGGCATCAGAACTATTTCCAATGCACTTAAGACAATTACATACGTTTTCTAGTGGATAAAATTAATTAACTTCTACTAATTCAATCTTAAAGTTAAGTTCTTTTCCTGCCATCTCATGATTTGCATCAAAAGTAATGGTTGTTTCATCCTTTGCTGTTACCGTTACTGGAACAGGCTGTCCCATCTCATTGATTAAAGAAACTTGCTCACCTACAGTCAGCTTTTCAGAACCTGGCAGCTGACTGATCTCCATTGTAATGATATTATCTGGATTTGACATTCCGTATGCTTCTTCCGGCATAAGATGAACGTCCTTGATTTCTCCTACCGCCATTGTTTTAACTGCTTCATCAAATCCTTTAATCATCATGCCTCCACCACAGACGAACTCTAGTGGTTCTCCTCGATCATAGGAAGAATCAAACTTTGTTCCATCATTAAATGTACCTGTATAATGTACTTTACAAACTTTGTTTTCGTTGTTCATTTCAAAATCTCCTTTTCATGTCTATACTAAGAAAGCTAAACGTAATGCTTTAATAATATCCTATTTTCTGCGTTTCATCAATTCCTCTTTTTCAATTATTTCACTTTATCTCCCAAAACAAAGTGTCAAAGTCCAAACCCTTCTAGTTATCTGCCTTTCCATCACTTAAAGCCTTGTATGTACTATAAATTTTGTTGTATTTAACATAACCGGATATGTTATTTGCTTCATATTGCATCAACATGTATTCTTTCATTATCTCCATGAAATTCTTTCTTTCACTTGAACTTTTGCTGTACTGATTTACATCTGTTTCATAAATACTATTATCTAGCTTCCCTTCAACCACTAAATATGCATTTAGCGCAAACATTTCTTCGGAAGTTGCATGGGAAGCATCCACTTTTCTTGGATCAATATTATGTGTATCGACGCTCCCATCTTCCCTAGTCGTAACCACCTTAATCATAGGATCGTTTTTTGAATATGACTCCGACTTGTACGCTGTTATATTCGTTCCATCTGGCAGTGCCGCTGAAGCCAAACCATTCATCTTCAAATGAAAGGATGCTGCTTGACAGTTTGAACCAGAAAAACTGATTGTAGCGTTTTGAGAATATATCTTTCTCCCCTTCTGAACAGCCTGATTATTCAAAATTCCCGTTCCACCTAACTCTCCAATATTCATCTCCTACCTCCATAAAATAAATTTGTTAATTTAAGTATATATCGAGATATTGTAGGGAAATTATAACCTTTTACGTTCATAATTATTTATTACATTAACGCAAACTTCGCAGTTCAATTTCAGCCCTGAAAGGTTATCCTAAGGCATTGTCAGCAATTAATATATCTCTACTTCGATTTCCTTAATATAGAAACCCTCCGCGGGATACGCACGTCATTCTATTGATTAATATCATTTTAGTTAACTTTATCAACCAAAGTAAACTAGGAATCCATTGCACGATATAAGAAAAATGGTATAATAGACTTAAACCTCGCACTTAGTTAAATGCCTATGCACCTTGAAAATTCAATAACATAGCCAGGTATTAAATTTTCAAGGTGCATAGTTAAAATTTATGTGCGAAGTTTGAGTTATTAACAGATATTTAAAATCTATTAATCTCTCGGAATGAATTATTATATCCGTTAAGACAGAATAATGAAAAAATTCATATTTTGAGATTATTGGATTTTTTGTATTACGCAAATATACATAAGATAACGGAGGCTGATACGATGGAAAAAAGATTTTCAGCAGAAGCAATTAATGTAGCATATGCAATGTTTCCAATAATTAGTGAGCTGTATGACCATAATGTTTGTTTGGCAGTTACCGACACGGAGCGATATTTGTTTGTACAGCAGGGAAAAGAATTTAATATTCCATTTCATACTGGAGATATTCTTAATCCATCTGCAGTGAAGGTAATTCAAAGTGGGAAGAACTATAAGGTCTCTCTTCCGAAGGAAATGGTGGAGACAGATACAACCTGCTATTTTTTCCCATTAAGAGAGGAAGAAGAGGTTGTAGGATTACTGACCATAGCTGTGGATGAAAGTTATCGGAATGAACTGGTGTCTATTATGGATGTATTGTATAA
This sequence comes from Anaerosporobacter faecicola, assembly GCF_012070565.1. GTDB lineage: Bacteria > Bacillota > Clostridia > Lachnospirales > Lachnospiraceae > Anaerosporobacter > Anaerosporobacter faecicola. The sequence continues at coordinate 398,854 of NZ_JAAQRO010000022.1, forward strand.
CAGCATTGGTGGGATTTCAAAGAATATACAGAACATTGCAGATGGCTTCAAGGAATTGACCACTGAGAACGAGGAACTCCTTCAAGAAGTACATGATACGGCGGAACGTGGAAAAGACACGACACAGATTGTGTCTTTGATTCATAATATTTCTGCAAAAACAAATCTTTTGGGACTAAATGCTTCTATTGAGGCAGCAAGGGCCGGAGATTCAGGATTGGGATTTGCAGTAGTCGCCGCTGAGATAACAAAGCTTGCAGCAAATACAAAAGAATCAATAAAAAAAATTGGAACCATTATACAGGATATTGTTCAAAAGGTTGATCAGATTGATGAAGGATTGGAAAAGAACAACCAAGTATCAGCAATGCAGGCAGAGTCTTTTGAAAATATTCTAGAATCTATTAAAACCATTGATAACATGGTAAAAAAACTGCATGAGATAAGTCAGAAGATATAAAAGAACGTAGTGTTGGGATACCACTCCCGTCTACTCATCTCTGTAAAATTATATCATAAGGGCTAATGATAAACAGTTGATACGGTATAACAGTTAAAGAGCCATTGTAATTTTACAATGGCTCTTTCGCTATCCTATATCGTCATTCCTAATCTATTTTCTCGCAATGCTTCTTAATGAATCTTTCGTATTCGATCGTCATAATCGTGCGGACTTGTAATAAGTGAGATAGTACTTGAACTCTTGGTGGGTTAGAAATACAAACGGAAACATCATCAATTTCTACATTTCCTTGAATATTATAAAAAGTAGAAATGCCTTCTTGACATATTTCTTGCAAACACCCGCTACAATCTCTAAATAGTACGTAAATTATATACTTAACAGTAATTGTTTTTTCACAATTGTAGCATTGGATCGTTTTTGATACGACTTGGATTTGACAATCTTCAATACATTGAATATTGTTACAACTTAATCGAATCTGCCTGCATATTCTTTTACATAAACATATTCTTTGTTCATGAGGGCACACTATAGCCACCCGTGCACTACTCTTACTCTCTACAATTTGATCATTAGCAAAACCTTTTACATGGACAGTATTAACATATTCTTTCACTTTCAATCCCCCCAAAGAAGCCAAGCCTCTCTTATATCTTATAGTCCATAATCAACGCTATATCGAATTGTAAACATATCTCCTGCGTCTAAATCAGGAACTACCACTTGATTCAAACTTGGATTGTGATTGAATGGATTTCCAGGATTATCTACACCATTCGTCGCATAGTAAGTTGAATTTGGTACATAGGTTCCAGCTCCATTAGCTAAGTTATCGTTGAATACAATATCACGAATCGTAACATCACCTGTATTACGAACAATAATTGTATACTCTCTTATTGTATCTCCAGTTGTTACATAACATTGATCAACAGACTTCTCAACAACTATTTCTGGGTTTCTACAGGTCAATGTCCAAGATTTTGATTCTGTATTTACATGTTCTGTTTCGTAACAAGATCCTTTAAAATATACAGTAGCATAAGCTGTATTATTAAGGCCTGAACAAGCTTTTACTTGCACTGTATATTGAATCGTCTTAGAATTACCTTTTGTCAAAGCACCAGCATCATAGCCAGCTAATAACATAGCCTTCGTAATTCCAGCTGGAGTAGATGCTGTGATCTCTAAGTTAGTAGGTACTGTATCAAAAAATACCACTTTCGAAAAATCAACTGTCGAGTTATTCGTAACGGTAAGTGTGTACGTTACAAAATCACCAATTTCTACATTCGTTCTATTTGCTGTTTTTGTGAATTCCGTATTAATACAATGAACGGTTTCCTCAGCAGAAGCTTCTATTGGTTTAGGCGTGTCAAGTTCATTTAACTGATAACTACCAGTTGCACTAGCTGTATTAATAAAATCATTCGCACAAGGTCCCGTACTCACTTGCATAGCTTTTACATCATAATCAAACATATACTTTGCTCCCTTTTCTAAAATATCAATTGTTATACCAGTTTCTATATTTAGTTCTCCAGGTATAGCTGGCGTAACCTGAAGTGTACCTTCCATGAGATTCATACCACCAGGCAGTAAATCCTTTACCGTCACTTCTGTTATATCTACATCACCCGTATTACTTAGTAATAACTGATAATGTACGGTTCTTGATTCATCGTTTCCACCCAAATCAATACAATGTTTCGATGCGGTTTTCACAAGATCAATCTCTGGTTTTCTTGGATAACAAACTTGTTCATTACTATACGCAAAATACGGTTTCTGCTGTAAGGTATAATGATACTCTGCTATAGCATAATCTCTATATTCTTCAATCCCATCAATTGTACTTACTTGCAATTGAAAATCAACTTTTATAGGATTTTGCGTAGTCGTAATATTTCCAAGTGGTACACCTCCTACAATCGTTGCATCTGGTTTTTCTTCCCCATTTACTTTTACGCTTCCTTGAACGAAATTCATTCCAATAGGAATCGTATCGGTTAATGATACATTCTCTGCCGTCTCAGTCCCAATATTATCAACATAAACGGTATAATCTACAATGCTTCCTACCGTTACATACGTGCTATGAATTTGTTTCATTAATTCTATCTTAGGTTCACTTGTATCAAGTACAACTGCAACACCATTAACTAGTATACTATCGCCCATTGTTGAGATTCTTAAGGTCGCAGAAGTTTTATTTTTATCTACATGATCGGATGCATTGACTCTTGTAATATCCCAACCTTGTCGTGCACCACTAACTCCAATATATTGTGATGTCTGACCAATTCGTGTATGGTTAACGTTCCCAAACGTCCCTGTTGTAACCAGATTTCCATCATTTCCATTTATCTGCGATGCGAAAAAATTATCTACCGGATTGTTTGGACCTGACAATGGCGTATTTATTAAAGCATTTCCTTCTGTACCGAAATAAACATTTTCACCGGTTAAGTTGTAATCCCCTTCTGCTGCACTAATTAAAACGTCAGCAGCAATATTATCAAAATCAGGTGTAACAAAGTCCTGCAATACTGTCTGTGCTGGTAGTTGGTTCTGTCGAACTGCTAAACCACCTACATATAGGGTAATACTCTTAAAATCAAACCCTGCACTTAGATATCGATAGATAACCGCTAATGTCCAGCCAACACACCCTGATTCATGTGAAGTTTGATCATTTAAGTCCAAATAAGCTGGTATCTTACCTGCATAATAGGTTCCATTCCCAGATTGTTTTACATAATCTGTTACAATGGCAGACCGGGTATAAACTTTTACATCAGAATTGGCTACTAACACTTCATTATTTTTTGTTATTTCCAATGGCTCAATTTCTATCTCAGCCAGATTTTGTCCCTTAAAGATGATTTTATTATCCATTAAATTACCAATATTCCCACCATCTGTGCTTGAATTTCCACTCCAAATTAATTCCGCATAGATAACTTCTGTATTAGCAGGTAATTGTAATTCTGCTGTAGATTTATTCAAAGAATAGTCGCAAGTTGTTCCATTCGTAAATCCACCACAAGTTTTTGTTGTGTCGGTTGTAATATAGGATCCTACTATTCCTAACGTCCCTGGACTTCGAATAGGATTCAACAGTGTTATTGGCCTTCTTGATAAACCAAGTGTATTACCAATAAAGGCTATATCCCCATAAATACGATCTGAGTATCTGGTTATTAATGACATGATACGCAATCCTCTATGAATGTTCTACTATATATATATTCCATCTTCTATGTATTGTTACTAATTTTCGACTTATATCGTCAATAAAATAAATAGGAATGGTCTAAACGTGTCGTGTATAGGCAGAGTAAAATCTACAATTAATTGACATATTATGATGGAAAGATACGATTATGCCATTCACTCTATGATAATAATAAAAATAAGAAACAAAAAAAATTATGAAAATAGTTTATTTCATCATGAAACTTTTTCTCAACCTCAAATGTCTAATAAATAGAAACACATGATAGGAGGCGTACATTTGTAGTGACAAACAAACGAAAAGAATCTCTAGTAGAACATATTCTGCTCAGTGATTATAACCAGTTTTACCGTCTGGCTTTTAGCTATACCAAGAATGAATCCGATTCTTTGGATATTGTACAAAATGGTGCTTATAAAGCAATCTTGCACAGTGACCAGCTCAAACAGCAAAGCTATGCAAAAACATGGGTATATCGGATTATGCTTAACGAGATATTCCGATTTTTAAATCAGCCAACTTGTGTAAACTTAGATGGTGTCACTTATGAGGAAGCAATAACTGATCCGTATGCCAATTTTGATTTGCAACAAGCACTGGACATGCTTCCAAAAGAAGATAAACTCGTCATAAGTCTTCGCTATTTTGAAGATATGAAATTAGAAGATATCGCAAAATTACAGCAAGAACCCGTTAGTACCATCAAAAGCAGACTATACCGTGGGCTAAAAAAACTAAGAATTAAACTAGAAGAATAAGAGGTGTTATATGAATAGAGAATTGGAACAGCTAAAGAAAACATATACGGAGATATCCATGTCAGAGGAGCAGGTGAAGCAGATGAAAGAGAACATAGAACAAGCAAAAAAAGATAAAAAGGCACAAATGAAACCCCACTATATAAAAAGGGTTGCTCTTACAGCTGCAGGTGTTGCAATTGTATTCGTTGCGTCTCCAAACCTATCCAAAAATATTGCAAATGCAATGGAGAAGATTCCAGTGATTGGGGAATTTGTAGATGTCGTAACATTTCGAGATTACCAATACGAGGATGATCGGAATGAAGCGAAAATTACCGTACCTGAACTGATTGTAACCGACAATTCTACGAATGAATCAGCCGACGCCAATTCAGAATCTAGTTCTGGCGACACAGCCCAAGATATGAATTCTGTGACAACTACAGATAGTTCAACAAAGGAGACTCTCGAGAAAACGACCCAGGAGATCAATACAGAAATCCAAGAAATCACCGATCAATTGGTGAAAGAATTCGAGGAAAGTAAGAAAGAGGAAGCTGGTTATCAAAGTATGGAAGTAAAATCTGAGGTTATTGCCACAACCAAAGATTATTTCACATTGAAACTGATTTGTTATCAAGCTGCAGGAAGTGGTGCTGAATGGGCATATTACTATACCATTGACTTAACAACTGGTGAACGCTTAGAATTATCAGAACTATTTGAAAAAGATGCGGATTATCAAACTATCATTAGTGAGAATATCAAAGAACAGATGCGAGAACAAATGAAATCCGAAGATGTTGCTTATTGGATTGATTCAGATATGCCTGATTGGGATTTCAAGAGCATTAAAGAAAATAACTCCTTTTATATAAATGCGCAGAATAACTTGGTTATATGCTTTGACGAAGGAGAAGTTGCTCCAATGTATATGGGAAGTGTGGAATTTGAAATTCCAGCTGATGTTATAGCCGGTATACGAATAATGAAATAATTGTACAAAAGGACTCCACATTGGAGTCCTTTTGTATTGCCCTTCAGCACTATTTCTTAATCGTAAATGTACAATGTACAACAGCTGTAATCTCTTTTTCCAAAGACGTTGTATCACTCATACCATAATCGGATATCTCGTTGGAATACAGTGGGGTAATCTGCATAACACCCATATCGGCATAGGTTAAGTCACCTAATTTACTTCCTGCATTCTCTGCGATCATCTCTGCTCGTTTTCTTGCATCCTTGGTAGCTTCTGCAAGCATTGTTACCTTAATATCAGCTAACTTTGTATATAGATATTGTGGGTCATAAGACTGAAATTGTACACCATCATTAAGAAGTTCCGTTGCACTTCTTGAGATATCAGTTACCTTATCAATATCACTAGACGTAATGGTCACTGTTTGACTCAGATCGTAATAATCCACTTCATTCGTGCTGTTTCCATACTCATCATTATAAAAATATGTATTGGTGCTGATGGAAGAGAACACCACTTCATCCTCTGTGATTCCTAGACTCGTTAAGTACTTGCTTACTTTTTCTCTGCTTTTTTCCAAATCCGTATATGCATCCGTTAATACCTTATTCTGTGAATGGAAATATCCCGTCCACACGATCAAATCGGATACAATCTGCTGTTTTGCGGAACCGGTTACGATGATGTTGGTCCGATCAGTCTTGATCTTCACAATCCCATTCACCCCGATTACTGCTGAAATAATAACTCCTGCTGCCAGTACAAGTGCAACAATGATGTTGCCTAGTACCTTGTGTTTGTTTTCATTCATAATGTCCCTCCGTATTTCACATTTATTTTAATAAATTTCCAATATTTATTATATGATACTACAGAGTTTTATACAATCGAATTATTTCTTAGCGTCGATCTCATAAAAGACCGTGTGTACCCATATCACTTACTTTCCTAACAGATGCTTCTTCTCCCACTCAAAATCTCGATTCTTATAGGAGAGAAATGTAAAGTAATCCAAGGTATTTAATAGGTCTGCACATTGTACTTCGCACTCCAACATGTTTATTGGGCACGTAAGCTTCTTGTCATAAAATCTTTCTGTTCCATACAAAAATCCACCATCCAAACGATAGTATCCCATATATTCTGGTACACTAAGAGAACTTCCAAAATCTATGACGCCTTTGATCTGTTGGGTTTGTGCATCCCAGAATATATTGTTCCAGTGGAAATCAAGATGAGCAAATACCGCTTTTGCAGTTGATGATTGTTTCAGTTCCTCACTGTTTCTATCAACAATTTCCATAATATGATCCGATTCCCCCTGCGTTAAGCTTCCAAAGTTTCTACAATCTGCTAGTGCAATCCCAACAATATTCCGATAAGAGTCTGTCCACTCTTTGTATTGTGAAATATTTCCATCACTATATACTGCACCAAACTGATCGAAAGTAATCTGGTTCATCTTCTCAACAAGCTTTAAAGCTTGTGTCTTGATTTCTAGTCGTTGCTGTTCTCCCATGTTTTCCCATGTATGTCCAACCATCTCATATGGAAGAAACTCTGTAATAATGAACTTGTTCTGTAGATCACATGCAATGATATCAGGGCATGGTATTCCCTGTTCTCTGCACAGTTTTGTTCCAATCATTTCGCGGGCAATCTGGTTTTCATAAAGAGTAGGCAGATTATTTTGCCCTTGCTCTTTAATGAAACAAGTCTGGTCTTCATAGCGAGCAATCCACGAAGTATTTACGTCTCCCTCACTGCATAACTTCACATGAATCTTATCAATGTCTACTCCAAATACGTTCTCTAATTTTTCTTCAATCTCTTTTTTCATATGTTATCCCCTTATAATAAAATGGTAGTGTCAAATTTTACTACCTTTTTTATTGTATAAACCTCGATTTTATGGGAGTTTGCAATAAAAAGAGCAATGACCTCCCTTTTTGAAGTATAATGTAGTCACCACAACAAACAAAATACGAAA